>CAZQTW010000034.1:0-67233 GCA_964596165.1 uncultured Planctomycetales bacterium | reverse complement strand
TACTGAACGCCTCACTGTAAACACCACCCAGCGTCCCAAGGTCCGTCATCGCCCCACCCGTCGACAAGCACGCGTGATGGCCCCCCCCCGACACATTGGACCGACCCACGACTTGGCCAATGCTGTTAATTCCGTTGGCACGGCTTTCCGTGCCCCCCAGCGTACCAAGGTCCACAATGTCATAGTTCAAACCTAAGGTCGTCTGAACAACCAGAAGCAGCGTCAACGCAAGAGAAAACGCAAAAGGATTTGAAGTTGCGGCGAAACGGCGGTACTCACCCCGGCGCATTATTCGACTCCTCCGAGCCCACGTGGATGCGATTCGGTCGTCGTGAAGAAAACAAACCCCAATGCAATTCTACCCGCCAACCTCCCGAATTCAAAAACGGTCCGGACATACATAAAAGTGGCCCTTTGTGGACTAATGTGGCCCTAATGACGGAAAAGGAGACCTAACGGTTATGATGCCATGAGGTTAGCGGAAAGATACGTCCGTGGCACCATGGGGAGCCGCCACGTCGACCAGCTCAGATTTTTCTGAGACCTACCTGGTGTGGGGCAAGCCCGCGGGCATTCGACAGGTGATCGCGGCGGACACTTGCCTGTGCCTTGGTGCGATTGAACAAGCCGTCAGGGAACGCGCCATTCTAGGATTCCTCCGGACCGGTCCGGCCGAAGGATCACCTCGAGCCGAAGCCCCCTTGTGGTCACCGACTCGAACGTCACACGGTTCCAGGCGTTCGCCTGTGTCCCATATTCCGACGGCTTGGCGACCGGTTCCCAGCCCTCTCCTTTCTTCCAGAGAATCCGCCAACTCCTCGGTAGGCCGCAGCCTCCCCCCGTGGAACTGTCATCGAACCAGTAGACCTCACAGCTCGATACCTCGGTCGGCTCGGCAAAGGCATACTCAACCCACTCGGTCGTTCCCTTGTGGTCCCACCACGTCAACCTCGGGATGGCCTGATCGTTCGAACCGGCCGGAATGATCTCGTCGTTCACGGCATGTACCGAATCTTTCGAGTTGCAGTGCGACACCGACACCTTGGCGCGAGTCGCCTTGGTGGGAATCGGCGGCCGTTCCGCCAGCCCCATTGCCTCGGGCAGCCAGACCACCATTTCACCCGGCTCTCGATTGTCCCAGGCGTAGTACGGTACCGCCTTGAACTCGACCTGCTTGCCGCAGGGAGCCGGCGCATAGAGGCGATCGTTCCAGTCAATCGGCTCAGCCGCCAGCGCCAGCCCCTTGATAACGGTCACGCCGCCCAACAACGCCGCTTCGAATTCGGCCTTGAGTTCCGACGAACGAGGAAGCGAAAGATGCCTGACCTTTCCCCCGTTGTCCACCGCCTCGAGGCAGTACACGATCGGGCCACGCTGAATCGCAATGCGTCCGACATCGGCCGACACGCGCGGATTCGCCTCCATCCGCTGAATATCCATCGGCAGCTCCATCTGGATGACATCCCCCTGCCGCCAGGTACGGCGTATCCGAACATAGCCGTTCTTAGGTTGAGCATCTGAAACCACCGCGCCGTTGACCTGTATGCGGGCGTTCGGACACCAGCCTGGGATCCGCAGATTGACGTTGAACTCGGCCGTGGCGGCAGGCGTTACCGCAACCTTGATCTGACCCGACCAGGGGTACTGCCCCTCTTGACTCAGGACCACCTTCCCCGCCTGGGTCGTCATGGTTCCCTCACTGCCGATGTAAAGGTTCACCCACACGCCCTCGTCGTCTTCGGCGTAGATGTAACCGCCGATCTGGGGAAGGAATCGCACGACGTTGGTCGGACAGCATGCGCATCCAAACCAGGGTTGCCGATGGTGTTGCCCCCGACTCGCCAGCGGGTTGACATAGAAGAACTTCCGCCCGTCCAGCGCGACGCCCGACAGAAATCCGTTATAGATCACACGTTCCAGCACATCGACGTAGCAACCATCCGCATGCAACAGGGCAAGCCGATGGTTCCACAAGGCCATCCCAATCGACGCGCACGTCTCCGCGTAGGCCGTATCGTTGGGAAGGTCATAGGCAACCGTGAAACCCTCATTGTGGGCGGAGGGCCCGATCCCACCCGTAATGTACATCTTCCGATGGACCACATCCCGCCAGATTCGATCCATCGTATTGAAGTATCGTGCGTCCCCCGTCAGGCCGGCGATGTCGGCCACCGCACAGTAGAGATACATGGCCCGAACCGCGTGGCCGACGATTTCCGTCTGCTCCGCAACAGGCATATGAGCCTGCATGTAATCCTGTTCCTTCTTGCGCTCCTTACCGCGCGCTTCCACGAAGAACTCCGCAAGCCTGAGATACCGCTCCTGTCCGGTCTGCCGGTAGAGCTTGACCAAGGCCAACTCGATTTCCTCGTGACCGCAGAAGCCGAAGCGCTTGTTCGGACCGAAGACGCCGTCGACGCAATCCGCCATCCGGCATGCAACATCCAACAGCTTCTTCTTCCGGGTGGCCTGGGCGTAGGCGACGGCGGCCTCCATCATGTGTCCGGCGCAGTACATCTCGTGCATCACGGGCAAGTTCGACCACCGCTTCTTGGGCTCGACCAGCGTGTAGTAGGTGTTGATGTACCCGTCGGGCTGCTGCGCGGCGGCGATCTTGTCGATGATCTCGTCCATCTTGGCCTCGAGCTGCGGGTCCGGATGAAGCTGAAGTGTGTACGCAGCTCCTTCGATCATCTTGTAGACATCCGAATCGTTGAAGTAGATCCCTTCAAACTTACCCTGCATCAATTTGCCGGCCTTGGCGAAGTTGGAGATCCGCCCGGTCTTTTCGCACCACTCGATGTTGGCGGGCAGCACGGCCGTCCGGTTCACCTCCAGGCGAGGCGACCAGAACGCGTCCTGCACCTTGACGCTCGTGAACGGAACCGCACGCAGCTTCTGATGCGGCGCTTCGGCCGCCCCCTTTCCCGGCGCACAACTCGCCAACATGACCCAAGCTCCTAGAAGACCCATTCGCTTCATTCTGCACCTCGGAATCCGTAGCGTCCCCCTGCAGTTCGCCGCTCGACGGGTGACCGGAACCTGGTCAGGCACAATCCGACCGCCCGGCAAGTTGACCTTTCGAATCCACGGCCATACCAATACGGCCACACTCGACAGACCAACTCAGGGGCAATGTAGGGCAACGGAAAAACGGGGGCAATAGGAGGACTTTCAATGAGGATTCAACGCCGCCAATTCCTGAAAAGCACCGCCTTGGGACTTGCGGGGACCGTGGCCTCCAACCCTATCGGACGTGTTCTGGCCGAACAGCGATCTCCAGAGACATCACCCCATTCGTACACGTACCGCATCGCCTTCGGCGCGTGGATCAACGACATGCGACAGGAGCCCCTCCCGCTGGACAACTGGCCGGCACCGCAGTTCGACGACGAATGCGTCGACAGCATCATCAAGACGATGGACGTCCAATCCAAAGCAGGATTCAACATGCTCGATGTCTGGGGCCTGTTCGCCACCTACGGCTGGCCGACGGACATCGTCAGTGCTCTGGATGAGGACCGCAAACGCCGAATCCGCAAGTTGCTCGCCGCGGCGAAAGACCGTGGCATCCAGATCATGCTGGGGCTCGGAACGTACAGTTGGGGGTACGACAAGATCATCGAAGCCGACCCGGCCGTCCGCGGCAAGAATCCCGACGGCAAACCCCACACCCACGCGATGTGCGACGCCAATCCCAAGTCCTTCGAATATGTGAAGAAGATCATCGATTTCGCTCTGGGCGAGTTCGATTTCGGCGGCGTGCACCTGGAATCCTGCGACCTCGGATGCTGCCATTGTCCGCGGTGCACGGGTAAAGACGGCGTCGTCGGCTACAACGTCCGCATCAACACCAAGACCGCCGACTACATCAAGAGCAAGTGGCCGGACAAGACGGTATACGTCATTACGATCAATTGGATCCCTGCCGGAAAGCACTTCAGCGCCGAGGAGAAGGCAAGAGTAGTTGACCTGAGCAGGCACATTGACTGTGTCTTCGACCAAGGCCACTGCGGATGCCAAGTCGCACCGGCCGAGAGGCGCGACTTCATCAAGACGTTGCACTGCGCCTACGGCACATCAGGACAGCTCTGGCTTTATCCCGACGCTAAGTGGGAGCGTGTATCGTACTTCCTGCCCTACACGCGCCGGGCAGGCGAGGCGATCAAGCAACAATACGAAGACGGCGTCCGAGGTTGCATGTTCTATCAGGGCCCGGTCAACAATCCCGGCACCGAGGCGAACATCGCCGTCGGCGGACGAATCCTCTCGGACACCCGTCGCAATCCCCAGGACGTGCTGGCTGAAGTGATCGAACTCTACTACAAGCCCAAAGACGCCGAGGCTCACAAGCAACTGGTCGACATCTTCCGTCGCGCCGAGGAAGGCTACTTCGGCCAGTGGAAGGACGAGCTCTTCCGTAAGGTATGGGGCATCCCGGCACCGGGCGAGTTCAAGCTCGACCAGCACCTGTTCGGCACGGCGCCCGGCCCGGCGACGTATCTCAAGGAGCCTTGCCTCGACGCGCAGGGGCGCAAGGAGTACAAGAAGGCCCTGCTGTCCATCCTTCACGACCTCGCTAGGATCGACGGTCGGTTTGACGATCAGGGCAGGCTGAAACGAATCCGATCGGGCATCATCATTACGCTGAACCTGATCAGCACCATCGCCTACTGCCAGGGCGAGGGCTAATGTCCTGTCACACCTGAGCAGGTCGATTACCGTCTTCCGAGAGGGGCGGTCCCCTGCCCGGTCAGCCGGGCCGGGGACGGTCCGGCTCAGCATGGGTCGAGTCGCGCCGCTTGAGTCTGACTGAGGATTAGGACCGGACCGACCCATTTCCCGATTAGGCAACTCGACCATCAACTCTGGAATTGCCAACGACGTTCTCATACGATAGTCCCCCGCTTCGGCACATTGCCGCCGGACCGGACACAAAGACAGATCCTGGGTTCGAACACACGAAGGAGTATCCACATGCGCCAAGCCACCTCGAAATGCCCTGCAATCGTACTATCATGGTCCGTGCTAATCTCCGCGCCGTCAGCATTCGCCGCCGTTGCGCTGAACGGCATGTTCACCGACAACATGGTGCTTCAGCAGGGCAAGAAGGTCCCCGTCTGGGGCAGGGCGGACAACGGGGAGAAGGTGACGGTCTCGATTCAGAAGCAGAAGGCCGAGACGACAGCCAAGGACGGCACGTGGATGGTTTGGCTCAAGCCGTTGAAGGCCGGCGGCCCGGTCGAGATGACCGTGGCGGGCTCGAACACCATCACGCTAAAGAACGTCTTGATCGGCGAGGTCTGGATCTGCAGCGGGCAGTCGAATATGGGGATGCGGGTACAAGACTGTGCGGACGCGCGGAAGGCCATCGCCGACTCGGCCAATCCGAAGATTCGTCTCTATCACGTCCCCCACATCACGTCGGACACGCCCCTGACCGACGTCAAGGGCTCATGGGTCGAGTGCGGTCCGAAGACCGTGGCGGGCTTTTCGGGCGTAGGATACTTCTTCGGGAAGGAGCTCCAGGCCGCGTTGAAGGTGCCGGTCGGCCTCATCAACACCTCCTGGGGCGGCACGCCCGCGGAGGCCTGGACCAGCAAGAAGACTCTCGAGACCACGCCGGGACTTCAAAGCATCGTCGGCGACTGGGATCGGTACATCAAGCATGAGTATCCCAAGCAATTGGAGGCCCACAAGGCCAGGATCGAGAAATGGAAGCAGGAGGCCGAGAAGGCCAAGGCCGAAGGCAAGAAGGCCCCGCCGCAGCCTCGTGGGCCGATGGGACCGGATACCCCTCACCGTCCGAGTTGCCTCTACAACGCCATGATCCACCCGCTACTGCCCTTCGCCATTCAAGGCGCCATCTGGTACCAGGGCGAATCGAACGCCGGCCGCGCTTATCAATATCGCACGCTCTTCCCGGCCATGATCAAGAACTGGCGCGAGGACTTCGGCCAGAAGGATTTCCCATTTCTTTGCGTTCAGTTGGCGCCGTTTGACGGTGGCATGAAAGACAACACCTGGCCCGAACTCCGCGAGGCCCAGTTGCTGACCACTCGTGCCCTGCCCAATGTGGGTATGGCCGTCATCACCGACCTCGGCGACAAGACGGACATCCACCCCAAGCGAAAGGCGGAGGTCGGCGCCAGGCTGGCGCTGGCGGCCCGCGCAATTGCCTACAAACAGCGGATCGTCTACTCCGGCCCCGAGTACAGCGGCATGAAGTTCCAGGGTGACAAGATCCTCCTTGAGTTCAAACACACCGGCGGCGGATTGGTTGCACAAGGCGGCGATCTGAAGGGGTTCACCATCGCGGGAAAGGACCGGAAGTTCGTGCCCGCCCAGGCCCAGATCGTGGACAACCGCGTTCTCGTCAGCAGCCCGGAGGTTAAGGAACCCGTGGCCGTCCGGTACGGTTGGCTGAACTATCCGGAAGTCAACCTGTTCAACAAAGAGGGCCTGCCGGCCACCCCGTTCCGCACCGACGACTGGCAGATGATCACGAAGCGGTGACATGGAGGGCGAGTTGCAGGCTGTAGGTTGTGGGCTTCAGGCCCCGGGCTCAGGGACCAGGAACACGGTGACGCTGCTCACCACGATTTTGGCGGCCTTCACAACAGTTGCTGTCGGTCCGACGGATCTGGCGGACCTCAAGAGCGTTCCGCCGGACCTCAGGACGCCGCCCGTCACCGACGGCCAGCCCGCGCCCGGCAAACGCGTCAGGCAGACTCACGAGCCATACCGGAACACGCAGATCTACCACGTGCTCTACCTGCCGGCCGATTGGCGACTCGACCGGCGGTTCCCCGTCATCGTCGAATACCCGGGCAACGGACCCTATCGCAATCAGTACGGCGACGTCTGCAGCGGCAAGGTCGACGACTGCAACTTGGGCTACGGTATCTCCGGCGGCAACGGGTTCATCTGGGTATGCCTACCGTTCGTGAACGCCAGAGAAGGAAGGAATCAGCTCCAATGGTGGGGTGATGTCGACGCCACCGTGGCCTACTGCAATCAGACCGTTCGTGACGTGTGTGAGAACTACGGCGGCGATCCCCACGCCGTCATCCTGACCGGCTTCTCCCGTGGGGCCATCGCCTGTAATTACATCGGCCTGCACGATGACGCGATTGCCCGCTTGTGGCGCGCCTTCATCGCACACAGTCACTACGACGGCGTCAGGAGATGGGGCTACGACGAAGACGACCGCCCCTCGGCCCTGATCCGCCTAAGGCGCTTGAACGGCCGCCCTGTGTTCATCAGCCAGGAGGTGACGGTGGACGACACCCGCCGATACCTCGCCGACAGCGGCGTAAAGGCCCCGTTCACCTTCCAGGCGCTGCCCTATCGCAACCACCGTGACGATTGGGTCCTGCGAGACATCCCCGAGCGCAATTGCCTGCGCAAGTGGCTCAAGCAGGTACTAGAGAATAGTGGGTCGAGCCCACGAGACCCGACCCACGTCCCTCCTCCACCACCGAATGATCCGCAGCACCGCAGTTGTCTGCGTCCTACTTCCCGAACGCCTTCTTGATCTCCTCCAAACCCACTCCCAGCGTCGCCCGAGCGATCTTGTCCAGATCGGCCTCGCTGCCCTGAATGTGGAACGTGCGGTGTACGTGTGATGCCGACATGCCGGGACTCATCGCGAGGGCCGGCGAAGACGATTCGAGTTCATAGAACGGCCCCATCTGCTTCTGGCCAGGGATCGGGCCGTCGTTGTAGGAGTTCGCCGCGTCACCGGCGTACGGGTCTTTCTGATGCTCCCACATCGAGTTGACGTAGTCCGTCACGCCTTCCGGTTTCGTGTATTGGACGATAGTCAGGACCTTGTTGACGTCGTCGTAGCTACCCAGGATCGGCTTGGCCCGCCGCGGCGACAGGCCGATCTTGCCGCGACACTGGCCGTCGGCCTTGAAGAACAGCACGTCATCCTTGACCACCAGCCGGTCCGCCGGCACCTTGCCGAAGTACATGTCGTTAACCTTCGGTCCGAGCTTGTCCTCGGGGCCGGCATTGAAGGGAATGACGACCGTTGTCTTGGGCGACGGGTTGTAGATGCCCAAAATCCAGATCGACAGCAGTCCCTTCTCCTTGGTCCAGGCCTCCTTGCCCGTGTTCGTAATCTTGTTGTCCGACTCGTAGACAACCTTTTTCACGGAATCCGGAAGCGCAACGCCCAACAGCTTGGCGGCCTGCTCGCAACTCAGCAATCGCACGGTCCGGTCGATCTGGAGGTCGAATTCGGTTCCGGTCCAGTTCTTCAGACGCGTCACCTTGCGGAACGTCGCCGTGTCGTTCGTCTTGGACACCAGGTCATAGGCCTCGGTGTCGATCACCGCGGGGGTATTCCAGTGGTCAAAGTCGAAGGGATCCGGCTTTTTGAAGAAGATCGCGAACTGCCCCCCCTCGGGTCCCATCCAAAACCGGTCCTCGCCGCCCCACGAGTTGATGTGCGGCAGCGTCTTGCCGGAGGAGATCAGGTCCCGATTGATCCAGCCAAAGCTCACGCCCTTGTCGCCGTCGGCCGTGCTGGTCATCACGCGTCCCTGGTACGCCGGGGCAATGGCCAACTGGGCCTTCCCTGCGGGATCCGACAACACGACGGTTTCGGTATGCTTCTTGAGAAACGCCACATCATCTCCAAACTTCACGCTCTTCTGCATCGCACTGCACCCCACAAAGACCATGGCCAACGGTGCCACCAGAATTGCCCGCACGCCTGTCATCGTTCTTCTCCTTCTGGCTGTCCTGTCCCGAGTCGATCCCGTTTTCTGATCGTAGATGCCCCGGAAACCTAACGCGCCGCGCCTATTCTATCAAACGAAAAGCAGGCGGCTATTCGATGCGTGAACGCCGCCGGGGTCGGGTGCCGAGTCCCCCGCTTGTCCGGGCCTTGCAATCCCCGAGTCGTTGCCGCAGGCGGCTCGCCCGCCGGAGCTTTCGACAGAAGCAGCGGAGAGGGCGAACACCCCGCCGGGCGCCAACGTTGAATGTCCCCTTCGCCCTCCCGACCCCTTTGTTTTCCCGACACCCATGGCCGACCTGATAAAGGGGCGAATGAAGAGGGCTGGTGTCGCCGAATGCAACACTTTGCAACAAAATGCAACACATTTGGGGGGTGTTGCATCGGCAACTCGTGCCGATAAGTCATTTTTATTACTGGTTTTAACCCCTCTTTTCGCATGGTTTTCCGCCGTTGATGTGTTGCACGCCCTCCGCCGGACACATGTCTCTGGTTCCCCATAGAGAAAAGGAGGCGGGTGTTCAGTCGGATTGCCGAACGATCTGAACAGGTTCAGAGGCGAAGGCCCCCTCGGCGCCCGGTTGGGGTTCCCCTTTGTTCTCGCAAGACCGCCGCCGAAGGCTGACCATGGCGCAACGACCGCCCGTGAGGCGCGAGCCATTGCGAAGGCACGGGACGACAAGCGGGCGGAGGACCGCCCGGCTCGAAAGTGCAAGCGGGTTGAAGGCGAACGGAGTCGGCGGGCGGGAAAAAGCCGCCCGCCGGGGCTCGCGAGCACGCCGCGCCTTTCGGGGCGTTTCAGGTGAAACGTCGGCGGGCGAGACGCCCGCGCTCCTCGACGGCATAGCGGACGACATGCCCACGCTCGATGACAGGACGGATCAAGACGTCACGAATCAGCCTGACGATGGCGTCGGCTGGCGGGGTCATCTACAATCTGGCGCATGCGTGTTCCGCCAGGGATGGTATCGAAGGGCATCCTAGCCGCCGAGGGTTGCCTGATCCTCGTGGCTGTTGGCACCGGACTCGTTTACATCCGGCGTGGTGTCCCTGACTTCGAGTACTTCTACGAAGACGGCAAGATCCTCCTGACCACCGGCGCCGTCGGTCGCGGCCAGGATCTGCCGGACAGCCCTCGGGTCGTGGAGCACGCGAATCCATCCGATCCGCGACGCGACTGGCTTCGCTGGTATTGGCCTTTCATTCACCGCGTCTGTTCGCCGATGGGGCTGACGTCGTGGCACGCAGCCGGCGTCGTCTGGGTGGCGCTGAATCTGGCCTGCTGGGTGTTGAGTGTCCGGTGGGTCGGCCGGGAGATGTGCGGTATGGAACCGGACGACTGGCCTTACACACAGTTCGTGCCGGTGATGTTCATGGCGGTGTTCTGGCTGATCCACTTCCGCCTGAACCAGGTCAACCTAATCGTTTTGGCGTTCCTGGTGGGCGCGTTTGTCGCCTGGCAGCGCCGGCAGCCGGTTCGCGGGGGTTTTCTGATGGGCGTGGCCGTCCTGCTCAAGGTGACGCCCGGCTTCATACTCCTCTGGTTCGCCCTCAAGCGTCAGTGGCGGTTCATGGCCGCTGCCATTCTGACGATCATCCTATTCGGTCCGGTGGCCGACCTCTACATCTTTGGCCGCGAGCAGGCGGTCGAGGAATACAGACGCTGGTACCGGGATGCCGTCACGCTGGGCAGCGCCCGCAGCCTGATTCTCGACGAGCGCAATATCGACCATCGGAACAAGGGGTATGCCGTCACGCTCTACCGGTTGCTTCACCACGTGAACTACGCGAGAGTATTTGACGAGGAACCCCGGGCGGACCGATACACCGGTAAGCCGGCATACATCAACGTGCTGAACCTGTCTGCGCAGACGGTGGTGCTGATCTCGAACATCGTGGCGCTGGTCACGCTCGCGGCGCTGGTTTGGCAATGCCGCCGGCCCGCCGATCGGCTCGACCCGTTCCGGTGCCGCATGGAGTGGGCGCTCTTTTTGCTGGCGATGTTGTGGTTCATGCCCGTCCTGCGACGATACCACTTCGTATGGGCCTACCCCGCCCTGGCGATGTGGATGGCCGACGGTGCCCGCTGCATCAAGGCCGGCGTTCGTTCACCGGTGACGTTCCGGATCAGTATGATCTGGCTGGCAGGCATGCTGCTCATCCTCTCGAGAGAGGCGCGGGCGGCAGGAGCAGTAATCTGGGCCGTGTTCATACTCGGCGCGGCGATCTGGTGGCGCCTTGATCGGCTGAGCCGGCCCGAGGACCCATTGGCCAAGATTTTCACGGCGTCCGCGGACTCCCCTACAGCTCCGCCGGCGAGGAGGGCTGATCCTGCCGCCACTGCGGGGTCGTCACCATGACCCCGACAGTGCGGAACGAAGCATCGGCGGTTGTCCGAGGCGTGGTATTGTCCGCCTATGCGATTGTACTGGGTGTGCTGGCCGGGATGTCGATTTATCGCGCGGGCCAGATTCGCTACGATTTCGACCATTTCTACCTCGACGCACGCCACATCATCGACCAGGGGACGATCAATACCGACGACGACAACCCGGAGGAGAAGCTCCGCGGGCGACTCCAGAACTATCTGCCCGCGGCCACGCTGATGTTCGTTCCCTTCGCCGCGATGGGCAGTTGGGTAGGCGGAACCGTCTGGGTTCTTCTGAACACCGTTCTACTGATCGTGATCGTTCGGTGGATCGCCACGCAATTTGTTGAGACTGCGTCGCAACCTTGGTGGGTTGGACAAGCTTTGCCCCTTTTGTTGTGTGCGGGGGTGATCTACGAGCACGCGCGATTCAACCAGGTCAGCGTTGTCATCCTGTTCCTGCTGCTCTGGGCGTACCGGTTGCTGGAGCGAGGTCGCGACATCGGGGCCGGCATGGTGATTGCGGTGGCGACGATCATTAAGCTGATGCCGGGGCTGTTCCTGCCGTATTTGGTTTATCGCCGGCGCTGGAAGGCGCTGGGCACCGCCGTCGCTGCAATCCTTGCGATTGATCTGCTGGGATCGCTCGTGGTATTCGGGCCCGATCGCACGGTGAGCTATCACAAGCGGTGGTGGCACTTCGTATCGGAGGAACACAGCGCCTTAGCGATGATCGAGCCGGTGCCGGGTTCCCTTATCCACAGCCACTTCCTGGACCATCGCAACCAGTCGTTGGCGATCGTTTTGTCCAAGGCCTTTCCGGGACGGCCCCTTGTTGCCAAGATCGTTTATATCCTCGTCATGGGAGGGTGCGTCGCGGTGCTGTTGACTATCGTCCGGCGCGGACCCCGTGGAAGCGTCGCCGGGCAACGAATTACGTTTACGATGTGGCTGCTCTTCATGCTGTGGTTCACACCCCTGTTGAGGCAGTACTACCTGATCTGGGCCTATCCGGCGATAGCGGTCTTGCTCGATCGCCTGGCCACGCATCGGTTGACCGGCAACGGCGCCGCGACGGTCTGGGTAGCGTTGGGGGTGTGGATTCTATCGATGGCCGCGTGGGGTGTTGATCCGTGGACCGGTCATTTCCTTCGGACGGCCGGCGTGAATTTGTGGGCGGTGCTCGCACTCGTGATCGCCCTGTTGGTAGAGGAGAATCGTGAGCGAAAGGCAACAAACGGTAACGGTATTCGGAAGCTCTCAGTGCAAGCCGGGTGAGCCGCCGTACGAGCGTGCCTATGAGCTTGGGGCGGCGATTGCCCGGGCGGGCTGGGCCCTGTGTAACGGGGGTTACGGGGGCACGATGGAGGCAGGCTGTCGCGGGGCCGTCGAGTCCTGCGGTGATGCCGCGCAGACGATCGGCGTGACGTGCTCGGCGTTCGGGCGGGGCAAGCCCAATCGGTGGGTGCGACGGGAGATCTCCACCGACAATCTCAACGACCGCCTTCAACACCTTATCGATGCCGGCGACGCTTACGTCGTCCTGCCCGGCTCGACGGGAACCCTGCTTGAGCTCGCCGCCGTCTGGGAGCTGATCAACAAACGGCTGATTTCCGGCAAGCCCATCGTTCTTCTGGGGGACTTCTGGCAACCGGTGCTGGACGTCATCGCTCGGGAGTCACCTGAGTCGCTGCGGTGCGTCGACACGGCGGACGACCCCCGTGAGGTCATTACGATCATACGCCGGCGGCTGTCGTAGGGGCGGCCCGGCGCGGCGAACACTGGCGGACGAGCCGCCAGTGGCACCCGGCGTTGAGAACACTGGCGGACGAGCCGCCAGTGGCACCCGGCGGGGCGAGACGCCGGTGGCACCGGGAGGGTCCTTGAGGATGAAGACCACAACCGGTTTGTCGGCCCAACTGATGACTGTCGGTCGGTGTAGCCATCGATTCACGTCGGATGGGAACACCGCCCGGAGCTGATAGCGGGGTCGCCACCAGGCGGACGCCAGGTCGTCCGGACGATCGGTCGCCACGACAACGTAATCCGGCCAGGAGGGCACATCTTTCGGCGCCGACCTGGGGAGCAGAACGAGAGGTCGACCCACGACGTCGATGGGTGGGGCGGCGTAAGGCGCCGGTTCGCGAATCAACCCCACGGTGGCCTTAGGGCGTCTCGACAACTCCGCCGCAAGGAAGTCGGCGGCCGCGTAACGGCTGCCTGACTGATCCGCATCCTTGACGAAGCCGCGAAGGTAGCGGTAACCGTCAAGTCCGGTGCCCACGACCAGCAGGATCGCGAGAAGGAAGCCCGCGCAGCGATTTCGCCGGAACGTCGCAGCGGCCGCCCACGCGGCGAGAACGGCCAGCAGCGTCGCCGGGACAATCAAGAATCGCCCGTATTCGCCCGGCTTGCCGGCCCCAATCAACGAGAACTGGATTACCACCAGCCCGGCCGGCACCAAGACAGGCAGCAGGGCCCAGCGGCGGGCACACAACAGGATGACGATCGCCAGGGTCCCGACCACCGCGACGATGGGCCCGGCACCTTCCATCAGCAGAGCGGCGACGCGGCCGAACCCTTCGGCCAGGCGACCGATCTCGTACATCCCCGTCGACGTACCCAGATTCGACCGTAGGACGTCGCGATTGCACACGGCGTTGATCACGAGATAGGGATTCACCAACAGGAACACGAGAACCGCAACGAGGACGCCCTTTGCCAATAAGGCCGGCCGGCTGCCTCGCTCGAGCGGACGTTGCCATGCCGCGACAGCGAGGGCGGCCAGCGCCGGCCAGCCACTCAACACCATGCCCCAGGTCAAGCCGCACAGGATTGCGGTGGTCCGCCAGTGAAGCGTGCGGCCGGTTTCGACGTATCGCATGGCCACGAGGCCCGCCAGGAGCATGAGCACCGCCCCGGGAAGGTGCGGCTTGCCCTCGTGGGACATCGTGATCACAACCGGTAAGAGGACGAACAGGAACGCCGAGAACAGGCCGACGCCGGGTCCGCCCAGGCGCCTGCCCAACAAGAAGCACGCGACGACGCCCACGAGGCCGAAGGCCGCGGCATACGCGCGGACGACGACGTAGAGCTTTCCGAAGGCCGAAGGATGGTCGAGGCAGTCGGCGAGGTCGCCGCGAACATCGATCACATCGGCGGCGGAGCAGAGACCGATCAGAGCGCCCACCGGGTAGACGAAGAGGCCGCCGTACTGATACAGCTTCGGATCCATCTGAAACCGCCGCGGCTTCATGCTCGCCAGGGCGCGGAGCGTCAGCACTTCGTCCGGCTGGTGGGAGTATAGCCTGTATCGAATAAGGATCTCGGCCCGTGCCGCATCGGTGGCGGTCAGCTCGACGAGGCGGTCTCGGCCCCGGATCGGGTCGGGATCGACGTCGGAACCCAGGGCGGGCCGTCGATCCCAATCTCCGCCTTTCAGGTCGACCAGTCGGCGCCCCGTCCACGGGGATGCGTTTCCGAACAGATACCGATCTGTTTTCTGAGACGGCAAGCCCCATCCGATGCCCGTCACGCTGAGGGCCGAGGCCATGAGCAGGATTGCGAACAGGCCGATGCGTATCATATCGCTCCCGGATTCTCGGCGATCGGGTTTTCTACGAACGTATCGACAAGAGGATATCCACGATCGCAACCAGGCCCAGGCCCGCGCTCACGAATCCGTTCAGGGTGAAGAACGCCACGTTGACGCGAGAGAAGTCGTCGGCGCGAACCATTACGTTCTCGATCAGAAGCAGGCCGGCCACGGCGCCCACGCCCGCCATGTACACGCGTCCCATCGGCGCGATCCAGTAGAGAGAGAGCAGCAGGATCACCGTGCCGAGGTGGCAGGAGCGGGCGATCCACAGCGCGGTTCGCGGGCCCATTCGAGCGGGGAGGGAATATAGACCGTCGCGACGATCGACCTCGATGTCCTGACACGCATAGATGATGTCGAAGCCGGCGACCCAAAGCGTAACGGCCGCGGAGAGGACCCAGACCGGCCACCCGACCGACGCCGGGTGAATCGCCACCCACGCGGCCAGCGGAGAAAGGGCGAGGGCGCTTCCCAGATAGAAATGAGTCAACTTCGTGAATCGCTTCGAATAGGAGTATCCACATAGGTAGGCAAGAACCGGCACTCCGGCCCATAGTGGCCACGGATTCCCGTAGATCCAGTAGAAGCCGGCGCAGCAGGCGATGAACCCGCCGGCGCAGAAGCCGGCGAAGAAGATGGCCGCACGCAAGGTCAGTCGTCCGGTCTGAAGGGGCCGATTTTGCGTCCGCGGATTCCGTGCGTCGATGTCGAAATCCACGATGCGGTTGAACGTCATCGCCAGCCCCCGCGCCAGCACCATGCACGCAACGACAAGCACCAGTTGCCCCGGGCGGGGCAGGCACCGATCGGAGAGATTCCGCCCGGCCAGAAACGTTGCGATGAGTGCGAACGGCAAGGCGAAAACGGAGTGCGAGAGCGCGATCATCTCGCCCCATGTACGGATTGTCCGGATCGAGCCCGACATGTCAGGAGGTTACCCATAGTGGTCGGGCGACACGGATCGCTCGTCGGATGAACCGAGCCACCGGACGGCCAGATCATTGGGGATACCCAACAGATCCAACAGTTTGCCGGCCACGGCATTGATCACGTCGTCCAGTTCCTTCGGATGACCATAGAACGGCGGTGAGGCGGGGCAGACCACCGCGCCGGCCTCGGTTGCCGTCAACATGTTCCTGAGATCGATTTTTGTGAGGGGCATCTCGCGCACGCAGAGTATGAGGCGGCGGCGTTCCTTCAAGTGGACATGAGCGGCTCGCACGATGAGGTTATCGCCGCGTCCCGCGGCGATGGCCGACAGCGTGTTGCAACTGCAGGGGCAAATCACCATGCCGTCCGTGCGAAACGAGCCGCTGGATAACGGGCTCATCAGGTCATCATTGCGGTAGGTCTTTACCGGCTCGGAGCCGGGGTAGGAAGGTCCTCCGAACTCGACGGTTCCCAACTCTTCCGCCATGACCTCTTGCCCGCGGTCGCTGACGACCAGATGGACCTCCGCCCCCGCGCGAATCAGGCCGCTCAGCAGGCGCTTCGCGTAAACGGCTCCGCTGGCACCGGTGACCCCCATGACGACCTTGTGAGGCATGATGTGCCGCTCCGCAGCTATCTTTCCGTCGGTTCCACGTCAAGCATCAGGAGCTTGCGCTGGGCCGATGCGCTCCACGGCGAGTCCGGGTATTGTTTCAGCAGGAGTTCGAAGGTTTCACGCGCCTCCGCCTTGCGATTGTGCCGCAGTTCCAACACACCCAGTTCGTAGATCGCGTGCGGAGCGGCATCGCCGTCCCGATATCGCTTGGCGCATTCCATGAGCTTCGAGCGCCGGGTGTTGCCGTCCGGCTCCAACAGCACCCACAGCACCATCAGATTATCCCCGAGCTTGGCGTTGGGATACAACTGCATGATCCGCCGGAGATTGTCGGCATACGACCGGTCTCTTGGGTCGCATCGCAAGAGCATGCTGACGGGGTTGTTCTCGGGGTAGACTCGGTCCGCGAGCCGATCCTCCTGGTTTTCCATGATGAGCGACAAGAGTTGGGCGGCCTTCTCGGCCACAGCCTGGGCATCGACGCCGAGCGAGCTGGACGGCGGCTTTCGGGCCAAGAGCTGCCGTATTCCCGACACCGGCACCGGTTTCGAGACCGTCAGGCTCGACCGACCGAACCGATCGACCACGCGCTGAAGGACATCCTGGGCCAATCGCAGGTTGCCTTCTCGGGCATAGAGCAAGCCGAGATTCAACCCGGCCACGCTGGAGAAGGGGGAATCCGGTGCATCGCCCAACAAACGTTGCCACGTATCCCGAGAAGCCGCCGACGGAAAATCCGTGTAGAACTGCAAGAGGGCCTCGTTCCGCAGCAATTCCATGTCGATTCGCATGTTCTGTGCCCGCCCTTTCAAGTAGAGGCAGTTGGGCACGTAGCGGCTGTCGGGGAAGGACCGTATGAACGCGTCACATCGCTTGGTCACGCTCTCTTGTTGCCGGACGAGCTCCGTCGGCAGGGCAAGCTTGAGCTGCAAGAACTTGTTCTCAATAATGCTCTTGATCTCTCGTTGGTCTTTTTGCGCATCGGAAATCCACTCGAGTTCCGCCGCACGTTGAATGAGTTCCCGAGTGTCCAGGTCGACGAAGTACTGGTCGCTGCCCGGTCCGCAATCATGCTCCAGCAGGCGATACTCCAGTTCGTCGCGTCCCACTTCGGTCCAGAAAAGGATGAGGGGGATCGCGAACAGAACGGCCAACAGCGGGGCAATACCTCCCGGTCGATAGTTGATGACGTAAGCTACCGCCAAGACGATTCCCGAGCCGCCGCAGGATGCCATCACCGCCAGCACCCAGGGTGCGTAGAGTTTCATGCGTTCGGCCGGACCGGCCAAGGCGACGGCACCGGTGGGCGATCCGCGGGCGGAGGTCAGAATGAAATAGACGGCCACGGGGATAAGCGCCACCAGCACGGTCGCATAGCGAAATGAGAACCGGAAGGGTTTGATCGTCACGATAATGCAGCTCAGGAGCAATGTCACCGTCAACCAGGGGAGAACGGCCACGAACGCGACGATCAGGAGAAAGACAATCGCCACCGGCAGGCGGTACAGCATGGCCACCATGATGGGAACGGTCACGAGTGAGGCCATGAGGAGCCCGACGATCACGATGTGCGCCGGGACATGCTCCACGCTGATCGGAAAGATGAGGAAATCGCTCAGATTGATCTGGCCGGGGCCCGTGAGTTTGGCGCATCCACTCCAAAAGGACCAATACGAGTTTCTGATCGGCGTGGGATTCCCCAGGAGTCCGTGAATCGGCCGCAGCACCGGAAACGGATCGCCCGTTCTCAGCCAATAGGTGAAACACCCCAAGGCAAAGAAGAGGACGACATTGGCCGTCAGGAACACGACGGCGCGGCGACGATACTTTGGCTCGGTGCGTGACCACACATCCAGGAAGACCTGCTCCCCGTCGTGTGACGGCTCCAAGAAGACGTATCGTTTGCTCGGGGTATGCGGCTCGGGACCGCCCTGCGTCGCCGGTCCGCGCTTGTCCCCGTTTTCGTGTTCCAGCGTTTTGGTCACGCGCCCTTCTCCGCACGATAGGCCACGACCACCCCCAGCGTCATAGGCACCACGGTGACGTCTCCAAACCCGACCGTCTTGAGCCGATCGACCAACTCCCTTGGACTGATGAAGCAGGTCACACTCCGTTCCAAGTATCGATACGCATTCGTCCGATCGCGACTGACGAGCGTCGCGAATCGGGGCAAGAGGTGCCGCAAGTACAGGCCGTAAAGCCATCTCGCCGCGCGATTCTCCGGCATCCCGAATTCCAGAACGATCGCGCGACCGCCCGGTTGCAGCGTGCGATACATCTCTCTGAGTCCCGAACGAATGTCCTGAAAATTGCGGACGCCGAACGCACAAGTGGTCATGTTGAACGTTCCGTCGGGAAAAGGCAAGCACAATGCATCGGCAAGACACCAGCTTATCCGTTGCCCGTCTCGAGCCGCGGCCCGGTTCAACATCGTCTCGGAGAAATCCGCGCCGACGACCCAGCCCGCCCGTTTGGCGAAGGCCCTGGCCAGATCGCCCGTTCCGCAGGCGATGTCAAGGACGCGGTCGCCCGGCGATGTCGCCGCCAGCTCGACCACTCGCCGCCGCCACGCCGCATCGCGTCCGAGACTCGCCAGTCGGTTGATCAACTCATACGTTGGAGCGATTTGATCGAACATCCGCCGTACACGAAGGGCCTTGTCCACCTGATGATGGGGATTCCGTAGCCGCCCGGTGTCCCAGAGGCGGTCTTCCATCCGCGCTTTTCCGGTGCGTGTGGATGTCGGATGTACGTCGTCGTTGCCCACGATCAGGACCTGTCACTCAGATTTGCTTGGGACAATGATCTCCGTCCGATCCGGCAAGGCTTCGGATCGATGGGGTCGGCCTGCCGCGTAGCTTGCCGCCCGCCGGGTCATTCGATCCATAAGGGGCGTCGCTGCTTGCCGTTTCATCAGCTCCATCGCCTCCGCGGCGGTGGTTGTCGCCTTATCGTACAGCCCCATCTCGGCGTAGGCGGCGGCCAGCGAATCCAACGCCATTGGGTCGCGGCGCCGGGTAAGGACACACGCGTGCTCGGCCAGTGCCAGCGCCCGTCTTCCGTCGCGAATTGCATCGTCGGGACATGTGGCAAGCAACCACGCGTACCGATGAAGGGCGACCGGATCGTCCGGCGTGAGTTCGAGCGCCCGCCGATAGCACGCGGCCGCTTCCGCCCAGCGTCCGCGAAGCGTCAGCACCCCCGCCAGATCCGTTTGTGCCGAACTTCGATGCGGCTCGATACGGGCGACCGCATCGAAGTGCTTGATCGACTCGTCCAGGTGTCCCCGCTTCAGCAGCGCCTTGGCCAGATTCGCGTGGGCATGAGCGCACATGGGGTCTATTTCCAGCGCCTTGTGATAGTGCGACAGCGCGCCGGCGACATCGCCCCGGCGAAACAGAATTGCGCCCAGATTGGCGTGCGAATCTTCGTCATCAGGCTGTATGCGAAGCGACTCGCGATAATGGTGTTCCGCTTCGCGATACAGCGCTTCGATCTTCGCCCGTGTTTCTTCGTCCGGCCGTCGGCCGACCTGGTCCTCCAATGCTTGGGCCCGCCGACACAGCAGCGCGCCCAGGTTCGCGTGAGGCATGGCCACGTCGTTGTCGACCGCCAATGTGGCGCGCCAGATTCGCTCGAGGTCCGTATATGTCGCCGAATGTCGCCACGTCATCGTGCCGAGGATGGCGACAACACCCATGACCAGGATTGCATCGGCATACACCAGCCATGACGTCGAGCGGCCACGGAAGCGATGGCGGCCCTTTTCGAGGCCCGCGCTCGCCCACGCCACGGCCGAGGCAATCAGGGGCATGCTCGCCAGATAGTTCCAATGGTCGGCCACGTAGGAGTACTTCATGTAGAACATGTTGAAGTAGCCCAGGACCGGCAACAGCAGCACCAGGAAGGCCCCGAGGCCGACAAACGCCGAGCGGCCCCACGATCGCCACTTCCACGCGCAAACCAACGCCGTGACGATGACGGCCATGGCCGGCAGGTAGCTGACGATCGACGTGGGATCGATCCGCCACTTCGGATAGACGAACATCAGCGAGTACGGAACCAGCGTCTTGAACAGATAGAACCAGACGATGTGGCCGGCGACGGCCGTACGTTCCCAGAAGCCGGCGGACCATTCGCGGCCCACGGCGGCCGCACTGTATTTCTGGAACCAGATCGTCACCGCGCTCAACACGATGGCGACGACCGCGAGGCCGCCCAGCCGCACTCCCTCTTTCCATCGCCAGGCGCGCCCCATCCACAGGCGACAGAGCACGATGATCGCCGGCAATGTCGCGACCGACGCCTTCGACAGCATCGCCAGCAAAAACAAGACGAGGCTGCCGGCATACCACCCCCACCCGTCCCGTTCGTCGCAACGGAGGTAGCACAGCAGGCCGGCAAGACAAAACGACGCGCTGAACGGATTGACGAATTCGCTGATCCAGGCAACGGAATCCACATGCATCGGATGAACGGCGAAGATCGCCGCTGCCGGCCACGCTCCTCGCACGCCGAGGCGCTTCAGCACGCGCCATAGGAGGACGACAACGAGCGCGTGCCAGAGGATGTTGACGAGATGATAGCCGAGCGTTGATTGGCCCCACAGTCGCCATTGGATCCAGAAAGCACTGTAGAACAGCGGCCAATAGTCTTTCGGTTCCCGGCTCAACCAGATCTTTTGCAGACCCTCGGCGTCCTTGAGCAAGGGGTTGGCATAGACACGTTCATTGTCCCCCCAGATCCACCGGCCTTGAACGCAGGGGAGGTAGACGAGCATCGTCAGGGAGAACAGAAGCGTGACCCCTATCCAAGAAGATGCGGGGATCGACTCCCATCGACGTCTCGTATCAGTCGGCCGAACGGCCAGATCGGACATGGCGCCATTATAGAGGTGAGGTGCTGAGTAGAGTAGCGAATCACCATGCGGCCGATCAGGGCATACTTCCCTGGTGAAGACCGCTCGGCAAGGGGGAAGTCCCGGTCGCCGCCGGACTTGGGCGAGCGGCGGGAAGCCTCTTGAAGACGTAGATCGCGAGCGTCGAACGGTCGAAGTCCCTGACGGGCTTGAAGGCATGCCAAAAGAGTTCGGGGCGCGTCAGGTCGTAGTAGTAGTGGTCGATCGTGGTCACATGTGAGTAGATCAGCCCCCGTTTTTCCCATTGCCGCAGCAGGCCCTTTACCCACTCCACGTTGGGCCCGAAGACAATGACATATCGCGGCGGAACCTGTCCCTTGAAGTGGATGGGGGCAAGCCCTTCAAACCCCTTGGCCGGGGGGTACTCCAGTTGCCATGCATACGTTGCCTTGGGCGCGTGGTACATCAGGGGATAGATGGCATAGCGAGGCAGGACCCAAATGCTCTCCTGATCACCCACATGACGATTGATCCACTCGGCCGTCGCGGCATACCCACTCGGTGGGGGATGCAGCAACTCCTTCACATAATCGTACAGCGTGGAACGGAACCCCTCCCGCAGTCTGACCTCGTTGAACCTCGACGGACGGGTCAGGTCCGTCAGGGGACCGCCGTGAAGCACGTTCGTGCAGAACGCGAGCAGACCCAGTGGAATTGCCATGGCCGGAAGCCGTCGTGTCAGGATTCTGATCGTGAGAACGCCAACGTAGACACAGAGTGGGATTATCGGCATCAGGTATCGAATGGTGGCCACCGCGCTGCGTTCCGACTCCAGGTGAGGCGCGATCACCACGACGGCCGCCACGTAACTCAGAATGCCGACAGAGCCTCGGATCAGCCACGGGTCGCCGACGACGTAGCCGATGAGGGGAGCGGTCACGAGCAGAAGACCCACGCCGAACTCGCAACTGTTCAGTTCGCGCAGATACCACAAGGGCAACCGAACGAATTGCTCGAACCAGGTCGGCGACTGGAGGTTCACGACCTTTTCGGCCAGGACCATGTCATAGACCGACCATAATGCCCCGCCCAAAACGATTTGAGGGGCCATGAGTATTGCCCAGTCGCGCCCGGTGAGCGGGCGTGTCTTGCGGAGCCAGAAGAGATAGTCGACGAATAGGCCGACATACAGGGCCATGTAACTCATGTAGTTCGCGGCGAACAGACAAAGGGAGACTGCGGCCATGGCAAGCAACGTCCTGCGTCGACCGTTCCAGTGAAGGACCTGATAGACGAGGATGGTGGACGACAAGGCAGCCAGGGCGAAGTATCGACACTGCCTCGCATGAAGCATGAAGGACACATTCCCCAACAGCCCCATGCCCATCAGGATCCACATTTGTAGGTCGGCCTTGTCGCGCCATAACCAGTAGAGGATGAACGCGACGGTCAGCAGGCCACAGATTGCGAAAGGGAGTCTCGCGGCCAGCGCCGTTCGGCCAAGGATGCCGACGAACGGCGCGGCGACGTAGAAGCTCAGCGGAGGCATGTAACGATTGCGAAGGTTCTTGAGTTCGTAGCCGAAGTCATACGCGACGATGTTGTGGTCGATGACGGCCGACGTGTCGCCCGTGCGCCACACACCCATCGCAAACAGAGCGATCGCCGCCTCGTCGTCCCACAGGGCGGCATGACCGAGGCGTCCGAAGAGGAGAAGGGATGAACCCAGGAGAATGCCGACAGCCAAGAGTAGGCGGATGCGACCGTGGCCCATGTCAGAGCGATCGGATGGCAAAGAACCCCCGCACCTGACCCCAGAACTCGGTAAACGTCCTCAGGCCGAAGACCCGCCGGAGAATGTAACGCGGTCGAAGATAGAACTCCTTGTATGCCCTGTCAAGGAACCGCCGGTACTCGGCCGGATCGATGGTTTTCGGGACAAAGACCAGGGCGTCATGGTCGAGCGTGGACGTGCTTCCGGAGAAATCGAAGTGGTAACCTTGTCCCACGAGTTGTCGGTAGAACTCCGTGCCGGGGAAGGGCACAAACTTGTTGAAGTGCGCGAAATCGAGCGGTAGCGATTTGGCGAATTCCACGGTGTTTCTGAGCGTCTCCATGGTTTCGTGAGGGGTGCCGACGATGAAATCGGCGCGCACCCGGATGCCTGCCTGTCGGGCCCAGAGGACGGCCTGACGGTTTTTCTCGACGGTTGTCTTCTTGCCCAGCGTTGAGAGTACGCGGTCATCCCCCGATTCCAGCCCGTACAACACCTGCCAACAGCCGGCATCGCGCATCATCCGGAGCATGTCGAGGTCCACGGCGGTGACCTTGGTGAGGCAGGTCCACGGGAGCCGCGGTCGATATCTCTTGAGCCCCCGACAGATCTCCTCCAACCGTCGGCGATTGAGCGTGAAGGTATCGTCGAAGAAGCGGATCTCCTTGGCGCCGTGCTTGTGCACGACCTCGTCCACCTCGGCCAGGACGTTTTCGGCGCTTCTGGCCCGGTATTTCTCGCCGAAGATCGCGCGGTCGCAGAAGTTGCACTTCGAGGGGCACCCCCTGGACGTCATGACGTGCGCCAGGGGCAGCCTTCGATAGGAAGCGGGGGTGGGACGATACGCTTTCAAGGGCGGCAGCAGATGCCTGGCCGGAAAGGGAAGCCCGTCGAGGTCTTCGATGCGCCCCCGGGGCGCGGTGGTGACCGGCTGCCCGTTCCGGCGAAACGCGAGGCCCGCGATGTCGTCGGCCCGCGTCGGTCCGTTTCCCTGCACGTGACGCAGCAATTCGATCCAGGTCAATTCCCCCTCGCCGAGGACCAGGAAGTCAAAGGCATCGGACGTGACGGCGTGATCCGGCACGGCCGTCGGATGAGGGCCGCCGACCACGAACAGGGCCTTGGGCACGATTTCTCGCAGGAGTCGGGCGCTCTTAACCGCGTTGTTGAATGTGGGCGTGGTTGCCGTCATTCCCACGACGTCCGGCCGGAAACTCCGCCCCTCTTCCTCAATGGCGTTCCAGCCGAGTCCCCTCGCACAGTCCAGGATGTGGACCTCGTGTCCTTCCTTTTCGGCAACGGCGGCCAGATAGGCCAAGCCCAATGCAGGAATGACATTGAGGACGGCGGCGAAGTCGCCTTCCTCGCCGCCGATTTCTTGCTCGCCAAAAGGCACGTCGACCAGCAGGACCTTCATATCGATTCGTTCAGTGCGCGGGCGATCTTGCGGATCGCCTCTTCCGTAATCCCCTCGTACAGGGGGAGGACCATGGCACGCCCGTAGACCTCGTCAATCACCGGACAATCCTTGTAGCCTAACAAGGCGGCACAGTTGTCCGCAATCTCGTCTTCGATGCCCGCGTCAATACCCCGCACGAGCATTCTCTTGCGGACCCTGAGCGCGGCGCACGGAAGAACGACGACCACGAAGTACCAGGTCGACTCACATCCGTCACGGATCCGCTGGGTTCGTATCTCGGGCGACAGGAGCGACCTGAGCAGTTCCGCGCTTCGCTTCCGCTCGCCTATTCGTTCCGGCAGGCTTGCCAGCTTTTTGAGGCCGATTTCAGCCTGAATGGGGGTGTATTGGATGTTGGACGGGGGGGCATGCTGAAACCGCCGGTAGAGTCTGGCGGTGACGCCCTTCCACATCGGACTGGCAAGGAGATACAGCATCGGAAACCCCAGGCCTGTCCTGAAGAGGAAGTCCTCGGTCTTGGTCGCCCCGACTTTGGCTTGGAGCGGCGTCACGTCGAAGACGTCGTTCTGCGTGCTCGCATGAACGCTTTCGATCAGGGTGGCGTCCGAGGACACCACCATGCCGCCTCCAAAGGTGTTGACCGGCTTGGTCGTTTCAAAACTGAAGAAGCCGGCCCGCCCAAAGGACCCGGTTTGCCGTCCACCGACGGAGGCCCCCAGTGAGTGTGCGCAATCCTCGATGACGGGGAGTCCGTGGCGCTCCGCCAGCGTCACGATTGCTTCGATGTCGCAGGGGGAGCCGAAGGCATGAAGAGCCAAGACCGCCTTGGTCTTGGCGGTGATTCGTTCCGAGACGGCCTTGGGGGAGATATTCAAGGTTTCCCGATCGATGTCCGCCGGAATGATCTTCGCGCCCAGGCTTTGGATCAGCGGAATCAGATCCTTGAGCGTGTAGGCTGGGACAATGACTTCGTCGCCCGGGCCCACACCCAAGTGCCGGAAGATCAGCGTCATTCCGCGACGTCCGGAATTGACCACCGCCGCATGGGGGACGCCCACGAAATCGGCGACCGCCCGCTCCCATCGGGCCAACAGGCTCGGGTCCTGGGTTATCCCCTGCCGACATCGACGCCCGATTTCCTCCGTCTCGCCCGGGAATGTGTGCGCCTTGCGCCGAGGAATCACTGGTTTTCGCCCCCGAAGTAGAATTTGACGTCGCGCCAGGTTTGGCCGATCTCACCCAGCATACCCCGAATTCCCAACCGCAGACTCAGTTCCGCGTTGGTCGTATCCCAACAGGGCCGGTCGCACGTGTGGACGCATTGCCGTAATTGCTGGAATTCGGCGCTCCTCCAGATCTCATCGAGGGGCTTCTCGCGGACGCTGATGGCCCCCTCCACGTCGCAGCAGGGCGACACCCGGCCTTGCGGATTGATCGCGCAGGCGGCGTAGCCGGCGTAGCAGCGGAACCCCGTGCGCGGGTGTCGGTAGAGACTGACGATGCCGTTCAGGAAGATCCTGGAAGTGGTCTGAAGGCGGCTCTTGGCGGCCGCCTCGGCCAGCTTGCCGATTTCGCCTTCAAGTTCATCGAGGTTTTCTTCCGTGAAGATGAGATCGGCGAACTCTTCCTGCCGTTTCCCCTTGTGTTGCAGGTTCGTGTGGATGGGCGCGAACTTGATCTGATGGACGCCCAGACTCTCGGCGAATGGAATCATCCGCCACATGTCGCGGAAGTTCTGGGCCGTGATGAGAAAGTTGATGCCCACCTTGACGCCGGGCGCCTTCTCTCGGAGCAAGCGAATGCCGCGGACGGCTTTCTCGAACGTCCCCTCGCCTCGAAGCCGTTCGTGAATCTCAGGCACGTCGCTCTCCAGGGAAACGGACACCGTGTTTACCCCCGACTCTCGAAGCTGATCCACGCGTGAATCGTTCAGCACGGTGCCGTTGCTGCAGAGGTGAACGGCAATTCCGTTTTGACGGGCGAATCGGATGATCTCGTAGACGTCGGGACGAAGGACGGCCTCGCCCCCCGTGATGGAAAGAAGGACCGTCCGCAACTTGACGGCGGAGCGAATGACGGCCTTCCATTCCTCCGTTGTCAGCTCATTGTGGATGGAATCCGGGCTTGCGTGCTCCCACACGCCGCACATCCGGCACCGAAGGTTGCACTTGTCGGTGATGAAGATGAGCAGGATAGGGAGGTGCTTGGACGGTTTCTTCAAGCGCCGACTCAACCAGACATCGACCAGCCTCGGAACGTTCTGTAGAATTACCCCGACTCGAGAGATCATACCGTTGGCAATAGCCCGCCCAGATGGGATGCGGCCGTAACGCGGCCGCCGTCCGGCGAATACCTCACGATAGCGCCCAACGAAACACGAGTCAAGCCGACACACACGCCGCGGGGCGGAGGCACCGTTATGGGACCAGGCGATCGCTACCCGACGGGAGCACCTTCAGGCCCCCCTTGGTCCGTGACGCGTCCGCGAATTGCGGTCCGACGGTCACGTGTGAAAGGCTCTCGTCCAACACCATCGGTTCGGTGAGATCCTCATCCAGTTCGGACAGGAAACGACTGGGTTTCATCATGATCAGACCTTGCGCGCGGTTCCGATAGACCTGCGGCATGACAAGGTAAAGCTCATCCTTGGCTCTGGTAATGGCCACATGAAAAACGCGCCGTTCCTCCTCCAGATCCTCCTGTGTGTTGATGGCCATATCTGTCGGGAAACGACCATCGGCCAACCAGGGGATGAAGACCACCGGCCACTCCAAGCCCTTGGCTTGGTGGACCGTGGACAAGACGACGAAATCCCATTCGTCGGGTCCAGTTACCACAGTTTCGCCCGAGAACTCTCCGGCCAAAGCGATGTCGGCCAGGAACGAGGCCACCGTATTGTACTGGCCGGCAAAGTTGGCCAGCCCGCGAATGTCCTCGCGTCTGAGGTTGGCTCCGTCGTAATGGGTAACGAGATAATCGTCGTAGAATCGATCCATCACTCGCTCAATCATGTCGGCGGGCGAGTTCAACTCGGCGAGTTCGTTCAGGAGTTTGGTGAACCCTCGATACCCTTTGTCCGCGCCCCGGGGCAGGAGTGCGCGGGTAGATTTGTCGCAGGCCGTCTTCAGCGGATTGTTGTTCCCCGAGATGTGCGCCCACACCCGACGTGACAGAGCCGCGCCGACCCGAGGCAGCAAGGGGAGGACGCGGAACCATGCCAGTTCGTCGCGAGGGTTCTGAACGACCCGAAGAAAGGCCACCACATCCTTGATGTGAGCCTGTTCGAAGAATCGCAGCCCTCCTCGGACTTGGAACGGGATGTTCCGCCGCTGAAGTTCGAGCTGAATTTCCAGGGAATGCCAATGGCTGCGATAGAGCACCGCAATATGGTTCAGCTTTCGCCCTTGTTCCAGCAGGTGAAGGATGTACTCTGCGATGAATCGCACCTGCACGTTGTGGTCCTGACAGGCGACGAACGCCGGTTTCAGCCCCGACGGCCGGACCGCCCGGAGGACTTTCGGCAGACGCCGCTCGTTATGTTGGATGCTGGCGTTGGCCAGCGAGAGGATCTCGGGCGTCGATCGGTAGTTGGTTTCGAGCCGGAACTCGCGAGCGTCGGGGTACCGGTCTTCGAATCGCAGAATGTTGTCGAAATCCGCGCCGCGGAAGCTGTAGATGCTCTGTGAATCGTCGCCCACCACGCACAGGTTCCTGTGTTTGGACGCCAGCAGATCGACGATTTTGCCTTGGATCGCGTTGGTGTCCTGATACTCGTCGACCAGGATGTGCAGGAACTGGGAGGCCAACAGGTCACGAACGTCGGCATGTTCGGTGAGCAGGACCAGCCACGCCGCCAGCAGATCGTCATAATCCAGGAGTTGTCGGCGGCGCTTTCGCTCGTCGTAGAGCTTCAGCACTGTCGCGATGGCCTCTTCGTCCTGCTGGAACATCGGGTAGCGTCGTGCGAGCACCTTGCCCAATGGTTCCAGCGTGTTCCGGACGAAGCTGGAGATCGACAGGAGCAACCCCTTGTGTGGAAACCGCCGCTGTTTCTGGTGCACGCCGGAATCGACGCCGCAGGAGCCCAGGAGGTCGCGTGCGTCCTCGCGATCGAGGATCGTGAAGTCCCGCTCGATACCCAATCGGTTCCCGTGTTGTCGCAGGATGCGGTTGGCGATGTGGTGAAACGTGCCGCCCCAGATTGTCCGCGTCTCGGTTTTCAGCAGCAACTCAACGCGGTGAAGCATCTCGCGTGCGGCGCGGTTGGTGAACGTCACCAGCAGGATACGGGAGGGGTCCACCCCTTGGTGGACCAGCCACGCCAACCGGTAGGTAAGGGCACGCGTCTTTCCGCTCCCGGCGCCCGCGATCACCAGCATCGGCCCGCCGGGGGCGGTCGCGACGGCGAGCTGTTCCGGGTTGAGGTCGGCGGAGAAATCGATATCCTCCCCGATCCGGCGTGCCTTGAGTACGAACTTCCTTGCCATCCCTCAGTCCCGTCCTTGGCTGCCCCGCAGGAGTCGTCCGCGACGAGAAGGGAAAGCGTTGCCGTCGAAGACCGACCCTGCGCAGACAGAACGATAGTCGATCAGCGGACCAGTTCGAAGCCAAATAGCCGCGCGTTTCGGAGGCTGAACTCCAGCCGGACCGCCTTGCCCCGAACCGACGCGAGATCTCCCTTCCACTGAACGGCGTGCCGAAGGGAATCCCCGCGGATGGGGTCGCCATCGGACTCGTCGAAACCGGGCAAGGGTTTGCCCGCCGCGTCCAGGATGCGGACCTTCATCTCCCCATCGACCTTGGCGTTGACCGTCAGGCGGCTACCATCCAGTAGGACGGTCGGCGTTCGCAAGGTTCCCGCGCTCTCGCCGGACTCGCGAGCCACGTAGCGATCCTGGAGAATCTTCACCAACCCGATCTGCCGCTCTTCGAACCGGTTGATCTTGTGTCCCCGTGCGTACCCGCCGTAGTAGAGGTAGACCTCGTCGCCGACGGGCAATTGCCAGTCGATCCATGCCATCGCATGGTCCCATTCGCCCGACGCGGGGTGGCGGTCGAAGAACACCTCGCGGTCGCGCACCCAATGCTCGCCGTCGCGACTCCACGCCAGGCTCGTCCAGCCCACGCCCGCCTTCGGACCACCCGGATCGGCGGCGAAGTCGTCGTGAAGGACCTTGACCATGCCGATGAGGAGATCGCCGCGCTGGAGGAATCCGCACATCGCGTAGAACTGCGTTTCTCCTTGCTCCAGCGTGTCGTCCGGCGTGAGGACGCGCCACGGTTTGGCCCAGTGGATGAGGTCGTCACTGACGCTCTGGACGGTGACGCGGCGATTGCCGGACCAGCGTGGTCCCGTCACATACGTGCTGCAAATCCCCATGTAGCGATTGCGCACGCGATCTTTGTAGATATTGCAGATGTCATGGTTGTGTTCGAGGACGCTGCGCGGTGAAAGCAGCTTCCATGTCAGCCCGTCCGGAGAGCCTGCAACCATCATCCCATTGCCCCACCAGTAGGCGTACTTGAATCGATTGGCCGCATCGGGAAACTCGGGTCCTTCATCAAGGATGCTGACGCCGAATTGAATCGGGCCGGGATCGTCCAGCACGCGATGGGGACGGATCCAATTGATGCCGTCGTCCGATTCCATGTAACCGAGGCGCGACCGGGTCTCGTTGACGTGGACGCCGTACCAGATACGGAACCGTCCGGTCTTGGGGTCGCGAAGGACGCTCATGTACGGCTGGAAGCAGTTGTCCCCTTTGCCCTTCTTGCCGTGGACGATGGGTTCCTTGAGCTGCCGCTCGGGCCGATTCACCGTGCGAAACACGTTGGTCGACGAACCGACCAGATGGTCGTCGATGAACAGGTGTGGTCCGACACCCAGTGGAATCGGTTCAGTCGCCGGTGCAACCGGTCCCAAACCGGGCTTGTAGATGGAGCTTTTGTCGTCGATCTTCGGTCTTGGGGAAAGTCTGCCGGCCAGCATCTCCTTGATCTGCTCGGCATCGGCCTTTTGGTGCCAGAACGCCGACTCGGGCACGAGTTCCTTTGCCTTCCCCGGCGTGCTCCAGTAGAGCCGGAGATGGGCCGTGCCGCCTTTCTGGCGGAACCGGACCTCAATCGGGACGAGTTGGCCGGTCTGGGCGACGCACGTGCCTTCGCGTGACCTCCGCGCACCCCCACTGTCGATGACCGGCTTGTCGTTGATGTACAGCTCGAGCTCGTCATCCGCATCGGCCTGGAACGTCACCTCGCCGCCGGCCGGCCACTTGATAGCCCCCTTCCAAATCCGCGAGTAGTCCTGAATCGTTGCCCCCGTGTCCAGATTGAGTTGGCGGTCGATTCCCGACTCCGCCGGTCGGGTGAAATCCGAGCCGTGGAACTGCACCCAGGGCAAACCGGACCGGTACGGCTCGGCCTGCGACTCGCCCCGAACCGGACTTGACGCGCTCGCCACCAGCGCCACGACAGCTTCGAACGCAATCTTTCTTTTGGACATTCGAGTCTCCCACTATCCGTGCTGTATGTGTATGCTGCCTTGTGCCAAACGTGATGTCAAATGGCCGCTCCTGATAAAACGAACATCACAGACACGCACAGAAGCAGGCAATCTCGCGCCGCAGGAGGGACATGCATCGCCTGATGCGTGCAATCGTACGCCCTGTGGCCCCAGAAGGACATGGATCCGTACGTATGCATTGAAACCCCACGGGGTTACAATGCCCACGCATCAGGGGCCCCGTGCGGTCGCGGGTAGGCAGGAGCAGAACGCCATACGGGGCAGGAGGCATCGGGCATGGCTAGGAGGACTCCCCGGCGTCAGTCGGCCGGCATTTCGCGGAGGCGTTTTGTGACGCAAGCCGTGGTCGCCTGCGGTGGTGTCGTTGCGAGTTCCGTCACGCATCCCTCGCGGAGCCGAGCGGGGCAGGCTATTCGGCGTACGAAGAGACAGCCCGCACGCAAGGTTCGGCCGGATCTTCTTGACAAGGACTCGCCCAAGGAGCTGGAGGTCATCCAACTGACAACGGAGGCCGACGTACCGGCCTCACACCTCTACATGGAGGCCCAGGTCTTTACGCCGGACTCCAAGCGATTCGTCCTGCATCGCTCGGCCACGGCGCACGGGGGCAGCAAGGATGACCCGAAGCATCAGTATTTGCTTTGCGACATCGAGGACGACTTCGCCTTGCAGCCGATTACTCACGAGACCGGCGCGACGGCCGCTTCCGTTTCACCCGACGGCAAATACGTGTACTATTTTGTCGATGAGACAGAACCGGGAGGAGGACGGCTGACGCTCAATCGGGTGAACCTCGACGGCACCGACCGCCGTACGATCCTCGTCGTCGACAAGGCGCTGCCCGGCACACGGTTTCGCCCCAGCGAGATCTATCCTCTTTCAACCATCTCTTCCGACGGCAAGCGGATCGCGCTCTCGGCCTTCTTCGGCGACGGCAAGACCAAGAATGCCCCGTGGGGGCTGATGGTCTTTGACCTGGTCTCGGCGACGGTGCAAGCGGTGATCCATGGACCCACGTGGTGCAATATGCATCCTCAGTACTGCCGCAGCACCGATCCGCGGGCCTCTCGCGACATTCTCATCCAGGAAAACCACGGTTGCGCCTATGATGCCCGCGGATCGATCACCTGTCTGGTGAGCGGCGTGGGGGCCGACATTCACGTTATCCGCGACGACGGCTCGGAGTTCCGCGACATGCCCTGGGGCCGCGACGGCAACGAGCACTGCCAAGGGCACCAGTGTTGGCGGGGACGAGATACGTGGGCGATCACGAGCACCGGCACGCTGAAGCCGCCGGAGGCGCCACTGATCGAAGGGCGTGCCGCGCCGCATGCGGGCCACGTGGGCATCAAGACCCCGGGCGGCGTGCGGAACGACTTATCGCGGTCATTCCCCAATCCTCACTTTTACCACTTCGGCAAGGACATCGCCGGACGCCGGCTCATCTCGGACGGAGGCCCGTTTAACAAGGAAGCTCAGGTCTACGTGGCCGAGTTGGGTAGACCGGGACAGGATCCGCTGAACAATGTCCGATGCCTGCTGAGGCCTCGATCGTCTTGCAAGGGCGAAGCCCATATTCACCCGTTTCTCTCGCCCGACGGCACAATGGGACTGTTCAACTCCGACGAGTCGGGGCTGCTTCAGGCGTACCTCGTTCGCGGGTTCTGATGGAGTGCGGCCATGTTTACGATTCCATGCGGTCTTGCCCTCCTGGCAGGTCTTGCGGCGGAGCCTTTTTCGAACCCAACACCCTCGTCCGCTGAGTCGTGGCTGGAGCAATTGGCCCGAGAAGTCCGCTCGAAGGGATGGATCATGTACGGAGCCCCGACGTCGAAGGGCGATATGGACCTCTTCCTGATGCGCCCGGACGGCACGGAGAGCAGGAACATCACTCAGACGCCGGGCTTCAACGAGGGGGCGCCCCGCTTCTCGCCCGACGGCAAGAAGGTGCTCTACCGACGCATCTCGACGGCCACCCCTATCCATTACAACCGCTGGGGTTTTCAGGGCCACGTGATCCTCGCCAACGCCGACGGATCCGATCCGGTCGAGCTGGGCAAAGAAGGTGAATTCCCCTGGGCAGCGTGGTCGCCGGACGGCAAGCAGGTCTCATGCCTGACGATGAAGGGAATCGAGATCATCGACCTGGCCACGAAGAAGGTGGTTCGCCAGTTGCCCCGAAAGAGAATCTATCAACAACTCTACTGGTCGCCCGACGGCAAATGGTTCTGCGGCGTGAGCAGCGCCTTCGGAGAGGAATGGACTGTTGTCCGGATGAATGCGGAAACAGGCGAAATCAATCCGATAAGGAAGTTCAAAGAAGGCGGGCAGCACATGGCCGGCCTGCTCGGACAGGACACCCCGGGCGGTTCGGAGTGCACGCCCGATTGGTTTCCGGATTCCAAACACATCATCTTCTCTCATCACCCCGGTGGTCACGGGGATGAGCAGACCTGGACTCAGTTGTGGATGGCCGATGGCGATGGGTCGAGTTCCCGTCTGCTCTATGGCGAAGATGGGCGGCACATCTACGGCGGCACGCTGTCGCCGGACGGCAAGTATGTCCTCTTTTCTCGAATGCTCCTCGACGGCGTAGGCGCGATGATGTCCGTGACCAATATGGGCCTCATACGATTCGCCGACACCCCTACGATCGGCGGCCGCAGCGAACGACTACGAAAGGTCCACCCCAACACCAAGGATGGCCCCGTGCTCAAACTCCCGGCTGGGTTTGAGCCCGCCTGGACCTACGAAGAGGTCGGAACAAAACGCCCAGGCTGATCCGTCCTTCATCTACCGGGCTCAAGGGCGGCCGGACAACCTTGGTTTGTCTCACTCAAACTCCAGGCCGAAGAGTTTTGCCTTCTCCAATTGGAATCGCAGGTAGATGTACTCACCGTCTTTGTGCCCGAGATCGTCCGTACCCTTCCAGGCAATGACTGCCTTGGGCTGATCGCCGATGATCGGCTTTGCGTCGGCGAATGTGCGCCCGGCAATAGGCTGGCCGTTCTGTCCGACGACCTCGACGAGAATGCTTCCCGCCCTTTGGGTCAGTGCATTGATTCGGAGCTTCCGTCCCGGCGGGACAATCCCCACGGTCGCGAACTCGCCGCGATCCACCGCTTCGATCGCCGCCAGGCGGCCCTTCGGCCAGACGGCATAGCCTGTCTGGAACTTCCACTGACCTCGCGGGTACTTGTGCGGGAAGATGTAGCCTGTGTAGGGCAACACGAAATCGCCGTTCGGCAACTCGACAAGGTTGGGTGAGGCAAAGAGGCAGCCGCCATCCCACGCGCCGAACGGGCCCGTTCTAAGGACAGGCTCACCGGGCAGCCACTGCCAGATCTTGCCGTTATGGCTCGATGCCACGACGACGCTGCATGAATCGTCGCTGGTATGCCATATGGTCGGGAAGAGCAGATGCTGGTCCGGCGCCCCGGGAATTGTTGTCTTGCAGTTGGTGTAAAGCGTGTCGGACGGTAGAAGGCCGGGTCCCGGCTCCAGAATGACATTCGAGAGCGGGAATTCGCGGAAGTTGTCGCTCTCGGTCCGGCCAATGGACCGACGTCCTACATTCAGCCACCTCAGGCCCCGCTCGTCCGGGAACTTGGCTGACATCGGTCCCACCATCCAGTTGCGCGTGTAAACGACGTACTTGCGGAGCTGCTGATCGTAATAGGCCACCACCTGCGTGTCGCAATGCTCGATCGACAACGGGAAATCCAGGCGGCGCCATCGGAACCCATCGGGTGACACCGCCCCCAGCACGCCGAAGTATTTGCCCACGTCGGCCCGCCAGGCGCGATGCTCGTACGCATCGGGGCGACGCTTGCGGAACTCCTCGACGACCTTGGGATCGACATCGCCCTCGCTGACGGCCTTGTAACGTTCCTCGGGCGGACCGGCCGGATCGACGAAGACCGTCCCCGGACCGGTTTCCAGGAGGTTGTTGTCCTTGTTGCCGCCGAATTCGACGAGGCCCAGATTCGGCCGCTCCCACTTCATGCCGTCCTTCGACTCGAAGTAGCAGGCGTACTTGCGCCCGTCGGCCGCCTGAGATCCGCCCCACCCCTTGTACTTGCCCTCATGGTGAATCAGTGTGCCGATGTTGACGCCTTTGCCCTCCCACGGGCGCTCGCAGTTGATGATCGGGCCGATCTTCTGCGCCGGCTCAACGACGATGCGGATGCCGTGAGGATAGTCGTGCCGCCTGAAGTGTGCCTCCCAGGGCCCTTGCGCGCCGACGACCGTCACACCGTTGCCCTTATCGTCCACCCAGGCGAAGCCGCCCGGTCGAACGTAGTACCAGCTTGTGAACACCAGGCGTTTGCCGGCGAGTTCGTAAGGCTCGCCGGTCTTGGCCTCAGACGCTGCAAGAAATGCCCCCAACGAGAGCGCAAGGTAGCCCATCATCGTCATGCTCCTCCGGGTCGTCGACTCTTAGAAGGACCGAAGCCGCTACTGGTAGGTACCCGATTCGACGTCATTCGTCGAGGGGCGAGTCCGGGTGAGAAGCGCCGCAGTTCCAGCAGATCTCAAAGCCGGCGGGCACGGCCTCGCGGCATGCGGGACAGATCCACTCGACCAGTGCATAGAGGGGGGACGGCTCATTTGCGGCCGCGAATGTGTGGAGAGCATCAAAGAAGAAGCTTCGGGGAACGCGAAGCTTTCCCGAAGCAACCGGCGGGTTCCCACCGTACATTACGTTGAGGCGAGCGTTGTCGATCAAGTAGGGGACACCATTACCGTAGAGGGCGACTTTGGCCAGACTCAGGAAGCCCGGGTGGACAAAAGCGGAGACGTCCACCCACTCCCCCTCCGGGATCACCGCGAACACATCAAACGATCGGCCACATGCCGGGCAGGAGTCCTCCGGTGCACCCATCAGAGGCGCCCGACAATGACCACAGGACAAGCCGAAATTCGGCAGCGGGCGCTCGCGCCCGGTGAATACCGGTTCACGTTTCTTGATGTGATGATCGCTCGGATCGCCCAACTGCAGCGAATAGGTGGCGGCAGTCGACCTGCGCTCCTCAATCAGGTCGCGAACCGAGAACCCCGTGTTACACTCCGGACATCTGTCAACCATCAAGCCCGTCAAGAGATACCCGCACATTGGGCAGGTCAGGCCGATGTCCGCGATGGGTCGATGGGTCTCAAGCACTGCACGAATGTCGAAGGCTTTTCCGCACGCGGTGCAGACATGGTCCTGCAAACCCGCCAAGCTTGCACCACAAGAAGGACAGTGCAGACCCCAGTCCGGAATCGGCAACTGATCGATATCGATCACGGCCGCACCCTTCGAATTCAACGTCCGCCTTACCGACCTCCGTGCAACGCGGTAATCTCCTTGTCAGAGAGCGCCCGACCGTAAACGCGCACGTCCCTCATGGACCCGTTGAAGTAGTCATGCGAACCGACGCCGATCTTCAGCGGTTTGTCGTTCGAGAGGTCGTAGTCCGTCGGGTCGAATGCCGCCGAGGTTGCCGCAAGCTTTCCGTCGATGTAGAGCTTCAGCCTGTTGCCCTCGCGGACGCCGACCAGGTGGCGCCAGCCGGGTTTGAGTTCACGATCATACGTCGCGCTCTTGCCGGCCTCGAACGACCACACGTGTCCCGAAGGCAGCGTCCCAGCGAACAGCTTGCCCTGATACACCGCCATCGACCACACGCGCCGGTACTTTACGTCCGGGGTCATGTCGAGCCTGCCCATCAACGTCCATGTCGTCCCCCCGTCGTGACGGTAGACCTGACCCAGCGGCAGCGTCCCCCCGTAGAACTTGCCGTTGTAGACGGCCACGCCCATGACCTCGAGTTCTTCGCCCAGTCGGCCGATGCTGGTCCACGTCGTGTCGCCGTCATAGCGAAAGACGCTGCCGTGGGCCCACGTACCCACGTACAGGTTGCCTTCGTAGATCATCACGGAGTAGGTCTGGGTTTCGTCGGCCTGTCGGCCACAGTCCTTCCAGCGTTCGCCCCCTTCCCAACGCCAGACGCCCGCGCCGCCGTTGCCGGTGCTGTAGAGATGGCCGTTCCAGACGGCCAACGCCATCGACCGCCGGCCGCCGGGAATGCCGACGAACTTCCACTGGTCCTTGCCGTCGAATTCGAAAACCCCCGGCGAATACAGCGGGATCGCGTAGAGCTTGCCCTTGTACACGGCCATGCCGAACGTCTCGTTGGCGTCGCCGAGACGGCCGCAACCGACCCATTTCTTGTCGCCCTCGTATCGATAGACCCGCCCGCCGGCGTTCTGATTCGGCGACCGGGTCAGTGCCGACCCTTCGGCGTTGTACCGAGCGGTCCCGGCGTGCAGCTTGCCTCCGTACACCGCCAGGGCGAAGACCGCGTTGGCCTTGTCGGGACTGCCGCAGTCCTCCCACTGCTTGCCCCCGGCGTAACGGTAGACGTGCCCGGCCTCGTTCTCACCGTGCTCGTAGGTCCCGGCGTAGAGTTGGCCCTCGCAGACCGCCAGCGCGCAGACGTAGATCGTGTTACCCGGCCGGCCGCAGTCGGTCCACGGCTGTTCGATCTTGCCGTTGTCTATACCGAACTCGACGTTTCGGTAGTTGGACTGAGAGGACGTTACGCCGGCATGGATCTTGATGTTGAAGTTCAAGCCCCGGCGCGCGACGGGATCGTACTTGCTGACAAGGTCCCCCAGGACATCATCGAGATCCTCCGCCGTGTGCACCCACGCGGAGATCGAGAAGTCCTTCGCCCCGAGCGACAAGGACGGGCTCGGCTCGACCTCAATGTAGTCATCGCGGCCGTCGAATCGTGCCGCCGTGCTCGGTTTGCCGTCGGGTCCGGGAGCCGTGAGATCGACACCGTGATTCCGGCCGTGGTTTCCGTTGCCGGAGTGGTCTTTGCAGTCACCGGCCAGCGGCCAGTGGGCGACCAGGCCGGAGTCGGATCGGGCCGCATGACCGATCATCAGCAAGAACCCCGTGGAGAGCAGCAGGCCCAGTGTCCGTACCAGGGGACTATGACCCATCATGACGATCCTCCTGTTTTCCCGACGCCGCCCTGACGTATTGAATCGCCTGTTCCATGGTGCCGATGAGCGGCATCAACCGACTGATGCGCGACGACGCGAGCAGGTCATGGATTTCCGGCCGCGTCACGCATACGGCCATGACTCGCCCCTCGGCGTAGATCCGGCGACGCCATTCGAGGAGCATTCCCAGAAAGAACGACGTGACGAAATGGACATGCGTCAGATCGACGACGCACCCCGTCAGTCCCAGTTGCAGCAGGCGGGCAATGGCCATCGTCAGGCGATCGAAACCGCCGCGCAGGTCCTCATCATCGGTGTACGGCGCCATCATGCCGACCAATGTGATAATAATCACATTCCGACGGATGTCGATTTGCAGCTCCCTGGGGTTGGTGGAACGAATTGCATCGACGGCAGCCACAATCCGCCGGACGGATTCGTGGCAGGCAGCCGCCTCCGCATGGTCCGGGTGGCGACTGAGGAGCTGTCTGAACTGAAATGCCGCTTGAATGGGATATCCTTGGGCCCCCCACGCCTTTCCCAACAGCAACCTGGCCTCAGGCGTATCCAGGCCCAATTGCAGTGCCCGTTGAGCGGCGGCGACGGCCTTCGAGTATTCGCCTTGTTGAAACAGATCGTTTGCCAGACGGAGTTGAGTGGGCGGATCAGGACTGTCGATCTCGCCTTCCGCGCCTTGTTTGGGTTCGGGATTTACGTCCATAGCGTTCCGTTGGCGTCCTGCCCGCAGACCCCTGACACGCTCGATCGCCATCCGCTCGGCCCGGGGCGAAGCGAGGACCGCGTGCACCCATCATAACCCCGATCGTCCCGGTCGGACACCCAACGCCCGATCACCCCGTCCCTCTCAACGGGCGATTCTCAAACCCGCCGCAGCAACAGGAGGCTTCCCAGACGACCCGCCGCACTGAGCATAAACACCACATGCAGTCCCGTAAACGCAAATGTGCCAAGAACCCAGGCCGACGGGCCCAGCCGTAAGGCGATAGCTCCCCCCACCACGGGGGCCACTGCCATCATGACACACGCCAGACTCCGGTACATGCTCAGGTAGACCGACCGGTGTGGTTGCGGCGCGAGTTGCATGGCCAGCGTCATCGGGCCAACCTCCATGCCGCTGTTGGCGAGTTGAGCGATCACCACCACGAAGACGAGCGGCCACAAACCGGGGGTAATCGGAATCCACAGCAGCGGATAGACTGCGATGATGCCGGCGGCGAGCAGCAGCATCCGCTTGGTCCCCCACCGATCGGCGAGATAGCCCCAGACCGGCGCCATGGCCATTGAAAGGATCTCGCTGAGGATGTCCGTGGCGGCCACCCAGACATATCCCATCGGCCGGTGACGGAGTTGCAGGTAGTCGAGCATGTAGAGGTGAAAGAACATTCCTCCGATGCCCACCGAGAACACCCACGCACACTGGAAGACCATAAACGCGCAAAACCGCTTGTCCCTGAAGGGCAGTGAGAAGCCGCTCACTGCGCCGGTTTTCGTTGTTGCCTCCGGCATGGGAGGCTCGGGGGCCTTGGCGAGGCAGAACAACCCGATCACGCCCAAAAACGTTGCAAAGACGATGAGCGTTTGAAAACCGGTGAGCGTCTGATGACCGCTCCCTCGCCATACTTCCAGGAAGTGCGAGTACAAGAGGGCGGCCACGATGCCCGCCCTGCTGCCGATCGCCGAACGCCAGCCGAGGTATCGACCCAGGTGAGCGCCGGGGACGAGATCGGTCATCCAACTTTGCCGCACGGTCTCGGCGGCCGTACCCGTGATCGCGCTGAGCAGGAGCAGTCCGTAGATGAGCCAGATCAGGGTTGACGGTGTGAGCCCCCAGAGGAAGAGCAGCGGCGTGGCGGCGACAGCGAATCGCAGGACCCTCGTGATCCCGAGGCAGGTGATGCAAAACCACCGACGCGACCCAACCCAACTCAGGCTGGGCACGACCAGGAACTGCAGCGCACCGCCAACGAAGACGGCCCCGGCCAGTTTGCCCACCTGGAGCTCGTTCGCGCCGAGGGCCAGCGCAAAGCCGGTCAGATAGAGCCCGCTCGTCGAACTCCCCATCGCCCGTGCGAATCCGGATTCGGCCAGCAAGAGCCGCTCACCTCGTCGGAGCTTGTCGGATGATACGGGTTCGTCACGGTGGGCGTACACGACTGCCCAGCTTAGCGGAAGAGACACGGCAAGTCGATGCCGGACTGTCCGCGAACTGCGGGCAGCCCCTTCGGCGGCACGTGGGAGCGCTGCCTCGCCGCGGACGGACGGTGGGTGGAACCGGGTCTGCCGGCCGCCTGGCGCGCGGACTGGGGCGGGCCCGGATCGCAGGCCGCGCAACGAAGAAGGCCACGGAGGAGGGGACCGTGGCCTTGTTCAGACTGCTGGGCCTCGTCTCTTCGACGGCTCCCAGCATCGCTGGTTAGGGGTTTGGGATTTTGATGTCTTGTGCTCTGCTCATAATACGATGCGGTCAACGAGAGGTTCGTTCGCATGCCGAAGTTTTTTTTGACGCATTCGGCCCGATAAACGCCGAGCATGTAGATCCTGAGGGAGGGCCTGGGGCGGGGTCTAGGATTGAGGGTCTACGGAATCGAACGGGGATCTGAAGGGCCGCAGGTAATGATTTGATGGATCATAATGATCCGCAATACTACCGATCAATTTTTAGTGATTCAGTTCCTGTTTTTGGCGTTGGGTCCTGAATTCAGGATTTTCGTCTCATTAATCCCCTCATTCCTTCAGGTCAAAGAGGGCCTCGCCATCCATCCACTCCGTCTTCGGCATACCGAAGCACTGGAGAATGCTGGGGGCGACGTCGATCAGACTCGGGTTGTCGCGTCGGATCTTGAGGTTCGAGAAGAAGATCCCCGGGACGTAATGCGGGTCGTAGAGGTGGTCGCCGGACCAGTGCTTGTCGTTGTCTTCCAGGATTTGTCGTGGCGCGGCGCCGAGGACGTTCTCGCCGCCGGCACGATAGCCGACCGTCAGGCCCACGACGAGATCGGGCCCATTGGCCACTTGTTCACCCTTGTAGATCTCCCCGCCCCAGTAGACCATTCGCACAACCGGTTGGCCATTTTGGGGGTCCTTGAACGCGCGGAGCTTTTCGGCGATCTCGTCGCACAGCTTGCGGTACTCGTCGCCGGGATTGACGATGCCGTCGCGTTCGCGGCCCTTGAGATTGATGAAGATACTGTTGAACCCAATGGAATAGGCCTTGGTTTTCGCCCAATTGATGTTTTGGAAGAACGCCTGGCCGTCCTTGCCGTCCGGCGTATCGAGCACCTGGTAACCGTTCTCGACGAGCCACGAGTTGATGTTCATCGACTTGCGATACGTATTGAATCCGTGGTCGCTCACCACAACCAAAGCCGTTTTGGCGTCGAGCTTGGGGAGGATCTTGGCCAACTCGGCGTCCATCCTCCGATACATGTCGGGGATCACGTTGCGGAACTTTTCCGCATAGCCGGGCTTGTACCCCGGATGATCCGGGTCACGTGCCGCCCAGAACATGTGTTGGATACGGTCGGAGGTGTCAAAGACGAACGCAAAGACGCCCTTCGAGAACCTGGCCAACTCGAAATCGAACATGCGGTCGCGCTCGGCCTCGATCAGCTTGCACATGGACAGGAAGTGATCCGGCGACATGACTTCTTCGCTCAGTGCCTTGACGTCCTCCGGCATGCCGATCGTGAAATACCGCCCGTGTTTATCGGCCAGTTGGCCGGCATAGGCGTCGGGGGCGGTGATCGGAAAGAGCGGTTCGACCGGATCCACTTGGATGGCCGTCGCATAAAGCTTCAGATCGGGCTCGAGGGCCATCAGCAGGAAACGCACGATGCCGTTTGCGCTAGTCAATCCTCCGCTGAACTTGACCGGTACCCACCCGGACCATTCGCCGACGCCGATGTCACCTACCGGCTTGCCGTCCAGATCCAAGACGACTCGCTTGTTGTCCTTCCGTGTCAGGTGCAACGGGACCTGCGACTCCTGCTTGCCCGTGAGTGTGCTGAGCGTGGGACCGAACAGCGCCGTGGTCGCTTTGGCCCCCTCCCAGGACACCTTGACCATCTTGTTCGGGGTCTTGGCCGGGAAGAGCGTATCGTTGGTGGAGTAGAACGAGTAGCGACCGAGGCGATCGAGGATGTCCGGTACGCCGAGGCCGCTGAGGAAGTTTCCTTCCACCGCATCCGGCGGAAACGCATTCGGCCAGCGGATGACGGTCGTCGGCACCTTCTGCTTGCTTAACAGCGTCCAAAATCCGGGCACCTTACGTGTCGGGATGTAGCGATTCTCGCGGCCGCTGATCTTGGGGTTTGGACGGTAGATGGACAATTCCGGGACGTAGGTTTTCGGGTCGCGATGGATGAAATCGAAGATCCCGTGCTTGCCCGGATTGCAGCCGGTGGCGATGCACGACCAGGCCACCGGGCTCTGCGGGGGATTGCTGCTCCGCAGGCGCGCATAGGACCCCATCTTTCGCAGCTTGTCGAAGTTGGGCAGTTCACCCTTGCTCATCATGTCTTCGGTAATGCCGGCATCGAGCCCGTCCATCCCGATGACCATGACGCGCTCGAACTTCGCATAGCTGACAGGCGAGGGCGTCTCTTGGTGGTCCGTGCCACCGGCAAGCGAAGGGAGGAAATCATAGCGTTCATTGAGGGCGTAGGTACCGTAGGCCAGCCCGCCCACGACAAGAAGGATGATAACGGCCTTGCCGCAGGCACGCGGCAGGCCGGTCCGCTTGCAGAGGAAATCGAGGAGCTTGCGGAAGGGCCACAACACGAAGCCGAAGAACGCCGCAAAGACGCCCAAAAAGGCGGCCAGGCTACCCACGACGGCGGCCTGGGTACCGGGGTCGACATAGGCCTGAGCGGCATCGGGCCCTGCCAACACGGCGAGCCCAAAGGCAACAAGCTCGAGGCCCCGACACAATGGACGAATCATAGTCTGTCTCACCTGATGCGAATCGCGAAAAGGCAACGTTGGACGCACGATTAATCTCTCGGAAACGCGGTCAGGAGCCTGGTGACGATAAGACCCCGTCTCATTGAGTTGGATGCGTCGGCCCGCCCGACCCTTGGTCGGGCGGGCGGTGCCTGTGCCGATCCGACCGGCATGCACCACCGATACTTCTGCCACGGCTCCTCCCGCAAGGTTATCGACACATCGCGGGGCGTACAACACCGGATCTCGATGTGAGTAATACGACAGTCCGGGTCGGTTGTTCGACTTGACCGGTTGGCCGCCGGTCGGCGGATGGGGCGATTAGCGGACTCGGCGGCCGGTTCACCGCCGGGGTCGGCGGCTGCCCAACACCCCCACCCAGCCGGCCAGGAACGCCGCGAGAAACGGAGCGGCGGACGACGGACAAGCCGGCCCGGGTGTGGGCTCGACGGAGCCGCCCGAACCGACGACGGTCAACGTCGGGTTGATCGTCTGATAATTCTGGACGGACCCCGGCTGCTCGGTCACGATGACTCCGAAGTCGTGGGGTGTCAGCGTCACCGCCGGATTCCCCTTTGCCTTTGTCGTGAAGGTGAGCGTGAAGAAGCTCACCGTATTGCCGAAGTTGAACACGGGGGGGACAAGCCCTTGCCCCGCGCCGAGGTCCATCACCACCCCATCGCTGTTCTTGGTGCCTTTGAAGAAGTCGGTCCAGGGATTTTTGAACAAGGGGCTGACATCGTTGGTCGTGCTGTTGCTGCCGTCGATGGGATCGACCAATTGCAGGATATTGGGGTCCCAGGCGACGTCGATGTAGCCGATCGCAACGCCCAGGGGGCTCGTGCTGATGTCCTTCACGCTCACGATGAGTTGAACGCTCTGATTCACCTCCGCCTGGGTGATTTCGCTGGTGGTATAGGCCCGAACGAAGACGCTCTCGACGCGAACGCCCGTCTCCGCCCATGCGGCTGGGGCCGAACAGAGAACAACGGTCACGATCGCCGTCACGTAACGAATCATGTCTATCCCTCCCGAGGTTGCGCTCGCGGCGAGCCCGCAAGCCGACTCGGTCGTTATCCCCTTTATCCTAGGCTTCGATCGGCAGCAGCGCGTCGGCATACGGCACGACCACCGCATCGATGCGGCTCAATTCCGCGATCGCGGCGCCCGACGACCCGGCGCCCTCGGTTGTCTCGGCGACTGTCAGGACCGCCGCAGGTTCCACCGGTGGCGCGGTTGCCGCAGCGAGGAGGTCGGACGTCGAGGCATTGTCGTTCAACTCCGCCGCCTCCCGATCGACACCGGCCGCCGCCACGTCCGTCAGTTCGGTCGCCGCCTGGACGCCCGTATCCACCGACCCGATCGTCACGGTCGGAATCGCCCCGATGTTCGACAGGAAGGACAAGCCTTCGACTACGTCGTGCGTGTCGTCGTCGGTTCCGGACTTCGGCGTCTCGACGGAGCCCGCAGTCGCGGCCGTCACCGACACGTCTGCTTGCACCGCGGGCGTCGGCGCGGGCGGAACACTCGGCGTCGCGTTGTCGCCCTTAGTTTTTGCCGTCAGGATCTGCTTGCCCGGCGCCGCGCTCGTGTAGAACGCGCCGAGGAACACACCCAAGTCGCCGGAGTCCACGTCGCCGTCCGGGCCGTCCAAGTCGTACTTCACATGGTAGCGTGCCTCGCCGGCTCTCGAACCGAAGGCCGTCTTGAACAGCTCCATATCGCTCATATCGAGGCGACCGTCGCCGTTGAAGTCGGCCGCGACCGACTGCACCGTTCCCTGCCCGTAAACCTGGAGGTAGTACGGACTTCTGCGGGTATCGTTGCTGAGGATCGTGATCTGCCCCGAATGATTGGCGGCGAAGGGCGTAAACGTGATGGTCACCGTCAGGCTGTCGCCGGGGGCCAACTGGATGTCGTCGGCGCCACCCGACCCGTTGGCGGGTTGCAGCGTGAAGGCGGTGTTGTTGGACGACCAGGCCGACACCGTGAGCGGCCCCGTACCGTCGTTCCTGATCGTGAAGGTCTGGACGGCCGTCTGGCCGATCTTCACCTTGCCGAAATCGATGCTGTTGTCGTTGGGCGTGCCCGACGTCTCCAGGACCGTCAGACTGGGCAGGACAACGCCCGTTCCGACCAGCACCGGCTGGGATACGACGGGATTGTCCGGGTCGTCGCTGGTGATTTGAATGCTCGACGAGTACGTCATTGCCTGCGTGGGCTTGAACGTAACCGTGAACATCGGCGTGCTCTGGCCCGGTTGGAGCGTGAACGCCCCCGTGTATCCCGTCGGCCGGACGAGCGTGAAGGCGGCATTGCCGCTTACCACCGAGGTCACGCTTAGCGGGGCTTGGCCCGTGTTGGTAATCTTGAACTGCTGGGAGGCCGACGTCTGGCCGATCTCGACGTTGCCGAACGTCAGGGTACTGGGCGCCGTGGCCGCATGGCCCGTTCTCACCTTACATTGCGTGGTGAGCGTGTAACCGGCCGGATAGTCCGCATCGTTGCTGAACAGCGTCAACGTCCCGGCGAAATCGCCCTGGCCGGTGATGGTGAACCGGACCGTTCCCGTCCTCGTGGCGCCGGGGGCGAGATCAAAGGGGATCAACGGCAGTCCGAGGATCTGGAACTGCGGATCGCCGACGAACGACCAGCTTGTGATCGAGAGGGTTTCGGTCCCGGTGTTCTTAATGACGAAGAGCTGATCGACCTGACCGGCCGAGGTCGCCAGCGTGCCGAAGTCGATCTTCCGATCGTTCACGACGCCGGCGCTCTCCTCGACCACCAGGTGGGGTATGGTGATGCCGGCCGCTTGCAGCGTCAGGGTGTACGGACTCTCCACCGGCGCGCCCCAGGAATTGCCCACCACGTCGGGATCGTTGTTCAGCAGCCGGAACCAGCCTGTCGAGTAGTCGCCCGCCACGGTCGGCTTGAATCGGATCGTCAGATTGACCGCGCCGCCCACCGGAATCGCCGTTGTCGGCAGCGTGCCGACCAGGAAGATCGTCGCCGGATCGCTCGACTGCCAGCCGGACAGCGTCAACGGCGCGGTCCCCTGATTTCGGACGATCACGGCGATGTCCTTGGACTTGCCGATCTCGACGTCGCCGTAGGCCAACTCGGTCAACGGATTGCCGCCGGCATCCTGAACGGCGATGTCCGGCACGGCGACGCCGCTCCCGCGAACCGTGAGCGTGTAGGGATTGGTCGGACCGTAGTCCGGATCGTCGCTGTAGATCCGAACGACGGCGGTGAAGGAACCGACCTGAACCGGCTTGAAGCTGACTTGGAAGGTGGCTGACGCGCCCGGGACGATGGACAGCGGATAGCCGCCCGTCGGCGGAACGACGTCGAACGGTGCAGCGCTCGCCACAATGTTGCTGACCGTGAGCGTCCTGCTGCCGGTGTTGGTGATCGTGACCTCAACGTACCCCGTGTAGTTGACGGGCACACCGCCCACATCTACTTGCGCAGGTGAGACGGCGATGTCGGGCTCGTCTTGGGCGGTGCCCACGATCGCGACCGCGTATTCCGGTTCGCGGTCGGCATTGCTGAAGATGGTCATGCCGGCGTTCGTGGGAAGCTGACCCACGGCGGTCGGCGTCCAGGTCATCCAGATCGAGTGGTAGCCCTCGACGCCCAGATCCGGCAAGGCCTCGCCCGGTTGCCAGTTGGCATCATAGATCGTCTCACCGGGGTCCAGCCGGAGGTTTTTGTTGGCATCGTTATACCGGATGAACGTCAGTTCGCTCTCGTAGCCGGCCAGATTGTTCAGCGTGTAGCCCGTGATACTCAGGATGTCGTAACCGGTGTTTCGAATTTCGAATCCGATTCCCTTGGGCATGCCGAGGTTCGCCTTGCCCAAGTCGAGGATTCTGTCGTTCTGGACGCCCGTCAGTTCGCGAACGCCGATGTTCGGCGGGCTGGGGAACAGGGCGTAATAAACGTCCCACTGATTGTTGGTCGGATTCGGTCGGTCGTCCTGATAGGCGACCCACGCACCGCCCAGGGACGGATTGAATTGGTTATAGGAGTCGAACGTCAGTTGCGTTTCGCGAGCCGCCTCCGGGCTTTCGGCCCACGTGTTCAGGTCAAAGGCGTACAGATCCCAGTTGCCGGAGCGTCTGTCGGCCCAGACGATCAGACCTTCGCTGCATGCGAAGACGGCGCCCTTCTGGCTGAACGAGTTGGTCAACTGGTAGCCGGAATTGGTATCGATGTCATACATGAAGATCTGCGGGTTGGCGGCGCCCCATCGATCATCCATCCATACGACGCGATTGCCCGCGAAGTGCGGGATCATGAATCCCGGCGCGCCCTGCGTACCGGTCAACCGCACCGCGCCCGGAACCGCCTCCGTGTACTTGCAGAGGTAGATATTCTTGTCCGTGGCCTCCCGCGTCCCGCTGGTCGGCGCCTCGCGCCAGGCGACGTAGTCGCCCCGAAGCGCCGGGTAGTCGCTCGTGGCGCTTGCCGTGGACTTCGGCACGAGCCAAACCTGCTCGACGACATTGCCTGTCCCAATGGAGGTGCCCCAATTCCCCGTCGTCCGCAGCAGGTCGCGGTTGATCTGCAAGACGTAAATCCCCTGCACGCCGTTCACCGTCGCCGAAATGGCCACACGGTTCCCGTCAACCGCCAAGTGGCGCACGTTGGAGACGGTGTACCCGGGAATGCCCGAGAACGTGTAGAGTTTGGTGTTCGTGATGTCATAGAGACCGCCCGAGAAGACAACCCAGTCATCCCACATGTGGGGGTCGTGACCGGTGCCGATCGGCGTCGCCAGTTCGGTCTGCGTCGCGCGGTTGAAGAGGTAGATGTTGCCGTCCGGTTCGGCATCGGTGCTGTAGGTGCTCGTCCGCACGTAAGCCACGTAGTCATTGTTAATCGTCGGATAGACCTCGCTGCCGGAGGTTAAGCGTGTGCCGCTGACGTCGGTCAGCGCCGGCGCATTCCCGATCAGTTGGATGAATACCCTTGGGGTAACCACGTCGTTCGAGTAGATCGCCAGCGTGTCGTAGACGGGTTGTTTCTTTTCCGTCTGCGGCCTGAACGTGACGGTAATCGTGGCCGTGGCCCCCGCGGCGATTTCCGACGGATACGCCCCGACGCTAAAAATGCCGGGCAGACCGGCAAATATCCTCTCCAGCTTCAACGGGTCGACCCCCGTGTTCTGGATCGCAAAGGTTATCTGCCGCTCCTCGCCTTTTTCGACGAAACCAAACGGCAGGACCAAGTCGTTGGTCACCCCCGCCGTCTCGTTGATCTTGATCACGGCACCGTTCGTACCCACGCCCATCAAGAGAAGCGGATAATTCGGATGGAGCGGATCGGTCGATACGATCTCCATCATCTCATAATGCGCCCCCGCATCATCCATGTCGGGGGTAAACCGGACGCGCATCGTGAAGAATTCACTCGGGGAAAGGACGATTCCGCCGCTGTTCAATTCGTCCAGAAGGGCCGTCGAACCGTTCTCGTCCACCAACGTATACTCGAACCCGGACGGGACCTTGAAGTCGAGGATCGTGAGGGCGCCGTTACCCGAGTTGGAGATGGTGAGATAGGTCCACAACGTTGGAACACCGATATGAGAAAGGCCGAAATTCAGCACGGCGTCGTCCGCACCGAGCGTTTCGTGAACCTCCAAGATCGGCAGCCTTGAGTTGGGAGTGTAACCTCGGACGTAAACGGTGCTCTCACTGTCGTTTAGCCAGCCGATCACGGGATCCGCATATTGGGCGGTGGGATTCGTCATCAAGGCAATCGAAGGCCAGAACCCCGAAGACCACCACTGGTCAACGCCATGGTACGGATTCCCGGTGGCGGAGGTGAACTCTCCAAGCTCGGCGATCCCGGTAATCGAGTTCAACTGCTCCCAGGTACTCGCACTTTCGTTGTACCGTCGAACGAAGATCTGCCTCTGCTCACTGGCCGAATAGAACCACCCTGCCTCTCCGTTAGGCCGCCAGATGTCGTAGTACGTGGCCTCGCCCACCTCGTCGATGAGCGTCACGCTGCCCCGGTTATGGGGGATCTTCGTTCGGCTCGGATCGTCCTGGGTGTTACTGGCATCGATGTCGAGGACCTGCCACGTAACGATCGGCATTTGGCCGGCGTTGCCGACGGCCATGGACATCAACGGATCTTCGGTGATCTCCCCCCCACTGACGCGGCTTTGTTCTTGTCCCTGGTGGCTGACGGATGTCCCGACCTCCCACTTGTGTCCCGGTGCTACCCGAGGCGACCAGTAGCCCTGATAGTAGCATTGCCAGCCTTCAATCCACGAGCACAAGTAGTAGTAACTGCCGGCATCCGGATTGTCCTTGGAGAGGTCTTGGACACTATAGGTATAGAGTTCCAGTGTCCAGCTCACGAAGGGCAGGCCGGTGTCTCCGATGGTAATGCTGGGCCACTTGCGCCTTGCCTGGTACGCTCCAATCACGTCGGTCTTGTTCCAGGTATACAGCGTATAGGGTCCCGCACTATCGACGATGTTTGTACTCCAGGTCTGCGTGTTCTTGTCAAACCAGGCCACCTTGATGCCGTACGACTCAAAGCCGGACGTAAATCGCGGTTCAGGCTCTTGTGCAGGAGACGGCTCTCCCGCTGTGGAATCCCAACTCCCATAGGACCAAGCCAGTACGTACGAACCCTTCTTGTTGGCGCCGGTTCCAGGCGGGTCCGCAGGCGTCGGGATAAAGGCCAAATCGGGATAACGAGAGAAACCGTCATTGGTCATGCCGCCGACGCCGTTGGCATTGGGATTGGCGGACGATCCGGCGCCCATCTCGATCCAATCGCCCGAACCCCCGTTTGCCGTCGGATCCCACAGGCGCAGGTAGACATCGCCCGCGCCCAGCCTCGGCCTCGTTCCACTGCTGCCGACGGCCGCCGGATATCCGTTGGGGTTGAACCACTCCCAGGCGAGCGCCACTTCGCCGTCGGGTCCGGCTTGGACGCTGACCCAGACGATCTTTCCGCCCGCCGGGGCCGTAACGGCGTGGTCTCCGCCGATCAATGTCAACTGGCTATATCCGTTGGGTCGCGTGGGATCGGCGCCGTACTTGGCTTCGTATACGTCGATGCACGTCCCGTCGGTCACGGCAACAAAGACCTTGCCGTTCAGGCTGTTGAGAAACGTCGGATCGCACGAGACATCGATCACCTTCGTGACGGGGTCACCGATTCCCGTCAACCCGAACCCCTGCGCCCCCCACGTCAGAGCCCCATCGATGACGCTGGACGTCAGCGGGACGTTCTCGGTCAGGTTGATCCATGTGCCCGGCTGCCCGTACTCATCGCGCGCCTGCTGATCGAAGATCTTGACCTCCAGCCAGGCATCGCCCCTCCGATTGCTGTCGATGTAGGCCATGATCGGACTGCCGTCGTATGACGTCGCCATAATCGGTCCGATGCTAGGCAGTGGCGAGTTGTCCAAGCCGCCGCGGGTCAGCGAGCCGCGCCCCATTTCGATCCACTGGTTGTTGATGCCGGCCTTCTCAGGTCCGGCGGGCGAACCGATCTTGACCGTACGGGCCTCCTGATTTCCACTGGTGCTGCGTATGATCTGCCGATCCAGGTAGACCTCGTTCGGCTCGATCTCGTCGACAACTTGATCCGCCCCTCCCTGATCCACGGTCAGTATGTAATTCTGCTCGCCCCAGGTCTGTCCTTCCAGCTTCAGGCGAACCAACCCGCGCGTATCGCCGCCAACGGGATCGACATACGCCGTCGGTGTGACGCTCAGCATCTGCCCGCCGAGTGACGTCCTGACCGCCGCGCCGTCGCCGTCCAACAGGGACACGATCAAGTCGCCGGTCGGCGTACCGGGATTGGAGGCCCAAGCAACTGAAATGTTGACCGTACGGGTCTCGTCGAGATCACGGATCTCGAAGTAATCCGAGTTGGCCCGGTACTGCTGGGCATACACCTCCCAGTCGGGGAAGTAGATCTCGCGATTGGAGTAGACGAGGATCTCGTGGCCGGTTGTTGGGTCTATACCGACGACCGGCAGATTCGCATAGATGTTCATCCAGCCCGTGGCATCGGGCGTGACGCCGGCAATGACGAAGTCTGCCCACGGATGCGGGCCGTCCAGCGGCTCGGTTATCAGGGGATCCGCGCCGTCGCCGACGAGGAACTCCCACGTGGAGGTCCCCGGGTTGAACCGGGCAACCCAAGGTTCAGCTCCCGTGGCCAAGCTTGACCATGCCAACACCGGTGTCCATTCGCCGCTCGGGTCGGTGGCGTGCGGCCCGACGTCCATGGAAAGATTCTGGAACGTCATGCCGGGGACCGGCGTTATACCGTGACCGGTCGCGGAGCCCAGACTGTATTCCTCCCAGACCGGACTCGCGGCCCCCTGTTCGTACTTCTTGAGGTAGATGCCGGCGTTGGTCCTGTTGGAGTAGTCTTGATAGTCGATCCAGGCAACGATGATCGTATTGTCATCCGTTACCCTGACCACAGGCTCGAGAGACATCGTGTCGTCATTGCTGATGCCGCGGCTCGGAACGGTGTCCTCCGGACCGAATTTGCCGGGCGGACCGCTGGCCGAGTCGGTGCCTATCTCGACCCACTCTCCACCCGTCCAACGCCGGATGTAGATTTCGTTGTTGTTCGCGTAGGTTTCGGACGACCAGGCCAGAATAGGATAACCGCTCTTGTCAATCGTGATGCTGGGGTTCTTCGAATCGTAGATGTCGTTGCTGACACCGTCTCCATACAGGCTCGCCGAGACGCCCTGGGCTTCGCCGAATTCCAGCCCATTGGTGAGTTCGACCCATCGGTTGCCGTTCCACTTCTTGACAACAATGTCCATATCGTTGCCGGTGGCGTCGTAGGCCGTATAGGCCACGATCGGCAGACCGTCTGTCCCAATGACCACATCGGGTTCGGCGTTCTTGACGGAGTCATTGCTGACGTTACCGGATCCCCCGTCCATGGTCTGCCAAGCGGCACCGTCGAAGTATTTCAGATAGATCTCGCTGCCGCTGAGGAAGGCCACGTAGGGCTGGCCTTTGAAGTCAATGGCGACTGCCGGATCGACGCCCCCGCCCACAGGCCCGTAGACTCCCGCTTCTCCACCCAACGTGATCCATTCGAAACCGTTGTATCGCTGGACGATGATCGCCGGCGGTGCGTAGACCGTCGATGGGGCAATCCATTGGACTCTCTCGTGAGCGACAACCGGATAGCCCTGCTGGTCAATCGCCATTGCGCGGTTGCCGCGGCCGTCGGTTTCCGACTTGAAGTAGTCGTCATCGAAGAAGTAGGGGTGATAGGTCATGCCGCCGCCGCTGGCGGATCGGAACCCCATTTCCTGCCAGACGCCGGAGACGTCGAGCAACCGTCTTGGTTCCAGGGGCTCGATGGAAAGGCGGTTTTTGCGTTTGGCCACAACGTTCCGCTTGGACATGAAACGTCCCTCCCCGCGATGCGCCCGGCAGCTCATGCGCAATCTATCCAGTCTGGACTGACGCCATCCTTGGGTGCATCTGCCCTCGCCCAGGGGCCTTCAGGCAGGCCTAAACTCTCATGACAGAATAGTCTATGGCACGAGGCCCTCGCTCAAGAACCTCGCGCCATCTACATCGACTATATTCATCCCAGTGCACAAAGTAAACCACGGCAGGGTGGATTTTAGTGGAACCTACTGACGAGAGGGGCATACTCACAGGATCCAAAGAGGTTTAACCCTCTAGAATCCTGGTCCCGATATTCACCTAAAACTCTGTAAAAAATGAGCTTACATCTAAGTCCATGCAAAGGAATGGCGCCTGGCTACGCAGTGCCTTGTGTGGGGACAAACTGCCCTCGCCTGACAGTCCTGGCATCAGAAAACACGATTATGTGGATAGTATTAGTATCACAGACACCCGGCGATGTTTCAACTCGGAACAAATGGGGCCCCGCCCGGCCCTACCAGGATGTCGTTCAGCACCGCCGCCTGACACCGGAAGGAGGCTGCACGCGGCCCAGCCAAACGCCGTCTCGGGGAGATGCCTCAACCATGACCAACCACACCAACGGTCCAGGACATTGTGCTCCGCGCCAAGAGCAATCTATGAGGACCTGCGTCGGCGTTACCCCCGTCTACTTCGAGTGATACGCCGAAGCTGGCATGGCCCATTGGTCATACCACGGACGCGCACAGGCAGAGCAGCACAGGCCGCCGGTCGGCTGTCTTGACCATGTCAACCATTGCCGCGAAGGAATCGCTTCGGGAGAACTTGTCATGCAGGTCATGGTGAATCTTGTCTATGATCCGGAGTATAGAGGGTATGTCGCTGATGTGCCCGCACTGCCCGGCTGCATGAGTCAGGGAAAATCCGTTGAGTCGGCGCTGAAGAATGTCAAGGAGGCCATTTCGCTCTACTTACAGGCAACCCCTCGCAAGAGAGTCCGCCGCCTGAAGCCAGCACTGGTCACCACCGTAGAGGTCTAGCATGGGTAGGCTCGCGGGGATCTCCGGACGACGGGCCATTGCCGCGTTCTGCAGGGTCGGTTATCGCGAGATCCGCCAGAAAGGCAGTCACGTCATATTGGCGAAACCGGGCACTCCGAACCCGGTCATCCCCTGTCACCGATCACTTGCGCCCTTCCTCCTCCGCAGCCAAATCCGTCGGGCAGGGCTGACAGAAGACAGAGTCTCTCGAATTCCTGTCATGACGCGCCCACGGCGGTGACCGCAGCGGCACTCCAGAAGGCTCACCCCCCCCCAACCAACCCAGGGGGCATCGACCGCTACGGCTGCCCGTGCACCTCGAACTCAAAGACGGACGGCACCTCGGTGGCGGCCAGTGTGACCAACCTGACCTTGGCCGTTTCGACGGGCTCGAACCGATGGCGGATGTTTACCCTGGCGGCCTCCTTTGACGCCGTTGCGACGTCGCGCCACTCCGAGCCCGTCCAGACCTGGATCTTGTATTGGGTGATCCGGCCGCCGCAGGCCTCGCGGACGAGCACCTGACTGATTCTCTTGGGCGCGGGCAGTTCCACCTCGAGCCAGGCGCCGACCCTGTCATCGCCCTTGCTGTTCCAGCGTGTGGTCAGGTCCCCGTCGATGGCCTTGCTCGCGTTGTGTTCGTCGGCCCAGTTGGACGAGGCCGTTGCCTTGGCCCCCTTCTTGGCCAACGCCAGGTTGACCAGGCTCGGCATGCCCGCCGATTCGGGTGAGGTCGGCGCCAGCAGCTCGACGGCATCGGTCAGCAGGGTCTCAGGCGGCGGGATAGGCCGCGCGGGGCGAGGATCGTCGGCGACCGGCTCGGATGTGACCAGCCAGGCGGAGACCTTCGCCCCGTCCATGAGTTCGAGGTCGGCCGTCACCGTGCAATCGCCCGCCGGCAGGTCGGCCAGCAACCAGTTCCAGAACTCCGGCTCTTTGTGGCCCGTGGCCCGCCAGCCGGTTTGCGAATCATGAACGCGGGGCTTCACGTCGTTTCCGTTGATCTGAACGCGGCAGTCCGGCGTCAGTAGCGGCGTCGGCGACTCGTAAAGCACCCAGAGTTGCCGGGTTTGCTTTCCGCCCGCCGTCTCGAATGCGAGTCGCAGGCTCCCCCGCCCCTTCTCGACCTGCGTCTGAACCGTAGTCGGCGCCGTGGGTGAAGGACGCTTCACCTCGGTCGGGGCATTGGGATAGCCGCCGAATGCGAGCAATCGCGTCTCGTAGGGCCTTAACTGGACGTCCAGTCTCGAGCCATAACCCACCGGAGCGCCGGCCCGGTTGTAATCGGGATAGATGCAGATCGGCGCGACGTCCTTCAGCGTCTTCGGAAAGCCGATGGACTCGTCCAGGGCAAGCTGCACCTGCGTCGGCTTGATCCACGGATTTCGTAGCATCAGGAGCCCCCGGTCCGGCATGAAGTGCGCGTAGCCGTAAGGATCTCGCGGTAGCTCGCGTTCCCACGAGCGTGATTTTTGATCGTCGGCCCAGCCGCCGAAGCACAAGGCGTTCGTGTAGGTCAGCAGCTCCGCGTTCGATCTCGCCCAGTTACACAGCCTCGCGAGGAATCGCCACCGGCGGTCGTCCATGAACTTCGGGTTGACGTAGAGGGGCAAGAAGCTGTGTCCGCGCAAGACGGTGACGACCGCGTCGTTTTGAAGCGGCTCGGCGGTCTGATGGATGATGCCGAGCACCTCCTGCGCACAGACGGGAAAGAGGATGTCCTTGGTCCCCTGCAAATTGAAGAAGTCGCGGGCCGTCGTGTAGCTCTCGCGGTAGAGCGGGCACGGCACGCGTCCCAGCGGGGCGTCGTCGCCGAACGTCCCGATCACCGTGTTCACGTAGGGCAGCCACCACGGACTGGGCCGGAAGCCGAAACACGTCGGCTCGAACCACGAGTCGGGGTTGGCCGCATGCACTGCCTTGAAGATATCGATCAGACCGAGGGCGACTTTTTCCCGCGACAGGTCGCCGGGTTCGTGGCCATGCCCCTTCTCCGGGCACTCCGGGCGGTAGCCGTCGTACTTGATGTGCGAGATGCCGTACCGACGCGTCAAATCGACGAGCGAGTCCCGAAACGCGCCCTGGTAGCGCGGGCCGCCCAGGCAGCCGAACCGCTGCGACTTGGGATACGCGAACGTCTCGTAGCCGTTCTTCTCGGCCCAGTCGAGGTCTTGGGCGTCGGGGTAACAACTGCTCGGCGAACACCAGAGGCCCAGTCGCGACTCCATCCGTTTGAGCGCCCAGGCCAGATTGGAGAACCCGAGCGGGAAGTTGTATTCGTCGATTCGCCAGATGGTCCGGCGATCCGTCCAGCCCATGTCGAGGCAGAACGTGTCGAGGCGGGCGCCGTTGGCCTTGTAGAACTTTTCGTAGAAGACGTCGATCAGGTCGAGCATGTGTTTCTCGGTGAACGGATACGGCGCCGACCACCAACTATTGTATTGGATGTGGATCAAGCCGGACGGCGGGCGAAGGGAACGGATGTACGTCTCGAAGGCCTGTCGGCTCTTGCCCGGCGCCGAGGCGCCGTAGACGATGGGCCAGACATCATAGCGGTCGCCCGGCGACAACCGGCGGCCGGGTTGATAGGAGAGGCGTGCCTGTTCGCCGTTGACGACGGCCTTGGCGACGGGAAACTCGACGCCGCAGAAGAAGGACTGGGCCAGGACGGGGTAGCTCTGCCAGCCGTCGAACGGCTGGCGGGGTTGCCGGCCGGTGAGTTGCAGGCGCTCGACGTTGACGTCCGTGAGCAAGCACGACGTTTGGCCCCCACGGGGCGCCCCGGTTCTCGTTTTCGTCTCAGGCGCCTTGGCGCCGGCGGCCAATTCCACGGTAACCCGCTTGCGGACCCAGGGCGACGCTCGGTTGAGTTCAAAGCCGACGGTTTGTCGGGCGGCCAAGGGAGCGTTGGGGGGCGCGACCTCCGGCAAGACGAATCGCCATTCGGAGCCCTTGTCCGTCTCCGTCACGGTGACGCGCACCGGCTTGACGCACAAATGATCGAGCCGGGCGTCACCGAACCCCAGTGAATCGAGGCCGATCGGGATCGACACCACTGTGTTGTCGTGCAGATTGGTCAACCGTACGGAATCGCTGCCCAACCGCCACTGGAGCTTGAGCGCATCGTTGGCCCACGTCAGCGTCTGGCGGGCGCCGGCGGCCTGAGACGCCTCGGCGGCGAACAGCGACTGCCCGTTTATCAGAACGCATACTCCGAAAACGAGAAACCTCAGCAAGCGTCTGATCATGCGATGCCTCCCGATGTGGCCTCCAGCCGAGGCCGAAGGCTCAGGGTATAGGGTCTGGGGCATAGGGTCCAGTGGGTCGCACGGGTGCGCTCGGTCTCCCACCGGTCCTGTGGCATGTTGCCGGTTTGCGCCGGAGACTAGCAGTGCAGCGCCAAGTAATTGGTTTGAGCCACCGGCACTCCCTCCGGCGCTGCCGAAAACGCGGGGCGGATGCCCGAAATGGGCGACTTTGCGCTGGGGTGTTAGATGCCGACTGCCTTGAGGTTGCCTATGCCTATGGACATGCGGCAACTGACGGCGCACAATCCATGCCCATGCCACAAGACGGTCGTCGGGGCTTGGGCATCGGGGCCCGGCTGGATCACCCGATTGCCCGAACGCCGACACCCGGAACCCGAGTCCCGAGAACACCCGGAGGAAAGCGGACATGCGCAGGCTCAGAATGCATTCCCTGGTCGGCGTGACCATGTTGTGGTTGGCCCTGCCCTGCTGCAACCCGGAACGAGTCACCACGTTCTACGTGGCGCCGGACGGCAATGACCGGTGGTCCGGCCACTTGAGGCGACCGACCTCCGGCAAGACCGACGGTCCGCTTGCCTCACTGACAGGCGCGAGGGATGCCATCCGTCGCCTGAAATCGGCCGGCCCGCTCCGGCAGCCGGTCCGGGTCATCATCGCGAACGGTACCTACACGCTGACGGAGCCGGTGCTCTTTTCGCCGCTCGACAGCGGGACGCCGACCTGTTCGATCACGTATGAGGCCGCGGCGAACGCCGCGCCGGTGTTCACCGGCGGACGTACCATCAGCGGCTTTAAGCCCGGCGCGGACGGTGTCTGGGTCACACAGATACCTGATGTCCAAGCCGGCAGGTGGTGGTTCGAACAGTTGTTCGTGAACGGCCGGAGGGCCATTCGTGCGCGCTCCCCGAACACGTTCTACTACTACATGCTCGGGCGCGTGGCCCAGGGTATCGACCCCGCGACCAGTCAACCGGCGAATCTGGCCAATCGCGCGTTTCAGGCGAGGGCTGAGGACATCAAGCCCCTGTTGAGCATTCCGAAGGAGCGACTGAGGGATGTCACGGTGATCGCTTATCACTCCTGGGAGACCTCCGAACACCGCATCGCGTCGATTGATTCCAAGACGAACACCGTAATTCACACCGGGCCGGCTGCCTGGGCGTTCTGCGAGTGGGGACCGAGCCAGCGGTACCACATCGAGAACTTCAAGTCGGCCTTGGATGAGCCCGGCGAGTGGTTCCTCGACCGCGACGGCACGCTCTACTACAAACCGCTACCCGGTGAGGACATGACCCAGGCGGATGTCTGGGCTCCCGTGATCGATCAGTTCGTCCGCTTTGCCGGCGAGCCGGAGGTCGGACTCTATGCCGAGTACATCACACTCAAGGGATTGGCGTTCCGACATGGGCAGTACCTCCTGCCGCCCACCGGGCACAGCGACGGTCAGGCCGCCTACTCCATCGCGGCGGTCATCATGGCCGACGGGGCACGCAACATCAGCGTCGAAGACTGCGAGGTCGGCCATATCGGGACGTACGCCTTCTGGTTCCGGCGCGGCTGCCAGGACTGCCGCGTGGTCAAGACCTACATGCACGACATGGGGTGCGGGGGCGTGCGAATCGGCGTTGGGTCGGATGCCGAGCACGCCAGGCCGCACGATCTGACCAGTCATATTACCATCGACAACAACATTATCCGCAGCGGCGGGCACATCGACCGCGGTTGCGTGGCCGTTTGGATCGGGCACAGCCCGGACAACAAGGTCACGCACAACGACATCGCCGACTTTCGGTATACCGGCATCTCCGTCGGTTGGCGCTGGGGCTATGCCGAGAGCGTGGCCAAACGAAATTGCATCGAGTTCAACCACATTCACCACCTCGGCTGGGGCGTTCTGAGCGACATGGGCGGCGTGTACACGCTGGGTCCGTCGGAGGGCACGACCGTCAGCAACAACGTCATCCACGATGTCTATTCTTACGATCGTTACGGCCGCGGCGGCTGGGGGCTGTACAACGACGAGGGCAGCACCGGCATCGTGATGGAAAACAACCTGGTATACAACGTGAAGACCGGCACGTACCATCAGCACTACGGCAAGGACAATGTCATCCGGAACAACATCCTCGCCTTCAGCATGGACGGCCAGCTCCAGCGGTCGCGCGTCGAAGATCACCTGTCGTTCACGTTTCAGAACAACATCGTATACTGGAAAGAAGGCCCGCTGTTTTCCGGCAATTGGCGCGACAAGAACGTCGCGCTCGATCACAATCTCTACTGGAACGCGGCTGGCCGGCCGGTCATGTTTCACGACATGACGTTCGAGGCGTGGCAGAGGTCGGGAAAGGACAGCGGGTCGATCGTCGCCGATCCGATGTTTGTCGATCCGGACCACCACGACTTTCGTCTGAAGCCGGCCTCACCGGCGTTGAAGATCGGCTTCAAGCCGTTCGACTACAGCAAGGCCGGCGTCTACGGCGACGCGAAATGGGTCGAGTTGGCCAAGGCGCCGAAGTACCCTCCGGTCGAGTTCGCGCCCGAGCCGCCGCCTCCGCCGCCGCTGGCGTTCAAGAACGAGTTCGAGCTTGCCCCAGTCGGTTCCGGTCTTGAGGGCGCCCATGTCTTCGTCGAGAACAAGGGCGACTCGGTGACCGTAACCGAGGAAGCGGCGGCCAGCGGCAAGCGAAGCCTGAAGATCGTCGACGCGCCCGGATTGCAGCATGCGTTCAATCCGCACTTCTTCTACAGCGCAAATCACGCGGACGGCGTCACCACGTTCAGCTTCGATATGCGGGTCGAGCCGGGCGTCGTGATGTACCACGAGTGGCGCGACAGTTCGTCGCCCTACAAGGTGGGCCCGAGCGTTTGGGTCCAGGACGGCAAGCTCCACCTGGGTGGTAAACCGGTGATGGACATCCCGGCCGGCCAATGGGTGCACTATGAGGTGACCGCCGGCCTGGGCAGCAAGGCGAGCGGGACGTGGGATCTCGCCGTAACGCTCCCCGGCCAGCCAGTGAAGCGGTTCGAGAAGCTCAAGACCGGTCACCCGGAGTGGAAGACGCTCACGTGGCTCGGCTTCAGCAGCACCGCGAATGCCAAGACGGTGTACTACGTGGACAACCTGGAGTTGCGGAGTTCCTTTACACCATGAAAACGCGACCCACATTGCCGTTGGCCCGATGGAAATGTAGACTCGGTGGAAGCTGCGGTTTCGGAAGTCATGTCACGGCATTGACCGTGATGGCGAGGACATGAAGAAACGAATCTACATTGAGACCACGGTGGTCAGCTACCTTACGGCACGATCCGGGCGTGATCTCATTGGCGCAGCGCGGAGTGAGATTACCCGGCAATGGTGGACCGGACCAAGGCGACGATTTGACCTATACATCTCGCAGTTCGTGATCGACGAGGCCACAAGGGGAGACAAGGACGCGGCGCGGCTTCGCCTGCAGGCCTTGGAGGGACTGCCCCTGCTTGAACCGGATGACAACGTGATCCAACTAGCCGACAACCTGATTCGGCAACGCATCCTGCCGCGCAAGGCGGCCATAGACGCAGTTCACATTGCCCTCGCTACAGTGCACAGAATGGACATCCTCTTGACGTGGAACTGCAAGCACTTGGCGAATGCGGAGACGTTGGGCGACGTCGCCCGCCTGATTTGGTCAGAAGGATACAGCCCTCCGGTGATCTGCACGCCGGAAGAGCTTACAGGAGAGTGATCATGACCGGCGATCCGATTGTCGAGGAAGTCCGAAAGTACCGAGGTGAGCACGCCGCCCGGTTCAACTACAACATCAAATCCATCGTGAAAGACGCGGTCCGACGGACGAAGCGAAGTGGGCGAAAGACCATGTCTCTCGCCACCAGGCGCCGATCACCCAAACGCCTCACAAAGTAACAACCTTGTCTTGTTGCCTCAACGTCCCGCGATCACATCGAGGGTTTCACATGTTGTCTCAGAAACACACTCGCTGCTGTGTGGCTTGGTTGACCGCCACTGGAATCATCGTCGTGGCCGGATGCGCCGAACCCCAAACGACGACGTGGGGCGCCGGTCATCGGTGGCGAATTGCAGCACAGAGTTCCATGGATGCGGGTTTCGCATTTGACCAGGATGAGAAGGAGAAAGCCCGCCCCCTCTATGTATGTTTCTCCAAACAGTCTCCGGAGCGACGGCTGCTACAGCTCCAGATAATGGACGTAGAAGAAATGCCCGACGCCAAGTCGCTGGCACTCAGATGCAACTGCCTTGTAACCGAGCCGCGATCACCGTATCTGACGGTCGTCGTTGCGGATCGCCAGGGCTGTCTCTGGTTCAATACCGCCAGGCGACCTTTCATCCCAGGCTGGAACAAAAGTCATGCCTATTTCACCGCCAGCCAGCCAGCTGCAACGTCTCAACCGATCGGCATACCCGAGGAAATTCTGCTGGTACTCGCGCTCCAATCGGGTCTGTTGGACAGCCAGACGCGGGAGGTGCGTTTCCCATTGACGTCGTTCAGTCGAGCGGCATTTAGCGAGGGAGCGGACGGCGAGCTTCGACTTGACCAGGTCAGCAAGATCTGGCTGGGAGTGATCGTCGACGGTCCAACCAAGGGGGCGATCAGAATCGACGAGGTCACGTTCACCAACGAGCCGTTCCGCCCCACTCGCCCACTGCTCATCACCGGGCTCGGGCCTGGGACATGGAGCGTGGCGCAAGACCCGGCCGTCCAATCAAAGCTGGCCACACTCAACGAAGGTCCTGACGGTAAGCCGTGCATGAGGTTCGCGTTCACGATCCCCGGCGGTCGGCACATGTTCGCCCTGCCAAGCACACCGATGCCTGAAATAGGGGCCGAAGGCTACAAGGCGCTTCGGTTCACATACAAGGCGATGCTGCCGAAGGGTATCAATGGCCTGCTCATCTGCCTGTGGGAGAGCGGCGGGGCGCAGTACTACGCCGAACCGCCGCCGCAGGCCAGTTCGGAGTGGAAGACGGTCACCATCCCCTTCGATTCGTTCAAGCTCGGCGGCTGGTCGCGCGACGCGAACAACACGCTCGACCTCGATCAAGTCACCAGCATCGTCATCGGGATGCACGGCAGCACGCCCGACTCGACGGGCAGCGGTACGATCCAAGTTGCCGACATTGAGCTCGTACCATAGCGCTCTTGATCATCGGCCGGTGATCGTGAGGGCGATGGCACGATCGTCCCAACCGTCATCTCGCGGGCGGCGGCGCCTTCAGCCAGGTCAGGTTGAACGCATAGTGTTGACGGCTGCTGATCAGATGGATCACGCCGTCGGCCGCCTGGCAGACAGACAGGTACCCCCGCGGTTCGGCCGAACTGATGCTCAGGGTGAACATAACGTCGTCCGTGGTTTCCACGGGCCGGCCCGGACCGTCGTCGCTGATCAGGCGTCGAACCGGCCACGTCTCGCCCTCGTCGAACGAGAGCGAGCCGAACAGCCCGGAGACTGGTCGCTCCTGTCCTGAGGCGTCCTTGATCATCATCCTCTTGGCGAACGAGGCGAAGAACAGCGGTCCCTCCTTCAATCGGACGAGCACCAGCCTCTGGCCACCGCCGATCGGCGGGAAGGTACTCTTGCCGTAGGTCCACGTCTTGCCCATGTCCGTCGAGAGGCTCTTGGCCATCATGCCGTCGATCTCGTCGCCGCGTCCGAAGGCGAGCAATCGGCCGTCCTTGAGTTGAACCACCCCCGCATGAATGCCGGCGATCTTGCCGCCCGCGTCGGTCCAGGTCCGGCCTTCGTCGCGGCTGATGTGGATGGCCGTCCCGCCGTGGCCACCCGATACCGCATCGCACGGCAGAACGATGTAACCCTCGCTCGTTCGAAACACCGATTCGACCGGCATGTGGCGGAGCCCGTGCTCGGTCATGATCAGGCGTGCCTTCGACCACGTTGCCCCGTTGTCCGTGGACGTGCGCAGGACGGTGGCCAGATTGCCCCACGTCGCCGCCGCCGACAGCCCATTGAAGTGATAGATCGTATCCTTACCGTCGAACCACAGCGCCGGGGCGTGATCGTTTCGATCCGGCGTATCCCAGAACGGACTGGCCTCGTCCCACTCCTCCTGTCCGTGACGGAGTCGACTCGCCAGTATCCCCAGTTCCCTTCCCTGCTCTTCGACGCACGTGTACCAGATCGCCAGGAGGTCGCCGTTCGGGCACTCGACGATCGCGGGATCGTGATTGTGATGCGAGAACATCGGCCCGATCGAATCTCGCGGGATCTTGACATACTTGCGAGGTCCCCTGAAATAGGGCTTGTCGGGGTCCGGACCTTTGGCCCCATCCGCCGGAAGGGTCTGTTTCACGTCTCGTCGGCACAGCGAGATCGGCATGATCGGCTGCGCCGGTGTCCGCGGCATCTCACCGAGCACCACACGAAATCCGATCAGCCAGTTTCTGTCGTCCGGGAGCATGCCCATTCGGTTCGCGGACCGAAGGTAATACAGCTCCGTCGAGTGGCTCCCGCCGCGTGTGACACGGAAGTCGCCATCGACGCGGCCGACCGGATCCGTCTGCTCCGCCGCCTCGTACGGTCCGTACCAGTCGGAGCACCACTCCTCGACATTGCCGTGCATGTCGTGGAGGCCCCAGGCGTTCGGCGGTGTCTTGCCGACGGTCAGGACCACGGGTGTTTGGTCGGCCGATCCGCGTATCGGATCGGGGAACCAACTCCTCCGCTGGTTCTTGTGGTATTCGTTGGGGAGGTCGTCGCCGGTGTGGAAGCACGTGGTCGTACCGGCGCGGCAGGCGTATTCCCATTCGGCCTCGGTCGGCAGCCGATAGGGCAATCCTTCCTTCTTCGACAACCACTCGCAGAATCGGACCGCGTCGTGCCAGCTCACAAAGACCACCGCCTCGTCGTCGGCCTTGGAGTATCCGAGCTTACCTCGAAGCCGTCGGTGTTCAGGATCGAGCTGTTCGTACTGCGCGTTGGTTACTTCGCAGGCGCCCATATAGAAGGATTTGCCGATCGTGACCCGATGCACCGGCTTTTCGTCAACGTCGCCCTCGCGACGATGCGGCATGCCTGCGATCAGCTTCGGCAGCGGTGACTTGCCGACGCCCATCTCAAACGAGCCGGGCTCGATACGAATGAGCTTCATCCCAATCGAGTTCGTATGCGTCTTGTCGCGCGGCATCTCGGCGGCAAACGCGAGTTGCAAGCAAGTCGAGGTCACCAACAAGGTCATGGTTCGATTCCTCATTGTGTCACTTGTTTCCGGGGTCCGGCATTGCGCTGCGTCTTGTACCGCCTGAAACGATCCAGCGGCGGGTAGGACCCGCCCTTCCCCATGCGTCCCGTTTTGACTCGCGAGCGCTTCAACCGGTTCGGGCCATGGAAGGCTCACCGTTTCCATGCCCTATGCCCGACACCCGATCGCCGATCTTTCCGCACAACTCCGCGGCGATGAGGACCCGTTCGTCGGGCGTACCGGCCTCGATGTCCGCCAGCACGATGTCGCAGGGACCGTATCGGCAGGCGATCCGCTCGAAATCCGCCTCGATATCGCCGACTGCCTTGTTTGAAAGATCCATCGGCGTATACATGATTGCCCGACGCGCATTGGGAAACAACCGTCGCGCAGCCGCCAAGTCCGAATCGATGCCCATATCGACGTATCCGACGCCGGGCACCTTCGCATAGTCCTGAAGATAGGGGGTGGCGCTCCACGCACAGTTGTGAATCCCGATCAGACCGAACGCTTCTGCAATTCTCCGGTCATAGGGCAGCAGCAGCTCCCGGTATTGCTCCGGCGACACCATGTTCACGAGGCAGTTGGCGACCGTGAAGTGGCGGACATCCAGGCCGTACTGTCGCTGACGTCCATACACCCGCCAAGCCCCTTCCATCATCGTGGTGGCCACACACTCGAAGAGATGCTTCGCTCGCTCGGGCTCCAGCAGCATATCCGCGAACAGCTCCTCGCCGCGAAGGCGATAGGCATTGTTGAGCACGCCCTGCCAGTTGAGATAGCCCTCGATCCGCCCGAACTCCCGCCCGATCCGCTCCAGTTGCGCGATCAGACCGCAGAAGAAGGCATTCGAGTCCAAGTCGGGAGGCGTCAGTCGGTCCACCTGATCGGCCGAGAGGTACCTCGCCTCGCAGGCCGGCCAGTTGTCCGGTGAGTATCGAATCGGAATTCCGTAGATGCCGGCGACCAGGCAGCCGCCGAAGACGCCGGTCAAGAGGTCCGGTGGTCCGCTTTGTCCTGCCCCGCACCCGATGTCCAACCCCGGAAATCGGCGGTCCAGCTCGCGTCGCATTGCCACTGCGGCGTACAGCCTGTACCACGGATCGGTGTGCCAATGCTCGCCGAATTCGTAGTCCAACGTCTGGCGATACCACTTCGGCGTGAAGCCGAATTCGGGCCTCAGGAAGGGTTCATGGCCCGTGGCGGGTCGCCGAGTGGCCGGGGCGGCCGGGGCAATGTAGCTGACAAGTTGGCCGGACCGCGACTCTACCATCGTGAAACACTCCAGAAGTCGCCACAGCGTAACGCAACGGGTACCACGTCCACAATCGACGGCACGACTGGTCGTGGAATCAGAGCGGTAAGCTCCTCTGGGTCATGCGAAGCGATCTTCCCCCCTTGGCAAGGGGAGATTGAGGGGTGTCATATGTCGCCAACAATAGGTCCTGCATAATGCACGTGTTACTATATGGACTTGTCCGCATGGCGTACTACACTGCTTCTTTGACACCGCCCCGATTGCGGCGGTTGGGGAGGACGGCATGACTCAGACGATACCCACGCTCCGGGCGAACCGCATGACCCCTCCCCCGTCCTGGGCGCTGGCCCAGCGATCGCTGATCGACAAGATCAACGAGGCCGCCCCCATCTTCCAGGAGCGCTATACCCGGGCCGACGGCACGTTCATCTGGCGGCAGACGTGGCCCGGCATGGACGGCTCCGACGACGGCTACGAAAGCTACCACAACTGGCCACTCTTCTACGCCCTGGGCGGCAGCGAAGACCTCTACCGACGAAGCCGGTTCCTCTGGGAGGCCGTCACACGCCAGTTCACCGAGTATGGCCAGGTGTGGCGCGAATTCGACGCCTACTACGACTGGATGCACCACGGCGAAAGCTCGATTTACTTCTACTACTTTGGTTTAGCCGATCCGACCGTCGCGATCGATCGCGCCCGCGCGCTCCGCTTTGCGCGGATGTACATGGGTCAGGACCCCGAAGCGCCCAACTGGGATGCGCAGCGGCGGATGATGCGTTCGCCCATCACGGGCAGCAAAGGCCCGCGCCTGGAGAACTCATGGGATGACTGGGCGACGCACCGGGCTATCCTGGCCGAGTATCCGGCACCGTTCGAAGACATTCCCGGCGTGACGGGTCCGATCGCCGACTGGAACGACGACAAGGTGTACGCCGAGATCCTCCGCCTACTCAACGCGCGGCAGATGCGCGGCGACGTCCCGCTGAATCTCACGTCGACCAGCTTGATCGCGCACGCTTACATTTACACCGGCGACGATCGGTACCGCCGCTGGGTCCTCGACTACATCGAGGCGTGGGCCGACCGGATTGCGAGGAACGGCGGGCTCTGCCCGGACAATGTCGGCCCCAACGACGTCATCGGTGAACTCATGGGCGGCAAGTGGTGGGGCGGCTATTACGGCTGGCGGTGGCCACACGGGTTCATGAGTATTATTCAGCCGCTGACGATCGCGGCGATGAACGCCGTGCTGCTCACCGGCGACATGCGATATCTGGATATTCCGCGCGGCCAACTCGACCGAATGATCGAGTTGGGACGCGTCGAGGACGGCAAGCTGCTGATCCCCTGCCGCCACACCGATGCCGGCTGGACGGCCTATCGCCCGATCACGCCTGAGTTTCCGCTCCAGATCTGGTTCATGTCGCAGGACCCGCGCGACGGGTCGAGGCTGGAGCGATTCCCCGAGCGCAAGACGGCCTGGAAGCAGGTGCTCCCGGGGCGCGGCAAGGGCGACGACATTCACATCGCCCCGTATTACTGTTATCTGCAGGGCGAGAACGCGGATTACCCGGGGCAGATCCTCGACGCCCAGTGGATGGAGATCGCCCGGCGAATGGACAGGATGGCCCACGACGACGGCGACCCCGAACAATGGGACATCCATCACTGGCAGGACATCAATCCGGTCCATACCGAGGGGCTGATTCAACTGACCTGCGGTGGCCCGCAGATCATCTATCATGGCGGACTGCTCCACACGCGACTGCGGTACTTCGACGCCGACGCACGCAGGCCGGGCCTGCCGCCGGATGTCGCCGCCCTGGTGAGGGCAATCGATCCGGACTCAGTCACACTGACGCTGACCAACACCAGCCCGTTGCGCGAACGGCGGGTGACCATCCAGGCCGGCGCCTTCGGCGAGCATATGTTCACCACGCTGACGGATCTGGCGGTTGAGACACCGTCACCCGTCAAGGTTGACGACAAGTTCCTGATGATTATTCTGCCGCCGGGATGGTCGATGGAGCTGCGGCTCGGGATGAAACGATACGTCCACCGACCGACGTACGATCAACCGGTGTGAAGACGGGGGCTACGGCCTAGCGTCTGATGTCTGGCGTCTGGTGCCTGAGGACTGAGGCCTGGGGTCTGAGGTCGAAAGAGTTGTAGGGCGGGTTTTACCCGCCGCTGGAGTTTGGCACTTCTGGGGTGGGATTGTACTCCGGCCTGGGCAGCGTCGG
>CAZQTW010000033.1:58095-67451 GCA_964596165.1 uncultured Planctomycetales bacterium | reverse complement strand
CTAGGGCGGTAGACAACACACAACCCGCCGGCGCCTGGAACGATCCCGAACGGAACCGTGTCCATCCGAACCCCCTCTCGTGCCAAGCTCAGGCCGGAGGGGGAACCTTCGCTTCTCCTCACAGTATGCCGGAATCCTTACGAGCGATCTCACCGCTCAACTACCGGCTGCGTGCCTGCTTCCGGACCGTTCGCCCCGCGGCGAATGGTGGTGTGAACCCTCCAGTGAACGTCGTCGCTCTGGGGATGATCGCTGCGGAAGTGAACGCCTCGAGACTCGGTACGGTGCCGGGCGGACCAGGCGATCAGACGGGCGGCCGTCAACATGTTCTGACTTTCCCAGCCGTATCGATCGTCGAAGACCTTGTCCATGACGTAGCGACCCCAGAAGTCGATGCTTTCGATGGCCTCGCCGATGGAAATGTCGCTCCGCTCAATGCCCACTGTGCGCGTCATCAACGCCCTCAAGCTGTTGCGGATATCCTCCAGATCCAGTTCGGCCCGCTTGGCCGGCGTCGATACGTTGCTCACGCGGCTCGGATGCCCGTTGGCCGACCACTGTGCCAGCGATGCCCCGGCCGTTCGACCCGCGATCGCGCCGAACACAAGACCTTCCAGCAACGAATTGCTCGCCAGCCGATTCGCCCCATGCAGCCCGCTGCATGCGACCTCGCCGCAGGCCAGCAATCCGGGTACGGTTGTTCGGGCCTCGATGTCGGTCGACACGCCGCCCACCATGTAGTGAGCGCTGGGCCGAACCGGAATCAGCTCGCTACCGGGATCGATGTCAAACTGCCGACACAATTCGCTGATCCAGGGAAACCGCCTCGCAAACCGCTCCGCCCCCATGTGCCGAACGTCCAGAAACATGGTCGGGGCCTTCGTCCGAGCCATCTCCTGGGCAATGGCTCGACTGACCACATCGCGCGGGGCCAATTCGCCGTCGGGATGATAATCCGACATGAACCGACGCCCTTTCCGGTCGACCAGGTACGCGCCCTCGCCACGGACGGCCTCGGAAATCAGCGCCCGTGTCGCACCGGCAACATAGAGCGTCGTCGGATGAAACTGCATCATCTCGGCATCGCGAAGCATCGCCCCCGCACGATAGGCCATCGCCAGCCCGTCCGCTGTCGCCACATCGGGGTTGGTCGTCTCGCGGTAAAGCCGCCCCGCGCCACCGCTCGCCAGAATCGTCTGCTTGGCCCAAACCACCTGGTGGCCATACTTGGGGTGAAATGTGATCGCGCCCGTGCACGTTCCATCCAGAGTGAGCAGATCGATGGTGAAACAATTGCCAAAGATCCTCACATTGGGCGTCTGAAGCGTTCGCTGCAGCAAGACGTCGGAAAGCTCTCGACCGGTGGCATCGCCCGCAGCATGCACGATCCGATGGACACCGTGCCCGCCCTCGCGACCCAAGCTCAGTCGTCCGTCGGCATCGAGATCGAAGACCGCTCCCCACTCGCGCAGCAAACGGATTTCGTCCGGGCCCCGCCGAACCACCGTCTCAATCGTCGGATAATCCCCAAGCCCACAAGCCACCTGAAGCGTGTCGGCAATATGCTGCTCGAACGTGTCGCCATCCGCCAAGACCACGGCGATGCCGCCCTGGGCGTGCGACGTGTTCGATTGGTACGGAGCCGCCTTGGTAACGACCAAAACATCGCCGTAGGCCGCCGCCTCGATCGCCGCACGAAGACCGGCCACACCGCTGCCGATAACCAACACGTCGGTGAAAATGTGTGGGACGCGATTCGCCGTGAAAGTGCTGATATAACGCCGCTTGTCGTACAGGTCAGTCATGGAAGCATCACCCGCAAGTATCTTAACTTGCAGGCCGCCTTCATGACAAATCTGCCCCGCGGATCGATTGCGAGCGATTCGCTTGAGCCGAGCCGGTTACTGCGTACCGTCCGCCACGGAATGCTCGGCCGTCGAACCACGGCGCATGGGAAGCAGCCACACGGATGGACAGTCTAGAGGGTCTTCGGGCCGCAGTGTCTGCCACGACCGTGCGGACCAATGCTGCCCCGTCAACGTGGGAGCCGCCGTCAGCGACGGCAGCGGTGGCAGCGGCGGCAGTCTCCATTGCAGCCGCTGCATGTCTTCTCCCAGCATCGGCCCAACGTCCGGCAGCGGCTCCGATTCGATCACCGCCGGTTCAACGAAGCCGGCTTGTGTCTCTGTCTCGAGTTCCAATGCTGAGGACCGTTCCGTCGGCTGAGTCACCGGAAGCGTCTGTGGCGGGGATGGCTTCTCCTCGGCAATCAGGAATGTGTCCGACGCGCCGACGCCGACGTTGCCCGCCCGATCCCGAGCATTCACACGCACCTTGAACGCTTTGCCGCCCCCGCCCGCGGGCACCACCAGCGCCAGCGACCCTTCGGCAGGTAAGTCCTTGCCCACCGCGGACCACTGGGCTTCACACTCCGAGTCGGCGCCCCAGCAGACCCACACAACCACCGGCTTGTCCGAAAGGTTCACATCGGTCACAGACCAATGCACCGCCACCCGATCGTTCGGACGGTACTGCTCCTTGACAGGCTCGATATACACGACAGCTTCCGGCGGCGTGGTATCCACATGGTAGACGACCATCGGCCTCGGTGGGGAACTCTGGGCCGCGGGCAATCCCGGCCCGACAAAACGGAACCCATAGGTACCGTCGTTCTCCGGCTCAAACACGTAGTGTGTTTGACTGACACCGAAATAGCCGGCACGCCTCCAATCCAGTCCATTGGACGTGGTCCAGTACACCGCGATCCGCGGTGCCAGATCGGCCGACGTGAATCGCGCCTCCGGTGTCCGGCCGGCGGCGCTCACCACCGGTATGTCCTTCGGTCGCGGCAGATAGATATACCGATCGCGCGTGTAGAAGTGAACCGGGCAGCCTGGACCGGCCGGCGGGACCCGCTCTCCGATGTCCCCATACTCGGTGGCCGGACGGTAGTAAAACGGGGCATCATAGGCCCACTCAGGGTATTGCTCGGCCGGATCGAACGCCGCCTTCTTCGGCTTCTTTGAACAGCAGCAGGCGGCAATGCCCAACAGCGGGAGAACGACAACGACCGTCAGGGCCAGTCGGACCCATTTCATGGGGTAGGTCCCTCACTCAGGCGAATGGACGCGCATAGGTACAGACCGCATATCGAGTTATCGGTCGCAAAGGGGCAAGGACTTTACCGCGATCCAGCATGGGGCGGGTACTCAATGAGGCCAGATCCTTGTGTTGGTGGACCCGTGCGAAGTCATTCCATCGCCATTAACAGTCCGCATATACAGCTTCCGAATGTCGCTAATTCACAATATCCGATAGACGCCTCCTTTTTCAGTATTCGTATCGAGACGGTGTTCGCAAAAAGATCTGTCAAGAAGGTCTTTGAGATGGTTGGGCCCGTGCCGACCGGTGGGCGACTCGACACGGCCAAACATAGGCAAGCAAGTATAAACACATGGAATCAAAGGGTTTGTGATTCTTAGCCTATGCCGGTTTGCCACCACCAGACTAACCTCAAGGCTCGGAGAGACAACTGGGCCATGAGAGAAATGTCAAGAGGCACCGAATTCTTTGAAACAAGTCCTGGACTCTGCGCGAATGCCGGGACTATCAAGTAGTGAGTAAGGAAAACAAGACCCTTTCCCAAACCAAAAACCTCCTACTCCCTCTAAGGGCCCGTCCCTCCGGGCCCTTTTCGTTGCGCCATTCACGATTCCGAAAGCTTTCGCACATATCCATGAACCTCTGTTCCCGATCGTGCGCCAGCCCACACGCCGAAGGGATACCCGAACGGAACGAAGATATGGGCCCGATTTCGGGACGATCTGAAAAACTTCCAACAAACCACTGGACTCGCGCGAACAACCAGGCCTATCACTTCGTAGAGAAAGAAAGCACATAGCTCCCAAAACCAAAAACCTCCTACTCCCTCTAAGGGCCCGTCCCTCCGGGCCCTTTTCGTTGCGCCGGAGTGGGTCCGCCCAACGCACCGTGGGCCACCTACTCACCGTCACCGATCAGAACAAATGGCGCCCAGAAAAACGGGTGCGAGTAGTTCACACTTCGGCCTCGATCGCCGGGTTTTGCCAGGATGGTCCCACGGCGAACCGTTGCTTGCCCTTTGCGATTCATCAGAACCAATTGTGCGGCCCGGAGCGATTCGGCCTTACCCCGGCCCCCCTTCAGCTCCTTGTAGAATTGCTTCATGAAATCGGACGTGGCCACATCATCCACGGCCCACAGGGTGGACAGTACCGTCGGCGATCCCGCATAGATGATCGCCCGCGAAAGACCGACCAGGTCATCGCCGGCCGACACCTGCCCCATGGCCGTCTCGCACGCGCTCAACGTCACGAGCGACGCGTTGAGCGACATGCTGAAGAACTCAGCGGTTCGCAGATAGCCGTCATTATGTCCGTCGGGGGCCAGAAACAGGCCCGACTGGTTGGGCCGGTCCGGATCGTATCGGCCGTGACAAGCAAGGTGCAGTACCGTGTGTTTTCCGGCCTGCTGAAGAAACGCGCTCTCGGTCGCTTGGGCACCGACAAGTACGGTAGGCTTCCTGAACAACGGCGCGATCGCCTTGATTTCCTGCTCGGCGGCGGGCAAATCAAATCCCTTCTGAGGCAGTTTGGGATTGCCCAATGCCAGCATGGGGTCCCACGACGGTCGTCGTTTCCCCACGCAGTATTTGAGCACCGAGGCGCTCGGTAGGACGGTTGTGGCATGCCTTTGAACCAGGTACTCCTTGCCGTCATGAAGTGCCGCGAACGGAACGTAGTGCAGAGGCCCGTGTGGAACGACGTAAAGCTTCTTGCCTCGTGAATCCCCCACCACATCTCGGAATAGTGCGTCATGCAGTTGCCGAGCGACCGATTCAACATCGCCCTCGAGCCCCAGGATTCGTGTTCTTAGCTTCACGACCAGGTCGAGGATGGCGGCTTCGGCATGTGGAAGGGCCCTGGCGACGCAGGACTCGCCCTCCAGTCGAAACACGCATCCGCCTTCCTTCGTCAAGTAGTACTCCAACAAGATCGCATCCCGTGGCAGCAGGCCGGCGACGGCGGAGGAGGTCAGAACTCGCGAACTGATCATCGACGACAGCTCAGGGTCCGTCTGCTCGAATTGAACCATCGTCTTGGACAATCGCGCTTCGTTGTTCGTTCGGATGGTATCGAAGTCGATGCGTCGAGGCTGACCGGTCGTGTCCATGATGACTCTGTTTTGCCCGGCTTGGATCGATCGTCCCAGCCGAGCCAACTCGACAAAAAGGCCTCTGGAGTCCGGCGTACGACCCGCACTCCGCGATTCCAGAAGGTCGAGCAGCGCCCTCGCTTTTGCTCGTTCCGCCACTTCAAACGCTCGCGGCGCCTCCTGACCCTTCACCAACAGCATGACCAGCCGATCGTACGGCCGGTCGCGACCGAGCATGAACCGCAGCTTGTACTCATCGCGACTGAGAAACGACCGCTGCTTCTCCAGCACCGCGACGGCCTCTTGATACTGCTTGAGGCTGCTGCCCGGGTCATTCGCGCTCTCGCAACACGCCCCGAGGCGATCGCAGGTCAGCCAAAGCTTGTTCCAATCCGATCGAGAACCGGGATCAGCCAGCCACTGCTCGAACGCCTGCTTGGCGGCGGAAAAGTCGTTGCGAATGTACTTCGCGTGGCCAAGATACCAGGGCGCCATCGCCCGAACGGCCTTCTCCCATCGCGGGACTAGACTGGCAAAGTTCATCTCCATGCGATCAAGGTTGTCCTTCAATTCCTTGGTCATCGGACCCTGGGCACTCAGGGCTTTCGCCTGCCGCAAACCGTGCAATGCCTGCCGACCCAGCGTGAACGTGAAGTCCGCCGCGAGCGAGGCCTTGTGCTCCAGCATGTCCGCGTCCATGAACATCAGGTCCGCCGGCTCAAAGTTCGCCAGATAGAGGATGGGATCGCTGTTCTTCGGAACCTTGAACACGGCTTGCTTGTGTTCCTGGTAGATCTGAGTCGCTTGCTCCTTCTGTCCCAGCATGCAATGGCAGTAAGCCTTCAGCGCTCCCAGTTCAAGGACTAGTCGCTGTTCCGACGCAATCGAGGGCGTTGCCTGGGTGAGCGTCTTGAGGAATTCGTGCCGTTTGCGTTCGGCTTGAGCGGCCTGTTTCAGGGCGTCCTCATAGCGACCGAGCCGACGACACGCCTCGGCCATGAAGAGCGCATCCACGCCGTCCGACACCGCCGCGCCCCGAGTTCGTGCGGCCGCCGGCTCGAACGCTTGTCCCGATTCGATCACCGCCTCCCAGTCCCCGGCGGCGGCCTGAAGCTGCAACAAAAACCGAAGATGCTGGGATACGGCCAGGTGGTCTTTCCTGGACCTGGCTTTCTGAACGGCCTCCAGGCGATGCTTGATGGCCTGGTCGAGTTGACCTTGCTCGAGCATCCTTCCTTCAACATCGTCCGCCGTCAGCACGTCCAGCTGGACGCTCAATTGGCCGGGTGGCGGCGATGGCTCCGCCCGTGCCCCGGCCCATGACGCCGACGGCGCGATAAGCCACGCAAAAATCACCCACCCAAGGGTGACTGTCCCCGACCGTCGACTCTGAGTTTTCATGGGAGGCTCACTTCACATGATTGAAACGGATGGTCTGTACGACACGCGACCGCCCCTCCGCCAGCGCCATGACATTCTGAACCGCACGCCCGTTGCCGAGTGTGTACGCCGCCTTGGGACGGTTCAGCACCGTGCCGCGCGTACGGCTTATTGAATACCCATCAACGGTGTTCTCCGCATCGCGCGATTCGGAAAGCCGCCGAACTTCCTCCTGGATGGCCGCGCTCGCCGTTGACGCCGCGGATCCGCCGGCCGCCTGCATCTGTTTGACCATCGCATCAAGATCCTTCAGCGGCTCATAGCCTGCAATGAAGATCAGGGTCTCGGTTCCGGTCTTGTCGTCCAAGGTGAACCAGGGATCGTGCTCCCCCGGAATCATGTATGTCACGCCCCCGCGAATGGCGCTGCTCAGTTGGATCTCCGGCCTCGGAAACAGCACGTAGACGTCTCCCCGTGAATCGTACGTGATCACATAGAAATGACAGTCGCTGTTGGCCCGCACCCGAATTCGATACTGATCGCCGCTGCGAAGCGTCGAACCGTCCCGAACGATGACCTCCTCGAACCGACCCCCCGACAGCTCCCGCTGCGCCAGAACGTCGTAGTTGAGCGCCAACGGCGGCAGTTCCCCGCCGTCCGTCGGACGGGCTCGCGGCCGCTGAACAACGACCGACATCAGTGATTGAACATTCGCATCCTTCGGCAACGAAAAGTTGGCGTTCGCAAGCACCTCGCCTTTGGCCACGTCGACCAGCCGAAGCATTCCCCGCAGCTCAGCCCCCAAATCAACCAGCGTACCGTTGACCAGGAGATCGGCTGCCAAGACGCGGGTCGCCTGAGCCACTTTCGACATGTCGCTCAGGTCGGCGAACGCCAGATCCTTCTCGGCCAACACCTGGTCGAAGGTCTGGCGGTCCACGATCCGATACATGCCGGTCTCGATCAAGGCCGACTCAATACCGCTCGCGAGCACCACGCCGATCTGCGTCGTCCCACGTCCTTCGAGGGTCAATGGAACAACGGCTACACGGGCCTTCTCCGAAATCACCGCCTTGTCCGCCATCGGCGCGAGAAGGGACTTGATCGCACTCTGGCCGACACGCCGCCAATACACCTCACCGTAGTTGTCGTCCGTCGGGGGCCGTGTCATCACGACGCGGAAGCCGATCGTCAGTTCCGACGCGGGCGGCGACTTCAGTATCGACATCGCGGTGCATTGATCGGCCGGCGAGTTCCAGCCGCCGCCTCGCGCACTGATGTGACCGTTCGCCTCGACACACCACTCCCAAACATTCCCATGCGTATCGAACAGCCCCCACGCATTCGGCAGCTTCCGTGCCACCCAATGAGGTCCTCTATCCTGTTTCGCAACGAGCAAACCTCCGGCGTTGTCGTTGAACCAGGCATGATACGTCAGATGAAGCGCGTCGTTGCCGTGGCCGTACTTACCCTTGCCGCCGGCCAGACACGCAATCCCCCACTCCATTCCCGTCGGCAGGCGATAGACCCCTCCGTCCCGACGACCCAGCCATTCGCAAAACGCCTTCGCCTCGGCCGCCGAGACAGCCACCACCGGAAGATCCGGTTCGTCCAGCGACCGGCCCCACGGTGTCTTGCCGTTGTCGTGATTCGGCTTGAAATGTCTGAACTGGGCCAACGTCACCTCTGTTTTTGAGATGTACAGCGGTCGCGCCCCGTTCGGTATCGGTACGAGGGCAAACTGCATCCCGATGGCGTTGGTCAGCTCGGCGGAAGGCGCCTTCTCTTCAGCCCAGGCGCCGGCAGTCCACAGGACGAACACCAACATGCATCCCAACGAGATTGGCAGACCTGTTGCACCGCATATCAGAGCCGCCATCGTTGGAGATCGGGCAGGCTCCGGATTCGCAGCGCAGCGACCGCGGACAACCCACCGTCTCAATGCCGAAGTCCTCAGGGGAACCCCTCGGGGCGGCCCCGCAAGCCCACGCACGCTCGAACTCGGAGAACGCTCAATTCGAGCCGTCATGTCTGCCCCTGGAATACGGCGCTTCATCCATCCCGTGCGATCGGCGCGAACCCGGACGCGCTCGTCCTCTCATCCCTGATGGACATGATATACCTCGATAGGATAGCGTGAAAAGTGCAATGCAGATCCCCATGGGACCGTAGACCGAGAGGGCATGCGAATGGCGGATGCCTTCACGCTCAACCCGACAAGAGGCTTCACATCATCCGATCCGACGGCAGCGAGGCCGAACGCGTGGCGGCCGGCTGCTATTGGCACGCCGGTCCCTCGGCCGATGCGAGCCTCATCGCGGCCGATCTCTACAAAGGCGAGGTCAGGCTTGTCCGGCGCGGCAGCGGCGAATATCGCTCGATCACCACACCCTGGATGCCCACTGCCCGCTGGGTCCACCAGGGCCTGCCGCATCCTCATCCGTGCCTGTAACGCACCGCACGACGGCTCCTGCATGCTGACGGATCGAATGGTCGAGCGGTCCTCCGACTGGTGGACCTCAGGACCCTGGACCAAGCGCAATGCGTGCGCCCTTTCATTCGAGACAGTTGGTCATGGGCCTTCGGCCCACCCCTAGAGGACGAAAACGGGGTGCGGCCATCTTGGCCGCCGCGGCGGGCATGATGCCCGCACCACAACGCATTTTCGGAGCAGTTGGGCGAGGAAAAAGAGGATAGTCACGATTGGCATGAAGTTGACGCCCCCCGCCGAAGCCGGGCCAGCCACGGCGTAGCGCAGCGAAGCCGGGCCAGCCACGGCGTAG
>CAZQTW010000033.1:0-57995 GCA_964596165.1 uncultured Planctomycetales bacterium | reverse complement strand
CGAAGCCGGGCCAGCCACGGCGTAGCGCAGCGAAGCCGGGCCAGCCACGGCGTAGCGCAGCGAAGCCGGGCCAGCCACGGCGTAGCGCAGCGAAGCCGGGGCCGTTCAACATCCCCGCCCATCTCATTGAGCGCCGGTGTCTTTCTTTTGTATAGGGGATGGCCCGCGACGAACCCGCCCGGACCGACGTCTGGGTGCGTCCCGAGTCCCCAGTCCCTATCCGTCGGAGGTACGCCAATGCGAGACAAAACGAAGCACTCGAAAGACTGCGCCCCTGCAACACCCCCCCTTTTTGTTGCATTTTGTTGCAAAGTGTTGCATTTACGGATATCGGCCCTCCACAGTCCCCTCTTAGCAAGGAAGAACCGGTGTTGGCCTGCAAACCGTGTCCGGCGTGGTCCGGTTCGTCCAACGGGCAGCCGAAAGACAAGGACGACAGCGGCAATAGACACCTGGGCACGACAATGACGAACTTCTCGGCCGCAATGGCATCCTTGCTTCACTGGGCGGGGCCCGCAGTCCCACTCACACAGCGGCTGCGGCAACTCGGGTGTTCATCGGGCCAGTTCATCTTCCACGAAGTCCGACGCATTCGGATTCGGCACGTGGAAGTAGGTCGCCTGCCCGTCGGGATCGGCAAACTCCGTCAGTCTCAGGTCCAGGGACGTCGCCGACATCGGATACCAGACGGCCGGTCCCCATGCCTTGACCCGACACGCGAGGCCGCCCGGCCGAACGCTGTCATCCCGGGTCGGTCCGCTGAGCGTAGCCGGATCGATCGTGATCAACCGCAGATCAACGTTCGCCAAGCCTTGGTCCTTGATGCGCGACAGCGTGAAGACCTGCGGCCCGTACAGGACGGCCACGCAACCGGCCTGGGCCTTTCTCCCCTTCACCAGACGCAGCTTCATGGGCATGTTCAGCTCGACCCGGTCGCCCGCCTGCCACCGACGGTCCACGTCGAAGAACGTGCCGGCCGCGATGGGCTTGTCCGCCCTCTCGTTATTGACGGCAACGGTCGCATTGGCCGCCCAGCGTGGGATCCGAAGTCGCAGGACGAACTTGGCGGCCATGGCGGGATTCACATGGATGACGACCCGCCCGGAGTTCGGATAGTCGGTCTCTTGTCTGATCGCAAGGACCGTGCCGCCGTTCAGCTCCAAGGTCGCCTCCGAGGGCGTATAGAGGTTGACCGCCACGCCGCCGGCGTGACGGTAGTAGATCAGGCCGGGCAATTCCGACACGATCCGCCGGTAGTTGCTCGGACAGCAGTACGTGTCGCCCTCGAAGTAGCGCCGCGGTCCGTCGAACGGGGAGTAATAACGAATGCGCCGGCCGTCCGGCGATTGCGCGGCGAACAGGGCGTTGAAGATCGCCCGCTCCATGATGTCGCCATAGAAGGGATTCGCTTCCATTCGGATGAGCTCGTCGAGGAAGCGAAGCAGATAGGCCGTCGCACACGTCTCGCCCAGGTTGACCGTACCGGTCTGCGAATCGTGCCAGCACTCATGGTCACCACACGTCCCCGTGACAACAAGCCCGTCATGCTTCGTCATGAAGTCCATCACGCGACGAGTCGGACCCAACAGTCGAGAATCGGGCTGAATGCGGTTCAACCGCATTTGCGCGATACAGTGGCACAGGTAGGCATAGGCGTGCCCGCCGATATCGCCCCACCGCCCGATGACGATCGGGTAATCCCACTCGGGCACCTTGCGGAATCTGACGACGAAATCGAGATACCGCGGGTCTCTCGTCTGGTCATACAGGGCCAGCAATGCGGGTTCGAGCCCCGTGACGGCCATGTGCAGCGCAATGGTTTTGTCGCCGGGGACGCGCTGCGGATCGGCCGACCACTGCGCGATGACGTAGTCCGCCAGTTTGCGGGCCGCATCGAGAGAGGCCTTCTCGCCAAAGCACCGGTAATCGCTCGTCAGGCCGTAGACCAGGTAGGACATCTCATGAACATCCCAGAGCGGCCACATACGCTTGCCGCGAACCATGAGCCCGATGTAGCCGTCCGCCTCCTGTGTCTTGATCGCCTCGGCCACCACGTGCCGCTTCAGGGCGAGGACCCGCTCGTTGCCGCTGTACAGAGAGAAGTGAACAAGGCTGTCGATCAGCTTGCCCAAACCAATGTAGCCGTCGTTGCGGTTCCTGTCCTTGAAGGGCTTCAGGAAGTCCTGGTCGGCATCCAGGACCAAGAGATGGTTCCGAATGGTCACGTCGATCCGCCGGCCGATCTCACCGCCGACTTTCACCTGGTTGAGTTTGATGGGCGTCAGCACGTCTTTCTCCTGCGCGCCTGAGAGAACCACACCATTCGATCCCGATATTGTTGCCGTTACGAACAACGAGAGCACACACGCCGGCTGATTTATGCGCATCGTCAACGCACACCTCCAAGACTCCTCAATCCGACTGAGAGGCGGGGAAACGACCTGCCTCATTTATCTTCGGCAGGAGATTGTCTTGCAGACCTACTTTATACGCAAGCTCACGCCCAGGACGCCGACGATCGCCTCCTTGGCCACCCCGTGACCGGTCAGCCCTTTCAGTTCCTTCGATGGGTCAAAGGGCATTCGCCGAACGTCGGCGTGGTTGCAGCCGCTAAAGCAGACGGTCCCGTTCTCCGCCTGAGCCGTCAGGACGAGCCCGTCGTCGAAGCGGAGGGGGAATCAACCAACCGGATCGGGTCCGACCACGCTCGTGCAAGGCAGGGGGGGACGCAAATCGCTGCCGTGCCTTTTGCCGAGAGGGATTCCTGATATGATTGCTGACAGGAAGCCTGGGATATGGTTTTTCTTGGACTAGTCCACAACATCGCCTTGCTCGTGTCGCTGAGCATCGTGCATGGGCTCATCATGCGACGTTGGAAGCAGGGCTCCATCACCTATCAGGTGCTTTCGGGGTTGTTGTTCGGCAGCGTGGCCCTCGTCGGTATGATGACGCCGCTGCGCCTCATGCCCGGCATCATCTTCGACGGTCGATCCATCATCCTCAGCATCGCCGGTCTCTTCGGAGGTCCCGTCACGGCGACCATTTCCGCCGCCATGGCCGCCGGATATCGGATATGGATCGGCGGGTCGGGCGCCGTCATGGGCGTCTCCGTGATCGCGGAGTCGGCGTGTCTCGGCGTCGCCTATCACTATCTCCGCCGGCGCCGTCCCGAAACGGTGCGCCCCCGCAACCTGCTGGGGTTCGGACTGCTCGTCCACGCCATCATGCTGATTCTCACGCGCACACTGCCGGGTTCCGTATCGACAGAGGTGTTCCGTCAGATCTGGATCCCGGTCATCACGATCTATCCCCTGGCCTCGCTGGTGCTCTGCATGCTCTTTCTGGACCAGGAATCCAGGCTCGCGGCCGAAATGCGGCTTCGCGAAAAAACGGAGGAACTTGAACGATACTTCAACCAAAGCCTGGATCTCCTCTGCATCGCCGACACCGACGGATACTTCCGACGCCTCAATCCGGAGTGGCAGAAGTCGTTGGGGTATGCCGTCGACGAATTGGTCGGACGCCGATTCCTGGACTTCGTTCATCCCGACGACGTTGCTGCGACCCTGCAGGCCCTGGCCGACCTCACCGAACAGAAGGTCATACTGAATTTCGTCAATCGCTATCGCGCCAAAGACGGGACCTACCGCTGGATCGAATGGCGCTCCTACCCATCGGGCAATACCATCTATGCCGTTGCCCGGGACATCACCGAGCGCAGACGAGCGGAAGAAGAACTACGGCGGTTGGCCTCCGTGGTCCAACAGGCCGCCGAGACGGTGGTCGTCACCGATCCGAACGGCACGATTGAGTATGTGAACCCCGCTTTTGAGCGAATCACCGGCTATTCGAGCGCGGAGGCCGTGGGTCGGGACCCCCGCATCCTCAAGAGCGGCCGACAAGACGCCGCGTTCTATGAGAATCTCTGGAAAACAATCACCAGCGGCGCCGCGTGGTCCGGGCAATTCATCAACCGCCGCAAGGACGGAACCCTCTATCACGAAGATGCGACCATTTCTCCCGTGCGCGGCGAAAACGGGCAGATTATTCACTTCGTCGCCGTCAAGAAGGATGTGACCCGCGAGGTGGAACTGGAAGAGCATCTTCGCCTCGCACAGCGGCTGGAATCGGTCGGTCTCCTGGCGGGCGGCGTGGCTCACGACCTCAACAACCTGCTGGCCCCCATTCTGGGCTACGGCTCCATGCTCCTCGAGGACAACGATCTCGGGGAGGCTCCCCGACGGGACATCGAGGAGATGATGAAGGCCGGCAAGCGCGCTCGCGACCTCGTGCAGCAACTGATGGCCTTCGGACGAAAGCAAGTCCTTGAGGTCAAACCCCTGCGACTGAACGACGTCATCACCGGCTTCGGCGGACTAGTCCGGCGCACATTGCGTGAGGACATCCGGATCGAACTGAACCTGGCCTCTTCCCTTCGGATCATAAGGGCGGATCGAGGCCAGTTGGAGCAGGTGCTCATGAACCTGGCCGTGAACGCCCAGGACGCCATGCCCCATGGCGGAACGCTGACCATCGAAACGGCCGATGTGGAGTTGGGGCAACATGACGTCACACACTACTCCGAGGTCATGCCGGGACGTTATGTCCTGCTGAAAGTATCCGATACGGGTATCGGCATGGATGAGCAGACGCAGAGTCGAGTCTTCGAGCCCTTCTTCACCACCAAGAAAGTGGGAAAGGGGATGGGCTTGGGCCTGGCCACGGTCTACGGAATCGTCAAGCAACATGGCGGCAACATCTGGGTCGACAGCAAGCTGGGAGAAGGAACGACGTTCGGCATCCACCTTCCCACCGTTGAGGCGGAGGTCGTCGAAGAGGATGTGCCGACGGAGGTCTCCAAGGTGGCGGGCGGTACTGAGACCATTCTGGTGGCCGAGGATGAACCCGCCGTTCGCGAGATGACGTGCAGTATTTTGCGAAGTCTGGGCTATCGCATCATCAGCTTCGATACGGCGGAGGAATGCCTCCGGAGTGCCGAGCACCTCACGGAAGAGATCAGCCTGCTGCTCACGGACGTCGTCATGCCCGTGATGAGCGGCAAGGAACTCCATGCCGGATTGCGCCGGACCCACCCCAACATCAAGGTCCTCTACATGTCGGGCTATACCGCCGACGTAATCGCGCACCGGGGGGTGTTGGATGAGGGCATCCAGTTCATCCAGAAACCCTTTACGCGAGAGGTCTTGGCCCGCAAGATCCGGCACGTCCTGGACGACTGAGGACGCCCGAGGTCGGGACCTGAAGTCCGCTACTGCCGCTTCATGATGAGGGTCGACTCAAACGCCGTGGTCTTGGCCCGACGCCGCACGATGATCATCGGCACACGCTCGGTCGGATTCCGGCCGATCCCTTCACCGGCATACACAGTCGTGCCGGATGCGCCCTTCATCTTCAGCGTCAGATGGGATTGTCCCTGCGTCCACTCGACCGTGAAGTCCTTATCCGTCCGACACTGGCGGACCGACGCAATGTGCTGATAGCCGTTCTTCGTTCCGGGCGATTCGGCCGCCGGAGACAGGTTCAAATCCGTCTCCAGTTTGCCCCGGCAATGAAACGCCCAGTCGTACGTGTGCGATTGCTCCGAGACCGCCTCGAACCGATCGCTCAGAACACTTCGCTTCTCGGGGCAGCTGCCGCGAAACGTCAGCGAACGCCGCAGAGTAACGCCCGGGGTTGTGTCTTTCGCCGATGCGACCAACGTGGTGGCCAACTCGCCGACGTGCCATTCCTCCAATGTGCCGTCGACCGGCTTCTGGCTGGTCTGATCGACGCAGAGGGTGTTGTGCGCAATAGTGGTCCTGTACCACTCACGATGGAGCGGGGCGCCATAGGAAATCGACCCCGGATCGAGCGCCAACAGCTCACCCGCACCGTGAATGACGATATTGAGCTTGTCGGGATGGCCGTGTCCGCCGCCTTGCATGCCATAGCGAACGGCCACGGCATCGATGCTCCCCGCCGCCGGGGACACCCTCAGCATGGCGTAGCCCGCCGCCGGAAGGTTGTCGCTGGTTGTCGGCAGAACGCTGCCGTCGGGCAACGTTTCGGCACCCCACAATAGGCTTTCCCACCGAACCCGATCCTGACCGCGAATCAGCCGACCGAAGATCGGCTTTTTCCAACGAGCGTAAGCGAGGTCGTACATGTTCACGAGGCCTTGCACCGGACCGCCCGCGCTGTCGTTGAAGCCGGGAGAGGAGCCGTCGGGAAGCGCCAGACGAATCGGCGCCTCGTAGAGCAAGCGGTAGTGATCGCTGAAGAGATCGATGCCGGCATTCCCGGCCGCCACGGCCAGCGGCCACATCGCGCTCATCGTGTACGCGTGATAGCCCAGCGACCCTTCATACCACAAGCCGTCCTTCGTCACGCCGCCATCGATCTGGCGGCGGAAGCCGCGCTGAGGATCGTCGATCGCCTCGGCGATCAGCTTCTCGTCGCCCAGAACGAGGCCGACAAGTCCGACCGCCGAGTTCTTCCAGCACTGAATGTTGTGGATCCCCAGAAAATGCTGGCGGATGGTCTCGGCGGAGGGACGCAAGACCTTTTCGGCGATCTCGGCCCGCTGCGATTCGGTCAGGCGATCCCAGACGAAGTCATACCCCTGGACCACGGGAATCAGCCACACGGCCTCGTCCAGCGTTTGGGCGCCCACACGGGCCCCGTCAAAGAGCGACCGGACCATGCTCGGAACCCGGACCACACCGTGCCGATCGTGGAGCGTGTAGCCGGGGTACTTGGCCACGTAGCCCATCAGAATCTGCACGGCGCGTTCCGCGTATGATCGGTCGCCCGTGAGTCCGTAGGCGAATCCGAGGACCAGGATGTCGTGGCTGTTCTGGCCGTGCTTGTGCGTGATGACGACCGAGTCGTACGGTTCGCCCCGGTAGACGGCGTTGCAGGTCGGACAACGGTGTTCCGTCGGCGAAACCGTCTGGAGACCGCTTCCATCCTTCTTGCAGGCGTACCAGTGGGTCCACTGGCCGCCTCGATCGGGGATCTCGACAGGCCGGGATAGCGCCGCCTTGGCCTGCGAGAGGATCCGGTCCATGGACTTGCGAGCCCAGTCGTTTCGCTGGGCCCGCTGACGGGCAGCACGAAGGTCGGCCCTGGTCGCCAGCAGAAAAGGGTGTTCTCGACTCGCGGCAGAGGCGCAGGGCGTCACCCACACGACCGTCATGACGATTCGGATCAGTTGATTCACAGCCGGACCTCCCCCGGATTCGCAAGGCGAAACGCAACACCTTCGGGAAATCGGTGTACCAATGCCCAGCGTAGCAGACACCAGAGAAAAACGATAGACAACGAATCGGGGACGGGCGTGCCCTCGTCCGTCCCATGGCCTTCCGGACTACTCCCGTTCACCGAAGCACTTCTCCAAATGCGTCTTGTCGGGGGGCCGGGTCAGAAGGCTCACGACGATAACCGCCAGGATCGACAACGGAAGCGCCACCACGATCGGATCGACGACGTCCCAATTGGGTCGGCCGGCCAGGATGCTGGTCTTGCCGCCAGTGATTTTCTGAACCAGGCCGATCGCCTCGGCTTCTTTTGCCTTCACGAGGGTCAGCCAGAAGGTCGTCGTGACGAATCCGACGATCATCGATGCGATGGCGCCGGGTTTCGTGATCCGCGTGGAGACGAGGCCGCCGATAAAGGACGGCAGGAAGGTTGAGGCGCAGGCCCCGAAGAAGATCGCCGTGGCCCGAGCGATGATGTATTCGCCGCGCGCGTAGTAGCTGATGAGCACGGCCAGGACGATGCCGAAGACCATACCGATTCTCACGACGTGCATGCTGCGCGTGGTGTCGGACGCGCTCGAGCCGCCCGTCAACTGTTCGTAAACATCGCGTCCGATGCTCGTACCGATCGTGTGAAACTGGCTCGACAACGTGCTCATCGCCGCCGACAGCAGCGTCAGCAGGAAGAGCACGCCGAACCACTTCGGCATGGCCGACGTGATGTACGTGGGGATGATATTGTCGGGATTGCCTTTGGCACAGACAACGGAAATGCTCCGTCCCCCCACAACCGGCTGAGTCTTGCCGTCGGGTCCCGGTACCTGACCCAGGTTCGACGACTCCTCGAGGAGCACGACGGGGACCGTCTTGGAGGCTCCCGTGTCGTCCTTGATGTCCACCCACCGTCCGGCGTCGTCCTTCCTCATGAGCGACAGGACGGCGTGGCCCTTCCGGGCGTCCAGCACACGTGCGACGCGTCCCGTCATGACCGGACCGTGCCGACTGAAATAGACGTTGGTCAGGCTGCCGACGACATAGGCCACGCCGACCATCATCAGCATGAAGAAACCGCCGAGTGGGACGGCACGGTTGAGCTCCTTCTGACTCTTGACCACCATGAATCGCACGACGAGTTGAGGCTGTGCAAGTACGCCGATACCGACGCCCATCGTGATGGTCGACACCACGAACCACCATAGGTCGTACTTCCGGTCGCCGAAACCGAAGGTTGGGAACGCCGTCCACCCGTTATGTCCGATGGCCTTGAGCGACGAAGGCACCAAGTCCGCCAGATCCGTCAATTCGCGATGACCGGCAGTGACACCGCCCACCTTCACATAGGTGAACACCAGGAGGATGGTCATGCCGACGAGCATGATCGCCCCCTGCAGCGTGTCGGTATACATGACGCTCTTCAGACCGCCGGTAATCACATAAGCGGCCACGATGACCGCGAAGAGCAGCAGGGCGACGTCGTAGTTGATCTTGAAGGCGGTGGCGATGAACTCGGCCCCGCCGATCAACACGGCCGCTGCGTACAACGGAATGAAGCAGAAGATGATCAGGCCCACGAAGACCTGGATGAACTTGCTCTGGAATCGCCGTCCGAGCAGTTCCGGGAACGTGTGGGCGTCCAGCCGATGTCCCATGCGGCGTGTCGGACCTCCGATGAAGATGAACGCGATGAAGATGCCCACGAAGATGTTCAGGAAGACCAGATAGAGCAGGCTCATGCCGAAGAGCGCCGCCACGCCGCCGAAGCCGACAATGGCGCTGGTCGAGATGAACGTCGCGCCGTAACTGAGCGCCATGATGAACGGGTGGGTCTTGCGCCCGGCGATCAGATAGTCCGCGCTGGTCTTCGTCCGGCGGTATCCCAACCACCCGAGGTACACGATAGCCAACAGATAGATGAGAAGGCTGACGATTTCGAACGCCCCGACGGATTGGGCCAACATGAAGTCTTCTCCTGAACGCGCATGCTCCGGAACGGCATGCGGCGGTGAAGGGAGGTTATATCTGCCCCGTTTCCCTGCGGTGATCGATCACGCGTTTGGCCTTACCCATGGAACGCTCCAGCGTCTGAGGTTCCACCAGGTTGACCTTCATGCGAATGCCCGTGATGGACTGGATCTCACGGTCGATGCGATCGCGCAGCGATTGCACCTGTGCCAACCTGTCCGAGAAGTCTTGCGGGCGCATCTCGACGTGAACCGTGACTTCGTCGAGCGTGCCGGGCCGAGAAACCTCGATGAGATAATGCGGAGCCGTGCCCTCGACGCGGAGCAGAGCCTCCTCGACCTGGGACGGAAACACGTTCACGCCTCGGATGATGAGCATGTCGTCGGAGCGGCCCGTGACGCGGCTCATGCGAACCGTCGTGCGACCGCAAGGGCATGTCGCGTAGTCAAGCGAAGCGACATCGCGCGTGCGATACCGGATCAGCGGCATCGCTTGCTTGGTCAGTGTCGTGATGACCAACTCGCCCTGTTGGCCGGCCTGCACGGGTTGCAGGGTGACCGGATCGAGGCATTCCACAAGAAAATGGTCTTCCTGAATGTGCATGCCGGTTCTGGCGGCGCACTCGCCGCTGACGCCGGGACCGATGATCTCGCTGAGGCCGTAGTTGTTGAAGGCCAGCAGGTCCATCTCGCGCTCGATCTGAATCCGCATGTCCTCGGTCCACGGTTCGCCCCCGAAATGGGCGAACTTGAGCGGCAGCTTGCGAGGATCGATGCCCTGCTGCCGCGCGACCTCGGCGATATTCAGGGAGTAGCTTGGCGTGCATACGAGCACGTCGGCGCCGAGATCCTGGATCAGCATGATCTGCCTGGGCGTGTTGCCCGACGCCGCCGGGACGATCGCCGCCCCGACGCGTTCGACCCCGTAGTGCAACCCGAATCCGCCGGTGAAAAGGCCGTATCCGAACGCGATGTGGACCAGATGTTCCGGCCGCAAGCCCCCGCCTACGAGGAACCTCGCGCACAGATCCGCCCATGTCGACCGGTCCTCGGCCGTGTAGGCCACCAGCGTGGGCTTGCCCGTGGTCCCCGACGAACCGTGAATCCGCACTACCTTCTCCCGAGGCACCGCGAGAAAGCCCAGGGGGTAGTGCTGACGGAGATCATCCTTCGTGGTGAATGGGAGACGTCGGAGATCGTCGAGGCTCCTCATCGAGTCGGGCGTGACACCTTCCTTCCCGAATTCCCGCTTGTAGAACGGCACCTGAGCCACGCGGGCGACCAGCTCTTTCAGTCGCCGCACTTGGAGCGCCTGAAGATCGTCCCTCGGCATGGTCTCGGCGGCCGGGTCCCAGATACGGTTCTCCGTGACGAATGTGGGCATCGTTTGACTTGCCTGGGGTCGGCCGTGGACCTCTTGAGCCCCAACGGACCGAGCCCTGCCGCAGAAGAGGACTACTTGTCCGACTCGACGAGATCGTAGAGTTCAACGCTCTTGAGCACGTTGATGCCCTTGGACACAAGCACCTGCACCGCCGCATCCGGGTTTTCAAAGCGAAAGACCAATACCGCCTTGTCTTCGCGACGGAACGTAAAGGCGTACATGTAGTCGATGTTGATTCCCGCCTTTTCGAGGACTTCCAGGACCTCGGCGAGCCCGCCGGGACGGTCGGCCACCTCGGTGGCGACCACCTCGGTCACCTTGACCACGCAACCGGCCCTCTCCAACACGGACTTGGCCTTCTGCCAGTCTCGAACGATCAAGCGAAGGATGCCGAACTGCTGCGTATCGGCCAGCGACAGCGTGAGGATGTTGATGCCCGCATCGGCCAACAGCTTGCACGGGCCACTCAGCCGGCCGGGTTGGTTCTCCAGAAACACGGACAATTGCGTGGTTTTCATGGGTGTTCCCTCGTTTTCGGCCGATCGGCCGTCGACTACATGACTCTCTTGTCGATCACGCGCTTTGCCTTACCCTCGCTGCGTGCGATCGTATGCGGCTCGACAAGCCGGACGGCGGCACGAATATTCAGCGTCCTCTCGATCGCGACGGATAACTTGCGTTGCAGCCCCTCCAGGGCGCCCACCTTGTCGCTGAAGACCTCCGCCGTCACTTCCACCTGAACCTCCATATTATCGAGCCCCTTTTCTCGGGTCAGGATGATCTGGTAGTGAGGCAGCGTCCCTTCGACCGTAAGCAAGGCCGTCTCGATCTGCGACGGAAAGACGTTAACGCCGCGGATGATGAACATATCGTCGCTGCGGCGGGCAATCCGCTTGATCCGGCGAATGGTTCGCCCGCAGCCGCACGGCTCGGTCATGATCTCGGTGATGTCGCGGGTGCGATACCGGATCATCGGCATCGCCCACTTGCCCAACGTCGTAAGGACCAACTCGCCCTCCGTCCCATCCGGCAACGTCTCGCACGTCTGCGGATCAATGATCTCGGGGTAGAAATAGTCCTCGAAGATGTGCAGCCCCGCTTGCTCCTGGCACTCGCTCGCCACCCCGGGACCGATGATCTCCGACAAGCCGTAGATGTCATACGCCTTGATCGGGCTTTCCGCCTCAATCCGAATCCGCATCGCTTCGGTCCAGGGCTCGGCGCCGAAGATTCCCGCGCGAATCTTGAGCTCCTTCAGGTCGATGCCGCTTTCCTGCGCCCGTTCGATGATGTGAAGGAAATAGCTCGGCGTACAGCAGATGGCCGTCACGCCGAAATCCTTCATGATCATCATCTGGCGATCGGTGTTTCCGCCGGAAATGGGGATAACGGTCGCCCCGAGGGCCTCGCCGCCGTAGTGGGCGCCCAGACCTCCGGTGAACAGGCCGTAGCCGTAGGCGTTCTGAATGATGTCCCCGCGATGCAGCCCACAGGCAAGAAATGTCCGCACCATCACGCCTGCCCACACCTCGATGTCTTCCTGGGTGTAAGCAACCACGATGGGCTTGCCCGTCGTGCCGCTGGAAGCGTGCAGCCGAACGATATCGCTCATCGGACTGGCGAACAGACCGAATGGATAGGTGTCGCGAAGATCCGCCTTGACCGTGAAGGGCAGCTTCGACACGTCTTTCAGCGAACGGATATCGGCCGGTTTCAGACCACGCTCATCCATACGCTTCCGGAACAGCGATTGGTGGTCGTACGCCCTGTCGATCATCGCCTTGAAACGGGCCAGTTGCAGCTCCCGAAGCTGCCGGACGGGCAGGTAGTCCGGAGCACTGGCCGGATGAAAACCGACGGTTGAAACCTGTGCATGTCCTTTCATGGGATGTGCTCTCTTCTTCTGATTGCCGACTCGTAACCCAGACAGCCACCGTTTTTCGCCCGGCCGCACCTAACGGCATCCGCTTATCACAGAGCCGTCGGATGCGCCACCGCGCCCCGTACGTTCCGGCGCGACTGCTCGCCTCTAAAGAACAAGCGGCCGGGTCCGCATCCCAATCGACCCGGCCCTGCTTCTACTTGGCTTTTGCCGCCGACCGACCGACCTCAAAGGCCTGTAGATTGGCTTCGTGCAGCTTCTCGGCCAGGTTCGCGCGAATGGCCTCCACCCAGAGCGACTTGTCGAAAGGCAGATACGCGCTCAGGACACCCAGCAGCGCGACGTTCAGGCTCCGTTTGTTCGACAGGTCGCTCTCACGAACCAGACCCGGATGAATCAACACGCCGCCGGCCCGCAGATTGGATCGGTTGACCTCCACCTCACCCGGGTCCAACACAATCAGGTAGTCCGCCTCGCCGGGGGGCACCATCGGACTGAGGACCTCGGTCCCGAAGCGAACCTCGCTTGAAACGGATCCGCCTCGTTGACTCATACCGTGGATTTCGCTCTTCTTCACATCGAGGCCCGCGGCAAACGCCACCTCGGCCAGGATGTCGGACGCCTTGATGGCCCCCTGTCCGCCCAACCCGGCGATGATAACGTTCGTTACCTCATTCGGCATGCTGGGTACCCCCTTGCGCGGCCCGTTCCAACTCCCGAATCGCCTTGGCGGCCAACAGGCACGGACGACGCACCACGATCAACGTCAACTCTTCCTTTGCCAGGGAGTCCACCACCAGACGTTCGAACGTCCCCGGGTCTTTCGTCGGGTCGGTAACATACACGTTCTTGATGCCCAGCGTTCGGGCAAGATCCTCGAAGACGACCTTGCCCGTCGGCTTGTGATCGAGCGTCCGACCGGTGCCCGGGTGCTCCTGTAGCCCCGTCATCGCGGTCGTCTGATTGTCCAGGATCATGAGGACATGGCCGGTGGGCGGCGGATTGTAGATCATTTCGACCATGCCGGTAATTCCACCGTGTACGAAGGTGCTGTCACCGACCACGCTCACCACCCGTTTGGCCTCGTCCCTCGGCAGGACATGCCGGAGCCCCAATCCGACACCGACGCTCGCGCCCATGCACACGCAACTGTCCATCGCCTTATATGGAGGAAGGACCGCCAGCGTGTAGCACCCGATGTCGCCTGCGACAATACAGTCCAACTTACCGAGGATTTCGAACACCGTCCGGTGGGGACAGCCGACGCACAGTTGCGGCGGCTTTCCGGCAGGCGGACTGACCTTCTCTTCGGTGTCACCGGCCAGTATGCGACGAACCCGCCCGACATTCAGTTCGTTGAAGCGGAAGACCTCCGCCTTGCCCTCGACCTTGATCCCGGCGGAGGCAATAGACTCGACGAGATAGGGATCGCCTTCTTCGATGATGACGCACCGACGCACACCGGCGGCGAAGGAGCGGATCATCTCGATGGGCAAGGGATACGTCATCCCCAACTTGAGGAAACTGGCCTGGGGGGCGGCCTCTCGCGCATGCATGTACGCCACGCCCGACGTGATGATCCCGAGCGACGTGTCCCGGGCGATTCGCCGATTGATGGGCGAGACTTCGTTCCATTCCTTGATCTGGGCGATCTTGGCTCGCAGCCGGCGATGGGCCGGTCGGGCGTAGCCGGGAATCATCACCCGACCTTGGATGTCGTGCTCGAAGTGAGGCGCGGGAGGCGCCGGCAGTTCGCGCCGACAGACCGTCGTTCGTGAATGACAGATCCGCGTGGTCAGTCGAAGCATGACCGGAATGCCCCATCGTTCGGAGATCTCGATCGCCTCGATCATGAAGTCGTACGCTTCCTGCGAATCGGACGGCTCGAGCATCGGCACGGCCGCCGCTCGCGCATAGTGCCGGTTGTCCTGCTCGTTTTGACTCGAGTGCATGCTGGGATCGTCGGCCGACACGACGACGAAGGCGCCCTTGACACCTGTGTACGCCGCCGTGAAGAACGGATCGGCCGCCACGTTCAACCCGACGTGCTTCATGGTGGCCATCGCCCTGGCGCCGCCGAACGCCGCGCCCAGCGCCACCTCGAATGCGACTTTTTCATTGGGCGACCATTGCGCGTGACCGCCGATCGACGAGAAATGCTCCAGAATCTCCGTCGAAGGCGTCCCCGGATAGCCGGCCCCGAAGGCCACACCCGCATCCTTCGCCGCCTGGGCCACGGCCTCATTTCCGAACAGCAACATGCGATTCGATTGAGTCATCGACAACCCCGCCAAAAACGACAGCCCCGGGGGATGTCCCCCCCAGCCACCCCACGCCCTCGAACACTCCCGGAGTCAGGGCCGAGACGAGGATGGCCGACGCCGACGTGCCTGCCCCACGACCAACCCCACTCTAGGAAAGAACTCATAGCAGAAAACCGGCCGAATGCAATGGCTTGCTTCGTTTACGTCGCTGGCGGTATCCCCGGACTTAACGCCTCTTAGCGTCGCCTTTGACCCCACCAAGACACTTCTCCGGATGCGATTCCGACGGCGGTTTCGTGGCCCGACTCATCACATTCGCCACATGAATCGACGGCGGCAGTGCAACGCCCCGTGGAGCCACCCCCGGCCGGTTCGGGCGAGCGTCGTGAAACGCCCTCCTATCTTTGACCGTCCCGCATGCGACATGACGATCCTCTGCGGAACTGCAGGTCCGGGTGATCAGGGTGCTTCCTCTTCGACCTTCTGTTCCTCAGCGGCCCATTGAATGTCCTCCTGCTTGACCTCCTCATCGCCCCTGTTCCAGTTGAACAATCCGTACACCACGCACAAAGCAGAGCTGGCAACGCACAGGAGATAGGCTGCCGAGACGTATTTGTCCTCTATTCCCAACATCAGATCGTTCCCTTTCTCATTGACTCCAGGGCATACCGAAATGAGCGGCTTCGCATTCTACTGGTCTGGCGACAATTCCATCAAGAAAAACTCCGAGTCGTTCTCCTTCCGCTCGCACGCCGGCCCAGACAGATGCCGGTCCGCGTGGAAGGAAGGATCTATTTTATTGCGCCGCAACCAGTAGAATCCGTTCTTGGGGTCTCCGTTTGTCAAGCATGCCATCGCCAGTAGCCCGGTCGGAAGCCAAAGGACGTAAGCCCCTGAGTTGAAGCCCCACTGCGACTATTGGCGAGGCCCTGCAAAGTATCCACTTGGTCCGGGCAGGGTGGACCGCTACAATGTTTAGTGCGGCAAGGTGGGCCAGAACCGACACACTTGGCGCACCTAAGTACCCGAAAGACCCATGGAAGAAAGGAAAACGGGAAAGACACCATTTTTCGCCGCGATCCGAGATAGCGCCAAGGCGTGCAATTCTAGTCTCTTGGCAGTCATTCCGTTTGCCATTTGCCATCGGAGGGCAACTCATCCGGATAGGTGGCCGGAACCGGGACGTTTCGAGTCGACGAGGCCAGACAGATGAGGTTGCCAAGAACCGGCCTGAGAAGCAGGGCAGCATGGCGGACCGCCTCGTGTGCCGCACGGGATGGCCCAGACAAGGTGCGCATCATCAGATCTGCAATACCGGCTACCGTGCTCACCGCCGGTCAGACTATTGCGATTTCCGCACACCTATCTGCCATCGTCCTACTCCTGGCCAGTTCGACGGCTGCGTTTGCCGGGGGACAATCAGAGGACGTCCCTTACCTGACGAAATTCGTGGACGGACCGCCATGTTGGATTGGAATGATCATCGAGGGAAATGACCGAATCGCTGAGGGCGCCTCCGGCACGTATTCGGCCTACGGGATCCTGGAGGACGGACGGCGGGTCGACGTGACGGAGAAAGTCATTTGGACGGACCATGGTTCGCCCTACTGCGAATTTGACCCTGGCGTAAAGGGGCGACTGAACAACACGAACGACACAAAGACCGATCACTCGGCAACCATTCATGCTGAGTATAACACCGGCACCGTCATGCTCCAGGCCGAGAAGACCATTGTGTTGGAGAGCGGACCGAGACCGGCAACGATAGTCGGTCTGATCGTTCTTGGAGCTGAGCTTCTCCCAGATCTCGGCGCGGCCCAATACCAAGCCATCGCGAGTTGGAGCGATGGAACAACGACAGACATAACTGAAATCGCGGTCTGGACGGACGGCGGATCGGCCCTCTGCAAGTTCGACCCCTACATCAATGGGCGGTTGGTCAACACAAACACCACCGGCGTTAGTCAACAGGCAACGATTGCCGCCGAATACGATCCCGGTACCGGAAGGCTGCGATCGGAAAAGACCATAATCGTGGTGAGCATCCCGAAGTTGGCTACCGTTGTTGGCTTGGGCATCCTCGGTGAGGAGGTCCTCGTTCCCCACGCCACGGTCCGGTATGAGGTCTTGGCGAATTGGAGCGACGGGACCAGCACGAACGTCACGGCCGAGTCCTTGTGGGACGACGGCGCATCGCCGTTCTGCCGGTTCGATCCCGCCGTGCATGGAACATTGACAAACACAAACGAATCCGGTGTTGATCAGTACGCAACGATTTCTGCAAGCTACACGAACAACGGCGTCACCCTATCGGCCACCAAGCGTCTGCTCCTCAAGTCTCCTGTGATAACGGGCTTGGCCATTCGGGGAGCGGCCCTGCTTCCCAGAGGGACCGCCGAACAATACCTTGCCCAGGCGACGTACAGCGATGGGGCTGTGGTGGAGGTAACGAATCGCGTCTTATGGGAGGCGGGCCAGACGCCCCACTGCCACTTTGACGCCGCCAAGCCGGGGCGTCTTTTGTGCGACTACGCGGCCATCTACGGGTCTGAGACTGTCACGGTGTACGCCAAGTACGTCGCGCAACCTCAGGGAGGCGTTACTGTCGCCTCTCTTGAGATTAGGATAGTCGGTCAAGACGACTACGAACCCGATGACAGTCTTGCCCAGGCAACTCCTATCACCGACGGAGGTGAACAGACGCACAGTATCAGCCCGCAGGGTGACGTGGATTGGATCCAATTTGAGGTCACAGCGGAGGCGGAAGTCAATGTCTTCGCACGCCGTACCTTACACTTTGCAGGCGATGGGGTTCAACTCCGGCTATACGACGCCAATCTGAATGAACTCGAAAATGACACCGGCGGGGGCACAGGAGAACTCCCGAGCATCTCCCGCACAGCAACCCCGGGCAGGTACTACGCAAAGTTCACCTACTTTGGAACGGGCCGGACAGGTCTGGTTGCCCAATATGACGTCGGCCTGTCGATACGGCCAGTGTCGGGACCGGGTCGAAAACCTTCGATGTTTCCAGGGGCGTGTTCCGGCGGCACCTCCTTGGGGGGCCTACTCATGATAAACCTACTCCTTGTCATAATTCGCCAAAAACGATCTCAATACTAGCCTGTTTCCGGCCAATCCCACCCGTACTCGCGCGTTCTGAGATGTCGAGACCACATAATTGCAAGAATATGCTTGACGTAAGACGAAAGTCAGGGTATTCATCAGTCCGATAACTTCATCGGGACCATTTGCGCGGGTGGTTCTTATGAAGGTAGTCTAATCCGCTTTGGTCGAGCCGACGATCGAATACCCTGGCAGGAGCTAGGGAACGGTTCGGCAGGTACACTTCAATACCTGTGTCTCGCGCAGGGAGGCGGCTATGGTTCGGCTAGCCATTTTTGCAGCCATGGTGGGCGTAGGTCTGGTCTTCTCGGCTTCAGCTCAGCAGGTCGCGATCAATTCCGACGCGGGCGCGCTCGCGCGCGTTGAGCGACTTGAGAAGATGGCCGCTGAGCAGTCTCAGAAGCTCGCAGAGTTGAAGACGCGGACCGACCGTGTCACGACCCCTTGTCCGACGGAGGATCGGGTAGCCGAGGTCCGTAAGGTCGTTGCTGAGTTGATGCAGGACGCGTCCTTCCGAGAGGCTCTCTATCCGGCGGCGGTCTCGGGCGGCTACGATCCCAAACGGGGCTTCTACATGGAGGCGGCGGACCAGAGCTTTACGATGGGAATCCGCGGTTCAATGCAGGTCAGGTATGACCTCGCCGCCCGACAGACCGACAACCCGACGCGACAAGGTCGTCAAAAGCGCGATGATATCAATGCGTTCGAGGTCGAACGGCTCTTCTTGATCTTCACCGGACAGATCCACTCGCCCAAGGTCCAGTACCAGATCATGGTGGACGGCGGCACGACGGGTGTTAGTTCGTCCGGACTCACGGAGGACGGGCGGTGGTTCACCTACTGGGCGAACGTCGACGTGATGTACCTGAAGGACCAGTACATCAAGGCAGGCGTATTCCAGCCGCCTTTTGGCGGACAATCGATGACAGCCGGCGGGATCCTCCAGCTTGTCGACCGTTCGATGGATCAGTATGCATTCGGGTTTGATCGCACCATGGGCATCCTGGCCCACGGTAATTTGTTCAACAACAAGATGACGTATTTTGCGGGTATCGTAAACGGAATCCTGAACCCCAACGACAGCCCCAGCCAGAACCAACTGGACACCAACTTCGGCTACTATGCCCGAGTGGCCTACTATCTGCTCGGCCAGGGCAACAGTCTGGTCGAAAGCCGAGTGGGCTACATCGAGTCAGACCTGGCCTACCACAAGGATCCGGAGTGGCGGATGGGCCTCAGTTTCCTGTTTAACGACAACAACGGCGACAGTGGAACCGGCGGTCCCCCGCCGCTATACGCCGCCGTGCCCGACAGGATCCGAAGCGGTCGGGGCATCGGTGGAACCGAGAAGATCAGCGATCTGGGAACGCAGTATTTTACCTTCGCGTATGACACCGCGTTCAAGTATCGCGGCCTGAGCATCATGGCGGAGTACTACCTCCGAACGATTGATCCCGAGAGCGAATACAGCCAGTGGGAACTCCGAACCGCGAGCAACGACTCGACACATCAGCAGGGCGGCCACATCCAGGTGGGATACTTCATTGTGCCCAAGAAGTTCGAGGTGGCCGGGCGCATCGCGGGCATCTGGGATAACGACGGCGACAACTCATGGGAGTACGGCGTGGGCGTCAACTACTTCCCATGGGGCACTTATTCGTGCCGGCTCGCGGCGGACATTATCCGAATCGACGAAGTCCTCGGCGGCATCTCGAGCAGCCCCAACTACAGCCTGAACGACGAGTTGACCATATTCCGGCTGATTCTGCAGGTCGGGTTCTGAGCCCGGACACGGCGCAGTCGAGGCAGATTCGTACGAGCCCGACAACACGAATTCAAGAGTCAGGAGCCTGGATGACGGTTCCTGACTCTTGTTTTGTCTTCGGAGCGAGCAGACTGGGGGGCATCCCATCCGTATTTGACGCGCCGGTGCGTTCTTGACCGCGCCGCCTATTTGCTTATCCTATCCAGGTTGTCGCGCATGGATTCGTTCGTTAACACCGAATGACAAGAAAGGAGCTCATCATGGGATTCGCCGGTTTCGCGGGTTCAAACTTCGGAATGATCGCCCTTGGGTTGATTGCCGTTTTTCTGACGACGCCCCGCGGCGACGCCGTCGCCGAGGAGCAAGGCAAGATCAAGACGCTGCTCCTGGTCGGCGGTGAGATCCATGACTGGAAGGGCATCGGGAATGTCGTTGAGGACTTCCTGAAGAAGACCAACAAGTTTGACATCACGCGGGTAAACAACGACTTGGACGCCCTGAAGGCCGATCGGATCGAACCCTTCGATCTGGTTGTCTTCTACTGGACCGTCGGGGCGATCAAAGACGAACAACGGCAAGGCCTGCTCGACCATATCGCCAAGGGCAAGGGCTTCGTAACGTTCCATTCCGGAGCAGACTCGTTCCGCGACGACGCCACGTGGAAGAAGTTCGTCGGCGGCTATTTTACCACACATCCCGCCTACCGCACCTACCAGGTCAGCGTGACGGAAAACGACAGCCCCATCACCAAGGACATCACCGAATTCATGATCACGGACGAGCAGTACATCCTCAATTATGACGAGGCGGCGATCAAGGTTCTCGCCAACGCATTGTGGAAGGGTAAACTCATGCCCGTCCTGTGGACGAAGTCCTGGGAGAAGGGTCGGGTCTTTTACTCAGCCCTGGGCCACGACCCCAAGGCGTGCCAGCAGCCGATGTTCCAGAAGACCCTGATCCGCGGCGCCCTGTGGGCCGCCGGACGTGAGGTTAAAGATTGACCGCGCTCGTCGCGGAGGTTCGGAGATACCGTGAGACGCGAACGGCCCATGTCGTTCGCGTTTCTGGTTTCCCGCAATTCGGACCGTCGCGCGTAAAGACCCCATCCCGACAGCACCGGGCTTCGGTTTCGGCAACGAGCCGGACGGCATGAAGGCTGTTGGATGCTGTTCGACCCGAGAGGACGTGTGATTTGCAGGTCTAATCCCTTTCCGCAAGGGACCGGACCGTTTTCTCGTCCGCGCCGACAATACGAATTATCTTGTTGGGTGAACCGATACCGCCGATCACCTCGACCTGATGGGGTCTCAGGCCGAGGGCTTCGGCCACGAGTCGGGTAACGGCCTTGTTGGCCTTCCCCCTTTCGGGTGGGGCCGCAACGGTCACTTTAAGCGCGCCGGCCAGCTCACCGACGATGCGATCGCGACTGGACCCCGGCACAACCTTGAGCCGCAAGAAGATGCCATCCGACCTGATCGTCAGTTCCAGCATCCCTTACCGAACCCGTCGATTGATCCATTGATCGAAGGCGACGGCCAACACGACGATGGCGCCGGCAATCACCTTCTGCCATTCTTGAGGAATACCCAACAGGTTGCACCCGTTGTTGAGGAAACTCATAAGAAGCGCGCCGATCACGCACCCGCCCACGGTTCCGACGCCGCCGCTGAGCGAACCCCCGCCAATGACGACCGCGGCGATGACCGTCAGTTCCTCACCCACGCCTTCGGTGGGCGCCCCGCCGCTCAGTTTCGCCGCAAGGATCATCCCGCTAAGACCGGCAAGGGCACCGCAGATCGTGTAGAGGATGATCAGTAGCCGGAGGATTCGAACGCCCGAGAGACGGGCGGCCTCGGCGTTGGAGCCGATCGCGTAAGTGTTTCGGCCCAGACGGGTCCGTCTCGCAATGTAGCTGAACACCAGGCCGATGATCACCCTCAGATCGACCGGCACCGGAATGGGCATCTCGGCCCCCCCCAGACGCAGGGTAGTCAGATCGGAGTAGAGCCATTTCCACGCAGGGGCGTGAATGACCTGGGTCTGTCCGCCGTGTGTGATTGCCTCACCGAGCCCGCGGACCGCCCACATCACCCCCAACGTCGCTATAAACGGCGGAAGTCGCATCAGGGTGATCAGCAAACCGCTGAACAATCCACACGTGGCTCCGGTCCCGATTCCCACGAGGACAGCCAACGGAACGGCCGCGCCGGACTTCACCACCATCGCCGCCAAGCTGCCTTCGACCTGCGCCCCCGCCTCGATGGACTTCAGGGATAGGGCAGCCGCCACACCGCTAAACGCGAAGATGCTCCCCACCGACAGATCGATCCCGCCGCTGACAATCACCAGGGTCATTCCCACCGCCGTGATGATGACGAAGCTGCTCCGCTTGATCACGATGGTGAAGTTGTCGAGAGTGAGAAAGGTGTCGGGACGGGCAAGGGACATGCCGACAACCAGAAGGGTCAGGGCCGCATAGGGCAAGGCCGCCTTCATCATCCGCAAAAACCGCTGTTCCGATTGAATGCGGGTCTCCACATTCGAGGACAGTCCGCTCATGCCAGTGACCTCTCCAGATCGCCTCCCACCGAGGCAAGGTGAACGATCCGCTCCTGCGTCAGTCCCGTCGCGGGTAGATTCCCGACCAAGCGTCCACGATAGAAGACGAGCACCCGATCGGCCATCCCCAGAATCTCCGGCAGGTAACTAGAGACCATCAACACGGCCCGGCCCTCGGCGGCCGACTCGCTGATGATGCGGAAGATCTCCGCTTTCGCCCCCACATCCACGCCGCGAGCCGGTTCATCCAGGATCAGCACGCGACTGTTCGCGGCAAACCACTTGGCCAGCACGACTTTCTGCTGATTCCCGCCGCTCAACTCTCCGGCGGCCTGTTCGATGGAGGAGGCCGCGATCCTCATCCGGTTGACCGCGGCGGCGGCCAACGTTCGCTCGGCCGCCGCGTCGACCCCCCACCATCGACTGATTCGTGGCAGCGACGGCAGCGCCACGTTGTGGCGCAGGGTCAGGTTCAGGGCAAGGCCTTGCCCCTTCCGATCCTCGGGCACCAGGCCGATACCGGCCTCAATGATCTGCGTCGGCCGCAGCCCCGAAACCTCGCGTCCGTCCAGCAAGATGCTGCCGGCGTCGATCTTCTCCAACCCGAACAGGGCCCGACAAAGCGTCGTTCGTCCGGAACCGACCAGGCCGGCCACGCCCAGGATCTCGCCTGCTCGGACGTCAAACGAGGCGTCGATCAGTCGTTTGCCCACCGTCAAGTTACACACCTTCAGAATGGGTCTGCCGATGTGAGCCGGCTGCTTGGGAAAGAGTTCTCTGATGTCTCGGCCGGCCATCGAGCGGACCAATCGATCGATACGCGCTTCGGCGATCGTGATCGTCTCAACCTTGCGACCGTTGCGGAGGACCGTGATCCGGTCGCCGATCTGAGCGAATTCCTCCAGTCGATGGCTGATGTAGACAATCGAGACCCCTTCGCCTCGAAGCTGACGTAAGACGGCAAAAAGCTGATCGATCTCTTTCTCCGAAAGGGTGGCGGTCGGTTCGTCCAGGATCAGAATCCGGCTGTTGAAAGCGAGGGCCTTGGCGATCTCAACCAATTGCATCTGTGCGGTGCCCAGGTTGCCGACCACCGCCGTCGGTGAAACCGGACAACTCAACCGGGTGAGGAGCTCGGCTGCACGCGCATTCAGGGTACGGTAATCGATGATGCCGGGACGCAGCCGCAACGGCTCATGCGCCAGGAAGATATTCTCGGCAACGGTCAACGCCGGCGCCAGGGCGAACTCTTGATACACAATGGCCACACCCAACTGCATCGCATCGCTGGGCGTGGCAATCTCCACCGGCCGGCCATCCAGCAGGATCTCACCTGAGTCGGCGTGATGGGCACCGGCCAGCACCTTCATCAGCGTGCTCTTGCCGGCGCCGTTCTCCCCGACGACGATATGAATCTCGCCCGGGCGCAGCTCGAAATCGACCTTATCCAAGGCTTGCACGCCGCCGAATCGCTTGCTGATACCTTTCATCTGAAGCAACGGCTTTGAATTCGCTTCTCGGCTGTCCATGGTAGCGAACAATCTAACAGGGCGGGAACCGCGCGAAAAGGGGACGGATGGGACGTGAGCCTTCTCAAAGGCCTTCTACAACGATGGCAATCGCTTCGCGAACCCCCAAATCGTCAAGCTGCCGACGTTCGGTTGCCGCCGGATATGGCTGCAGGATATGGGACACCCCTACAACCGGCGGTGGTGCCAACAGTATGAATCGGCGGTCGGAAAAACCGGAAAGGCCTTTCTTGGCCGGAGACCGCTTCTACCGGAACGACACGACGGCCACTTCGTAGACGTCCACGCTTGGGACCAAGAACGTCGCCGTCTGCCCCTGCACCTCAAACGCCACGCCGACCGCTTCGTCGCGCCGGGGATTCCACAGCGAGACCTCTTTCACGTGTCTGCCGTCCGGCACGTGGAGCCGGACGCGAACGTTCTTCGCCGGATTCTCCGGCCGATAGTTGACCAGATGCACGAGGCGACGCCTTGCCTGTTCCGTCAACTCCATGCAAAGCCCCTCCGGACCGTCGACGCGAACCGACATCTCGCCGTCGAGCGCCTTGGACAGCGCATCGACAACGGCCGTCGCGTCGGAGGTCTGCACGACACCCGGCTTCCCCGCGAGCTCGGCAAGCCCGGCATGGCCGCGCGGAAACATCCATTCGTCATGCGTGGCCGCATTTCCCACAATCAGCAGGCGGCCGCCCGAGCCGACATATCGGACAACCTGGCGTATCTGCTGATCCGACATCGCCGCGCATCCCGGCAGGATCAAGACACGGTAGGCCTTGGCCTCGCCAAGTTGATGATCGTAGATGATCTGGAACGGCACGCGATTCGTAATGAGGGCCTGCTCGACGCTCGACGGCAACCCCGCGGACGTTGCATCCCCAAACGCCATCGAGCTGAAGTTGCGCAAAACGGCCACGTCGGCCACGACGACCGCGTCGCCCAGCAAATCGCGACGGGCGTGGAAGAATCGGATGAATGGGGCGACGCTCCTCGACAGCGGATCCGTCTCCCCCGGATAGACGGACATCTTCCCATACTCGAACCAGCAGATGCAGCCCAGGCAATCGAGATTAAACGCCATCGCCTCCGCCATCTCGAGTGGGTTTGTCGCATAGGTGAACGCCATATTGCCCATGCGTCGGGCCACCTTATACGTACGGATCCTGGTCTTGAGCGCCCCTTGCTTGTAGCCCGGTCGGACGCCTTCGTCCCAGAAAGCCTCGCCACCCTGCAAGAGCCTGCCATGATCGACCGGCGAATGAATGTGGCTTTGCACGCCCTGAGGGTTGCACTCGACGAGGATGTCCTCCCGCAACGATCGCGCGTACCGGCACAAGTCGTAATACGAATCGGCCTGGGACTGGCAGGAAAAATCGAACCACGCACGACGCAGCGGGTCACTCATCGGGGCCTTCAAGGGCGGCCGGACCGACGCAAGGTCCACGATTCCCATCCGCTCGCGTTGCTTGGGCGAGAACGTCTTCCGGAGATACTCCCGAAAGCGTCGGGCCGAATCCGGCTCGCTGCCCGGCCCGACGTGGTAGTTGTCGAAATGCAGCAGGTCGGCGCGGACATCCTTCACCGCAAACGCCACAAGCTTGTGCAGGTAGGCCTGCACACCCGGATGGCCGCGGTTCACGTAGTAACGGTAGCCGGCCTTGCCGTACGTCACGGGCTCGCCCTTGGCATCACGAACGACCCAATCCTTGGCCTCCGGGATTTCCCTGTAGAAGAGTTCCCAGCCCAGCGTCCCGCTGAAGTTGTATACGCCGACCCGCAATCCGGCATCGTGGCAGAGTTTGGCGAACTTCACCGCGTCCGTCATGCTTTCCCGCTCGGCGTTCAATCCAAACGCCTTGTAGCAGTGCATCATCACGAAGTTGACGCCGAGCGCCTTGAGCGTGTCGATCATCTGAGGGCTGTGCTCGTACTCGTAGGCCTTTCGCTGCTCGGGCGTGGGCTCATAACCGGGACTACCGTCGCGCCGAACGCGGAACAATAGCGGTTCCCAGCTTCCGGCCATGACAATCCCGTCGCGGTGGACCCATGCAGGCCGCCGATCCATCGGCAGCGTCAACGGCAGAGAGTCCGACTCGGCCGCAAGAGAAAGAAGCACCACGCAGGCCTGCAATGGGTGAACCATGACAGCCTCCATGAACAGCGGTGTCCGATTGTGTCACACGTGCGGGTGCACTATAACGCCTCGTGTTCCGTCGAGACAACCGCGTCGCGTTCGTCCCGGAGCGTCAGGAAGTAGACGACGCCCTTGTCCGCCGGCAAGTCGCCGCGGACTTCCCCTTGCGTCAGTTCAGCCGGTTTGGAGTGCCACACCCTCTTCTGCCACGGGCCCGAGTCGGTCGTGAAGTGTAGCATCGCCTCCTTGACCGGCACATCCGCTGAGTACTTCACCATGACCTTCGTTCCCTGCCGCTCGACACGGCCCACAGCGGCCAACGGTTTGCCGCCCTTCAATACAGAATCCACGAAGAGGCCGATCTCCTTGGGCCTCCAACCCTCCGCGTGGCCATGAGGCATGTTCACCGTGACGCACAGGGTTCGCGGGCCTTTCACCAGACGGTAGCTCTTCTGATAGCTGCCGAGCGGATAGGCGAAGTCATTCGTGCCGTTCATGAACAGTACGGGCATCCTACAACCGGAAAGGTATTTCGATGGGTCATAGGTGTTGATCCAAAGCTCACGATCGGAAGGCGGCATCTTGACAAACACCGGCAGCCACGCGCTGTCCTCCCAAAGGAACCCACAGCCGTACACCGGCACGGATACCTTCAATCGCTCGTCCACCCCGGACACAATGCACGTCAGATAGCCGCCCCACGAGATGCCGGTAATGCCGACACGGTCCGCATCAACCTCCGGAAGACTGCGAATCAGCGAAACGGCCCGAATCACATTGGCGACGGCGTGGTATGGCCACGCCTCTCTGATCCCCTTGGCGATGTCGAGAAACTTCGCGTTGTCGTCCTGGTCCGGCCCGCCATCGGGCAAGCGCTTACCGTCGGGACCATGGCCGGCCAGGTCCATCGCCACGGCCGCGTAACCTCGCTTGCCCCATAGCTCAGCCCATTCCCGAAATGCCTTGCCGCCGCCGCCGTGGACGAGCACCATCGCCGGCAGCCTGCCTTCACGTTTCTCCGGGACCGCATAGTAAGCAAAGACTCGCGTCGGACGACCCTGGTACGGCTCGCCTGCGTAGAAGAGCGACCGTACCGGGCCGGTCGAGTCGATCCAGGTGCACTCCGGCACCTTCGCCAGAGCGTCAAGATCCCATGGGCCTACGGTTCTTTCGGCCGATGCGGCTCTCGCCCACACCAGGAAGCATGGAATGATTGTAGCCGGAAGTGCGCGAACACTGCGTGACATAGTGTCTCCTTTGTGATTCCGATCAAATCGAGACCGTATTGTGCAACCGGTGCGACCATTACTCAAGGTCCGGCCGACAGGGCTCACAGTCGGCTCACGATCCGGAATCTTGGAGCCCAACGGGGCATCCAAGCATGGGCGGTTGTGCATCGCAAAGGAGACAATCCGATGGCCAGACTACTGTACATTACGGCCTCGCCTCGGGGCGAGCGATCGTATTCCGTTCGAGTGGCCGACGCGTTCGTTCAGGCCTATCGGCATGCTCATCCGGCGGACGTCGTCGATGCCCTCGACGTCTTCACCGCCGATCTGCCGCAATTCGACGGCCTTGCCGTCCGGGCAAAGTACGCCCTGCTCCACGGCCAGAAACCTACCGAGGCCGAGCTGGACGTATGGAAGAATGTCGAGTCCCTCATCTCGCAGTTTAAGGCGGCCGACAAGTACGTGCTCGCCGTGCCCATGTGGAACTTCGGCATCCCCTACCGGCTCAAGCACTACATCGACATCCTCGTTCAGCCGGGATACACGTTCGCATTCAACCCCCAAGAAGGCTACAAAGGCCTTGTCACGGGCAAGCCCGCCTTCGTCGCCTATTCGCGAGGCGGCGAGTATGCGCCCGATTCGGCGGCGGAACATTACGATCTGCAGAAGCGGTACCTTGAACTGGCGTTGGGCTTCATTGGCGTCACCGATGTTCGCTCGGTGGTTGTCGAACCCACATTGGCCGGCGGCCCGACCGTTGCGTCGAGCAGACTGGCGGAGGCCCTTGCAAAGGCAAAGGACATGGCGCGGGGATTCTGAAGCCCCTGCGACAAGACGCGACCGCTCATAGCGTCAGAGTGAAATCCTCGATCATTGCGCCCGGTAGTCTGCCGCTTCGGGTCGATCGCTGGTAGTACGTGTCCGCGTCGAGAATCATCTCTCGATCCGCCGTAAGGCCCAGAAGATTCGAACCCAGCATCCGGTAGACCGTCTCATCGAATCGCATGACATTCAGGGGTCCCCGAATCTCGCCGTGCTCCACCCAATACGTGGCGAACCGCGTCATCCCCGTTGTTCGACAGGCGCTTCGGTCCGAGTAGTTCAGGTACCACAGATTGTTGACGTAGACCCCCTTCTCGAGCCGGTGCAGTACGTCCGCCTGCGGGATGTCGCCGGCGGCAAGGTCCACCGACTCGGGCATCTCGTACGACGAGGCCCCATTCGTCGCCACGCCATATTCGCGGGCCGAACGGGGAGAAATGAGGCAGCCCGCCAGCAATCCCCGCTCGATGAGAGGGACTTGTCCCGGCTTGATGAACCCGGCCTCCTGAAAATTCGGCGCGATGCCGTCGCGGGTGTTCTCCAGGAGGGTCAGCATCGGACTCAGTCTCTCCTGTCCCTCGACTAGTTTCAGGAGCGGTGTCTGTTTCGTTCGATGAGCCTTCAGGCCAAACCCGCCGTAGCCGAGAAGTCCGATGATCTCGTGGAGTGCCCCCGGTGACAGATAGACACGGTAGCGACCGGGTCGGATCGTCTGGGCGGGATAGGCAAGGGCCTTCAGTTGCTCGGCTGCCCACGCCACCTTGCGGTCGAATTCGCTCCGGATCCACTCAAAGCCCGCATACGCGGTCTTCACCGCCTTGTCGGCCTGATGGTAGAAGCTCCAGTCGAAGTTGAAGCTGTGGCTGGTGTACCAGTTCCGCTGACCGAAGGAATTCGCAAACCCCGCATGGATCGCCCCCGCGGCATAGATACCCACCAAGTCGCGTCCGCCCCCGGCCTTCTGAATGTCGGCTACGGCCGCGGCGGCATCGGGAAGCCGGTTCGGACCCACAAATTCCGTTGAGCGCACCTCGGTCGCATAGAGTAGGTGCGGGTCCTCCGGAAGTTGGCCGATCTTGTCCCTCAGATCGGCGATCAACCCTGCAACGTGTGCCCGATCCGCCTCGAAGTCGCCCGACAGCGAAAGACTCCCCGTTGCGTGGCGAAATCCCTTGATCAGGTCAACCGCCACGGACTTCTGAGCGACCCCCCCCGCCTGCCGCACCTGGTTGTGATTGAACCGGACAAAATCGGATTCCTCGGCGGAGAAGCTGCACGTATACAGTTCCTCACTCCGCAGGCACCCTCCGATGGCATCCGAAATCCGATGGAAGTAGTCTCGCATGGTGTTACGCACCTCCGAAGACATCGACGTCGGAGAAAAGGCACGCCGGACTGGCGTGCCCGACCCGGATGATCTGATTCGGTTCGCCCTTGCCGCAGTTCGGCGTCCCCATCACCCTGTAGGTATCCGCGTTGCCGACCCGCTTCAGGCTCCGCCAGAATGTCGCTGAGATGCCTCGGTAGTTGGGGTTCTTCACGACGCCGGTCAGCTCGCCGTTCTCGATCAGTTGTCCCCGTTCGCAGCCGAATTGGAACTTGTTCCGCGAATCGTCGATCGACCACGAAATGTTCGTCTCCATGTAGATGCCGTGCTCGACGGCCGCCACCATCTGGTCGAATGAGGAATCGCCCGGTTCCAGGTTCAGGTTGGCCATGCGGTCGATCGGCGGTCGGTTCCAACCCGTCGCTCGGCTGTTGGCCACGCCGGACACACCGGCACGGACCTGCGAAACGGCCCCGCCCAGCGGCCGCAGAAGAATTCCCTCCTTGATGACGTACTCCTTGCGCGCGGGCTGACCTTCGTCGTCGAAGGCGTAACTGGCGAGCTGGCCGTCCACCGAAGGATCGAAGGCAATGTTGAGTAGCTTGGAGCCGTACTGATAGGTACCCAGCATGTCCAGCGTCACGAAGCTCGTGCCGGCATAGTTGCGTTCGTCGCCGAGGATGCGATCCAGCTCCAGCGGATGCCCGATGGACTCGTGGATTTGCAGGATCATCTGGTCGGGCGCCAGCAGCAGGTCCATCTTGCCCGAGGGGCAATTCGGAGCCGTGAGCAGTTCGACCGCCTCGGAGGCAATGCGAGGCGCGGCGTCCAAGAATCCGACATCATCCAGAACCTCGAGTCCCCCCTGCCGACAGAAGGCGTTGTGACCGAAGGATCGGCTTTGCGACTCCGTGCCCTCATTGGCCGTCGCGCTCATGAACGGCAGGATGAACTGCACCTGCTGGCGGACGCGCCCTCCCGCACTGGTCAGGTAGAGCATTTCCACATCGCCGCGCAACAGACCGGCCATCCAGTCCACGATCCTTTCATGGCTTTTCAACCGTTCGGATTGGCTGCGCAAGAGATCGACCTTTTCCGTAAGCGGTACGGACTCCCACGGCTTCTTCACGGGCGAGCGATACTCGCCCACGAAATCGGGCCGCGGAAGCCTGGCGGGATCCACCACGCACCGGCCGGCCGTGCGATGGGCCCATGCTTTCGCTCGGTTGGCTGCGGCTCGAAGCCCCGCCGTCGTCAGATCGCTGGTGGCGCCGTAGCCCATGCCTCCGCCGTCGTAGACCGTGATCATCGCGCCGGCATCCACCGAATGCGACACCGGCTGAAGGATGTTCTGGCGAACCCACACTTGGTCGCTGCGTTCTCGGACAAACCGCAATGACACAAAGTCTGCGTGGGGGATGACCTCGCGAAACCGATTCTCAACCTGCTCCAGCATGTGTTGCCTCCAAGCCACCGACGCCCGTCAAAATGCGATCGGCTTGATCAGCGTTCGGAGCCAAACCGTCCGGGCACCCGCTCCCGCCCTCGCGACACCAACATGGTGCAATCCGGGATGCATAGTGTACACTCTGGCGCCATACAAGAAAGGACACCGTTCATGACGAGTATGTGCTGTACCCTTTCGTTGGTCGCCCTGGTGTTGGATGCCGAACCCCCGCTCTTTGAGGACCGCTTTGAAACCGGCCTCAAGCCGGGCTGGCAGGTGGTATCGGGCGAGCCTCGCATTCTTGCCCTGTCCGACAATCCCGACGAACACGTGCTCGAGCTACCGCCGTCCACGAAGATGATGATCCGCTTTGCCGAACCGCTGCAAGACCTCGTCATGGAGGCAAAGGTCCGATTCGCCGAACGCCGAGGCTGGGTCGAAGCCCCCTTCCTCATCCGATCCAATGGGGACGGCACTCAGGCGCTGCAGGTCTACCTCGAACAGACCTCCAATCGCGTCCTCGCCGTCCGATTTGACGACGGGGTCAAACCACTCGCCAACGCCGTACCGCCCGTCCGGCTCGAAATCGGCCCGTGGTATGTGCTCCGCGTCGTCGCCGTCGGCCGCCGGATCGGCGTCTGGTTGGACGATCATCCGGTTATGGGTTTCGTCGACGATCAGCCGAGGTCCGGCATGGTGGGCATCCGTGTGGGCGACGCACGTACCCAATACGACACGCTGCGCGTCCGCGCGACCACACCGGACGATCGCAGACAACTTCACCTGCTGAGCCTTTCGGGACGCGTGGTCTCGGAAATGCAAGAGACCGCCCTCACACCGGCTGACGGAACCAACGTCACCCTTCTACACCCGGATGTTATCGAACCCTTAACACCGTTCGAGGTGAAGCTGAAAACGCGCGCCTCCGGAACATTCTCATTGGAAGTGAACGGAAAGACCTTGCCCATCCGGCACGGCGAACCGATATCGCTCTCATTCTCGGGTCCGGAAGGACTCAGAAGGCTTCAGGTAGCTCGGGATGGAAAGGTGGTCGGCTCGGCGGAGGTGCTTCTGAAGGGCGACACGTCTTTCGAGGCCGGGCCGTTCACGGGACTCTTCAACCGCATGCGGGAGCGTGTTCGTGAGGACCGCCATGCATTTCGACGCAAGGGGAAGATCATTCAGACCAACCCCACCTGGGTCCGCGACCACATTCACGAGATGAAGGCCTACAAGTACTGGGAACAGGATCTCACGAGCTTCGTGGACACGCTGATCGAACTCCAGCACCCCGACGGGTTCTTCCACGAAATCATCGGTGAAGCGTCTCACGACCACCAGACCTTCGTCGCGCCGAAATTCGTGCGAGTGGAGAAGGAAGACGACCTGTGCTTCATCCGTCTGGAGATGGAGGCCGACGTTGAATATCTCATGGTCGAGGCCGCCCAAACCATCTGGCAGGCCACCGGCGATCTGAACGCCATGAAATCGCGATTGGCCCCCATGGATAAGGCCATCCGCTATGATTTCACCGATCCCACTCGGTGGGACGCCAAACACGGCGCCCTCAAGCGAACCTTCAGCATCGATACGTGGGACTTCACGTACGGTGTCCCCGACACCAACCGTCGAATCGAGCCTAACATGCCCATGGGCATCATGCACGGCGACAACAGTGGCCTCTATCAGGCCTGCCGACAGTTGGCCGGCATGCATCGCGCCGCCGGCGACGCCGCCAGGGCCGACCATTGGGACAAACAGGCCGTCGCGCTTCGCGATCGGGTCAACCGACTGTGCTTCAACGGCCGCTACTACACGCACCAGATCCTGCTCCAGCCGGTCGACACCGGTGTAAGGGAAGCGGACATACTCTCATTGTCAAACCCTTACGACATCAACCGCGACCTGCCGACACGGGAAATGGCGGTCAGGATCATCGACGAGTATCAGGCGAGACGAAAGGCACGCGAGAAGACACACTTCGCCGAATGGTTCTCAGTCGACCCGCCTTATCCCAAGTTCGGTCCTTACTCCGCCGGCCAGTACATTAACGGCGGAATCGCCGGCTTCGTCGCCGGCGAGTTGGCCAAGGCCGCCTTCGACCACGGCCGAGAGGCCTACGGTGCGGATATCCTTCATCGTGTGGCCCGCAAAGTGGCCGAAGATGGAACCGTCTTCTTCCTGTACACCACCGAGGGCCGCGATATGGGCGGTGGTCCGCGAGGCTGGTGCGCCGCCGCCGTGATTTCCGCATTGATCGAGGGACTTGCGGGTATCCGCGACGATGAGGTGGCGTTTCGCCGGGTGACGGTGTCACCGCGGTTCATTGCTGCCGGCATCGACAAGGCCAAGGTTTGCGCGCGATATGGGCCCAGCGGCGCCTACGTTGCGATGGATTACGAACACGCGCCGGCCAACCGCTCCATCCGACTTCGACTTGCAGGAATCGCGGCCAAAACGCATGTCCGAATCCTTCTGCCCGCCGGTAGCAGGAATGCCCGTGTGATCGGTCCGCCCTCGTTGACGGACAAGCTCGAGACCGTCGAGCAATCCCAGTACATAACCTTCGATCTGCCTGGCGGTCTGTCTGAGGGCGTCTTCGAAGCCTCTGTCCAGTACGGCGACTGACCCCTTTGGCGGCAGCGTTCAGATCGATCGGGCCGGTCGGACTGCCTGCAAGCCCCATTTCGGTTGACAACCCCGCTGACGATCTGTAGCATTCAGCCTTTCATTGTGGAAGATAAACCTTTCAGAATGAAGACACCGCACCGTGAATGGGGTGGTTTAAGCATCCTCATCCGTGGGGGGCTCTTGATCGTCGTAAGAAAACCGTCACTTCTGGGGGTCGTGCTGTTCCGACCCACACGAGCGACGTGTCTTGTGGGCATCGTGACGAATACATCGACGATGCGGATCATCAATGGAGCGATACGAATGAAGGTGGTGAAGTAATGACGACTAACCCAACAACGAATCACGGCTGGCGCGTCACCTTGGCGGGAACGGGGATCAACCTTGCACTCGGTGTCTTGTACACCTGGAGCGTCATCTCTGCCAGCATACCCGCCGCGTGGGAATGGACCAAGGCAAACAAAGCGTTGCCTTATGCGGTGGCCTGCCTGGTCTTCTCGCTGGCGATGGTCCCGGCGGGCCGGCTCCAGGATCGAATCGGTCCTCGCTGGGTCGCGACGATTGGCGGCGCGTTCATCGGACTCGGCTGTATCGTCGCGGGCCTTGCGGGATCATCCTTGGCAGGCTTCGTGGTGGGATTCGGTCTGCTGGCCGGCATCGGTATCGGATTCGGTTACGCCTCGGCCACACCGCCGGCCGTAAAGTGGTTTCCGCCCGCCAAGACGGGCATGATCGCGGGGATTGTGGTGGCCGGGTTCGGTTTGGCGTCCGTATATGCGGCTCCGCTGGCCACGGCCCTGTTGAAGGCCTTCAAACAAGGCGAACAACTGGGCGTTTCCAACACGATGCTCGTCTTCGGCGTTCTCTTTCTTCTCGTTGTCGTTGTGCTGGCTCAACTACTGAAGAATCCTCCCGCAGGCTATGTCCCAGCCGGCTCCCCTTCCGCTGCGGGAAAAGCCGGCCCAGCCGCGAAACCCGCCGACATGACATGGGCCCAAATGATGAAGACATCCCAGTTCTGGATTCTGTGGCTCATGTACTTCTTTGGCGCCGGCGTCGGATTGATGATCATCAGCATCGCAATGCCTCTCGGCAAGAAGTCCTTAGGGGACGCGGCGTTCTTCGCCGTGGTCGCCCTAGCGATCGGCAACGCCGGCGGGCGTATTCTTGCGGGCACGCTCTCGGACAAGATCGGGCGCCAGTGGACAATGTTTCTGGTTTACGTTCTCCAGGCATTCATGGCCATCCTGCTGCTCTACATTCAGAACAGCAGGGAGGCCCTGCTGCTTGTTCTCTTGATCGTCGGGGGCAACTACGGCGCCAATCTCGCTTTGTTCCCCGCGGTGACGAAGGACTATTTCGGGCTGAAGGGATTTGGCATGAACTATGGGTTGGTGTTCACGGCCTGGGGATTCGGCGGACTTGTGCTCTCGTATGTCTGTGGAAAGATCCAGGACGTATATCAGACGCCCGACCCGGCTTTTAAGCTGGCCTGCGGCATTCTGATCCTGGCCGCAATCCTGACATTCGTAAGCCGTTCGATCGCGTCGAAAGCAGCAGCCAAACCGATCCCGGCAGCGTAGTTGGCGAGCGGCTTCTCACAAGGATCGATACGACGGGCCGCGCATGCCGAAGGCGCGGCCCGCTGCTTTTCCCAACACGTCCAAGCATGGGCACCGATCGGCATTGTGTCATCGGAACGTGTCGACAATCGGCGATTCACAGATTGCAACTCTCCCGGTGACTTTGAAGACTGAGGCTAAGTCATGCAACAGGCGTCCGCCCCACTGCGATTTCCGGTGCGGGCTTCGGTTGTTTCGCCGGATTGGGCTACCTTGTCTTTGCGTTGTGGGCCCTCGCACTCATCATCCGGTTCCGAAGGGCATCCCGGGCGGCGGCACGCCAAGCTAAAGAAACCTGGGCCCGACCGGCGGTCGCGTAGGCACCCGCCGAACCGGCGCAACCCCCGGATTGTGGGTCTTGGATTCTGTCTTGCGGATTCCCCCCTTGGGACCGGGCTATTGCCCGCCGCCCCCTGCCCCACCGAACAGCAGCTCCTTGGCTTTCACGAGCGCCACCAGCGCCATCTGGCAGTTCTCAATCGTCAGCGCATGATCCCAGGGGGCCGTTCGAATGCCGCCTACCGTATCCACCCGTGAACGGACGTAGTAACACTCCTCCGGACGAAACTGCAACTGCAAAACAAACCGCGTGCCGAGCCGCAGCATCCGTTCGTATCGCCGGCTGCGTGGCTCGTCCTTGACCCGCCGAGCGAGTCCCAGCGCGTCCGCCACGGCGATCATGTACACGGCGGTACTGACATTGGCCGCACCGTGCCCGAAGGCATCGACGCCGCCCCACATCAAGGGACTTTCGCTGGTGTCCGGAGAAAGCTGGAACCGCTCCAACCAATCGACCATGGCAAAAACGAAATCCGCATAACGAGACTCGCCCGTGACCTGTGCCGCACAGGCATACGCGATACCCAGCCAGGGTACCATTTCGACGGTCGGGGAAACGTCGAATTGCTTTCGGTAGTGATCGTAAGCGTTCTTCACCACGGACAACGCACCGGCCGACCGATCCACTTCATAGTGTCGAGCCATCGCACAGAGAGTCTGCCCGCCGTCGATGTCCTGCGGCGCCACGTCGCGCGTCGTGACGAAGTTGGTCTGCAGCATGCCCGTGGGCAGTTGTCGGGTCACGAGGGCCTCACCCAACTTGGCCCGTAACGAGCGGTATCGGACCGAGGGCTCCATCTCGCTCGCCGCAAGCAACAACAGGGCCGTCGCGCCGACGCGATCCGCCTGATCCGGGGAAATCAGATAGGCGGCAACCGGCTGTGACGCCGCGCTGGACGCCGTCGACTTGACGCCGGGCTTCCAGACGTTGGGCGTCACCAGTGACCTCTCCATGGCGGCGATCGTACGGGCAGCGGCTTGCGTCGAACCGAGGTCGCGCCCGCCACGTCCGTGAATCGCCAGTGCCCACGCAGCGCCGGGCTGACTCACCGTCGGGCCAACGTCTTCCGTCCGGTCCGCCCAGGGCAAATACGCATAGTGGAAAAGCCCGTTCGTACGCTGCCGATCCCTCAGGTAGCGGGCCGCGTCCGAAATGCCGCGGTCCAACATCTCGGCCGACACGGCCTCGGGGGCGAGAAGAACGCACCCGCAATCGAGTTGGACAACCGGTCCGTCTGGGACAGGCTGCCACAAGTGAAGCGTACGGAACCGCATGCACTCCGCCTCATCCTTGCGCTTCGCAATGTCCTCCGACGACAGTCCCAATCGCCCAAGCACAAAATCAATCGCGTCTCCAATCGCGAGACCGTTCGCCACGATCTGGCTGGGGCGAATCAAGCTATTGCGATCGTCCAGCCGAATCGCGACGCCGTCCACGCCGGCCTCATACTGACCGATCAAACGCCGACGGGCCGAAAGCCCGACCGACAACTGTTGGGCCGGACCCAGCAGTTCCAACTCGACTCCCAGTTGTCTCCGCACCGAATCGCTCAGTCGCGAAGCATTCCGCGAATTACGCAAGGCCGCCTCAGCGGCTTCTCGACATCCTTGCGCCGCGTCCAGCCCCCCGTCGGACTGCCCCTGAGCCACCGGCAGTCCGCCACGGCGAAACGTCACCACCAACGGGCAACGCAGGTTCGCAACCGCATCCGAAGGCTTGATGGAAGCCGGCGACGACCGACCGGACGACACGTCTTCCACCGTCCGGCGAATCAGACGGATTAGAAACGCTTGATCGGCCACTGAAAGCTCCGGGCGCAGGCCCGCCGATCGGCTCGCCGGTCGGCGCACCGTCTCAGTCACACCTTCCGTCGAGAAACCCAACGCACAGCAGAGAGCCGCCAAAACCCCACAGGACTTACACTTGAGGGCAATCATAGCCGGCAATATATTGCTCGTATGACTCGACCTCAACCCTCTCATGGAAAAGACGAGGTGACTCCCGTGGCCATCGATCCGTCCGACAAGAACGAGCGGTCCGAACAGACAGGCCGTCCATCCGGCGAGCGTGCGAAGGGCGATCGCAAGCCGAAGCCGCCGTCGACCAAGCCCAAAGAGGTTCGTGAGACGACCCCAACGACCGCCGTCAGTCTGCCGGCCGGCGAACTCACCCGATCGATGGTCGGCGCGGCCACCCGCGTGGCCAAGGAAGTCGGGGCCACATCGCTTCTGATCTACGTGGACGCCATTGCCCGTTCCGAGGATGTTCTAAAGCTGATCGGCAAGCGCACGTCGCTGATCCTGGTCGCGCGCAACGATCAGGAGACGGAATTGGCGCAGCGGTTCACGACGCGAATCCTGTCGGTCCCGCCCGTCAGTCTTACACGCATGGGTCAGATCAAGATGGCCACGCTCATCGCCTTCTCCCAGCGAATGTTGAACCCCGGCGAGGTGTTCGTGTGTCTGGTCGGCCTGGTCGGTCGCGGCATCGACACGATGGTGGTCATGAGTGTCGGCGAGGAATATGAGATGTTTCGCGCGGCCGACCAACCCAAGATCACCGAGCACATTCGCCGCGCCGTGTTTCAGCGGGTACTGACCCTGGCGGTCGAACTCGCCGGTCAAGGACGCGAGGGCAAGCCGGTTGGAGCCCTCTTCGTAATCGGCGATCCCGAGGAAATCGAGAAGTACTGTCACCAAACCATCATCAACCCCTTCAAAGGCTATACCGAAGCCGAACGCAATATCCTTGACGAGAACATGCGGGAAACCGTCAAGGGCTTCTGCAGCATCGACGGCGCGTTCATCATTTCCGGCAAGGGCATCATCATGTCCGCCGGCACCACGCTGCGAACGGCAATGTCGGGCCAGGAACTCCCGCCCGGTCTGGGAACGCGCCACGCCGCCGCCGCCGCCATCACCGCCAGTACGATGAGCGTGGCCGTCACACTCAGCGAGTCGACGGGCATCGTTCGGGTCTGGCGACGCGGACAGATGATCACCGAGATTGAACGGGCCGTTCCCGCGCCTGCCCGGACCAGCGGGATGGCCGTCCCCCCCACTCACGAGGAATAACCGTTGGATGCCGGCGCCCCGTCGCGTATCATACGGGGCACGTCGCCCGATGAGCGGCGCGAGATCCGAACGGACGATATGCCGGCGAACATGAGGTGAGAGACACAATGAGTGCGTCGATAGGGAAAGTGGTGTTGGCCTACAGCGGTGGATTGGATACCAGCGTGATCCTGCCGTGGATTCGCGAGCATTACCATTGCGATGTGATCGCCTTTGTGGCCGACGTCGGGCAGGGCATCGGCGAGCTGAAGGGCATCAAGACCAAGGCTCTCCGCAGCGGCGCCCGCAAGTGCATTGTCCGGGATCTCCGCAAGGAGTTCGCCACGGACTTCCTCTGGCCTCTGTTGCGAAGCGGCGCCGTGTATGAAAAGAAGTACATGCTGGGGACGTCGATCGCCCGCCCCCTGATCGCCAAGGACATGGTCCGCGTGGCCGAGGCGGAGGGCGCGGATGCCGTCGCGCACGGCGCTACCGGCAAGGGCAACGACCAGGTTCGGTTCGAAACGACGGTCATGGCGCTGAACCCGTCGCTCAAGATCATCGCCCCGTGGAAGGATCCCCGGTTCGAACTGACCAGCCGCGAGGCCGCCATCGATTACGCGCGCGCCCGCAAGATCCCCATCCAGGTGACGACCAAGAGCATCTACTCTCGCGACCGCAATCTGTGGCACATCTCACACGAGGGCGGAGAACTGGAGAGCACCTGGAATGAACCGCTCGATCGGATGCTTGTCATGTCCGTGCCGATCGAGAAAGCACCCAATAGACCGACCTACGTCGAGATCGGATTCGAGAGGGGAACGCCCGTTTCGCTCAACGGCAAAAAGCTCGACCCCGTGACACTGATCATGCGCCTGAACGACATCGGCGGAAAGAATGCCGTCGGCCAGGTGGACATCGTCGAAAACCGATTGGTGGGCATGAAATCGCGAGGGGTCTATGAGACGCCGGGCGGCACGATCCTGGCCGAGGCGCACCGCGCCATGGAAGCCATTTGTCTCGACCGCGAGACGTTTCACTACAAGGAGCAGGTGGCCGTCCGGTATGCGGAACTGGTCTACGACGGCCGGTGGTATACGTCGCTCCGTGAATCGCTTGACGCCTTCATCACCTCGACGCAACGATTCGTCACCGGTACGGCCCGGATCAAACTTTACAAGGGCAACTGCATAGCCGTGGGGGCGAAGAGCCCCTATTCGCTCTACGTCGCGGATCTGGCCAGCTTCACCATGAGCGCGGCCTATGACAGCACGGACGCCGTCGGTTTCATCCGCCTGTTCGGACTGCCCATGAAGATTCGTGCCCTGGTGCAGGGCTCCGGAAAGGGCAAGGGTATCCGATAGCGAAACGTCCGGTAAAACCCGGACTCCCGTAGCCTGTTCGAGATGCGGTCCGTTTCGGCCGATCGTGGCCCGCCTCCCTGCCGATATTCCTTATGGGAACCACGGTTATGCGGAGTCGGCAGACATGATCCGAAAATGCCCCGCGAGTCTGGCGAGCTTGGTGCTGACGGTGGCCCTGATGGGAATGTCCGGCTGTTCCTACAGCCGGCAGGATCTGACGTACATCCCGTTTGACGAGAACCACGGGGAGCCCACACTCGGCAAGCAGGTCGAATCCGTGCCCGACGGCATGGGCGAGCGAATGGATCGGTTCGACAGAAGGCTGGAAGCGTGGCTATACTAGCGAACACGCGGGGCGGCCACACGATGAGGCCTGCCGCCCTGATCCCCATGGGGACCATTCGACAGTCACGCAGAGCGAATGTCGCATGGAGGCGGAATGATCATCTGCTTCGCCACCGACCTGCACGGAAGGGTCAATCTCTTCGAACAACTGATTGACGTGGCGTACTGCAACCATGCCGACCTGATCGTCTTCGGCGGTGATATGCTGCCGGACGGGGAGATGGGCAATCCCTGTGCGGCCCAGGTTCAGTTCGTTACGCAGTACCTGGCTGAATGGATTCGCCGTTTGGCCGAATGCCGACCGGCGTGTCGCCTGGCGACGGTCTTCGGAAACCACGACTGGCTGTGCTCCGCCCTGGCGATTCAATCGCTGGAGACTCAGGCACTTCTGACCGTTCTGAGACCCGATCGGCCTGCCCGGTTCGGCGACTGGCACGTCCTGGGCTACTCGTATTCGCCGCCTTCACCCTTCTGGTCGAGGGACTTTGAACGGCTCGACCGGCGAAATGACACGCCGCCTTTGGCCGATGGGGCGAGATGGGATCCGGCCACGGAGTCCGTGGTTAAGGCGGCGAGCGACTACTACGCGTCGCTGCCGACCATCGAGGAGGACCTCTCGCGGATTCCCGAAATGACGGGCCCGTGGATCTTCGTCGCACATGCCCCGCCGTACGGCGTTGGGTTGGACCTCCTGATCACCGGAGAGGCGGTTGGCTCTCACTCGATTCGACAATTCATAGCGCGGCGCCAACCGCCAATCAGCCTCCACGGACACTTGCATGATTCGCCTCAGAAATCGGGCGTGATCACGGCTCGAATCGGCCGAACCGTCGCCATCAATCCCGGTCAGGGCACGGAGATCCTTGCGGCAATAACGTTCGACCCTGACGATGTGATCGGCACGCTGACCGCACACGGCATCCGGCTGCCACGCAGTCCGTGAGGCGAAACGCCATTCTCGCCCGCGGTCGGTCCTGTTCGTCAGGGTTTTTCTCGGACGTACAATGGTTGCCCCATTTGGAGGGCCGGCAAACATGACCCACAAGGAACGTGTAATCGCCGCCCTGCGGCATCAGCCGCCGGACAAGGTACCCTATCACGTCGGCTTTACCGTCCCCGCCCGGCAGAAGATGGTCGAGTACTACGGGGATCCGGACTTCATCGAGACGATCGGCAACCACATGACCGTGGCGCCCGTCATCCGAGTCGAATGGGGCGTGCGAGGACCGGACGGGTACTACACCGACGAGTTCGGGCTTCGGTGGAATCGCCAAGTCGACGCCGACATCGGGATGCCCGAAGGAACACTGACGCGAGACACCTTTGACCGCTTTACCTGGCCCGATCCGAACGCACCGGGTCGGTTTGATCGAGTGGCAAGGGCGGTCGAACAGCAATCCGACCGGTTCATCGTCATGTCGTTCGATTTCAGCCTCTTCGAACGGGCATGGGGGCTGACGGGGCTCGAGAACCTGATGCTCGCGATGGCAGAGGACAGACCATTCGTCGAAGCCGTCCTCGACCGAATCCTCGAGTTCAATCTCAAGGTGCTCGATGTCGGTCTATCGCAGTACCCCCGTGTGGACGCGGTCTACTTCGGAGACGACTTCGGGTCCCAGCGAGGCGTCCTGATGGGCGCCGCCCGATGGCGATCGCTGCTTAAGCCGCGATTGGCCAAACAGTACGGGCGGGCGCACGACTACGGTAAGTTCGTCTTCATCCACTCGTGTGGGGCCGTCAGCGAACTGCTCGGTGATCTTTGCGATATCGGCGTGAACTGCTTCAACCCGTTCCAGCCCGAAGTCATGGACATCTTCGCGACACACCAGGCCTATCGAGGTCGACTGGCCTTCTGGGGCGGTATCAGCATTCAACGACTGTTGCCCTACGGCACGCCCGACCAAGTCCGAACGGAAGTGGGCGAAATCCTCAATCGGATTGGCCGCCGGGGCGGCTACATCGCCGCGCCGGCCCACGACATTCCGGGCGACGTCCCGGCCGAAAACATCGCTGCGATGCTCGACGTCTTGCAATCCCAGTAGAGGCAGAGTGGATTACCGGAAGAGAAGCTAGGCCGGGCCCGGCGGTTTCTGCGGTTCCAGCAGCCGGGAAAGCCGGTCGCGAACCTGCTGCATTCGCACCCAGTGGGTCCCGTTCCAGAACACCTTGTCGCACCGCCGGCAGCGGTAGAACTCATTGGCCCATATCAGGCTTCGAGCAGGAACGATGCCTTGCACCTCATCCCGGCCAACTCGGCTGAGAGTCCCGTTGCACGCGGTGCACCTCGGCTCGCGCACCGGCAGACGCATCGCCTGCACGACCCAATCCAATTGTTCGCGAAGCGTAAGCCCCCGAGGCAGCCTCAGGGCTCGGACCCGACCGGAGGTAATCGCCCGCCGCTCAAAGAGCCGCCCGTCGGCCGATATGAGCACACGCCCTTCCTGATCGGCATGGGCCACCAGAGCGGCGTCGTCCACATCCGCCTCATAGGTCGTGTCATACCCGATCGCACGAAGCCATCGCGCCAACCCGCCGCACATCGCGTCGCACGCGAAACGCATCTCATCGGCCTTGGTCATGACCGCTCGGCGTACGTCGGACAGGCCATCGCCCCCGACACGCGATCCGACCCGTTCCTCGGAGCCGGACCCGGCCGGACGCAATCGGGAACCACCGACTCACCGGATGCACTCATGCGATAGTCCTGCCCTTCCGGGTGTCTGTCATGATGTCACACCTCGGCTGCCTGCCGTTTGCGAGCCCCACGTCACACGGTCCTCACTGGATGTAGCCCAGCGCCCGCATGGATTCAATGATCGCCGGATCGGGAGCGGCAACCGGCGGCCTAAACCGCTCCATCGCCGTCAGCCAGTCGTCCAGCTTCCCCTTCAGGTCGGGTGGCGGTTCGTCACCCAGACCCAAGAGATTCCGTTGCTCCTTGGGATCCGTCGCCAAGTCATAGAGTTCATAGCGTGCCGTCTTCATGTCCAGGATCATTTTCCTTTTGCCGTCACGAATAACCTTCAGGTTGCGGACGCTCTGGTCGTTTGCCTGAACGTTGCGCGGATCACTGGGATCCTTCCCGTCGGGAATGAAAATGACCGACGTCACCACGTCCAGCGTGCTGAACAGCGTTCGTTCCGGAACGGGTCGTCCTTCAAGCGCCGGCATCAGACTGATGCCGGCCGTTTCGCTTCGAGGAAGCCCGAGGTACTCGAGGATGGTCGGCAGAAGGTCGATGACCGACACGAGCTGCGGACATCGTCCCGGCTTGCAGCCCGGAACATGGATGACGAGCGGAATGCGAATCAACTCCTCATAGAGCGTATTGCCGTGCTCAATCTGTCCATGTTCAAGGAAGTGCTCGCCGTGATCGGCCATCACGATGACCATCGTGTCCTGAGTCATGCCCAAACGATCCAATTCCGCTAAAACCCACCCGAGGTACTTGTCTGCGCAGAAGATCTCGCCGTCATAGAGATCAAGGATGCGCAGGAGATCTTTGTGCGATTGCTCCGTCTTCTCCATCGCCAGCTTGAGGATCAGCTTGGGATCGAAGACGCTGGACACCTGGCCGCGGTATTTCCAATCGTAGAACCCCACCGAATCGAGCTGAAGTTGATAGGGCAGGTGAGGCTCAAAATAGTGGACCCAGGCGAAGAAACCCCGGCCACACCCCTGCTGCTCGCGCAGCCAGCGCAGAACCTGCCCGGTCGTGCTCGGTGCCAGGGCGGACCACTTCTGACGGTATGTGTCAAAACCCGGCTGGAATCGATAAAAACCGAAGTGAAACGGAAACTGCCCAAACGCCGCGCTCGCCACGCCGGCCTTGCTGAGGATCTCGGCCAGCCGCACGGTCCCCTCTCGAATCGGGGTGCGAAAGTACAGGGCCCCGTGCTCATGCGGATAGAGCCCCGTCATTGCCGAGGCCAGAACCGGCAATGTCCACGACGAGGGACTCAACACGTCGTCAAAGACCACCGAACGCTCGGCAAGCTTGTCCAGATTGGGGGATGTTCCCCTCGAGTAACCATAGCAGCCGAGATGATCGGCGCGAACCGTATCCAGGCAAACAAACAGGACGTTCCGCGGCCGTTGGCCTTGGCCAAACGACCTGATCGGCTGCGGGACCACCGCCGCGGCGGCACCGGCCAAGCCGGCCTGGAGGAAACGCCGTCGGGTCACAGGCACCGAAAACCTCCCCATCCCATAGCAGACTGAAGCCGTGGGGAATTGACGGCTTTCGTATTTCGGGACACGTTCAACCCCCACAATGCATTATAGCGTCCTATTTGAACCACGCCGCATGCGCCTCCCGCAGATGGTCTCGGATTGCCTCGGCCGCAAGTTGGCACGCCAACTTGTTGGGATGCCGATCCTCTCGGTGTATGATGAGCCGGTCTGCCGGAAACGCCTTCAGGCGATCCCGTAGGTCGATCACGGGCACCTCCGCCTTCCGGCACGCTTCAATGACACTGCGGTGCGCCGGTACGAAGGGGTACCCCTCACCCAAACCCACCAGCATCGGCCAAATCGCCACGTGCAGTGAGGTCCTCTTTTCGCGACACGCTTGACCCATTTGCGCGATCAGCCGTTGGGTTTGGCCCCAACCGTCCGCATTGACTGCGCCATAGGCATCGTTCGTGAACGCAAGCGTCCGCTCCCCCATCTCGCGGGAGGACCATTTCTCCAGCAGCAAGTCGTACATCGCACTCCACCGGCGCATGCCGTGGACCTCCTTCCAACCGATGCTGACATACCGATCCGGCAAGTGGCGTGCCGTCTTCCGCATGCCCCCCAGCAAGTCCCGATAAGCATCGATATAGGCCTTTGAGGAGATCGGGTCGTTCAAGTACCACGCATAGACCACCGCGTCCGGCGAGTCGGGAAGCACGCGATTGAAGAGAAGAGCCGCGATTTGGGGGATGTCCGTGTTGCCTATCCCCCAATTGAGCACTTCGAAACGCCGACGGCCTTCCGGTCCGCCCTCGTTCAGCAATGCATCGAGCTGCGCAGGCCATGGATCGCTCGGTTTGAGCGCATGCCCATAGGTAAAACTGTCGCCGATCGCCACGATCCGGATCCTGCCCGGCGTCTTCGGCCGGATCTGCCCCGGTCGCATTCCATGTTCGTCGCATGGCGTCACCACGCCGTAGGGGGTGTAGTGATAGTATGATTCCATGTCGATGATGCCGTAGTCTCTATAGAACTGCTGCCGCACACTGTGTTTCGTGAGGTCGACGTCCAGGTATCCGTCGGGATTCTTGTCGTAGCACATCAGAACGATGCCAGCCCCATCGAACCCCTGAAAACACGGACCGTGGTCCACCCCGTATCCAAACAGGCGAAGTACCACCTCAACGACGGCCAGAACCGCGCAGGTCGGAAACAAGAGCAAAACGAACTTGCCTCGCCGTCGGCTTGAGAAACGTGGACCTGGCGTGGGCTTGTCCTCAGCTTCCATGGACCGGTCGATTCCCTCGGGCTCCTGATGTGACGACACGATCATATTCCGGCCGCGCGTCGCAGACAACCACCCCCGACAGGCCGCGGCGCTTCCACGAACCCTCGCCCCCTCGGCTGACAGCCGTCTCAGCCGACGCTATACTGCGCCACCCGAGGTGTTGGAATGCCGGAAAACCGTATTGATCAAACGTTTGCGCGGCTCACCGCCGGCGGCCGGAAGGCACTCATGCCCTATGTGACGGCGGGCTTCCCCAATCTGGACGTCACGGCCGAACTACTCATCCGAATGCCCGAGGCCGGCGCGTCCGTTATCGAGCTGGGAATTCCGTACTCGGACCCTATTGCCGACGGACCGGTGATTCAGGCCTCCTTCACCCGGGCCTTGGAAGCAGGACTTCACGTCAACGACATCTTCGAGATGGTTCGACGCGTACGCCCGAACGTGGGCGCGCCTATCTTGTCGATGGTGTCTTTCAGCATCGTCTACCGAATCGGCGTGGCACGATACATCGCCCGCGCCGCTGAGGCGGGCATCGACGGACTGATCATCCCGGACCTCTCCCTTGAGGAAGCCCCCGCCATCGCCGAGCAGACCGCGGCGGCCGGCCTTCGACTCGCCATGCTTGTCGCCCCCACGAGCAGCCCCGATCGGTTCGAACGAATTGCCCGAACAAGCCAAGGCTTCATCTACTACGTCTCCGTGGCCGGTACCACCGGCGAGCGAGACCGGCTTCCGGCCGACCTGCCCGCCAACGTCAGCCGTCTCCGTCAAATCGGAGGCAAACCTGTCTGCGTCGGATTCGGTGTGGGCCGAGCGGAGCATGTTCGCCAGGTGTGTGCCGTGGCGGACGGTGCCATAGTCGGGAGCGCCATCGTCCGGCGCCTGACGACTGCCGTGGATGCCGGCGCGGCGCCGGCACACCTTGTGCAACACGTCACGGATTTCGTCCGCGAGTTGGCCACGGGCTGCGAACCCTGAGGGCCATTACAACGTCGCGGCCATGCCAACGGCCAATCCACTCCGGCTCCACGGCTTCCTCCCTGCCTCGGGTTCGGCTACAATCGCACCCACCGATGGACGCCACTCCAACAAACATCGCCGGGATTGTCCTCTGCGGCGGCCGGGGTACGCGAATGCGTTCCTCGACCACACACAAGGTCTGTTTTGAAATCGTGGGCCGGCCCGCCGTATGCCGTCTCCTTCAGACATGTCGCGATGCCGGCATCGCCACGCAGGTCGTGGTGGTCGGCTCCATGGTCGGCCAGGTCGTCGAAACGGTGGGCCGGCAGTTCCCCGATGTCATCTTCACCTATCAGCACGAGCAGAAAGGCACCGGACATGCCGCCCAAATTGGCGCTCAGGCCCTTCGAAAGCTGGGGTATCGGGGCCCTGTGCTGCTGACCATGGGCGACAAGGTCATGGAACCGCCCGTCCTCAAGGCATTGATCGAGTACTTTCGTCGCACCGAGGCCGATCTCTGCTTCCTGACCGCACCACGGGGAGCAAGCGACGGCGCAGGCCGCATCCTCACCGACGGGTCGGACCGCGTGGTGGCCAATCTGGAGGTCTTCGACATCAACAAAGCCCGCTGGTTCGGCGAATTGGAACGTCTTTGTCGTCGCCAACGACAAATCGCCGCTTCCACACTACTGACCACCGGCCGCAAGTACTTCTCGTCGGAATCCAAGCTCAAGCTCGCCGCCGGTCCCCTCTGGGACCTGTCGCAGAGGGGCGGCCGCATTGCCGGCCGACAGGTACGAGAGTTGCTCGGCGAAAGACCCGGCAGCCTCCGCGTCGGCAAACAGTACCTCAGTGCGGATCGCGTGGAAAGGGATGCCCGTACCGAAAATGTGTCCGTCTATCTCTATAGGGCCGACGCCCTCTATGAGGCACTGGACAATCTTCGCAACGACAACGCCCAGGGCGAATACTACCTGACCGATACGATCAGGTTCCTCGCCGGAGCGGCCGACGAACGGGGGCAGCCTCGATTCCGCGTGCGCCAGCTTCCCCTGGAGGATCCCAAGGCGGTCATGGCGTTCAATTCGCCCGACGAATTGCTGGCCATCGAAGACTACCTTCACCGCAAGCGAGAGGCCGTGCGACACCACCAGAAAGCCACCGTGCTCGACCGGCGACAGTTCCGCCCGGTTCAACGTTGGCAGGCCCTCTTTCAATCCCCACCGGCCGGCCTGAAGCGCCGCCTCCGAGAAATATACGGACCGCATGACGCGCGATGGCAGCACCGATTGGACGCCTACAAGTGCGTCCTCGGCCTCTTTGCCAGGCGATTCGGCAACGACCGCCCGGCGTGCATCGTTCGCGCGCCGGGACGCGTCAACCTCATGGGCCGACACGTCGACCACCAGGGTGGTTATGTCAATCCCCTCGCCATCGACCGCGAGGTAATCCTGGTCGCATCGCCTCGGAACGACGATCTGATCCGATTGGTAAACGTCAGACCGCGCGAGTTTCCGGATCGTGAGTTCGTGATGTCGGAACTATTGGGCAACTTTAACTGGGACGATTGGTTGAGCTATGTCGACAGTCCCCAAGTCCGGCAACTGGTTCGTGAGACGGCCGGCGACTGGAGCAACTACGCGAAAGCCGCCCTTCTGCGACTCCAGCAAAAATACCGGGAGATTCGCATCCGCGGCATGGATTGTGCCGTAACCGGCGACGTCCCGGTGGCCGCCGGCCTATCGAGTAGTTCCGCCGTGCTTGTGGCCGTCGCGCATGCGGCCGTCGCAATCAACGACTTCGATATCGAGCCTCGCCAATTCGTCGACCTGTGCGGCGAAGGGGAGTGGTTCGTCGGATCGCGCGGAGGCGCCGCCGATCATGCGGCCATACGCTTCGGTCGCCGCGGCAGCGTCGCTCACGTCCGGTTCTTTCCGTTTGAAGTCGAAGAAATCGTCCAACTGCCCGCCGACGCGGTCGTTATCATCGCCAACAGCCAGATCAAGGCCGCCAAGAGCGCGTCGGCCCGCGACCAGTTCAATCAACGCGTGGCCACGTATCGCATCGGTGTTCGCCTGCTCCGAGAATACCATCGGGCATACGCGCCCCTGATCGAACACTTGCGAGATGTCTCCAGCCGGCGACTCGGCATCAAGACCTCACAGATCTATGAATTGATCCGCCGATTGCCGAACCGAATGACGCGCCGACAAATCGCTCAAACGCTGTCCGCCGAGGAATCCAAGGGACTCGATCGGCTGTGGACGTCACATGCCGACCCCGGCGAGTACCGCGTCCGAAAGGTGGTCCTTTTCGGCATCGCTGAATGCCACCGTTCGCAATTGTGCGTCGACCTCCTCAAGAAGGGCGATATTGAAGCCTTCGGCCGGTTGATGAAGGTCAGCCACGACGGCGACCGTGTGGTCCGCTTCGATGCCCAGGGCAACGCCGCGCCGTACGATTCCGAAGCGTCGGATGCGTATCTGAACGGTTTGATCGAAGACCTGGCCAGCGAGGAGCCCCATCGAGTGGCCGCGGCCCAACTCCACCTTCAACCCGGCGGCTATGCGTGCAGCCTGCCCGAACTGGATCGAATGGTCGACCTCGTCTCGGAAGTACCCGGTGTGTATGGGGCGCAGCTTTCCGGCGCCGGCCTGGGCGGATGCATCATGATCCTGGCGGACCGTTCGGCCGCAGACTCGGTCGAACGGAGGCTCAAGAAGGCCTACTACCGCCCGGGAGGCCTCGTTCCGCAGGTCAGCGTCTGCCAGCCTGTCGAAGGATCGGGACTACTCGTGGTCTAACTTCGCAGGCAGAGTCGTAAACGCTCATCAGCCCCGTATGGCCTCTGCTGATCGGCTGGACCGTTCGGAAAGAGAACGGCAGACTTGTTGCCCGCACAGCCCCGCCGCCCATCGGCGGCTTGAACCCATTCACGGGCGTGGGCGTTGCACCGATGATTCCAACCGCCCATTCGCTCTCCGCGAAACGAAACAACCCCACCGCATTGCAGGTCCACATGTGAACTGGTGAGCCGCGACCTCGGCCGTCACGTATCGTCGTCGGCCGTCGCTCCGAAATCAGGTGGGGTCTTCTTGGGCCGCAGGAAGCCTCGGTTTGGCGACGGCCGGTCCCTCCCCGTTCATGGGCGGCGCCGATCGGCCGCAGACTTTGCGGAGCAGCATCTCGTAGAACTGCCGGGCGACCGTCTGTTCGGCCTTGATGACGTCGTCGGCCCCCAGTTCATGCGCTTGAATCCCCGCCGACGTATACGTCGTTCGAGCCACAATGTAGAGGTCCGGCTTGAGACGACGGGCGAGCCGAGTGGCCTTGAGAACCGCCTGTTCGTCCGGCACGGTCAATGCCAGAATGGAAGCCTTCTCGATCCCGGCCTCGCGGAGCGTCTGCTCCTGACTGATGTCTCCCAGAACAACCCGCCGGCCGAGTGACTTCTGCGCCGCGATGGTTTGAGGATTCTCGTCGACGACCACATAGTCGATGCCATGCCGATCGAAGATGTCCGCCACCCAACGACCGGCCAAGCCGAATCCCGCGATGATCACGGGGCCCAACTCACAAGGCGCGAAAGCCTTGGGTTCGGCAACGCGAACAATCACACGAGTACCGCTGCTCCAGTTGACCGGGCCGTCGAGTCGAATGACTCCGTTCTCATAGGTGCCGAGATAGTCGCTGATCCGTTCCGGATCCGACCGTGTCGTTCCGCCGTCGGTCATGCGCTTTCCCCGACGTATCCGCCCCGCTCCAGGATACCCGAATCGCCCCACCTGTCGAAGAGTCGGGCTCAGCGGGCGTCCCAGATCGTTGCGGCAATGTAACGCTCCGTCTTCGGACGGTCATGGAAATAGTAAACGGTCACGATCTTCCCGTCCTCCCGCTGAACCGTCCTCGGATAGCCCAGATCACGCCCGCCGCCGTCGTCTCGCAGGATGATCTCCGGACCCCAGGTTCGACCCTGATCGGCGCTAAGCCGAGCGCGAATGCCGTAGGGCTTGGCGCGATAGCCGTAAGTTACACAGATCCGTCCGTCCCTCAGCCGGATCATCGCGGCCGGGTTCCCCTCTCCGGTGTCGGGCGCGGGCGTACTCAGCAACCGCCAGGTTTCGCCGTTGTCCTGCGACAACCATGCGTCAATCCATCGCCTCGATCCCTCGTGGCAACGAACCGCCGTCAGGATGTCCGTGGCGGAAAGCCGGACCGTGGCCGGCATAATACTGAACCCCTTCGGTTCGGGACCGATCCAAGCAACGAACGTCCAACTCTTGCCCCCATCGTGCGTGCGAACGCACACCGGCCGCCCTTCCTTGCCGTTCTGCTTCGATGCCGTCAGGAACAACAGGCAATCGTGTTTGCCGTCCACAATGTAGTCCGTCCTCGCTGCAATCCCCTTCTGACCGAACAGGGGCAGTTTGAACGGCCCCTTCCACGTGTGACAGCGATCAGTCGAGTAGTAAAACCGTGACGCGCCCGTGTGGACGTCATGCATACGGACGGTCATCGCGAAATCGGGATGGGCAAAGTCAATCCCGCCCGGGCAGTCCACCGGTTCGGCCTCGACCAGACCCGGCGGCCGAACCCCGTGCAGGCCCGGACCTTGAGGCACGAGCACCCCCTGGGTTGACGGATTCTCCAGCGTCCAAGTCTTTCCGCCATCCTTGCTGCGGGCCAGCCAGTGTTCCTCGGGCTTCTCGCGGTCGATTGCATGTCGCTCCGGACCGAGGTACTTGAAATACCCCCTGCTGAATCCGACGACGATCTCATCGCCCCACGACCAGATCCCGTGGTTGGCCGGCCAGCCGCCGAATCGGCCCGCTTCCTTGTATACGATAATGTGCTCCATCGCTCTCACCTTCTCCTGGGCAACCGCGCCGCCTGCCCCCACGGCACACACCAATCCTAGGCAGACAACTGCCGTGCTATTGCATGGGATCATCTTGCTTCCCCTTTCCCGATTCCCAGGAGCCCAACGTGTGGTATCTTAACCGCCGATCATCCGATCAAACAGGAGCAAGGCATGACTGACCTCGTGACATTTCGGCTGGCGGCAACCTGCGCCGTACTTTCGTTGACAGCTTCATCCCCACAAGGCAAGGCCCAAACAAGTACTCGAACCGCTTCAAGGCCAGCCGCCAAGGCCCTCTGGGAGAAAGCCATCCTGGCGTTCGAACGCCAGGACAGGGTGACCCCACCGCCCCAAGGCGCCGTCCTCTTCGTCGGCAGTTCGACCATACGGCTGTGGGACACAAACACCATGTTCCCCGATCTCGACACAATCAACCGAGGATTCGGCGGCTCGACCTATGCCGATGTGCTCCTGTATGCCGATCGGATCATCCTGCCCTACAAACCCAAGACGATCGTCCTCTATGCAGGTGACAACGATATCGCCGCGGGCAAGTCGCCCGAACAGGTCCTCGCGGACCTCAAGGCCCTGATCCGAAAGACCCGCCAAACGCTTCCCCAGACACGAATCGTCATCCTCTCAATCAAGCTGTCCAACGCTCGATGGAAACTGAGGGACAAGATGCTCAAGGTCAACTCCATGATGCAGGACCTGGCCAAACGAGACCCCAAGATCACGTATGCCGATCTGGGCAAGCTGCTGCTCGACGCCGACGGTAGGCCACGACCCGAGCTGTTCCTCAAAGACGGCCTCCATCTGAACCCCAGCGGCTACGGCATATGGGCGGCGGCGTTGGGACCAATCCTGCCGGGCGAGTAGGACATCTTCATGCGCCGGACGCCCGGTCAGAATCACAAACCCTGTATTGAGAACTGGTTACGATTGTCGTATTCAAGAAGTAGGTTGACGAATCCGGTGGACCTTGGCCGATAGGAGGAATAGAATCAGCAACTGATCGGGCTCCATACAGGCGGTTCCGTGCCGGAGGTGTACCTGTGCTGAAACGATTGCTGTACGGCTCTGTACTGCTGATCATGGGAGCAATGATGGCCTGCCTGAGTGGGTGCCCGTTGAGCGACCTCTTCCCCGGACCGGTCGTCTACTACGGTCCTCCACCCGGCACATGACGGCCCGCAAAGGCGGATGCTTCATCTGACGGTGTCTTGCTACTGAACGCCTGTCACCGGAGGAAGATACTCCGAGGCTAATGGACCGGCGCTGGGGAGCACGCCGGTGGTAAACTCCAACGCATACACCCGGGGCGATGGCATGCGACGATTGATGTACCGCGTGTTGATATTCCTAATGGGGACAACAATCCCAGGCCTAAGCGGCTGTCTGGGCGATGTGTGGAATCCGCCGATTCAGCCGCTCTACGGCGCTCCGATGGTGTAGATCCTTGGAGATTCAATGAATACGGGTCTACCGCTTCGAGAACGCCTCATCCTCGACCTGGCCCGGGTGTATCGCAAGGCCAAAACCGCCCTTCATGACCTGACCTACCTCTTCTGGGAATGCACGCTCCGGTGCAACCTGGCGTGCAGGCACTGCGGATCAGACTGTCGGATTGGTCCGGCCCAGAACGACATGCCGCTGGAAGACTTTCTGCGTGTGGTCGACCGCGTCGCCGAGATCTACAAACCCGCCCGTACGACGATCGTCCTGACGGGCGGCGAACCGCTCCTGCGTGAAGACCTCGAGGCCTGCGGGGCCGATCTCGCACGAAGGGGATTTCCGTGGGGATTCGTAACCAACGGCTACGCGATGACCGAATCGCGGTTTTCGAAGTTGATGGATTCCGGCCTCCGCTCCCTGTCGATCAGCGTAGATGGCCTGGCCGACAGCCACAACTGGCTGCGGGGCCGCCCCGACTCGTTTCCGCGAGCACTGGAGGCGGTGGAACTGGCGACGAGGCCCGGCACATTGAATTTCGACGTCATTACCTGCGTCAATCAGAAAAACTTCGGCGAACTTCACGACGTCAAGAAGCTTCTGATCGACCGAGGCGTCAAGCGGTGGCGCGTGGGAACCATCTTTCCCAAGGGGCGCGCCGCGGACGATCCGCTCCTGGACATTACGAATGAGCAGTTCAGGGAACTCATGGAATTCATCAAGACCACGCGTGAAGAGGGCAAGATCCTGGCCAGCTATGGCTGCGAGGGCTTCCTCGGACCCTACGAGCGCAAGGCCCGCACCGGCGTGTTCTTCTGCTGGGCAGGGATCAACGTCGGCTCCGTGTTGGCCGACGGATCCATATCCGCCTGCCCGAGCCTCCGCGGTGACTACATCCAGGGCAACATCTATCGCGACGATTTCATCGACTGTTGGCAAAACCGATTCAAGGTTATGCGAGACCGACGGTGGACCCGAACCGGCCCTTGTGCCACCTGCAAGGCCTACCGATGGTGCGAGGGCAACGGCCTGCACCTCCGTGACGAAAAGACGGGCAGACTCATGCGCTGCCACCTGAAGATGTTGGAAAACTCAGTTCCGAAGTCTTGAAGGAGCAACGCGACCTGCACACGTCAGGCCGACGCCTATCGCTGCTGCTGCTTGTCCACCTTCCAAAGCTTCCCATCGATCTTCGCACGCACCGCCGGGACAGGCCGTGGGTAATCCTGGCCGCCGTAGGTATCGTATTGGATGTCGCCGGAAAGATCCAACGTGGCCACACCGTCGGCGAATTTCGCCGAGGCCGTCGCGGGGTTATCCAGAACCAGCCGCACGTCGCCGGCCGGTGAATTGACCTCCAGCAACGTACCCCCAATCAGGACCGCCGCATCGCAGTCCCTGAACAAAGCGAACTCCCCATCGCTCTTCATCGCCAAGCCGTCCCCGAATCTCGCCTCGCGCTGGCCAAACAGGAGGTGGTAGGTGTTCGTGGCCGTCCTGATGATCAGACTGCCGGGCGTACTGCCAGCGGATATGACTTGCAGATTCGGTGAGTCACGCCACGCATCCCAGACCGCCACAAACGATGAATCATCACCCCGTCGAACGCAGAGCGTCTGACACGGTGGATTCGTCGGCGTCACGAAGGCATTGTTGATGGGATAGGTTTCCAGGGCATAGACCTCAGTGCCCGGACTGCCCAGCATGCTCAGACGCGATGTCACGCCCCCCACGATCCAACGTGCATCCCACGATCCATCCGTCTTGGCGCTCAAGACCCGGCCGGTGCCATTGGCGATCCACTGAGCCGGTTCAAACGCACCCTTTTCGAGAGCCATCGACAGTTGAGGTGCCGTCCCCGAGTGGTGGATGACCCAATCATGTGTCCTCCCCCCCTCGACCTGAAACACGTCGGCGATGATGTCTTCGATCAAGGCCACACTCCGCCGATAGATCTTCGTCTGGCCATAGATCCGATCCCCGCGCAGCTCAGCGAATTTGACTACAGGCCCCGCATAGAAGTGCGTTACCCTGGGAATCTCATCACCCTTGAGGTCTTCGCCCTGCTTCTGCGAAGTCTTGTCGACCGTCACCGTATTGTGCGAGGGCGAAAGCGTACCGAGGACCCGCGTCACGGCCTCGTTGTAGGGCGTGGCCTTCTCGAGCAAGAGCAACTGACCGTGGGAATACGTCAGCAGGCCCAGGCGGTCGGCGTGCTGATGACCTCCGCCGGGAATCAGTGCGTTCAGGCCAACCCAGACCCGATTGCCCTTCCACTCGTTTCGCAGCGAAACCCACCCGCTCGAGAGGCATGAACTGGCATACGGCAGATCGTGTTTGACGATCTCCGACGCACCGTACAGCAGCGCGGCCCACTCCCGCTGGCCCTTCCTCAGCTTCTCGTAGTCACCTACCGCCTTGACACCGTAGAACCGGTAGCCGACCTCGGCCGTTGTATAGTAGTCGTCCATCCCCGCCCGTGGGGCCACTGAATCGCCGATCGTCGGCATCGTGCGATCCGGCATGGCCATCGACATGAACCACTCCAGGGAGTTGTGAATCACCCGGCCGGCCTCACTCCCGCGATTGGTCAGGTCGTAGCGGTCGGCGGGAAAACGTTTCGGATCCATCCAGACGAGGTTGCGCGAGACGACGGCCAACTCACAAAAGAAGAAGACAGGATACAGGTGATACCCCGAGCACATCTCCCAGAACGCCCCGTCCGGTTTGAAGTGCGTCTTGGCCAGTCGGCGCACGCTGCGGTGTTCAGGCTGGTGTTCCGGGTCAGACGCCCCGTATCCGAAGACCCAGTCGATCAGGTCTTCCCGTTCCAGGCTCAACGCGACCTGAAGAATCGTCCGATGCCACTGGTAGACGTTGTTCCAGTCGGTCCGGTAGATCGGCTCGAGCATCACATCGTCAAGCATGCGTCGCAGAACCGCACGCTCGAATCGCTCGCGGTCGGCCGACGTCATGTGGTCTCGGAGCAATTCATAGGCAACGGCCAGTTCGTTGAGGACCTTGTTGTCGCCCTCGCGATGGTACGTCAGGATGACCCGCATCGCCGGGTCCTTGTCCTCCCGTGTGCGAATCCCTTCGACAGTACTCGCGTAGAGCGACAGGATTTCGATGGCGCGGGCAAAGTGTTTGTCCGCATCCGCCCCCGCCTCCACACGCCCCACCAACGCCAGGTCCATCGCCACGCCGCACGCCAACTGATAGAACCGGCAGGCCCAGCCGTCGTACATCGTCCCGTGATATCGATCACCCTTGCCGTACACCCCCGGGTCGGTATCGGGGGCGTACTTCTTGCCGCACGAAGGACACGTGAATTCATCATTCTTGAAGGGGTCGAATGTCAGCGTGCATCGATCCGTCGGGCACGACAGGTTGTGATAGACGTTCCCTCGCTTCTTGGGGAAGATCCGTCGTAATTCCTCCGACGAGACTGCAAGCCATCGCTCCAGCGACTTGTTTCGCGTGGCCCACGTCCGCTTGGCCCATTCATGTGACTGGATCTTCTCTCTGACCTCCACGATGGTCTGTTCCGTCACCATGCCGGCAGGATGCTGCCAGGTGATCTTCCCAGAAGGCTGCGTCTGTGCGACAACAAATGCCGCCACCATGTGTGCGATTACCATCATCTGAGGATACCTCACACGTAAACGAGAGCCGTTTGGAAGCGCGGGCGTCCCACCCGTTTCCCCTGGCTTGTGCACGCTTCGCACTCGCTCTCCTTGCGTCTCTTGGGGCGGGCAAGATGCCCCCGCTCAGTTGACCAGGAACTTCACGATCCTAGCCGAATGGCCACGGCTCTTGGCGTTCTTTTGATCCGTCGTCCTAAGCGTCAGCTCATGCTTGCCCGGTTTCAGCTCTGCATCAAGGATGTAGGCCCACGGGATGTGAAGGTACTCGCTCCATTGCGTGTACTGATCGAGACGCCTGAATGAGCCGCCGTCGATCGAAAACTCGATGACACCTACGTCGTAGCCGGCCACCACCAGCAGGCCGATGGCCGTACCGTCAAACGCGAGCTTCAGCGTCGCGCCGGGCTCTTCGGCTACCAGCATGGGGACGCTCACGAATCCTTCACGCGTGTCGCCTTGCTTCGGTCTCCACGAAGGATCCACCCGCCAGCCGCCTACGATCTGAGCCTTATCTGTATCGACGAAGCGCCCGCGACCATAGTGGAACGGCTCGACCGGCCGCTCAGGCATCGGATGTGCGCGTACCTTCGCGTCGTCGGGCAACGGTGCCTTCCAGGCCAGCTCAAACAGCCGATCGATGCCGCGGGCGTAGATCCCATGGCCAAACGGCGACGGATGCAGATCGCGGAAGTCGGCCCATGTGAACTCGCCCGCGTCGATCCGCTCGGTAACCTCCCGGGCCAGATCGATCGACGGGATGCGGTAATGCACGGCCACCTTCTCATGGCTGACGATGACCGTCGGCGTCTTGCCCTTGCGGTAGGCCTCCATCTTGGCCGGCTCGACGAAGTACATGATCACAACGTCCATCGCGGGGTTGCTTGCCCTGGCCTTGCGGACGACGCCCTCCATCCCGCGGACGCTCTCGGTGGCCGTCCGCCCGTTGGTCTCGTCATTCACGGCAAATTCGACGAAAAGCAAATCGACCAGACCCCGCTTGAGCACCGTATCGTCGAACCGAAACGGCGCCAGGGCCGTATCCGTCGACGGGATGCCCGCGTTAACAAAGTCGAACTGAGTCTGCGGAAACCGCCTCTTCAGATCCTCACACACCATCGACCGCCAGCCGTTGTCGGCCCAGGTGATCGAGCCGCCGAGAAACGCGACGCGACCTTTCTTCCCGTTCGCGAATCGGATGCGGCAGTTCGGCAGGCCGTCCCGCAGGGCAATGTACTTCTCGCACGGCAGCGTCGTGGTTGCCACCTTCTTTTCCTCCGCTGAGGCCGACGGCACCCCCCGTCCACAGAAGACGACAATCACAAGGACGTATAGAAAGGTCGACCAGGTTCCCAACTGGATTCGTGTACGCATCGCCCCACCAATCAGAACCGCAACCGTGAGGGAGGAGACCGGACCGTGCAGCTCTCCGCCTGAATTCGTCGCCCTCCCCCCGCGATGCCTGATCCGAACCAACCCAACAGCAGGGGGTGCCACTGGCAGCTTGCTGCCAGTGCCTGGAGTTTGGCACTTTCAAGCCCGATCCATAGCATAGCCGGGCTCTGATCTGC
>CAZQTW010000032.1:0-69600 GCA_964596165.1 uncultured Planctomycetales bacterium | reverse complement strand
GCAGATCAGAGCCCGGCTATGCTATGGATCGGGCTTGAAAGTGCCAAACTCCAGCCACGGGCGGCTTGCCCGCCCGTGTTTGCTCAGTACCCTGCCAAGTCTGCACGGGCGGACAAGCCGCCCGTGGCACCCAAGTGCTGGTGTGTCATGGTCTGCCGGAGGGGGATGTCCTCACGGCTGCTTGGGCTTAGGGGCCCATCGCACGATCAGGAGCCGGTAGGCAACGGCCAATCCGAAGACGAGCAGAATCAACTGCGCCGCCCGCCATGCAAGGTGGTCCGTTACGTCTCGCGCCCGCTGGCTGGTCTGGTCGACGGCGCCGCGGAAACGGGCGTCGGCGTCGCTGATCTGTTTGGACAATTCCTGCGATTGGATCAGCTTACGGATTTCGATGGTGACCTGGCGAACTTCGTTCGCCATGACGGTCATGGAATCGGCGGTCTTGCGGTAGTCGTTGATGTCAAACGTGCTCGATGATGGAGAGCCGGCCTGCGTGGTCGTGATCGGCCCGGCGGGTTGCGTCGTCGTATTGCCCTCGATGTCATCGTACGTTTCCATGATGGCCCGGGCGGCATCCCGAACCGAGTGTCCGGTCTCGGTGACGCTCTTGGCCGCGCGATCGATCGACTCGACGACGTCGTTCACCTTCTCCACGGCGTTCTTGACGATCGTCGCGGTGTTCTCGGCCTGATTCAGCGTGACCTGCAGGGTAACCTGCCGGCTGTCGATTTCGTCGAGCAGCCGGGTCCCCTCGAAGTGAAGTTGGTCGGGAAGCGTCCGGACGATGTCGGCGAAATCGGCGGCCGTTCGTGAAAAGCCCTCCACGGCCTCCAACGTCCGCTTGATCAGTTCGTGCTCTTCGATGTCGAGCAGCATGAGTTGCATTTCCCATGCGGTGGATTCGGGCAATTCCTCGACGACGTCGGTGAAGCGATCGGCCACGTCCGTGAACCGATTGATGGCGGCGGCGGTCCGATCGATGCCGCCCACCGCCCGGAACGGCTCCAGCGGGATCGTGAGGATTGCGGCAAACGGGTCGGGGGCGCCTTCCCTAGGAGTCGTCGACCGCACGAAGGCGCCGGCAAAGCCCTCGCGGATGGGGTGTGCCGTCGCGAACGTGGTGGCCTCCTGTCGTGCCTTGTCGAGCTTGTCGGCCGATAGGAAGAGTTCGCCCACATGTTCGATCTCGGCCTCGATCTGCTTGCAGGCGGCTGTGGCAACGGCCTGCTGCGGTCCGAAGAGTTCGCGCCCGGCGCCCGTCTCGAAGAACTGCGTCATCCGCAGGCTCACGATCCAGGCCTCGACAAAGGCCTTGATCGGATCGTCCTGTTTCAGCGCAGTGTGGATGGCCGGAATCATCCGGGTCTTCCACAACAGCGTGGATTTGCGCGTCTTGGCGTCCGGTTGGTGATCGTCGATCGTTGAGGCGGCCTGCTTGACGGTTCCCTCAAAGTAGTCCTCGAACTGACCCAGGGCGTCGCGCAGCTCTTCCTTGGAAATCATTCCACGCTTCGATGCCTGGGACGGCGACTTCCGGCCAAACCACCCCTCAGCGCGGCAGCGCGCCACCCCGGGTCCCACCAGAAGCGCCGTCACCAGCAGGCTGACCAGCCAAGACTTACGATCGCTTTCAGAAACCATGTCCGGCCTCCGCCTGCACCCCGGCGGGGACAGTCCGTCGGCGCATCGCCCATCCTTGAGCGATCAACGGCACGACCCTCATGAGGTATATCGGCCAGAAACCTTTGTATTCGCCAGGGGTAAGAGACCCAACGAACCGCTTGCCGATCGCGGCAAAGGACGTTTGAATTGGAGGGATGATGGCGTCATCGGCGGGACATGGCGTGAGCGCATCTCCAACCCTCATTCTGTTGTGCACATTGGCACTGGCGGTAGTCGGCGCCGGGGGTGAGCCCGCAAACAACCCTGGCAAGGGCGGTCCGGACCCGTCGCCAGACGCGAAGGCGCTCACGCTGGACCTGGGCGGCAGGGTGAAGATGGACTTCGTCTTCATTCCCGCCGGCGAGTTCATGATGGGCAGCGAGGTGTCCGTGCTCGAGAAACCCGTGCACCGCGTGCGCATCAGCAGGCCGTTCTACATGGGCAAGTACGAGGTCACGCAGGGGCAGTGGCAGGCGGTGATGGGCAACAATCCGTCCAAGTTCAAGGGAAATGACAACCTGCCCGTGGAGTGTGTCTCTTGGATCGATTGCCAGGAGTTCTGCAAGAAGCTGTCGGAGAAAGTGGGAAGAACCGTTCGGCTGCCCACGGAGGCCGAATGGGAATACGCCTGCCGTGCGGGCAGCACGGGCAAGTTCTGCTTCGGCGACGCGGAATCGGAATTGGATGACTATGCCTGGTACTCCAAGAACAGCGACCGCCGGACGCATCCCGTCGGGACTCGCAAGCCCAACGCCTGGGGCCTGTGCGACATGCACGGGAACGTCTGGGAATGGTGCCAGGACTGGCACGATGCGTTCTACTACGAGCAATCTCCCGTAATGGATCCGAAAGGCCCGACCAGCGGCAGCGACCATCTGTGGCGCGGTGGGGCCTGGGGCTGCTTTGTCAGATACTGCCGCTCGGCATACCGCCTCAAGGGCGAGCCCACGCACCAGTGCTCCCAACTTGGGTGCCGGGTGGCCGTCTCCGTCGGCGCAGACTAGCGCTCCGTCCCATGGCGTGTCATGCGTGGAAGGGGGCGAGCGGAAGCCGGCCGGATAAGAGCAGGCGAACCGCTTTACCCGAGGTTCGGTCAACTTGCCCGACAAGAATGCCTCGATGGACTCTTGGAGTCCGGGCCACTGTGCCGATCGGTGCGTCCATCCATACTGATAAGCCAGCTTGTGTGCGGCGCAAATCGTGAGATCAAGCCTTGCAAGACTCTCTTGCCCCCATCAAGCAACTCTGAACCCTCACCAAAACTGGAAATAGATAGAACAACTTATCAGATATAACCTATTGTCTTGAATGACCTTATATGAAAGTTAGCAGAAACTATACAAAGGGGTATTGTCTGCCATGCATCAGGACCGTACAGTTCTGTTGACGGCTGTTGCTAAGTACTAACTCGCATCCTGCGGTCGTGACCTTTCAAAGAAGGTAAACAACGTCGGATGAGGTTGGTGGCAGGCCGGAGGTACCCGACCCAGGGAGTTTTGTTGTCGTCAAGCGCCGAAATCTGGCAACGGTGCGTGATCGAGCGGGACACAAGAAACGAGAGGAGTATCCATGAAAGACCATGCGAGCGGGAATCGTCGGAAGGTGTTGGGTTTCACGCTGATCGAGCTGCTGGTGGTGGTGGCCATCATCGCCCTGCTCATTTCCATTCTGCTGCCGTCGTTGAGCAAGGCGCGGGCGCAGGCCAGGACCACGCTCTGCATGTCGCGCATCAGTCAGCTCTTGAAGGCGGCATTGCTCTACTCATCGGATAATGACGAGATGGTGCCGTTTGGTGCCGTGGCATTTGAGAATCTTGGTGAGCACGAGACCTTCGAGGGCTTGGACACATGGGACTTCTGGGCGGAGCAGGAGAATTGGTTGCTGCCGACCGGTCCTCATGGATGGGTTCAAACGAACGCCTGGCAAAAGCCGCAAAGCGAATGGGACCCCTACTGCAAGGTCGAGAACGGGAAGCTGTTTCCCTACACACGATTCGCCAACCTCTATCGTTGTCCGGAATTCGAACGTATACAGAATAAGGACCAGGAGGCGTTCAACTACACCCGAGGCGCCACGTGCAGAAAGGTCCTTTCCGAGTATCTGCACGACCCCGGTGCGAGCGGTGCGTTCAGTCCGGGACCGATGCTGAAACCCAGCAGTATTTATGCGCCTGCGGCGATGTTCATGTTCCTAGAGGAACAGTGGGACTTCCACTGCGCGTCGGTCGCGTCGATGAGCGACCACGGAACGGCCAACTTCTTGAGCGGGTATTGGATGGGACTCGATCCGGTCCACGGGGTTCTGGGTGACATGCTGGGCTCGTATCATGGAAACGAGGGAAAGGTGATCAATATCGATCAATCCCTGTCGGCGAAGATGGGCAGTCTTGCCTACTATGACGGGCACGTTGACACGCTCAGGGACCCGTTCCCTTGGCGGAGGATTGCCGGATCGTTCGGGGATTGGGGAGCGTTTCTGGGCAATGAGGCGGCGTACCACGTACTCGATCTGCCCCTGGGGGCACTCTATGGACAGCGGGGCGTTCCGATGACGCATGCCGATGTCATCACCATGATCCTTGGTGGCTAATCTCGAAAAGCGTAGCACAGCAGCCTGAACGTGTTTCACACGCCTCGCCTCAGGATTGTCCGGGGGCGAGGCGTGTGTTTCTTTTCCCGTCGAGCCGGGCCCATGGCACCGATCAGGCCCAGCGCGAGCGGGAGCATCGGGCCCAGTCCGCTGCCGCACTTGAAGGCGCCCTGGACGTGCAGATCGTCGTTAAGGACCACCACCAGTGGGTTGTTGGCGTCAATCGCGGCGTAGTTGGCGTCGTCGGGGTGATTGGGGTCGAACAGGGTCCATTCCCTGAATGACCGGTGCTCGTGGGGCACCGCCGTGAGTGTCACCAGAGCCCCGGGGGGATGAACGGGTCGGTTCGGCTCCACGTCGACGTGTCCGTACGATTCATTGACGAGGGACAGCGTGAAGACGTATCCGCCACACTGAACCACCCGGAACCCCGAGAAGTACGACGCGTCGTCGATGACCCGATAGTGTCGCAGCGCCGCGGCCGGTTCGGCGCCGTTGTAGGCCTTGCTGTGGGTGGCATGACGAACCTTGCTGAACGAGTCGCAGTAGTCCTGTCCCCACTCATAGACGTTGCCGCTGAGGTCGTCGATGCCCCACGGGTTGTTGTTGCCGGCGGCATAGGTCCCGACGGGGGTAGGGTGCAGGACACAGTTCGGGTCCATACCCGTATAGTTGGAGTCGTTGGGATCGGTATAGATCAGGAAGTTCGCCTTGGTCAGATCCAAGACGTCCGACCCGTATCCGTACATCCAATGATAGGGCGGAATGTCTTCGCCGTGAGCCCCGATCCGCCACGTCGGCGGCGCGTTGGGGTCGTAGGCGGCGGCCTTGTACCACTCATTGAACGGATTGGGCTGACCGTCAATATAGCCCGACTGAAGGCCCAGATTGTCCATGGGCAGTCGATAACCCACGTAGTTGCCGACCAGCGCTTGCCGTTCGGATGAGTTCAGATCACGGGTCATCCAGGCACTCGTGCTGATCACGACGGGATGCCAATCCCAAAACCGGTTCCCCTCCGTATAGCAGCGCTGATTGATCCCCAGTCCGTGATCGATCGTAAGCCAATTACAGAACTTGACCGCCCCGATCCAGCTCACGCCGACAATCGGCTCATCGGCATCGTTGGGGTCGTAGACGTAGCGACTGCCCACCGGCAGATTGGCGTCGTAGCCGACCGCATAACGGGGCGTGAGAACCCAACCCGTATTGCAGTCGCTGATGTCGAAGATGTCGTCGGGCCGGTTCCCGTCGGGAAGTCCCACGTCGCCGTTGTTGGGGTCGAAGACCATGTAGGCGCCGCGTTCGTTGTCCGGGTTGGCCTCGGCGTCATTGAGGAATTCGAAGTACTGGGCGACTGTCACCTCGTAGCGGCCCATCCAGAAGTCGTATGCCGGTCCGTTTGGTTCCCCGCCGCCGTATACCGGGCACATGGGCATATCGAACGAAACCGCACCGACGGTGGCGTTGAATACCAAGAGGAAAGCCACCGAAGCACAGACCGAAAGCCGGATGGGTATCTGGGAAGTCACCTGCCGTTCCCCTCCTCGAATGCGACGAAACAGAGACTGGCCGGCGGTTCCGGGGTCCTCGCGTCTCGCCGTGCTCCCCCAACTCCCGTACCCGCCATTCGTTATCGTAATTGTATCCCTGACCTGGTGGATGTCAACCGTGATGATTGGCCGCCCTTCCTTTCGGGGAACGCATCCTTCGGACCGCACGTAGCCGTATTCGGCGCGCCTGCTCCCGCTCAGAACGCCGAAGAACAAATGTGCCCGACCTCTGGACGAGGACGCCGGAAGCTGTCATTATTTTCGTTTTGGCGAGAGGCGCAACGGAGAGTCATCGTGTTGTCTTTTCAGTGCGGGTGTTGCCCGCCGGAGGTGAGCTGTGGATCAGAACAAGGGTCTATCTCGACGCGACTTGCTTCAGAAATCCGCCCTGGGCCTGGCAATTGCGGGCATCGGCGGATGTGCGGCCACGGGCAAGGTCGGAGCGGCCGTGCCCCACACGGATACGAGCAAGGCCAAGGCGCGGCGCAAGCTCGGAGCGAACGACACGATCACCATCGGGATCATCGGCTGCGGCGGCATTGCCGGTGCTCACCGCGGGGCGCTCAAGAGAATCGCCGCCGAAGACAAGATCAAGATCACGGCCGTCTGTGACTGCTACGAAACCCGGATGAACGAATACGCCGCGGCGGTGGAAAAGGAATTCGGCAACAGGCCCGTGGCAATCAAGGATTATCGCAAGCTTCTCGAACGCGACGACGTGGACAAAGTCGTCGTCTGCACGCCCGAGCACTGGCACGCCCAGCAAGGCATCGATGCCTGCCTGGCGGGCAAGTACTTGTACCTCGAGAAACCGTTCACGCACCATATTCCCGAGGCGAATGAGCTCCTCGACGTGATCCGCAAGACGGGCAACATCGTTCAGGTCGGCATTCAAGGCATGAGCGACGACAGCTACCGGGCGGCCTACAACTACATCAAGCAGGGCCACCTCGGACAGATTGTTCACGCACAGACCTCCTATGTCCGTCGGTACTCCGACGACAAAGGCAACTTCAATAACGCACTCGGCCTGTGGCGGACGGGCAAGCCTAGTAGCGACCCCAAACCGGCCGACCTCGACTGGGACATGTGGCTCGGGCCGGCCAAGAAACGCCCGTGGGACGCCCGCCGGTACTACGACTGGCGGAACTACTGGGATTATTCGGGCGGTATCGCGACCGACCTGTTCGTCCACCGCATTGCCCGGATGATGGTGGCGCTGAACCTGAGAGATCCGGTATGCGGCGTCGGCATGGGCGGCATCTTTTGCTGGCCGGACGGACGCGACGTTCCCGACAACTTCGAGATGGTGCTCGAATACCCCAAGAACGACGTGATCAAGGAAGGCATGACGATCCACGTCCTGGGGACGATGGCGAACCACCGCGATATCGAGCATTGCATCCGCGGTTTCGAGGCCACCCTGGTCTTCGAGAAGTCCGGCTTCACGGTCTACCCGCAGAACGAGAAGAAGCCGGATTGGAAGAAGCCCATCTACGAGCACAAGAAGTCGGGCGGCGAGGATCAGGCGCTGCACCACAAGAACCATCACGTCGCCATCCGCGAGAACAACCCGAAGCTCCTCAACTGCCCGCCGGAACTGGGCTGGACCGCGGTCGTGGCGGTCAACCTGGCCAACGAGGGCTTCAAGCAGCGAAAGTGCATGGTATGGGACCCGAAGAAGCGCGAGATGCGAGCGGGCTGACGAGGCCGACGTTCCAGATCCAGGTGGCGTGAAGGCCCGTCAGTATTCCCATCGACAGACATGCCCCGACTCTCGGGTTGACCGACCGAGAGTCGGGGCTCTCTACTTCGGCACAGTGTCCGTCTGAGACACCGGATTCGTCGCAGGAACGGACGTCGTCGGCGGACCCGGTTCCTTGCGGACCAGGGTGCAGCCCTGCGCAATCGCCGTCGCATGGGCGACCGACAGTCTTTGCCCCGATTGACCTGTCCACGGCGACGGCCCTAGGATACTCACAACCCCGGTCGAGCAAACGCCGGGTATCCCTATCGCGTCAGGCCATTCTGATGAGGAGGAATCTACCGTGGCATCCGAACCGGTGAGAATGAACGGCAACGAAACCATGACACGGCGAGACTTCTTGCATTCAACCGGTGCCGTGGCGGCGGCGGGGGTGGCCACGGCCCACGCGGCGATCGGGACTCAATCGCTGCTTTAGACGGGTGTGCTCGGCGCCGGCGAGCGGATCGGCGTCGGGCTGATCGGCTGCGGCGGGCGCGGCAACTCGCTGATCGGCGCGTTGCTCAACCTCAAGAAGCAGGGTACGCCGTTGGACGTCGTGGCCGTCTGTGATATCTATCGGCCCCGGCTGGAAAAGGCGGCGAAGACCTACAACGCCAAGCCCTACGATAGCCATCACGAACTCCTGGCCGACAAGCAGGTGGACGTCGTCGTGATCGCCACGCCGGACCATCACCATGCCCAGCAGGTTATCGACGCGGCCGTCGCGGGCAAGGACATCTACGTCGAGAAGCCGCTCAGCCATTGGAGCCAGTTCGAACTGACCAAGAAGATGGCCCACGAGGTCAAACGGCTCCAACGGGTCGTCCAGGTCGGAGCCCAATACATGTCCGACGCGGCCTGGCACCAGGCTCGCAAGATGGTGGAGGAGGGCGTGATCGGCCAGCCGATCCATGCCGAATGCGGCTACTTTCGCGTCGGCGACTGGGGCGAGCGCGGCATGCCCATCGACGATCCCAACGCCAAGCCCGGCAAGGATCTCAACTGGGAGGCGTTCCTCGGCGACCGGCCCAAACGCGACTTCGACGTCAGCCGATTCTTCCGATGGCGGATGTACGAGGATTACTCGGGCGGCCCGGTGACCGACCTCGATCCGCACGTCCTGACGCCGGTGGTCCACGTCCTGGGCGTGAAGTTCCCGACGGCCGTGGTCTCGATGGGCGGCAAGTACCGGTATCAGGAGCGCGAGGTGCCCGACTCGTTCCACATGTTCATCGAGTATGACGGCAAGATGACCGTCGCCGTGCTTTGCACGCAGGGGAACGACTATCCGCCCAACGAGAAGCGGCGCGGCGGCTTGTGCTCGCCGGTCTTCCGAGGATGGGAGGCCACCATCACCGTCGAGGGAAACGACCTGGTCGTGATCCCCAACATGGGCTCCAAGATGCCGGTCAAACGCGTTCGAATCGAACACGAACTGAACCAGGAACTCTTCATGAAGAACTGGCTCGATTGCTGCAAGACGCGACAGCAGCCTTGGAGCCACGCCGAGATGGGCTATCACGTCCAGACCGCCCTGCAAATGGGCATGCTGGCCTTCCGCAACGGCAAGACGGCCAAGTTCGACGTCGAGAAGGAAGAAATCGTGGTGTAGGCCGAAGACCCTGCGTACAACAGAGGGAACAAGAAAGGGGACGAGTAGCCTTTACTCGCCCCCTTGTCCCCAGAGGGGACTGGGGTAGTCGTTGATGGAAGACGTTCCCCGCTTTGAATCACCCTCCTCGTTTCAGGTCATGCGGACCGCATCAATTGCAGGCCAAGGTAGGTTGCTACGCTCACGCCGATCGGAATCAGCCATCGCTCGAGACCGCAGCCGCCCAGCGCCAGGGCCGGAAGCGTCAGTATGGCCAGTACGACAAGATACCTGTAACGATCAAGCCAACGACGCAGCATTCGGTGTCCTCCTTAGAATCCGAACAACTCGGGAACCGGACGTCCCCCGTGTGCAGCCGACCACATGGTTCTCCCGCTCCGATTGGCCGGCCTCGGGCTCGCCTTACGTGAAACAAGGTAGCAGGTGGATGATGACGTCACGGTGATGGAGAAATGAATTACCCGTCATCTTCCGGACGGCCCCAAGGCACCCGCGAGGGAGACACTCCATCACAGCGGGAGTACGACGGTTGCCGTAGTGCCTTCGCCGTACTTGCTCTCCAGGTCGATTCGGCCGCCGTGGGCCTCGATGATCGACCGGCAGATCGGCAGGCCGAGGCCCGAGCCCGGTGCGCGCCGAAGCGATCGCGAGCGATCGACGCGGTAGAAGCGGTCGAAGACGTGCGGCAGTTCGTCGGACGGGATCCCGACGCCGGTATCGCGGACTCCGATCCGAGCGTGCCCATTGGAGGCGGTCAAGGAGACCTCGATCCGGCCGGGTCCTTCCGTGTACTTGATGGCGTTGTCGATGAGGTTACCGACGACCTGTCGAACGCGAGCCCCGTCGGCGCGAAGCACGATCTCCTGACGCCGGTCGAACTGCAACTCGATCTTTCGATCGGCCGCGAGCGGTGCGTAAAGATCCACCACGTCCTCGACGGCCTTGTCCAGACGGATGCGCTCGGGCCTGAGGATGTTCTCGCCCGCATCCACCCGAGCCAGCAGCAACAGATCCTCCGCAATTCGGCTGAGACGATCGTAGTGTTCGACGCTGTCTTCGATGACGTGCCGCAGATCGTCGGCCGATCGGGCGCTCGTCAGCGCAACCTCGGCATTTCCGCGCAAGGCCGCCAGCGGCGATCGCAACTCGTGGGAAGCATCGGCCGTGAACTGCTGAAGGCGCCGCACGTGCGACTCGATTCGATCCAGCATGTTGTTGAGCGTCTCGGCCAGCCGGTCGATCTCGTCGCCGTTACCCGTCCGGGGGAGTCGATCGGTCAATCGGCGAGTCCCAATGCGCATGGCGGTGGCCGTCATCAGGTCCACGGAGCGCAGGCTGCGGTAGGCCATGAACCGGCTGACCACCAGGGCAAGCACCACGACCACCGTCAGGGCAATGCCGCAGTTCCGCCGCAGGTAGGCCAGGGATTGGCTCATGTGGTCGAGGAGGTATCCGGCCTGGGCAATCAGGAGGGTTCCGTCGGGCTGCGGCAGCGTCATACTGCACGTCCGAATCGGATGGGCCTTGCCCGGAGGATGCACGGTGAGGTAGTACCGGTGCGCCAGCAGGCTCTCGAAATCGGAAGGCAGAGGGAACCATTGATCACCCTTGTCGTTGGGATCACTGGAGATCAGCAACCGACCCCGGGCATCAAACACGCGGAAACTCAGGTCGGCGCGAGGACGGCTTCCCAGCTCCAGGCGAATGGCCTTCTGGGCGGCCGCATAGTCGCCGGGATGCTCCTTCACGAGTGCGGTGAGCTCTCTCACTTCGCCATGGACAAATCCATCCACTTCGCGCAACAACGAGTAGTACATCCCCACATACAGCACGGCGGACATCAGCAGACAGACGAGCAGCGTCATGCCCGCGCCCCACAACGTCAGGCGAACGCCGATCGTGAGCGGCTTCCTCTTACGCTTGGTCTTCTCTGAGGACATAGCCGACGCCGCGAATGGTATGGATCAGGGGCTTGTCGTACCCGTGATCGACTTTCTTGCGTAAACGGTTGATATGCACGTCCACCACGTTGGTGAGCGGGTCCTGCGTCATGTCCCACACGTGCTCCAGAATCATCGTCCGGGACAGGATCTGCCCGGCGTTTCGGGCGAGATACTCTAGAAAAGCATACTCTCGGGGCGACATGTCGATCCGCTTGCCTCCGCGATGAACGCTTCGCGCGAGGACATCCACCGTCAGGTCCGCGATCGTGATGGGGTTGATCGCCACCTTCTGACCGCGGCGTAGCAGAGCATGGATCCGCGCCAGGAGTTCGGAGAAGCTGAACGGCTTGGAAAGGTAGTCATCCGCGCCGAGGTTCAGGCCCTTGACCCGATCGTCCACCGCGTCCCGCGCCGTCAGACAGATGATCGGTGTCTGGACCCCCCGCTCGCGCAGCCCTCTTAGAATCGAAAAACCGTCTTTTCCCGGCAGCATGAGGTCCAGCACGATGAGGTCGTACTCTTCCGTACGGGCAAGATGGTCGCCGGTAATCCCATCGCGGGCCACATCCACGGCGAACGAGGCCTCTCGAAGCCCCTTCTCCACGAATGCGGCCACACCGGGCTCATCATCGATAACCAGAATTCGCACCGGTGAACTCCCGGGCGGTCGCCCGACGCGACCAAGACACCTCACTATTCTGAACATCATAACCAGAGAGCACAGGCACATGTTACAGGATAGCGCCGTCAGGGGTCTGCCACGAATTCTGTTTTCGGTTGGAGACTCGCCCTGTCTTGGGGCGCGGGCATCCTACCTGCCCCCCTTCTTCATTGCGCCCCGGACTTGGCTGGCGGACCCAAGGCGGCATGAGCGTATCTGGCAAGTCATTGCAGGACAGGAAATTCCTCCCGGTGAGTCATGCGAGGCATGAACCTCGCGGCTCAGATGCCGGCGTCCCCAGCCCGCGTTCAGGCTGCGCATTCCCGCATTACGGGTTTGTAATCTAGTCGTAATGGGGAGAACTGCCTGGACTTAGTAGACTACTTACCAATGCCTCAGCGCCGACGGCGCGCGGTGCGGGTGCTGAGGACACCGAGTCCCTGATTCCCGGAGGAGAAATCGTGAGACGACGCCTGTTGGGTGTGCTTTTGCTCGTTGCGCTGTCGGGTGGTACGACCTGCGGCGGATGCGTTGGACTGGATGCGCTGCTCAATAGCGTTGTCGGCAGCTTCTTGTATGGCGGTTGGCAGGTACCCTTTGAGCTCTCGCTGATAAACAACTTGCTTTGGGGCAACGGGCAACAGCAATCGAACCACCAATAGGCATCCGTCGAGCAAACGGGGTGTCGGCCGTGGCGCGATGAGACGACACCGCGAGAACCTCAGGCGCAATCGGTCAAGGCAGTGGACTGTCTTGATGGCGGAGAACTGAAGGTTGGGGTGCAGCTTGCAGTTTACCCCCCTGCGAGTGGAGGATCACGAACATGTGTACGGTGAAGGCGCCTCGTTTGAGGGTCAGGCGACCATGGACTCACGCGTTGATTGTGATTGGGATGATCGCACCGATTGCGAAGGTGTCCCCAAGCGACGCGGCCGGTGCCGAGCGGTCGGGGGCCGTGGCCAAGGGACCGGGTTCCACCCGCATCCAGGCCCCCTCGCAGAAGCCCAGCTATGCCACGGAGCTTCCGAAGGCTGAACCCGCCGCCGAGGGCGACACCATTGAAGAGTCGACTTCGGTGACCAAGATGGCCCCGATGCCCGCCGAGGAGGAGGAGCGGCCGGGCATCGACGCCCCGGTGATGATCGAAGACATCAACGTCGCTGAGCAGGGCGAACTCGAGGTGCAAATTACCTTCGATTGGTCCACGAAGAAGTTCGGTCAGTCAAAGAACGTGGATAAGGACGATACCGTTCTTTACAACATCTACGAGATCAAGTACGGATTGGCGAGCAATCTCGAGGTGGGGCTTTCGTTGCCGATCGACATCGGCGATGGCCACGTGACGGGCAACGGCGACCTGGAAATCATCGCTAAGTACTGCCTCTGGAGGGACAAGGACTGGTACCCCGGCTTCGCCGTGGGTGCGGCGATCCGGGCGCCGTCGGGTGTGGATTCCAGCGGAGTGGACGGCGAGTTGAACCTTATCCTCACCAAGAGCTTCGGCCTGCACCGCGTGCACGTTAACGGCATGCTCAAGACGGCGAACGGGCACAATATTGAGGAACTGCGGCACTTTCAATGGGCCGTGGGCGTCGGCTATGACCACCCGATCATCGACAGCAAGACACTGTTCATCGCCGATTACTTCTGCCGGAGCAGCGAGCAGGATGGGGTAGGCAACGTCAACACGTTGGAGCTGGGTATTCAACGGGAGTTGATTAAGCATCATACCCTGGGCGCGAGTATTCGCGTGGGTCTTGACGATCATGACGAGACACCGGATATCGGTGTGGGGGTCAAATACGTTTTTGGAACCAAGTAGGGAGGTTTGGCATGGCGCTGAGGTACGCGACCCGCGGGATGTTGGGTGCCTTGGTCGTTCTTTTCTGTGGCCATCAGGTGGCCGCCAAGGCGGACAATGCCTCCGTCGAATCGCACATCAAGAAGGCCTTTCCGAATGCCACCATCGTTTCGACAAAGACCGCACTCAAGCATTTCTCGAAGATCTATGAGGTGAAGCTGAACGACAGCGGCAAGGAGATGGAGGTCGCCCTGGCGCCGGACGGCACGATCCTCAAGGTCGAGACCCAGATTACCGCCCAGGATCTGCCGAAGGCCGTCGCCGACGCCGCGGCCCAGATCGCCAAGGGAGGCAAGATCGTCGAAGTGGAAATGATCGAGCGGAGGGGGACCCTTCGGTCGGGCAAGGCCCACAGCCTCGACAAGCCGGAGACGTATTTCGAGATCGAGTACAAGGGCACGTTGGGGATCAAGAGCGAGGCCACGCTGAATCCCGACGGGACCCGCAGGGTTCACAAGGGGGCCGCCACGTCAGACAATGCCCCCGTCGAGTCGCACATCAAGAAGGCCTTCCCGAGCGCCACCATCGTCTCGACAAAGACCGCACTCAAACATTTCTCGAAGATCTACGAGGCGAAGCTGAACGACGGCGGCAAGGAGCTGGAGGTCGCCCTGGCGCCGGACGGGACGATCCTCAAAGTCGAGACCAAGATGGCCCCTCGGGACCTGCCGAAGCCCGTCGCGGACGCCGCGAGCGAGATCGTCAAGGCAGGCAAGATCATCGAGGTGGAGATGATTGAACGGAGGGGGACCGTTCGGTCGGGCAAGGCCCAGAGCCTCGACAAGCCGGAGGTCTACTTCGAGATCGAGTACAGTGGCACGTTGGGGATCAAGAGCGAGGCCAAGCTGAATCCGGACGGAACCCGGCGTACTCACAAAAGGTCCGGGTAGGCAGATGGTTGGAGGATCCGTTCGGAGGACGGATCCATGCGGGTCCGTCCCAGGTTTGACGGGATTACGAAAAGGCGGGATACGCTGGGTCGACGTCAAACGGGCCCATGATGTCCGACCGACATCGACGTCGGCGCGGCGGGGTCGGAGCATCGAGCGGATCGATCTTTGGGATGCCGCGTTGCACGTTTGGGGCGGAGCCCGGGAACGGAAGCCACCCATCGGTTGCGACAATCTGACGTAGGGAAAGTTTGGTGATCATGGTCTATCGGAAGAAGACCCGCGTCGGGATCGTGTACTCACTGGCCCTTGCGGCGGCGGGCTGCGCCACGGTCAATCCGCAGCCCGACTACGATCGCGTGACCCAACTGATCGAGGAGCGGACGGGAGCGACCGAGACCTACAGTCCCGCGATCGACGAACTGGTGGACGGCAAGGTCGATGCCCTCCTGGCCGACGGCTTGACCGTCGACGAAGCCGTCCGCGTCTGCCTCCTGAACAACCGCTCATTCCAGGCGATGTTCCAGAAGGTCGGGGCGTCGCGCGCCGATGTCGTCCAATCGGGCCTCGTGTCGAATCCGTCGATTTCCCTGATGGTCCAGTTCCCCGAAGGCGGCGGGCGAAGCAAGCTCGACCTCGGCATTTCTCAGCAGTTGGTCGATCTCTGGCAGATCCCCGTCAGGAGGAAGATCGCGGACGCCCAACTCGAGGAGACCATTCTGGACGTCACGCGCCGGGCCATCGAACTTACCGCCGAGGTCAAGACGAAGTGCTACCGGTATCTGTCGATCGAGCAGGCCGAGGCGATCACGCGACAGAACATCGAGCTCTCCCAGCAATCGCTGGAACTGGCCATGGAGCGATTCAAAGCCGGTGAGGCGAGCCGGCTTGACGTGAACCTGACGCGGGCCAAGCTGCTGGAGGTCGAGCTCGAAGCCCTCGCGCTCCGGCGCGATCGTCAGGTGGCGCAGGCCGCCGTGGCTCGCGTGCTGGGGCTGAGCCGGTCGACGAAGCCCTGGGTGCTCAAGGACTCCCTCCCTCAACCCACGACGCTAATGGACGACGTCGACCTGATCACCCATGCGATGACCGAGCGGATTGACGCCAGGATGATCCAATCGCAGGTGGCGGCCGCCGAACAGGAATTGGCTTTGGAATGGCTCAAGGTCGTGCCGAATGTGACTGCGGGCGCTGCGTTGGAACGGTCGGAGGCACGGGCGATGCCGGGGCGCAAGGTCTTTGCCGACACCGCCAGGGAATCCGTCGCCAACGGGAGACTCACCGCCCCGTCGATCCAGTCCAAAGCCCAACGGGACTTGGAACGACGCCAGATCATCGACACGTTGCTCGGGCCTTCGCTCGACATCACGCTCCCCATCTTCGATCAGAATCAGGCCCAGATCGCCAAGGCAGAATACAAGGTGGCCGAGAAACGAAAGGCTTACGAGGACCTGCTGGACGACGTCGCCAACCAGGTACGACAGGCCGCCGCCGTGGCTCGGAATGCCGCCGAGCAGGTGCGCAATTATGCGGACAAGATCCTGCCGCAGGCACAGGAGAACGTTGAGGCCGCCCGACGCCTCTACCTGGCCGGCGAACAGAGTATCCTGGTACTGATCGAGTCGCAGGAGACGCTGATCAAGCAGCGCCGACTGTTCCAGGACGTCCTCCGTGACTACGCCGTCGCGATAGCCGAGCTTCAGAGCGCGGTGGGCGGAAGGCTGCCGGCAGGACCGACCACGCAGCCGCAAACGGCGATGGAACCGGCCGGACCGCCGATCCCGCAGCCGTAAAAGGGGGCATGCCATGAGAAAGACCCGGATCGACACCGTGCTTCGATTCGCAAGCCAATGTCCGGCCGTAGTGGTGTTGATGCTGCCGGTGGCCGGCTGCACGAGTCAATCCGTGATCGACGTCCCCGCCGACTTCCAATCGTTCTTTGAGACGCTGTTGACGTTTGCAAGCGATCTCCTGCGGCAGATCGCGGCTGCCTGGCTGTTCTAGGGTATGGCGGCAAGAGGTGACTTGGAAGGGATGAACGATCCATCGGGAGAAGCGGCGTCCGTCGCCGACAGGGACTGATGACATATCGTTCATGATCCGACTTTCATGTTCCCCTGTAGCGAAAGCCTGCTTTAATGAACGTGGGCGCTGGGGACTTTTCCACCGGATTTCATGAAATAGGTGTTGGCCGCTTCCGTGTTGTAAGGTGTCGTACGCAATCCCGGGATCGCGGGGACTTCCGGATGGAGACCGTTGAATGAGGATCAGATCGAGATGAAGGCCCAGGAATCATCGGTCATCGCGGGTCTGGTCATTCGGCATCGCAAGGCGATTCTGTTTTTGACCCTGAGCTTGTGCCTGGCCGGTGTCTACGCGGCCGGCACGATGCCGTCTGCGGTCTTCCCGCAGACCGATTTCCCACGCGTGGTGATCCTGGTGGACAACGGGGTCATGCCGAGTGACGAGATGATGGCGACCGTCACCCGACCGATCGAAGAGGCGATGAAGGATATTCCAGGGTCGGTGAACATCCGGTCGACGACCGGTCGGGGTTCCGCTGCGGTGAACGTCTTCTTTGACTGGGGCACTGACATGGTCCAGTCGGAGTTGTACGTTCTCAGCCGGCTTTCCCAGATCCGAAACACGCTTCCAGCGACCGCGGCGACCCAGGTCTATCGATTGACGTTCTCCGCGTTCCCGATTATCGGCATCAGCCTGACCAGTCCGACCCGAAACATCACGGATCTCTGGGAGGTCGCCCGATACAACATCAAGCCTCGCTTCCTGCGAATTCCGGGTGTCGCCCGCGTCAATATCGTTGGCGGGCGCGTGCCTGAGTTCCACATCGTAGTCGATCCCCTGAAACTCGAAGGTTACCACCTGACGTTCAAACAGGTCACGGACGCGCTTGCGAACACGAATTTGTTCACTTCAGCGGGAATGCACGAGGAGGACTACCAACTCTACCTTACCCTTGTCGACGGACGGGTGAAGACCCCGGCCCAGATTGAAGATGTGATCGTCAGCGGGTCGGGTAGCACCGTCGTTCGGGTCGGCGACATCGCGGTGGTCAGGCCGGGAAGTGAACCCCAGTTTAACATTGTCAGCGCCGAAGGAAAGCGGGCGGTCCTGCTCAATGTCTACAGCCAACCGGACGGCAGCACGCTGGCCATCGCCGGCGCCCTGGAAAACGAACTCAAGGAGATGAAGAAGGAACTGCCGTCCGACATGCATCTCGCGTTTTTCTACGATCAGTCCCTGTTCGTTCGTGATGCCGTGGGAAGCGTATGGGAAAGCATCGGCTTCGGCGTGCTCTTGTCTGTTGCCGTTCTGTATCTGTTCCTGCGCAGCACCTCGACGACTGTGACCGCCATCCTGGTGATTCCGGTGACCGTTCTGGTGACGCTCCTGGCGATGCGGCTGATGCACATGAGCTTCAACCTGATGACGCTGGGCGGTATTGCCGCCGCCATTGGGTTGGTTATTGACGATGCGATCGTCGTGGTAGAGGGCATTTACGCCAAGGTCTGTTCCGGGCTGAGCCCGATGGACGCCGTACGGTCCGCGGCTGCCGAGCTGACCCTCCCGCTGGTGGGCTCCACCTTGACCCCGGTTGTGGTGTTCATACCCCTGGCCTTTCTTGAGGGGGTCGCGGGGGTGTTCTTCCGGGCCCTGGCCATAACCATGGTCGTCTCCTTGTTGACCTCGCTGGTCCTGGCGATCACCTTGACGCCGACCCTTGCGACGTTGCTGGTGCGACGCGGGAGAGGGGCACCGCAGGACGAGCTCGAGCAGGGCGGGCCCCTATTGAGACGGCTGGTCGCGCTCTACGAGTGGGTGACCCGACGAATGCTCGGCCATGCCTGGGTCGGGTGCGTGGTCGGTCCCTTGGTCGTGCTCGGAGGGATACTCCTTTACTTCCAACTGGAGACGGATTTTCTGCCCCGACAGGATGAGGGGGCGTTCGTGCTCGACTATTTCTCGCGTCCGGGTACCAGCCTGGCCGAAACGGACCGTATGTTGCGCACCGTCGAAGAGATCCTGCGGGCGACGCCGGAGATCGAAAGCTATTCGCGCAGGACCGGGGCTCGGCTGGCATTGGCCATTGCCGAGCCGAATACCGGGGATTTTCTCGTCAAGCTTCGTCGAAGGAGGTCGCGGTCCACCGAGGAGGTCATCGACGAGTTGCGCCGAAAGATCCACGCAGCGGTGCCGGCGCTGCACACCGAGTTCCCGGGCGTTTTGAGCGATCTGATCGGCGATCTCACCTGGTCCCCTGCTCCTGTCGAGATCAAAGTCTTCTCAACCGACACCGCGCTCCTGCGCGAGAAGGCCGCCGAGATCGCCCGATTGATTGAGAAGGTGCCCGGTGTCGTGGACATCAACGACGGGCTGATTATCGCGGGGCCGTCGTTGACCTTTCGCGTTCGCAATGAGGACGCGGTGCGTGCGGGGTTGAACGCCGGTGAAATCGGCTCAAGCCTCGAAACCGCGATCCTCGGACGGAACTCCTCCCACGTGCTGGAAGGGGACCGTATCAGGAACATTCGCGTGGTGCTGGCCGCACAGCACGTCGATCGGGAGGAAACGATCCGCCAGCTCCCGATCCGTTCTCGCGATGGACTCATGCTGACACTCAACGAAGTCACGGATGTTCGTCGCGAGGTCGGTCAACTCGAAATGCGTCGAGAGGACCTGCGACAGCTTGTCGCGGTCACCGCCCGCCTGTCGGGGCTCGATCTCGGGAGCGGCATTCGTGCGATCCGGGAGCGACTCTCAAATGATCTGAGGCTGCCCCCCGGGGTCAATCTTGAGTACGGTGGGCTCTATCAGCAGCAGAAGGAGTCGTTTCGGAATCTGACGTTGGTTTTGGTGATGGCCATCATGTTCGTCTATACGGTGCTGCTGATCGAGTTTGGGTCCGTCCTGAAGCCGCTGGCGATCATGATCGGGGCGGTCCTGGCCCTGGGAGGCGTCGTCGGCGCCCTCTGGCTTACGGATACCTCGCTGAACGTTGTTTCATTCCTCGGCGCGATCATGGGCGTCGGGATCGTGGCGAAGAACGGCATTCTCATGTTAGACTTCGTGGACCACCTGCAATCGCGCGGCTTGTCATTGACGGAGGCCTTGGTCCAGTCCGGCCGGAGACGATTGCGGCCGGTGCTGATGACCTCCCTTACGGCGGCGATCGGCATGTTGCCGCTCGCCTACGGAATCGGAACGGGTGCCCAGATGCTTCGGCCTCTGGCGATCGCCGTGATGGGCGCGCTGGGGATATCCGTGGTTTTGTCGCTTGTAGCAACACCCGTCGCCTACTATTTCCTCTCGCGGTTGTTTCGTCTGGAGCCTCAACGTGCGTAGATGGCGATTTGTACGAGCTAGCGAGATCTTCGGGGTTGTCCTGGTGGGTACGGGCGCGATCTGTTTGTTCGGCGCCGGCTGCTCGAAGTCATCGGGTGATAACCACGAGGAGGGCGAGTCGCAAGCTGTGCCTGTTCCGGTCCAGACGGTCAAGGCGGTGGCGGAAACCCTGCAACCCGTTGTCCGCGTTGTCGGAAGGGTCACCTTAGATCCCGTCCGCGTGGCCTCCGTCTCCTCGCCCGTGGAAGACATTGTGCAATCGCTATGTGTCACCGAAGGCCAGGATGTCGAAAAGGACGAAAAGCTTGTTGTGCTTGACCCGCGCGCGTCGGAAATCGAGGTCGCCCGAAGTACCGCCGCGCTGGCCAAGGCCCGAGCGGTCCTGGAGCGACTGAAGGCCGGGCCTCGCACCGAAGAGATTGACGCGGCCCGGCACGAAGTCGATTGTCGGCGTGTCGAGCTTCAGTCGGCCGAGGCCAGGCTGAAGGCGAAAGAGAGACTCCATGACGAGAAGATGATTTCGCCCACCGAATGGGAGGAGCTCCAACGACGGGTGGAGGCCGCGCGGGCGGCCATGAATACGGCGCAGGACAAGGTCCGTCTGTTGGAAAAGGGAACCCGGCCCGAGGAAGTTGTCGAGGCCCAGGCAGAGGTGCAGTCGGCCGAGGCGGACAACGCGCTTGCAAAGCTTCGGCTGCAGTGGCATGTCCTTCAATCCCCGATCAAGGGCAACCTGGTCAAGCTGCACGCCCGGGTCGGAATGAGACTCAGCGCAGGCGCGCCGGTAGCCGAGATCATTGACCTTCGTCAGGTCCTGATCGAGGCCGTCGTTCCCGCACCACAACTGGCAGGGATCCGACTGGGGGCTCAGGCGGAAATCACAGCCATGGCGTTTCCGGAACGACCGTTCCCAGGAACAGTCGTCCGGATGTCGCAGCAGGCCGCCTCGGATACCGGAAACGTTCCGATCTGGATCGGCGTCGATAACTCAGAGTTGCTCCTGCGTCGCGAGATGGTCGTGCGAGTAGGCATCAAGCTGGAACCCGTACAAGCCAAAGCGGTCGTTCCGGAAAGTGCGATTGCCGATCTGGATGGGCAGGCGGTTGTCAGCGTGGTGCGCGAGGGCGCTGCCCACACGGTGCCGGTCAAGGTCGGACAGCGGGTCGCTGGACGAGTGGAACTGGTGGACGGGATCAACGCGGGCGAAACCGTCATCACGAGCGGCGGCTATGGATTGCCCGAAAAGCACCCCGTGATCGTCCAAGAGGCCAAGCCCACCACCCTGCGGACCTCTCCATGATCAACCAATAGCAGCACCGCATGCATCCGCCAAGGATCACGTTGTTCCCATCGTTATCGGTGGTAGCGCAGGAAGGTCCCGGCGGCGCCCACGGCGTACACGTCGTTCGGACCGCAGCCCCATACGCAATAGAGGTTCGATGTCGTTCCGCTGGTCATCGCCGACCAGCTTGTCCCGTCATAGTGCAGGATCGTGCCGCTCTGCCCCACTGCGAAGATGTCGCCGGGGCCGTTGCCCCAAACCCAGTACAGCTCCACAGTCGTTCCGCTGGTCATGCCGGACCACGTCGACCCGTTGAAACGAAGGATGGTACCGTTCGTCCCCACGGCATAGACGTCGTAGGGAGAAGCCCCCCAGACGCCCCACAGTGTCTCCGTGGTCCCACTGGTCATCGTCACCCACGTGGTCGATCCGGTGTACCGACGGATGGTTCCCGCTGCACCCACGGCAAAGGCCTCGTTGAACGAAGCGACCCAGAGGCCGTAAAGATTGTTCGTCGTACCGCTGGTGTGTGTCGCCCATACGCTCCCGTCCCAACGCCGGATGGTTCCGACGGTGGCCACAAGGAGCACGTTGGACGGGCCCGTCCCCTTAATGCTACAAATGTCACGGGTAATGCCACTGGCGAGTGTCGACCAGATTGTTCCATCATAGTGAACGAGGGCGCCTGCCAAGCCGCCCGCATAGACGTCGCCGGCGCCGGGCCCCCACGCGCATCGAAGCGTCGCGGCGGTCCTGCTGACCATGGGCGTCCAGGCGTTCCCGTCGTAATGCAGAAGCGTTCCCAGGTTGCCGACGGCGTACATGTTGGACGAACTCGTTCCCCAGACACCGTAGAGCCGATCCGGTACGCCGCTCGTCATCGGCGACCAGCCCGCCGGCAAGCGGGTGAATGTGGCCGAGGCAATCGTGCTCTCGACCCTACCCGGCGCGTACGCCACCGCCTTGACGGTCGTCGTGCTCGTCAATGGGACTGCACCCGTATAGTAGGTCCCGCCGGACGGTGTTGGGTCGGTCCCGTCGGTCGTATAGCGGATTTCCGCGCCGGGTGTCGCGCAGGCGATCGTCACGCCCACCAAGTCGATGAAGTCTCCGCCATTCGGTGTGAACGTCGGCGTGGCCACGCGTTCCCGGGGCGCAAACGCGGCCGAAGCGATCGCACTGTTGTCCATTCCCGCCTTCCAGGCAACTGCCTTTACGGTCGCGGCACCGGTGAGACGAACGGGCGCGCTATAGATCGTGCCGTGGGCAGGCGACGGCGTGCTGCCGTCCGTCGTGTAGCAGATCGTCGCGCCGACGGTGGCACACGAAATGGTGACGTCCACCCCATCGATAAACGCACCGCCGTTGGGATCGAAACGCGGCGTCGCCACTTGCTCCGGTCGGATGAATGTCGCGGTGACCACCGGGCTGTCCAGGATCCCCCACTTCCACGCGATTGCCTTGATGGTAGTCGTGCCGGTTAGGTGGATGGGATCGCTGTATAAAACGCCCCGAGATGTGGAAGGGGTGGTCCCGTCCAGCGTATAACACACGGTAGCCCCCGGCGTCGCACAGGACAGTCGGACGTCGAGCGAATCGGCAAACGTCGCGCCGTTGGGATCGAAGACCGGCGGATCCGCCTGTGCCCGCCGAGTGAACGTCGCCGTGACGACGGCGCTGTCCGTCATCTCCTCCTTATGCGCAATCGCCCTGAGCGTAGTCGTGTCCGTCAGACGAAGCGGTCCCTCATAGATCGTTCCATTCGACAACGTGGGCTCGCTGCCGTCGGTGGTGTAGCGGATGACCGCGCCCATCGTATGGCAGAACATGGCCACATCAACCGATCCTTCGAAGACTCCCCCCGTCGGGGCGAAGACAGGGTCTGTAACCTGCTCGCGCCGGATGAACGTTCCCACCGCCTCGCTGCTTTCGTAGGCGGCATACTTGCACGCCACGGCGCGTATCGTGGTGGTTTGGGTCAGACGGATGGGCCCGCTGTAGACCGTTCCGTGCGAGGCCGAAGGGGGTGTCCCGTCCGTCGTATAGATGACCTGGGCATCCGGCGTGTCACAGCCAAGCGTCACCTGGGTCGATCCGCTGAAGACGCCCCCGGTCGGGGTGAGCGATGGGGGTGCGACCACGATGGGAAAGGGCATACAACCCGCAAGGCATGCCACGCTGAGAGAGGCAACCACTCGGACTGCCCGCCGCAACGACCTCACGAGCCGTGCTTCATTACGCATGCTGTAGCTCTTGAAAGGCTCCATTTCCACTTCACGTCTCCCGGCAGGGAGCGGCCTGACCCCGAAAGATCCGACGCGATTGAATCGAATGGGCCAGACCCGTCCCCGTCTTCTGATGGCAATTGGATCTACGCTGTCGCTTCAGTCACGTTGAGGTATCGGCCTACGACGGTGGCCTCTTTCCTAAACTGATGCGGATTGTCGCTGAGCGACCGAAACACGAGTGGTGGCGGGCGAGCAGGAGACCGAAACAGGCTGTTTCGCTATCTTATCGGAACCACAGCGCTTCCGTAGGCGATCAGGTTGGCAGCGTGTTACGTCGGAGTATGCTGAGGGGTGATCCGGACACGCAATAACGCCGACATCTTCACGAGAGTAAGAGCCCTAAACGGACACTGATCGTGGAAATGTGGCGGTCTTCCTGGGGCACCAACTCCGGGCCGGCTGACGGTCGGCCGATAACCCGTCGACTGTGGGCATCGTAGGCCGCGCGCCTTGCCGACGCTAGACCTTCTCCGGCACGACGAACGGTGCGCGATACACCCGCGTGAGCATGCGGTTGGCCTCGTCGTCGTTCTTGACCTGTTCGGTCTTCGTGTCGATCTCCAGTACCCGGTTCACACGCGCGGCGGTCAGCGCGTAGTGCGCCAGGGCGGAGGAGTAGTGCCCCTCCTGCGGAGGCGCGTTCAGGTCCTCGGTCTTTCGGCTGCGCATGCAGTCGATGAAGTTCTGGTAGTGGTTGCCGTCCTTGAAGTTCTGCTTGACGAGTTTGCCGGTCTGCTGATCCGACTTGCCGTCCTTGTCTCCCTTGTACGCCTTGTAGCCGGAATAGCCCGGGAAGGTCATGTACCCCTCCGAGCCATAGAAGATAACGCCGAACGACGTGCCGCCCGCCTCATCGTTCGTGTACCACGGGCGGACTTCGAGCGTCATCATCTTGTCCTTGCCGTTCGCACCCTTGAACATGAACGAGCTGGACGACACGTCGAAGACTTGCTTCGCATCGCCCCAGAGCAACAGGCCGCCCATCGAAGCGCACCGGTAGGGGACATCCACTCCCAAACCCCACCGGGCCGCGTCAAGCTGGTGGACGCCCTGGTTGCCGATGTCGCCGTTGCCATACTCCCACACCCAGTGCCAATAGTAGTGGACATAGATGCCCTTGCCCTGATCGTTTAGCATGAAGGGCTGTTCCTGCGCCGGCCCCTGCCAGATGTTCCAGTCCAGCTCCTTCGGCGGCTGACCGGGGTGCGCCCGGCCGATGGAGGGCCGCCACTTGTAGCACACGCATCGCGCCAGGTACACGTCGCCGATGAAGCCTTCCTTCAGCAACCGGACGCCCTCTTGGAACCCGGGACTGCTGCGGAGCTGCGTGCCATGCTGGACGATCCGGCCGTACTTCTTCGCCGCCTCAATTACCTTGCGGCCCTCGAAAAGGTTGTGGGTCATCGGCTTCTCGACGTATACGTCCTTGCCCGCCTGGCAGGCCCAGATGGTGGCCAGCGAGTGCCAATGGTTTGGAGTGGCGATCGAGATTGCGTCGATCTCCTTGTCTTCAAGCACCCGGCGAAGGTCCTGCTCGACCTTCGGCGCCGGCCGGCCGCGCTTCGTGAAGAACTGTTCGCTGCGAGGCTTGAAAAGGGCCGAGTCGGGATCGCACAGCGTCGTCACCTCGACGTCCTTCAAGGAGGTGAAACCCGCCAGGTGGTCCTTGCCCCGGCCGTTGATGCCCAGCACGGCGATCCGGATCCGATTGTTCGCCCCGGCCCAACTCGTCTTGGACGTGCCCAACAGCATGCCGGCCGCCGCGACGGCCGTCCCTTTCACGAAATGTCTGCGTGTTACTTCGGCCATTTCATTCACCTTTGCTGGTTCCGGATGAGACACCCCTGTGGACCTGCCCGCGACCCTCACGGCCAGACCTTTCATCAGGATACGTCCATACCCCCGCGGCTTCAAGGCTTGTCGTGCCCCGGGCCGGACCGTCTCGGTCCGGGCGCCGTCGCGGCATGCCCCACGCCGGTATGGACACGGAGTCTCGGCGAACTAGAATGTCCCCTGTATCATCCGTCCCCATTTCCGGACGCGGAGGGCCGATATGACGCCCGTTCTCTTTCAGACCGCGGTCTTCATCTGCTCGAGCAGCAAACCCACCAACGATCTGGGAATGGGCGGATGGAGTGTCGGCGGAAATGCCTGGGCCGTGACATACCAGGTCACCAAACCCGTCAAACGGGCGCTCGTGACGCTCGTCGAATACCCGGGCTATTCCTGTGTCACCGATGCGCATGGACGATACTGCTTCACCGGTCTTGGGGCCGGCATGAAGCTCACCTTGTCCCTCTCGCACCCGTTGTACACGACGACACGAACGCAGACGTTCACCATGCCGGAAAGCGACGTGAAGAACATGAGCTTCCAGGTCCCGGACCGACTCGCCTTCCACGTCATGTGCATCATCAGCAAGACGCAACCCGACCCGTCGAGAGGTCACATTGCCTCGACGATCACGACGAGAGATCCCCAGACGTTCACGAATCTGGGGTTTCCGGGCGAACCCGGCTGTACGGTTTCCATTGAACCGAAGCTACCCCGTGCATGTGGGCCGGTGTACTTCAACACGAGGACGCTGCCCAAGAGAGAACTAACCGAGACAACCACCGACGGCGGCATCTGCTATGTCAATGTCCCGCCCGGAGAGTACACCCTCTATGCCCATAAGGAAGGAATGGAGTTCGAACCGGTGAAGGTCAAGGTGGCACCGAAGACCCTCACCAACGCCGCTCCTCCGTATGGGCTCAGGAAGGTGAGATGAGCCTGCGCGGCTGGAAATCGGCACCGGGCCTGCGGATCTGGGGAATGGACGCGAGTCACGCGTTCTCGGGCCTGGGCGGCATCCGGCCGCCGGCCGTGCTTTTTGAGATCGACGCAAAGTGCATGACCGAACCGTTGAACGCGTATCGATATTGAATCGGGATTTGTCGGGTGCCGGGGATCCCTTGAAGGGCGTTCATAAGACATCGGGTGAAACCGCCCGGAGGTTTCCGGCATGAGTCAAATCATCCTTCTCGTGTTTGGAATCATCTACGCCGTGCGCCGGCCGAGACTTAGAGCCTTGACCAACGCGGACTACCCCCGGGTGCCTGCGGATCGGTTTGAGCAATGGAAGGCGCTGGAGCTGAAAGGCATCACCTGTTCCTATGGGCCACCTGGGGGCTGCTCCTCATCGGAACGCCCATTACACTCGTTTTTACGACCCATTTTCCCGGCGGGGCACTGGGAATCTAAGCGCCCTATCTCGTTCTCTTCCTGATCCTCCTCGTGTTTTCGGCGATACCCGGCACCCAGGCAGCCAGACTGAGGAAGGGGCTCGGAATCAGATGGCCCAGGAAATAGGGGCTGAACGAGGGATGTGGTCAATATGATGGCGAGCGGGGCGTTCGACGAAGGTCGAGTGTTGACGGCGGTTCACTCGCCGGTAACCTCGACGCAGCCTCGGCTGCATCTGAATCCTGTTCTCCGCACGCCCCTGAGGCCATCGGCTCAACCACTCCGTCGAGTCGCCGAGCGTGCCGACCACGAGGTGCCAACCGTAGCGCTCTGCCTCGTTTCCTGCCCGGAACGAGCCGTTCGATACGGCCTCCGAGACCACGTTCGGTCTGAGGCGAAGCCCGCGCACCTGACCGAGACATGCCGACTAAGCGTCTATTCTGTTCATGACCGGAGCCGTCCGTCGGATGGCCTGTGATTCTCCGGCCGAATGGGCGAAGAGTCGTAGACCGAACCCGTACGCGGTGAGGCACACGCGAACCAATCGTCGGACTTGAACTCCTCATGTGAAGCGCCGATAATCGGATTATGGAAGAGGGGATGGAGTCCCCCAAGTGAACCGCCTTCCCGGCTGATGACTCCTACTGCGTGGTTTGTCGCGGTGGGAGCCGTCTTCTTTCACCGACCACCGCAGGGTGGTTTTTTTCTTCCCACCAAAACCGTCGTCCCTGGAGAGGTGCGCCCTCATGGACACTACCTGGTTCGTATCCGCGGTGTGGATTGGCCTGGCACTGCTGGCATCGCTGATCTCGATTCGCGTGGGCTTGTCCGTCGCTTTGGTCGAGATCGTTGTGGGAACCGTCGCCGGAAACCTGTTCGATCTCGGCGCAACGACTTGGGTGACATACCTGGCCGGCGCGGGTTCGATCGTGCTGACCTTTTTGGCCGGGGCGGAGGTCGACCCGGTCGTCATCCGCAAGCACTTCTGGCCCAGCATAACGATCGGCGTGATGGGGTTTGTCGGGCCTTTCTTCGGAGTCCTGGTCTGGGCCCATTATCTGGGCGGCTGGTCCTGGGAGCAGGCCGAGATCGCCGGCCTGGCGCTTTCCACAACGTCGGTGGCGGTCGTTTACGCGGTCATGGTGGAAAGCGGTTTCAACCAAAGCGAGCTCGGCAAGATCATCCTGGCGGCGTGTTTCGTCAACGACTTGGGCACGGTTCTGGTTCTGGGCGTTCTGTTTGCGAACTACAATGTCTGGCTGGTCGTCTTCGCGGCCGCGACGGCGCTGGTCATGTGGCTCCTGCCCAAGTTCGTGCCGTGGTTTTTTCGACGGGTGGGTAATCGGGTCAGCGAGCCGGAGGCAAAGTTCATCCTGGTGGTGCTGTTTGCGCTCGGCGGACTGGCCAACATCGCCAAGAGCGAGGCGGTCTTGCCGGCCTACCTCGTCGGAATGGTCCTGGCCCCGTTCTTCCTGAAGGAGCGGGTCTTGGCCCAGCGGATGCGGGTGATGGCGTTTACGCTTCTGACGCCGTTCTTCTTTCTCAAGGCCGGCTCGCTGATTCGCTTCAGTGCGATGATCGTGGGCATCGTCCCGATCCTGCTGTTTCTGGCCGTCAAGATGGCCACCAAGTTCGTGGGCATCTGGCCGTTGACGCGGACGTTTCGGTTTCACCACACGGAAGGAATGTACACCACGCTGCTGATGTGTACGGGCCTGACGTTCGGGAGCATTTGCGCCTTGTTCGGCCTGAACAATGGTATCATCAGTCAGGCTCAATATACGGTTCTGGTCACGGCGGTGGTTGCCAGTGCGGTGGTCCCGACGATGATCGCCCAGCGATGGTTTAGACCTCACGTTGCGCCGGTGGAAGAGGAGACCGACAATGCCTAAGAAGATCCTGGTTGGACTCGACGGCTCCCAGGGGTCGTTCAAGGCCCTCGCCGAGGCCATCGAGCTTGCGAAGCGGTCGTCGGCCGAACTGCACACCATTTCGGTCGAGGAGGTGCCTCACTACCCGGGAACGATCGGCGAGGTCATCGAGGAGAAAGACCTGGCCACTCATTGGTTCGGTGAGGCCGTCAACAAGGCCCGGAAGATCGCCGAAGAGGCCGGCATACACTTGAGCACGCACGTGATCGTCGGGCACGAGGTGAAGACGATTATCGAGTTCATCAAGGAGCGCGGCTTCGATCTGCTGGTGATAGGCTTCATGGGGCATTCGGCCCTGTACGACCGGCTGATGGGCAGCACGTGTCACACGCTGGTCCGCGTGGCCCCATGCTCCGTTCTCGTCGTCAAATAGCGACCCCCGCGGCCGAACCGGCCGAAGAACCAAGCGCGGATCGCGGCGACGGCTTCGACGAGTCGGCGATGAAGCGGTCGGAGAGACACATTCCATTCTTCAGTCTTGTGGATGCGGCACGTTCGGCGGGGTGCATGTTTTGTCGTCTGATCGGCAGCCAGACGCGCAAGTATCTGGAGACGCTCCTCTACGAAAACGTGAATGATGGAGGCTTCCGCAAGGAATGGAGGGCGTCCAAGGGGTTTTGCCATCGCCACGCCTGGATGTTGGCCGATTCGCAGGACGCCCTGGGGATTGCCATCCTCTACCAAGACCTCATCGGTACCTGCGGAGAGGAGTTGCTCGTCGGAAAGAGCGGGGCCGATTGCCCGGTCTGTAAGGCAGAGAGTCACCGGCTCGACAACCATATCGGCACTCTCCTGCAATATGCGGATGACGATGAACTCTGCGGCGCGATACAAGGTTCCGACGGACTCTGTGTTCCCCATCTCCGCATTGTGATGCCCCGCCTGCGAGACGCGCGTTTGCGCCGGGCGCTGGCGGATGCATCCGCACGGGACATGAGGAAGCTTCAGACCGAGCTTGGCCAACTCATCGAAAGCTTGGATTACAGACACTCGCCGCCCACGGACGATCGCGTGAAGTTCGCCTGGCGACGGGCGGTTGAGAAGCTGGTTGGGCATCGCGATGTCCCAAAGACCGAATAAGCCTCGACGTGGCAAGCGCGACCCGCAGTTCCTCCGCGAAGAGGTGCTGCGACCGAGTCGCTATCTGGGCTACGACCGCGACGAGATCGGTGTGTACTTTCTGGAGCGGGAGGCGTTCGAGCTGGCCGAATCCCAGTTTCGACGGGCGGTGTGGGTGAATCCTTACGAGACGGTATTCAAGGTGCACTGGGCCATCGCGCTGATCAAGCTGGGCCGCAAGGATGAAGCCCATGGCCTCCTGGGGGAAGCATTGCAGGAATGCCCGGACAACAGCGTGGCCAAACTCTGGTGGGACCGATACTGGCCGGACGAATCCCCCCCGTTGCCGAAAGGACCGCCTTGCTCCGACGAAAAGGCAGGTCCTGCCGACATCCCGTAGCCGGCGGGGCCTCGAAGTCGTGTGCCGGCGGCACGGCGGACCACCCGAAAGTCATCGAGTCATCGCCGACAGTGCGGCCTCTCCCTCGGGGGAGGCGTCGCCCGGCGGCTCCGTAGGGGGCGGTACTGTGTTCGACAACCGGTCCAGGTCGGCCCGAATATCGGCGGCCTCGGGAGCTTCCGCCTCTTCTCCGTCCTGCAAGCGGCGGAGCTGCTCGCGATAGAGTCCGGCGCGTGCCTCGTACGCCTCGACCAGCCGTTCCAAGTTGGCCTTCTTCCAGTCACGGACCTTGTATCGGTGGTTCCTCAGCTCCAGGTCGATGGCCCATCGACACACTCGGCGAACTCGGCGCGCATAGCCCCAACGCGCCAGCGGCGGACACCACGCCAGCAGCAATGGGCGACGCGGGCTGGGAATCTTCGAGAGAGCCTTCTGGTCGATCGAAGGGAGCGGCTGTAAGATCGCCGAGACGTCTTCCATCTCGTCCGCGCGGACGCCCGGAAGGGCCTCGGAGAGGGTTCTGAGGGTTTGGGCCAGGGCACGCCCCAATTCGACCAGCTCCGCCCGAACGGCCGACGCCTGTTCCGCCATCGCCTCCAGAGCGAGCTGGGCCGGCAGGTCCAGCCCGCCATCGCCCGATTCCCCGTGTCGTCCGAGACGAGCGGCGACACGGCTCAACACGCCCTGGACGGCGACGAACAGGCCCGCATCGACGGGCTCACAGATATCTTGGCCCACCGTGGCGATCCGCGCCGCGGCGGCCTCCATCTGTTCAGCCGCCTTGGCCGGATCGTCGCGATCCGTCTTGCCCCGTCGAGCCTGCCGACGGTCGAGCAGGCCGGCCAACGTCTGGGAAACCGACTCGTGAAGGTTGGCGATCTTTCGATGGATGGATGCCTGCGCGAGCTGACGGTGATTCTCCAACAGGGGCCGGACTTGTTCGGTAAACCAATGGTCGGCGAGCGCGGCAGCCTCGCCGACGGTGCTGATCGGGTATACGTTGGTCTGTAGACCCAGCGAGGCCTCGACGTGGTGCTGAACGTACTGGGTGACCCTCCGACGATCGGCCGGAGTGAGCAGATCGCACTTGCTGACCAGAACCATGGCGGGTACCGCCGCGTCGCAAAGCCCCTGAAGGATGGCCAAGTCTTCATGGTTCAGGCTCGACGCGGCATCCACCAGCACAACGCCCAGGTCGCACCGCGGCAAATAGGCCATCGCCTGCGCCGCGCCGCACGTCGCAAGGGAACCGACGCCGGGCGTATCGACGAAGACGACGCCCTCGGCCAGGCGCGGCGAAGGCAAAAAAACCTCGACGCCGGAGACATGCCTGGTGTTGTTGGGGTTGCCCTCCTCCGTGACGAATTCGGCGATCCGGCCTGTGTCCAATCGTTGGGTGTTCGACATCTCGAAGTGAACGAGCATCTCCGCCTGGATTCCGTTGCGGAGCCGCGTCGGAACGGCGGTGACGGGAGTGGCCCCTATCGGCAGAACAGGAGTGCCCAGAATGTGGTTGAGCAGAGACGATTTGCCGGAGCTGACTCGTCCGAAGAAGGCGATTTCAAACTGCGTGGATTCCAGGCGTGACAGGATCATGTCCAGGGTCGGACGAAACTCCAGGAGATGATGCCGCGTGATGATTTGCTCCAGGGCCACAAGAACCTCTCGATTGGCGGCGGAACCTTCCAACCGAGCCAGCCGCTGCGACAGGTCCTCTCCGTTTTCGCGGCGGAGATAGGCTTCGAGTTTCCCGACCAGACGGTCCAGCTCCGCGCATTGCCGGCTGATCTCGGTCTTATCCTCCGCCGTCAGGTCGCCGTAGCCGCGGAGATGGTGGGGGTCCATCTCCGCGATGGCAACGGACACGCCCAGGAGGCGAGTGCGGATGGCCCAACTGGCGGCGGTTCGCCGCGATTCGGGAACGATACCCAGCCTTCTTGCGGCCGAGGCCATCTCCCGACGAATTCGCCGCAAGAAGTCCTCCACAACCCGCCGCTGCATCGGCTGGAGGTCGAGGGTGTATGGTGACAACGGCGACTCGTCCCCGATGCCCGCTAGGACACCTTCGACTTCGGCGAACTGGGCGTCGATGTGCTGAAGCGAGCTCAGAATGTGTCGTCGGTGGAATTCGTTCATGGGGCCTAGTTCCCAAGCGGAGCCCATCGGGGCAAATCGCCCCGGCGGCACACTACAACCTTGCGAAACCCGCTCCACGAGGGTTAGCAGGAATGAACCAGGCAAAACCCCCGCTGGAACGTGTCTCAGCAGGGGTTATCAGCCTGTCGTCGGGCAGGCGGTTGGTCCCGACCGCCTTGCGGTCCGGACGCTGGCGAACCCCATCGCCACTATTCGTCAATCGAATTATATACCGATCACACTGCGTCTCGCAATGTAATGTTGTTCGTGTCGGGATAAGCCGATAGAATGGTTAAGACGATGGAGTCCGCCATTAAGCGGTCGAGAGGACCTGATGACTCCTACCCGAGTCGATCCGGGTAGGGGCACGGCGGCGAGACTTGAACCCTACCAGGACGATGCCTGTGTGGGGTTTTTTTGTTGGCTGGTAGGCTGCAAATGATCGACGCGGAGATCTGCCGGACCATGAGCCCTCCTAACGCAGATGTGATGTCTCCGAGCGGTGTGGGCGCCCTCCGTTTGTCGGAGTTTTTGGGGGAAGCCGGCGAGCCGGTGGGCGCGCTGGGCGCGGAGTTCGAGGCCGATTGCGGCCGACTGGCCGGATTGCGGCGCCGGTTGCGTGAGGAACGCTGCCATCTGGCCGTGCTCGGCCAGTTCAAACGCGGCAAGAGCACGTTGGTTAACGCGTTACTCGGCGCGCCGGTCCTACCCGCCGCCGTCGTACCGCTGACGTCGATTCCGACGTTCTTGCACGGGGGGGGAGCAGGCTGCGGCACGGGTGGTGTTCGAAAACGGGACGCCGGAGGAGCGGCTTTCGTCGCCGGATGTCGGCGCGTTGGCCGAGTTCCTCGCGCGTTTTGTGACCGAGAGCGCCAACCCGCAGAACCGTCTGGGCGTCCGCATCGCGGTACGGGACGCATTGCAGGTGTCCCTGACGGCCCAATACGTGCCGGAAAGCATACGCGGGATCAGGTGCGGCGCACCCGGCTCCGCAAACGCTATGGGTGATCCGGTTTCCAGCATGGCCGTCGGGTTCCTGTGGACGGCGGCTTCGCCGCCAACGGGTTTCGGGGTTGCCGCCGGCCTGATGGCGGTGGGTACAATTACTAGGGCACGGTTGCGAGCATTGCGGTTTGAGGCGACGATGATGCCATGATGTTTTCAGGGACGATGATTGCGCCGGGAATCGCGTGTGGTCCGGCCGTGGTGTGGGGTCCGGCCAGCGAGCCGGTTCCCCAGCGCCGGATTCCTGCTTCCTCGGTCTTCGTGGAGAAGAGGCGGCTGGAACATGCCCTGCGTCGGGCGCGGCACGAACTGGAGGAGATCGCGCTGTGCGTCGAGGTGATGGCGGGCAAGTCGGCGGCGGCCGTCTTCCGCGCCCATGAGGCGATGTTGGCGGACACTGCACTCGATGCCGCGATCGTTCGCGGAATCGAGGAGCAGCATCTCGCCGCGGAGAGTGCGGTTGCCCTCGCGATCGAGTCCTACGCGAAGCGGCTCGCCGGCCTGGGAAACGAGTACCTTGCCGCCCGGTCAGCCTATGCGGGGAGATGGCCTCCGATCCGATCTACACGATCATCCTTCTGGGACTGGGCGTCGATGAACTCAGCGTGAACCCGGCCATTGTTCCGGCCATCAAGCAGATCATACGCGGCGTGAGTCTGGACGAGGCCCGCGAGGTCGCGCATGGCGTGCTCCGCGAACGCCGGGCCAAAGATGTGCAGTCGTATCTGGAGAAGATGATGGGAAGCCGCTTCCCGCAGGTCATGTTCGTTTACGGCCGGTCCGACTGAAGGAGCCGTCTCGGACGGGCGCGGTGATGAGCGATCGTGTTGCCTATGCCGTCGCCCACGGGTAGGATATCTGCGGCGATGGAGTCCGCCGTTAACCGGCCGCTTGCGCCTGATGACTCCTACCGGAGCTTTGCTCGGTAGGGGTCGGCGCAGAAGAAGTGACTAGGCAAAGCCCCACCTGAGCCGTAAGCTCCGGAGGGGTTTTTCGTTTGCAGGAGTGGTCCGTGCGAGTGCTTATCATCTCGGACACCCACGCGAACCTCTGGGCGCTGAACGCCATTGATCGCGACGCGGGGGCCGTCGATCACATCCTCTGCGCCGGTGACACGGTGAACTATGGTCCCGATCCCCGAGGTGCGTTGAAATGGCTTCGCGAACGTGGAGCCATCACCGTACGGGGTAATCACGACCACGCCATCGCCTTCGGCGCCGATCCCAAGGCCAGCCCGGCCAAGCAACCGTTGGCCCTGGCCATGCGAGATTGGACCCGTTCTCAGCTCACTGCGACCGACTTGACGTGGCTGGCCAGATTGCCGGTTTCTGCTACGTGGGAGATCGGAGGCTGCCGGTTTGCGCTGGTGCATGGCACGCCAATCGACCCTCTATATGACTACCGATTGACGCCGGCGACCTCGAATGGGCATCTTGATGAACTTACGGGCGAGGTCCGAGCGGATGTACTGGTAGTAGGGCACACGCATCTGCCTTTGCTTCGACGATCGCGGAACGTGCGGGTCGTCAATCCTGGTTCGGTAGGACAACCTTTGGACGGAGACAATCGAGCATCCTACGCGCTGTGGGACGAGGGCGAGGTGACGCTCCACCGAGTGGCATACGACCATGCGGACATGGTCAACGCGATCGGTAGTCTGCCCTTGCCTGCCTTGTTCCTGGATGACCTGGCGAATATGTTGCGGAACGCGCGTCTGGGCAAGGGATGTGTCGCGCAAACGGCTTGGTAGTGACTTCGCAAACAACAAGGAGAGCGACTTATGAAATGCAAGATCAGCAGTGTGAAGGCTTTGGAAATCCTCGATTCCCGGGGCAATCCGACGCTCCGGGTCTTTGTCAGGCTCGACGACGGCGTCGCCACGTCGGCGTCGGTGCCGTCCGGCGCTTCGACCGGCGAGAACGAGGCCGTCGAGTTGCGCGACGGAGACAAGAAACGCTACGGCGGCAAGGGTGTGCTCAAGGCCGTCGCCAACGTCAACGAGGTCATCGGTCCGAAGATCATCGGCATGGACCCGACACGCCAGGCTGAGATCGATCGGTTGATGATCGAACTCGACGGGACGCCCAACAAGGGCAAGCTGGGGGCCAACGCGATCCTGGGCGTATCGATGGCGGTGGCCAAGGCGGCGGCGATCGCCGCCGATCTCCCGCTGTTCGCCTATCTGGGCGGCACGGGTGCCGTGCGTCTGCCGGTACCCATGATGAATATCCTCAACGGCGGCAAGCACGCCGACAACAGCGTGGACTTTCAGGAATTCATGGTGATGCCGATCGGCGCGCGGACGTTCGCGGAGGCGTTGCGCGCCGGCGCCGAGACCTTCCACGCGCTCAAGGGGATTCTCCACAAGAAAGGCTACGCCACCAGCGTCGGCGATGAGGGTGGGTTCGCTCCGAATCTTAAGAGCAACGACGAGGCATGTGAGGTCATACTGGAGGCGATCCAAGCGGCCGGCTACAAACCCGGCAAGGACGTGGCCATTGCCCTCGACCCGGCGGCCAGCTCGTTCTTCGAGGGTGGCGCCTACCACCTCGCCAAATCAGGTCAGGGCAAGAAGAACAGTTCGGAGATGACCGCCCTCTACACGGCCTGGGTTGAGAAGTACCCCATCGTCTCCATTGAGGACGGCCTGGCCGAAAACGATTGGGTTGGTTTCAAGGAACAGACCGCCGCCCTGGGGTCGAGGATTCAGATCGTCGGAGACGATCTGTACGTTACCAATACCCGCTTCATCGAACGCGGTATCAAGGAACGGGCGACCAATGCCGTCCTCATCAAGCTGAATCAGATCGGCACGGTCACGGAGACCGTCGAGGCGATCGACCTTTGCCGCAAGGCGGGCTGGGGTTTTGTGGTCTCCCATCGTTCGGGCGAGACCGAGGATGCCTTCATGGCCGACTTCGCGGTGGCCATGGGCGGCGGCCAGATCAAGACCGGATCGGCCTGCCGGAGCGAGCGAATCGCCAAGTACAACCGGCTGTTGGAGATCGAGGCCGAGTTGGGCAAGGCGGCCGTCTTCGGCAACCCGCTGGCGAGCAAGAGCTGATCGCGCGGTTGGGCGCCGGGAGCGTCGTACGGGCGAGATCGGCCCCGTGTCCGTCCATGGCCGCGGCAGGTACCGTCGTTCGGATTGGACTCTGAAAGAGCGGTTTCGTGTTGGATGTCCACTGGATTCAGGTCGCGGCGCTGATCGCAAGCGCCGTGACGGCGTCCGCCGTCGCCGCGGTGGCGGGGTTCGGCGGCGCAATCCTGCTGTTGCCGGCGCTCGTGCACGTGTTCGGGATGCGAGACGCGGTGCCGATCCTGACGATCGCGCAGCTGGTCGGAAACGGATCGCGGGTCTGGTTCAACCGCACCGACATCGACCGCCGGGTTGTCGGGTGGTACTCGGTGGGCGCCGTGCCGCTGGCGCTGCTCGGCGGGGTCCTCTTCGCGGCCGCGCCGCTTCGCTGGTTGACACGCGGCGTCGGCGTGTTCCTCGTCGGGATCGTGGCTTATCGCCGGGTAGGGGGAGGCCGATACCCGCGATGCCCGGCGCGCGGCTTTGCCGCTGTTGGGGCGGGGGCTTCGCTCCTGTCGGCGCTGGTGGGCAGCACCGGTCCGGTGACGGCCCCGTTCTTCTTGGCCTACGGACTGATGCGCGGTGCGTATATCGGCACGGAAGCGGCGGCGACGGTGATCACGCACACGTTCAAGCTCGTCGCCTACGGATGGACGAGCCTTCTTTCGCAGCGAGTTCTCGCCGCGGGCCTGCTTCTGGCGCCGTGCATGATCGTCGGCTCATGGTTGGGCAAGCGTCTGCTGGATCGTCTGAGCGAGCGACTCTTTGTGGTCGTGATTGAACTCGTGATGGTCGCGGCCGGCGTGTTGCTGATCGGAAAAGGCTGAAAACACGGCTCCGCCGCATGGGATTTTCCCGAGGAGGCGACGGGACATACGCACCTGCCGTTCCTTCGGCGACGACACGATCTGCACATCGTCAACCCCGTTTCGGTCGGACAACCGCTCGACGGCGATGTTCGCGCAGCCTGCGCCCTTTGGGAAGACGAGCATCTGATCCTCCGCCGGGCAGCCTAGGATCCGGCAAATGCCATCGCTGGATTGCGCGAGTTGCCCCTGGCCGGCTCCACATTGGACGACCTCGTCGGCATGTTGCGAACCGTCCGGAGCGGCCCGCAATCCGGTTTGCGTGCAGAGCCAACGGGCCAGGAGACTTGATCCCCTCCCCGCTTGCTTATAGGGTATCCCGGTCCTTCAACCGGCAAACGATAGGGGAGGCGATGATGACGCTCTCAAACGCAGTGAATGCAAAGGCAATTGAAGTCGGCAAATACGTGATCCGCATGACGACCAAGGCGGGCTCCGGACACCCGTCCAGCGGCCTCTCACTGGGGCATATCGTTGTGACGCTGATGGAAAAGCGGATGCGATACGATCCGGGGAATCCCTGGCACGCCGGCGCCGACCGGCTCGTTTTGAGCGAAGGACACGCCGTTCCGGTCGTCTACGCCGTCTATGCCGACGTCGGGGGCGTGGCGGGCAAATCCCGCAAAGAGGCCCACAAGGTAACGTTCGAGGAGTTGGACACGCTCCGCGAACTGGACAGCGTATTGGACGGCCACCCCAACCCGGCCGAGGGCTTTCCGTTCTTCGATGCGGCCACCGGGTCCCTGGGACAGGGGCTTTCGGTGGCGGCGGGACTCGGGTTGGCCGCCCGTCTCCGCGGCGTCAACAAGACGATCTTCGCCGTCATCGGCGACGGGGAGTCCCGCGAAGGGCAGATCTGGGAGGCGGCCGACTTTATCGTCGATCGCAAGCTGACGAACGTATGCGCGATCTTCAACTGCAACGGGCAGGGACAGGCCGACTACGTCTCGCCGCAGCAATCGGCCGAAACCCTCGCCGCCAAGCTGAACGCCTTCGGCTGGGAGGTCGTCACAATCGACGGGCACAACCCCGACCAGATCGCCGCCGCGCTCGACAAGGCCGGCACCACCGATAGGCCGCTGGCGATCGTCGCCAAGACAATCAAAGGTTGGGGCGCCAAGGCCCTTCAGGCCAAGGGCAACCACGGCAAGCCGCTAAAGGAATCCGAGACAGTCGGCGCGATCGCCGATCTCGACGCGATGTACGATCAGCTCGGTGTTCCGCGGGGGGCCTGCGACGGGCTGGGCATTACCCCGCCTCCGGCCGAACCGGCGCCGCTGCCCGCGGGCAAGATCACGTTGCCGCCGTTTGATGAGGGCATGGCCGAAGCCGGCCTGGCCGACGCGGTGGCCAAGAACAAGCTGGCGACGCGCCGGGCCTACGGAGCGGCGCTGCTCGCCTTGGGCAAGGCCGACCCGCGGATCGTTGCCCTCGACGGTGACGTCAGCAACTCCACGTTCGCCGAGTACTTCGCCAAGAAGTTCCCCGACCGGTTCTTCGAGTGCAAGATCGCCGAGCAGAACATGATCTCGGCGGCGGCGGGTCTGGCGGCGGCGGGGTACATCCCGTTCGCCAGTAGCTTCGCCAAGTTCCTCGCACGCGCGTACGACCAGATCGAGATGGCCAACATCAGCCGGGCGAATATCAAGATCGTCGGCTCGCACGCAGGGGTGTCGCTGGCGGCCGACGGACCCAGCCAAATGGGCCTGCTCGACGTGACGTACTTCCGCAGCTTCGGCACGGCCGACGACGGCCGCGGGCAGCCCGCCTGCTATTCGTTCCAGCCGGCCGACGCCGTGTCCGCCTATCACCTGACGGGCCTCATGGCGAACCTCAATGGCATGTGCTACATGCGAACGCATCGGCCCGACGTAGCGTTGATCTACCCGAAGGATGCCGAGTTCGAGGTCGGCGGCTCGAACGTCATCCGCAAGGGCGAGGATCTCGTCCTAGTCAGCAGTGGCTACATGCTGACGGTGGTCCTCGAGGCGGCGGAACTCTTCGAAAAGAAGCACAAGATCGATTGCACCGTGATCGACGCCTATAGCTTCCCGCTGAAGACCAAGCCGATCCTGAAGGCGGCCGGAAAGGCCGGCGGCAAGATCCTGGTCGTCGAGGACAATTACGGCGGCGGACTGGGCGGGGCGATCGCCGAAGCGGCGGCCGAAACCGGTACGTACATCGTTGAGTCGATGACTTGCAAGCGGATTCCCAAGTCCGGCAACACGCCGGAGGACGTGCTGGCCTTCGTCGGACTGACGGTGAAGGATATTGCAAAACGCGCCAAGGGGCTGGCGTAGTAGCCCCGTTGGGTTGGGCACATCGATCATCGGCGACCGCGAGCCGCGCATGAGCAATGAACAGCCCGGCAACGTCTCCGATTGGCACACATCCACAGCCACTGTCTCTCACCTGCCGCTGCGAACCAAGCTGAGTTACGGCGTCTCCACGTTCGGCGGTGGACTGTTTGAGTTCTCGCTGAACCTTTATCTCTTCTATTTCTACATCGATGTGGTGGGACTCTCGCCGGCCACGGTCGGCGCCTGCGTTATGGCGGCGTTCTGGATCAATGCCTGCGCGGACATCCCCATGGGGTGGATCTCCGACAGGACCCGAACCCGATGGGGTCGCCGCCGGCCGTACATCCTCGGTATCGCGCCGGTGGCGGGGCTATGCTTCTTTCTCCTCTTCAGTCCGCCCAGCCATCCTTCCGTTGCCTATTTGGCCATTATGGCCACCGCGTACTACTGCGCCATGACGGTCTATCTGGTGCCCTACAACAGCCTCGGCGCCGAACTCACGTTGGACCATCACGAGCGAACCTCACTGATGGCCTATCGTCAGGCGTTCTACATTCTCGGATTGACGGCGGGAGTCGGCATCAAGGCCTTTGCCGGACTGTTCGCCGACGGGCGTGCGGGCTTTTCCGTCGCGAGCGCCATCTGCGGCGGCATCATGATCCTCGTCATGACACTTACGTTCCTGGGAACCTATGAACGCCGCGAATTCAGTCGACCTCAGACGAATGTGCCGCGACAGGGATTCGGCCAACTGTTTCGCAACCGACCTTTCGTGATCATGCTCGCGACGTATGTGATCTACAACGCGAGCATCATCATCCCGGTCATCGTAGGAGTCCAGGTGGCCAAGCACTGGCTTCATGCGGAGAGCCTCTTTCCGGTGGCCGTTCTGGCGTTTCTGATCTTTGGAGTGGCTGCCGTTCCGTTCTGGGCCTGGGTGTCGCGCCGACTGGACAAGCGACCCGCGCTGGTCCTCAGCCTTCTGACCGCCGCGACGGCCACCGTACCCATGGCGTTTATGACGCCGGAAAGGTACTACTTCCTGTTGCCCTTGTTCGCGGGGGTCGGTTTCGGATTCGGCGGCTTCATTACGCTTCCGTTCTCCATCATGGGCGATACGATCGACTATGACGAACTCCACTCCCATCAGCGACGCGAGGGTTTGTATTGGGGGGTAGCCGAGTTCTGCAGGAAGATCGGACAAGGCGGTGCCATCGCGGCCACCGGGGCAACACTCCAAGCACTCGGCTACAAGGAGCAGGCCGCCGAGCAGTCTGCAACGGCCCTGCTGGGACTCAAAGTTGTGTTTGTCGCAATTCCGGTGGTGCTCTACTCGCTGGCGGCGGTTGTCTTTTCGCGTTATCCGCTAGACCGTCAGACTCACGAGGAGATTCAAAGAGTGGTAAGCGCCAGGCGGAGTTAGGCGATACGGTTCAGGATCGATGGGGCACCGGATTTCGCTGAAAACATACAAAGCATTACTTAAAAGTCGTTCAATCACACCCTTTTCCGTAAGAAATCGGCCTAGACAACTCACCAGCTTCACGTTACTATCCACAGTATAAGGGCTTTTGGGCGTCTAAGAATGAATCGGTGGTAGATGTAGTAGGCCGATCGCGCGCCCCCACGTCGAATAGGACGCCCAACGAAAACGTCAAAGGGAAAGTTGGATAGGCCGATAAGGGAGTGGTTGGCGCTTGGCGACGGACAGGTAACTGTCCCACCGTTCCACGGAAGGAAACACCTCATCTCCGGATAGCGGCGCCAACAGAAGGGGAGAAGTTGATGGTGGGGAATCTGCCGGCCAGGTGCAAGGCGCTGCTTGCCGTGGCAGGGTTCGCAGTCCCCGTGTGCGGAGGAATCACGGAGGACCGCGTCCTCCTTCTCGTCAACAGCGCTTCTTCGTCCAGCCAGTACGTGGCGGCCCGATACCGGGTATATCACCCAGGGATCCCCGATCAGAACGTTGTCTGTCTCGCCGGATTGCCCGACGTGACGAGCCCCACGACGGAGATGATCACCCGCCAGGACTTCGAGAATCTGATAGCCCAACCGGTTCGTCAACACCTGCAAGCCTACAACCTGGTCGATCACATCTGGGTCATCGTCACCACGCCGGGAATGCCGTATCGAATCAAGGATACGGTCTATGCCGACGTGGTCTACGAGGCGGGGTCGAATGCCGCGAGGGTGGAAGGGTACACGGCTGAAATCGACGCGGCCTCAGTGGAATCGGAGTTGGCCGTCTTGTGGCAAATCGACCCGGCGCTTGATCCCAATCATCGCGCGCCGTTATCCGGTCGCATTGTGAATCCGTATCACGGGTACATCAGCCCGATGTCCTCGTTCTGCGGCGATCGCAACATCCTGGCCCGAAGGCAGACGTTCCGGTTTGTTGCACCCCTGTTTGACTCGTCGCGGGTCTACGAGGGGCAGCAGTTCAGCTACTTCCGGGCCACGGGAGGTCGCCAATTCTGCGTTAAGGACATGTACCTGGTTGCCCGTCTGGACGGACCCAGGACGGCCTCGGTTGGCCCCGATTTGTATGTGAACCGGATGCTCGAGATGACCGCTCGAGTCTCCGATCCCAACCATCGAAACTTCCACGGTTACGATCCGGCTTGGTCGGCCGTTGTCATCGACGACAAGACCAGCGGGGCCGTCTCAGACAACGACAAGTGGTACAACGCGGGCTCCGCCATTCCGCAGTACGCGATGCCGGAGCAGTATCTGACGGCGGAGGCCTATCCGACGCCGCCGAATGTCACCAGTTCAGGCGTCTATCGCGATGATTATCGATACGCCTACCGATCGCTCATCGGCGACCCCAACAGATTCCTTCCCGATCCCCTTGGCGGCGTGGAGATCGATCTGATGGGAGAGGGACGGATCTGGGGACCCGTGCTCTACGATCCGACCGACATGCTCTGCAATCAGGGCCTCGATCCGAACTATGGAATCGTGGGGCTATGCACGTTCGGCATACATCAGTCAGGGGTATCCGCCGACTACCTGTTGACCGGCGGTCCCAACGGCGTTCAGTTGTTTCGACCGGTTTACGGAGCCGTCTTCAACTCGACGGAGAGTTACAACGCGGTCACGTTTTTCAGCGACGCGAATATCCCCACCGCAGCGCGACAAGGTAAAGTGTGGCAGTGGATCTACATCGGCGGGTCGGGCGCGATGGGACACGTGTTTGAACCTCTCACCACGAGTGTGGCCGATAACGATCTGCTGTTCTTCAACTACTTCCGCGACGCCGATGGCGACGGGGTAGGCGACATGACGTTCATCGAGGCGGCCTACAGTGCGATGCCCTATCTGAGCTGGGCTACCGTGGTCGTAGGGGACCCGCTAATGCAGCTTCACCGGACTATTGACGTGGGACCAGGTTGGAACCTTCCGACGTTCTGTGGAAGCGGGGCAATTGGAAGTCTATTTTTATCAATGGGTTATATGTGCGTGCTCTTCTTGGCCAGGCGCAGGCGGAAGGTATGCCGTTCCGTGTAGGCGACAATGCTAGGCGATTTTATTTTTTTTGGACTTTATTGTTGACACAGTACGAGTGAAGACGGTACTCTATTGCTTATTCGTGGGGGAAGGTGACAGGGCGACCAGAGGGAGAGGAGGCCTCGCCGTGTACACATTGGGGAAGGGAAGTGGGCACGTCGCACTAGCGGTCGCTGCACTTGTCCTGTTTGTATCGACGAGTGCCTTCGCGATTCCACTGGATCCGAGCGGCGGCTATATCTGGATCGACGACTCGATCACATTCAACATCGCACAAGGCCAGCTTGTGTTTGACAACACGGGGACAGCTCCCGTGACCGGCAACCTCAAGTCGCTTGACGGGGCGCCGGGATCGGGCGTGGTCTCCAGCCTGAACCCGAACTACCCGGGCCCGTACACGTTTGGCCTTGTGATCGATATTCCCATCACCTCCGACTTGAGCGCGGGCGGGACGGCCAACGGTTGGTTCGGATCCGACGTGAACTACGCGTTGATCGACATGGAGAACGGTAACGCCGTCCTCCTGAGCGGCCAGCTTGTCGGCGGTTTTGGATTGCACGAGAACTACAATAATCAGTTGCAGACTTACGGCGGAGACGGTCCGTATAACGGCATCCTGATGACGATTACGGGGGGTTCTTTGGCGCCGTACTTCGCGCCTCAGGGCGAGATGTACTTCGAGTACTGGGTCTCGGTGCCGTCGAACATGCAGAACTTCTCGACGGACCTGATATCGGGTGGCGGCGGTTCGGTGACGATCTATGGGGTTCCCGAACCGGTCTCGTTGCTCACGTTGGCGTGTGGAGGTTTGGTGGCCGCCATCATTCGCCGCAGATCAAGACTGTACTAGGTTGCATTTCTGTTCCGGCGGGGCAGCGCGGGGAGAAGCTGCCGAGTGTCTGGTGACCATCGAGAGAGTTTCGAGGGGGATGTATGGGTGTCTCGGGGAAGGGGCCTCGAGGGAGAGGAGATGTGAGGATGCCACGCAATCTCGTTGTGATGCTGTTGGTTGGAGGGATGACAGGAGTTGCCGGGGCGATCCCTCTGGATCCGAACTGGGTTCCGGGTTTTGATCCCGCTTGGTTGACGGCGTCGCCCACGAGCATCCAGATCACCAATCTGAGGGGCACGTTCACCGCCGGCGGAGGGGGTTACGGCTTGGGAACCCTCACCATCACATCCAAGTCGGGCGGTCCGGCCATTACCGTCCACTATGACGGCGCCAGCGATTGGTCGCTCCCCATTTCTTGGGCGAGTGTGTCAGCGGCGGGGAGTCTGTACTCCGACACCTCCGGCATTCCGCCGTTGCTCCCGAACCAGGCCGAGGGCTGGTTCAACGGTGTCGGTGTCGGCGATCCCGACTGGACACTGGGGCTCAATATCCCGCTCCTCGGGTATGCGCCGGTGTTGGAAGGCAGGCTTGACATCTACAGGGCCCGGGAGATCTACAACCAGAACCTGATCGAGGGCTCAGGCCTGGCGACCGCACTGGGCGGCCTTCTCGTTGATTACGGGATTTGGCCGAACGGCGGACAACAGAGCTCGATCAGTTCGTACCAGTTCCGTATCTCGGGCGTCGTGGTCGATGACTTCAGCAAGTCATTCTCCGGTGATATGTACCTGACGTTCTGGCCGGATGACGACCACGGTGTTCCCGAACCGGTAACGCTGGCCTTGATCGGCGGCGGCTTGGCGGTTGTTGCGCTTCGGCGCCGTCGCTAGCCGTTTCATGAAGAGACAAGTGCTGCTCTGAAACGGGCATCCTTATTCAGAACAGCCGACAGTTATCATTAGAGGGAAGGGAGCGAGACCGGCGCGCTGCCGCGAGTGGCGTGCCGGTTCCTTTTTGGGCGGAGTGTGCCCCCCCGTCGGCCGCGGCTGGGCAAGTGTGCCGCTCTGTGCCTCACTCGGGACGACGGGGGAGCCGTTACACGTCGTATCCCTCCGGCCATTGAACGCAGCCGACCCGGTGCCCGGCCCAGAGCCGGTCAAAGCACGTGTTGCATCGCCTGCACAGGCGGACTTGGTCGAGGTTTCCTTCTCGGACTTTTCGAGGCCAGGCGGCGTCGACGATCATGCCGCGTCCGACAGCCACCAGATCCGCGCGTCCCTCGCGGAGCACCGCCACGGCCCTGTCGACCACATCCATTCGCCCCACGGCGATGACCGGGACATGGGAATATCGATGTTTGAAGGGCGCCGCCCAATCGCCCGGCTCTTCGCGGCCGCCGGGACTGATGTCCAATACGTCGACGCCGGCCTCCAGAAGCTGATCGGTGAGGACGAAGCTGTCCTCAATAGTGTAGCCATCCTTCTCAAGCGGCGTGTGACGGTAGAAAAGCAAGCCTTGGCCGGCGGCCTGACGGCAGGCGCGAGCCAGCTCGAGGCCGAACCGACAACGGTTTTGCATCGAACCGCCATAGTCGTCCGTTCGCGTGTTGGCCACCGGCGAGAAGAACTGGTTGATCAAATACCCATGGGCCCCGTGGATCTCCACGCCGTCGAATCCGGCCTCCATGCATACCTGCGTGGCCCGGGCGAACAACTCGACGAGTTCGCGGACACCGCCGGGCTCCACTTCAGTCGGTGAGGGTCTTGCGCCGATGGGCGACGGGAACAGTTGGGCGGCGATCCTTGGCCCCCGCTCATGAACGGCCTCAACCAACGGCCGCAGGTTCCGGACCGTGTACTGATGGTCGAACAGTTGGACACGCATCGCTCCCGTGAAGATCAGTCCCGGCCCGTCGGCGGCCAGCCGGCAGTACCACCGCAGCCCCGCGTCGTGGTTCGGTTCGCGGTTGGTTGCCATGGGCGGGACCACGATGCGATTCTGAAGCGTAACCCCATTGATGATAATAGGTTGAAACAGCATCTCCGTCTGTGGATTCTGTTCCTCCGGCATGCTCGGCATTCTCGGCGGCGCGGCCGTCGAGGTCAAGCAGACGGGGCTTCAGCTTACGTCCGAAAATGTCGATATAGCCAAGGCGGGAACCACCCTGTTCATTGGTGGGGGACGTTGGCAGCCGGGCTGGAAGTGGAATCAATGTCGATGCCGGCGCAATTGGATGTCTACCCGGTCGGGCAAACCTTGCCCGATCGGGCGGACATGATTGAGCGTATTCGGGTTCGGGCCGACGGTTCGATCCTGGACGCGATGCAGGCGATCAACGCCGGCGGCGTCGAGATTGCCGTCGTGGTGGACGACGAGGGCCGGCTTCTGGGCCTGCTCAGCGACGGGGACATTCGTCGCGCGATCCTCAATGGATTTACCCTTGAGGCACCGATTGCCGATGTCCTCAACCGCCGCCCGCTGTCGCTGCCCGAGACAGCCACCCGTGACGAAATCCTGACGGTCATGGGTCGTCACTCGATCCGCCAGATCCCGCTCGTGGACGACAAAGGGCGGGTCAAGCAGATCGCCTGGATCACCGATCTGATTCGCACGGACCTGCGCCCGAATCATGCCATCATCATGGCCGGTGGAAAGGGCAAGCGGCTCTACCCGCTGACCCGGGACATACCCAAGCCGATGCTTGAGGTGGGGGGGAGACCGATCCTGGAACATATCATCGATCAGCTTCGTCAGTACGGCATCTTCCGGATCACGCTGGCGGTGAACTACCTGCGTGACGTCATCAAGGACCACTTCGGTACGGGGGATCGATTCGGCGTACAAATTGACTACCTGGAAGAGGACCAGCCGCTCGGCACGGCCGGCGCGCTGAGCCTGTTGCCGGACAAACCCAGCCATCCCTTCCTGCTTCTCAACGGCGACCTGATGCAGCAGGTCAACTTCGCCAGCCTACTCAGTTTTCACGTTCGCAACGACTTTCAAGCCACCATGTGTTCGGTGCGGTACAGCATGGAATTGCCGTTCGGTTTGATCGAAGTGGACGGAAGCCAGTTGACCCGGCTCGTCGAAAAGCCGGTTCATACCATGAACGCCAACGCGGGCATCTACGTCATGAACCCGGGCGTGCTCGACCTTCTAAGGCGCAATGAGCCCTGCAATGCCACCGATTTGCTCCAACGGCTGTTGGAGGCGGGCAAGCGGGTCGGTGTCTTTACCCTCTACGACCACGAGCACTGGCTCGATGTCGGCCGCAAGAACGACTACGAGTATGCCTGCAACGGCTATCCGCACAACACCACGCCTCCGTCCGTTTAGTCTCCCCCAATACGAGTCAAGTTCGGCGCGATTGCACTGACCGGCAGAAGGCCCTAAACTCACGGATGGGCATGCCGAATCAGGGAGGCCTTTCATGAACGCATTCGATCAATCCACGAGTCTGGGACGCCGTCAATTTCTGCGTAACGCCGCCGGTGCCGCGATGGCCTGGTCGGGTGTTCGTGCGGTGGCGGAGGATGTCAAGCCGGAATCGGGCAAGCGCTCGCCCACGGACCTCGTTCCCTTGGGGAAGACGGGGATCACCATGTCTCGTGTGGGGATCGGGACCGGAACGCGGGGATACCATCGCTCGTCCAACCAGACGCGAATGGGGTTCGAGAAGTTCGTCCCCCTATTGCGACACGCGTTCGATTCGGGCGTGCGGTTCTTCGATTGCGCCGACCTGTACGGTTCTCACGTCTATGTCCGCGAGGCGATGCGGTCGATTCCGCGAGAAAAGGTCACCCTGTTGACGAAGGTGTGGTGGCGCTACGGCGAATCGCCGAACACGATCGTTGAACGGTTCATGGACGAGCTGGGACTTCGCGAGGAGAAGAGAGAAAGGTACATCGATATCGTCCTCCTGCACTGCGTGACCGACGCCGACTGGGACAAGAAGCTTACACCCTATATGGAGGCGCTGTCCGAACTGAAGGAGAAGAAGAAGATCAAGGCGGTGGGCACGTCGTGCCATTCCTTCGAGGCGCTGAAGACGACGGCCGCCTCACCCTGGGCGGATGTCGTCCTGGCCCGGATCAATCCGAGGAAGGTCAAGATGGACGCCGAACCGGATCAGGTCGTTGCCGTGCTCAAGCAGATGCACGACGCCGGCAAGGGCGTGCTCGGCATGAAGATCTTCGGCGAGGGCGAGCTCGCAAAGACCGCCGAGTTGCGAGAGGAATCACTGAAGTTCGTCTGCGGGTTGGGCTGCGTCGACTCCATGACTATCGGGTTCGAGGCGCCCGAACACATCGACGACACCATGAAGATGCTGGGGCGCGTTCTGGCGTAGTCCGAAGATGCGCGAGTCGTCGCGGCGCCGGGGCGATCCGTTCCGCCGATCGAGCGCGATGTCTCTCCCGTTTCCAACGTCCTGCGAGGGGCCTGATGGCGGGGACTCCTTGGCCGCCATCCGCCATCCTTCGGCGGAAATGGAGCTTCTGATGAGACGGACACTGGTCGCCTGCATGATGTTGGCATCGGCGCAGGGCCTGCGCGCGGAGTCGGCCAAAACCCCATTCTTCGAACAGAGAGTCGTGGCCCAGGCGCAAGGAGGCAGCCAGAACTGCTGGCCCTGCATGGCTAGGTTGAGCGATTCCCGCCTCCTGATTGTCTGGGCCCAGGCGGCGAAAAAGGAGTCGATGAACGATTATGCGATCCTGGGGGCCTTCTCGGGCGATTCCGGCCAGACGTGGACACAGCCCCGCGTGCTTATCGACAACGAAGGCGTGCTCGACGCCGATCCGAGCATCGTGGTCACGGGCTCGCGCATCCTGGTGACCAGCACGTCGCTGCCCAAGGGCGAAACGGGCATCAAGACCTCGACCATTTTCTGCACCCGCAGCGAGGACAACGGTGCAACCTGGTCCAGGCTCTATACCATTCCCATGCAGCACCGCTACACCTGCGGCAAGACGCATCACGGCATCCGGCTGAAGTCGGGTACGCTGCTTCAGGGCTACTCCTGGGATGCCCTCTGCGAGACAGGCAAGACGCTGACGAGCGAAGGCCAGATGGATCTGAGGGCCGGCGTCCTCCGCTCCACCGACGACGGCCTGACGTGGCTCCTGGGGGGGGACACGAATGCCACCTACACCAAGGTCGGCGGCGGGGCCGTCTCCGGTACGGACGAACCCGCCATCGTCGAGCTGCCGGACGGGTCTGTTTACATGCTCATGCGAACCGGCTCCACGCATCTCTACGAGGCGCGGAGCACCGACGAAGGATTGACCTGGACGGACGTCAAACCCAGCCCGCTTCGCGGCTCCAACGCGCCGGCCGCACTCTGTGCGTTCAAAGACGAGGGTCGCAGGGGCATTCTGGCCGTCTGGGACAACGCCATTCAGCGTTTCCCGCTCTGTGCGGCCGCTTCCTTCGACGGCGGACGGACGTGGACCCGCCCCAGGGATGTTGGCTCGCCCTATGTCGGCGGTGGGCAGGCATCCTACCCCGCCTGTGACCAGGCGGCCGACGGCATGCTGGTGGCCGTCTGGCAACAGGACGTTGAGGGCGGACGTTCGATCAGGTCGGCACGCTTCAACGTGGCCTGGCTCGTGCAGGACCTGCTCGCGGAGCTCCAAAAGGAGTTGGCGAACGTGCGGCTGCCCGATCGGCTCGGGCCTCAGAGTGGATACCCGGGTTGCGTCGACCCGCAGAAGGCGACTCCGGCATGGGCGATCCACCGCGACGGCGGCAAGCTGACGGCTGCCGGCGATGTCCGCATCGTGCCCATGGGCGGATACTTCATCGACAATCAGCCCGGCGCCTGGGACGGCAGCCGCGACAAGCTCGTGGAGGTCCGCATGCGGGTCATCCAGCGGGAGAGTTCCGCGCCGGACAACCATTCGGCGGCCGAGCTGTGGATCGGCGGGCCCATGCCGAACACGAGCTGCCTGCTGCTCTTTCGTGAGGACGCCGTCGCATTCGACGCTTCCTACAACCCCGCTTTTCGCATCGACGCGACGCAATCCCACACCTATCGCGTTCGGACGGATCTGAAGCGTAGCCGGGCGTACCTTTTCGTCGACGACGGAAAGACACCGGTGCTGTCGACCTATCTGGGCGGACCCTACGGTTACGACATCAACCGCATCCTCTTCGGTGATTCCGGCGGCGCGAAGGACGTCTCCGGCACGAGCGAATGGACGAACGTTCTCTGGTGCGACATTGAACCGCAGGCGAAACCGACGGTCCTCGTTGCATTCGGAGACTCGACGACCGCGCCTCGCGGACCCCTTCGGAATTTCACCGTTCTCTTGCAGGAAGGTTTCAAGTCCGGCGGTGCTTCGTTCGTCGTGATCAACGCCGGCATCGGTGGGCACAACACGAACCAGGCCCGCGAACGATTCCAACAGGATGTCCTTCACCACAAGCCGGACGTCGTGACGATCTGGTTCGGCCTTAACGACTCGTGTATCGACGTATGGAAGGGGGCCGCTGAGCCCCGAGTGCTGAAGGATCGCTATGAAGAGAACCTGAGGTACTTCGTCAAGACGCTGAAATCGATCGGCGCTCAACCCATACTCCTGACGCCGAACCCGTGTGCGTGGACGGACGAACTGAAACGACTGTACGGCAAGCCGCCGTTCGATCCGAACGACCCCGACGGTTACAACATCCTGGTCAGGCAGTACGCGGCCGTCGTCCGAAGCGTCGCCGAATCGGAAAAGGTTCCGCTCATCGACGTCTACCGAATCTTCGACGACTACGCCGGTCCGGACAAGAACCGCCTCCACAATCTGCTGCTCGACGGCATGCACCCCAACGATGCGGGCCACCGCATCATCGCCGATCAACTGATGCGAATCCTCGCGCCTTAGGCGAACTCTCCTACGTGGTGTGCACCTGGTCACGGCCGCGACCACGAGGGAGCGGGCGAAATGCGCACGACCGGCAGTCCCAATGAGGACGGCCTCTCCGACGATGCTCCGGCCACGACGGTTCGACGAGGTGGCGCGCAACGCACGCGAGTCTGTGTCCGGCGGCGTTTCAACGGGGCCTATGGCGTGATCTTGCCCCAAAATGCCCCGTGATTGATCGCCGGGTCGTCCGCCAACCCGTAGAGATGTTCGAACTTCCCAAAGACAATGTACAGCACGTCGCCCACGCGGCACATGTCCGGCGATGAATTGTACTTTACGTCATCAACCCAGTAGGTCGTCCGGATCTCGCGGCCGTCGGGGCCGATCCGACTCAGCGCCAGGTCGTGATACATGTAACGGCTCTTGGGGTACTGCGAATTGCTCTTGAACACGCAATAGAAGGCATCGCCCAATTGTGCCCCCTTGGCATATCGGTTCTGGCCGACATCGTGGACCTTGATCGAGTCTGAGAAGTTTCGGCCGTCGAAGAATGTACAGTACAACGGCTCGCGCTCGGGGTCCTTCTCGTTCGCCTGCAGATCCGACCAGAGTAGGATGAGCTTGTCGTTGAAGGTGCTCACGGACGGACCGTAGGGAAACACGGATGGACAGGTATCGAAGACATATGAGCCGGTGAACTCCTCTTTCTCGAGCGGTCGCATAACCAATCGCGTTCGCCATTTGCCCTCCTCATTGATCCAGACTTCCAACCACATCATCCAGACCTTGCCTTGGTAGACCTCCACGCCGCCTTCCCACGTTCCGCAGCCGGGCTTCGTGGGCTCGATCGCCGTTTCGGGGCCGACGTGACCGGTTCTGAGGTCGTAGGTGAGAAACCACTGCCTGGACTTCGTGATGACATAGCCGGGTTTATGATTGTCCTGGCGATTCCACATCACGTAGAGCTTGTCTTGAAAGATGCACATATCGGGGATGCCCATGTAGCCGCCGGTGGGTTGGATGATCCGCTTGGTCCACTCGGGCTTAAAGCCATCCGGCCGAATCTTGGACACGTACAACCCGTCGCGAACCTCCAGCACGTAGAGGAAGCCTTCAAAGAACTCAATGCACGGATAGGTGGTGTTGTTGGGAAACGTATCGACATGCCAGGTCGGCCACAGCTTCAACCCGAGCCATTCCTTCGGCATTTCCGCCGTCGTCCGAGCGATGACCGTCCGTGGATCCTTTCTCATGCCGCTGTCGAGAAGCCGGCCGTCCTCGTCCGGGCGAGGGGGACGGACGGCGCGAATACGGAATTCGTAGTCGGTTTCGGGCCGGAGCATGATCACGCTGTGAAACGCCGAACAGACATTCATGTCCGTCCGCCAATCAGGTTTGCCGACCTGCCGATAGTCGACCTCGTGACGAGCGGCATGGGATGTCCATTGGAGGTGAACAAAGTTGCAGCCCGTTCGTTCGGCACGAAGATCAGTGATGTCCTCTTGAAACGGACTGTCGGATACGTGGTTCGCCGGGGCTCGAACGGAGGTGGCCTCGAAGGGGCGGCTCGCCGTCCGGCTGGTGCTCGGCTCGAATCGGCCGACCGGAAAGCCCTGTACATAGGAAATCACCCATACGCCGTTCGGCGTGGCGTAGCGGACGTTCTCGTCTCGACGTTCGAAATCACTTGTCGTTTTGCGCGCGACGGCCGTCGGGCCGCCTGCCGCCAGGTACTTGCCGGCGAACCGGTCGACAATCAAGGTGCGATCGCCCACGGCATGGCCCGGATCCTTAAAAACCTTGCCGTCCAGATCCGCCTCCGTGATGAAATGCCCCTCAACATCGATCCCGGCGGCCTTCATGTTCGCCACCATCTCGCGAGCGTCCGTGATGGGGCACGTGTTGTCTTTCGAACCATGACTGACAATTACCTTGCACAGGGTGCCGAGCGTCTTCATCGTTCTCAGATGTCCGGGATGACCGATGAACCGCAGTTCCTGGGCCTCCGGCGAGAGATAGTGGGGGCTGTTCCTATCGCGGCTCCACCCCGCGTTCAGCGTGCTCTCACCGTCGAGGCCGTAAGCGATATCGTCGCTCAGCTTGGCCATGCCTGAACAGTCCACGACGCACGCGAACGTACGCGGCGCGAGTTTGTTGGCCATCAACGCCACGTTGCCTCCGCCGGAGCCGCCCGTGGCGAAGAGGCGGTCGCGCGCAAACGGCTTGCCTCGCTTCTCCAGGCCGTCGAAGACCCACCACAACGCTCGCAGGGCGTCGAGCGCCTGGAGATAGCCAAAGTCATATGGAACCGTCGGCTCGTACTTGCCGCTCTGGAGATAGTCGACGCAGATGGCCACAACGTCATACCGATCCGCCAGAAACTTCGGGTCGGCTGTCCCGACGGCGGCCGTTCCGCCCCAGTTGTGCAGCGAGAGCATCAGCCCGGTTGTCGGCCTGACGTTGTCGATCGAGCCGGCCGGGTAATACAGATACGCCTTGATATGCCGCGGTCCCGGTCTCAGGGGCCACTCCTGGGCGGGAAGCATCGCCGTCCCGTCCGAAGGGGGAAGGGCGGGCCAATTCTCACCGAGAGCCCGGGCAGAGAACACGAGCAGTGTGGCGGCCACAATGGCTGAGTACCGGTGGCAGCAGTGCGAATCGTTCATGGAACCGACCCTCCGAACCTGGGGAGCGTTCATGATGGTCCGTCGAGAGAGTACGGTGTGTCAAGGCATGCGCCGCACGCCGCGGACGCACCGTTCTCTTCCAAAGGAGTACGACGCCGTGGCCCTTGTCTTTGAGCCGGCCGGGTGGTAGTGGTTGTTGTTGCGTGCTGCGTCATCGGGAGGATCCGTCATGAAACGCCGCGATTTCATCAAGAAGGCGACTATCCCACCGGCCGCTGTCGCCGTGGACCAGACCTTGAAGGCGTTAGGCAGCACGGGCCGGGCGATGGGCGGCGACGTTCAAGGGGGCAGTCCGGCTCCGATGCCCATGCGCGAGTACGGCAAGACGGGCATTCGTCTCTCGGTCGTCGGGTTTGGCGGCTACATGGTCTCCGGAATGGAGGCCGATCGGGCGAAGCGCCTGGTGGCCGAGGCCGTCGAACGTGGCGTGAACTACTTCGATGTCGCGCCGACGTACGGCAATGCCGAAATCGTCCTGGGCCCGGCACTGGAGCCTCATCGCAAGGGCGTCTTTCTGGCCTGCAAGACGACGCAACGCAAACGGGCGGATGCCGAACGGGAGCTCAACCGGTCGCTGGAGCGGCTGCGGACGGACCACTTCGACCTGTATCAGCTTCACGCCATCAATGACCTTAAGAAGGATGTGGACGTCGTGTTCGGCCGCGGCGGGGCGATGGAGGCGTTCATCGAGGCGAAGAAACAGGGCAAGGTTCGATACCTCGGTTTCTCGTCGCATTCCGTCAAGGGGGCGCTGGCGGCGCTGGATCGTTACGACTTCGATTCGACGTTGTTTCCGGTGAATTTCACCTGTTACTTCCGGGGCAATTTCGGCCCGCAGGTCGTCGCCCGGGCGAAGGCGAAGGGCGTGGCGATCCTGGCGCTCAAGGCAATGGCCCGGCAGCAGTGGCCCGAAGGCGATCCCATAAGGAAAGACTATCCCAAGTGCTGGTATCAGCCGATCACCGACCGCAAAGAGGCCGAGTTGGCCATGCGCTTCGCGCTGAGCCAGCCGATCACGGCGGCCACCTCGCCCGCGGAGGACAAGGCATTCTGGCTGATGATGGACGTGACGGCGGCGGCCTGCGCCAAGCCCATCACCCCGGAGGACGAGACAACACTCAAAACGCTGGCCTCGACGCTGACGCCGATCTTCCACGTCGCGTAGTCTGCCGATGCGGACCTATGGTGGCCTACTCGACACAATCCGAGCCGTGCCGTGCATCGATGCGCTATCGTCCGCACCCGAGCAATCCCATCGCCCCGGCAATGCCCTTGCGGGTCAAGTGCATGTACTGAATCATGGTGCCGGAGAAGAGTCTCGTCCGGCAGGTGATCTCGAAGTTGACGGGCTTGGGATAGCCGGACGCCCGAATGAAGCCCATGACGGATTTCCAATCGACCGTGCCGTTGAACGGCGGCTGATGTTCGTCCCAGTCGCCGTGATTGTCGTGTAAGTGCAACGCCGCCAGACGATCCCCATGCCCATAGAGCCGCTTGGCGTTCCCGGCCAGATGGGCGTGGCCGCTGTCGTAGCACCACCCGACGAAATCCGCCGGATAGCGTTCGAGAAACCATTCGATGATTCGAGTGCCGTAGTGGCTGCGATGGCCCGTGTTCTCGACGGCCAGCCGAACGCCCGTCTTTTCGCACAGGCCGCGAACGGCTTCCAGCGCCCTGGCGGTCCGGCGAAGCCGGTCGCGGCCCACCCAGTCGGTCCGCGGGTTCTGCTCGGGCGGGTGGAAGACCACGGCATCGCCGCCGACAGCCGAACAAAACTCGACCCGGTTTTGTAGGAGGCGGATGTAGAGCCTGTGAGCGGCCCGATCGGCGGCGTCGATTCGAGCCCGTTGGGTGGCCGTTCCGTGCACGTCGATACATCCCAGACCCGCCTTGTCGAGCTTCTTGTGGAGGCGCGAGATATCGGCCGCCGAGTAGATGCGTTCGTTGTTCCAGTCGTCGCACCAATGAACGAATCTGAATCCGTACCGCCGAAAGAGGGCCAGCTTGGCGTCCATGGACGGGCGGAAGCTGTAGTTGAATATGTCGGTGGTAATACTGGCGGCGCGCGGCATCCGTTCTCTCATCGAGGCCTTCCCGGAGGCGGACTCCAGGGGGAGTGCGTTCACGCGAAATCAAAGCCCCCCCCGAATTCCCCCTGATAAGGAGGTCAGGGCTGTTACCGGCAACCCTCATATCCTTCCTTGAGTGAGGAAGGACGCGATCTATGCGAACAGCGATGTTACGTACCGAACCTTCTCCGCACTGGCTAGGCCGATCGGGCAGGCGCGGTTGCAAGCATCGCAGTCGCCGCACATCGGCGCCGGCTGGGCAAGGTCGCCGCCCAGTTCGCGGTACGTCGCGCGGGCGTGGTCGATGTCGCCATGCACGTCGTGGTACATCCGGATTCGCATCAAGTCGTTCACCGGCAGTCTCAACGGGCAGCTTGCCGTGCATCGGCCGCACATCAGGCACGACGGCCCACACGCAAGCTGGAAATCCCTTGCCAATTGCTCTTCCCACGGGGTCATCGCGATCTGCTTCAGATCGATCTCCTTGATCACGTCGACCTGTTGGACGGACTCGAACGTGAACAGCACGGTGTCGGCCCCCCCGCCGAGCAACGTCTTACAATGAGCCTGGAACGTCGGCGCGCCCGCCTTCATGGCCTCGCGGGCCTTGCTCTTCATGGAAATAATGCCGAGCCCATGCTTCTTGAGCTTGTCGAGATTGCCCACGAACCGCTGAGCGGTGTCCTTGGCCTTGCCGTCGCCGGTACCGGTCTTGGCCACGACGATCATCTCGGTCGACAACAGGGCGGCGTCGAAGTAGTCGGGCGCGACGTCGAGCACCATCTCGAGGACCTCATTCATCGCGCCGTGACAGACGAATCCCTTGTACTTGATCTTGCCGGCCTTCTTGAGGTCGTCGACGACCTTCATGGTCTCTTCGAGGTGCTTTTTCTTGGGCTCGTGTAGAACGGGCAGGTAAACGTCGCACACGTCGGTATGCAGCGATCTGAACATCTCCTCGAGCTCGGGGGCCAGGGCCTTGGCATTCTCGGGACGGCCCTTCAGGCAGAGGACCAGTTTTTCGCGCATACCGGGGTTCTTGACGAAGGTGTCGCCCATCGCCTTGATGGAGTTGCCGTTCCTGTAGCTCGTCGAAACGTGGACCATGTTGATACCGGCGTCGATGCACATCTTGAGGATCTGTCCGCCCCGGGGCGGGCCCTCGGTCATCAATGCGCCGTAACTGATGCGGGTCACATCCAGTTTGGTCCGGCCCAACGGGTTGGTCGGCAGCTTGCCCTTTGATTCGCCCGCACCTTCGGCCGCCAGGGTGGAAGTCATCGACCCCACGCCGACCGCCGCCGCGCCCTGTAGAAATCGCCGCCTGGTCAATGACGGATTGGACGGATCGCTCATGTTGTCCTCCCGGTTCGCCTGATGCCCGAGGCGGGTTCGAAGGCAAAGAGCCCGCCTCGTTGTCGCACAAGACTTTATTGTGTCCCGACGGCATGCCTGTCGCAAGTCGGCGGGCGGAATTGTGGGGGAAGGCGCGTTCCCCGGAGTGAGCGTATCGAGGCCTCGCGAGCTGCGGCTAGTCGGCTGTCATGCCCAAGCGATGCGAAGGCACGGCCCGGGAATGCGGGCGCCGGACCGAGAACGGTCCGGCTCGGATCCGGGGAGAATCCCTCCCGTCGCGCTTGACGGAACACTACTGTACCGCTGCCGCGGCGGCCTTCTGTGTCTGAACCGGCTGTGAGTCCGCCTTGGGTGCCCCGATCACCGTCACCGGCGCGATCTTCGCCAATTCGTCCTTCAGCTTGGCGGCCTCGCCGACCACGACGATCATCAGGTTTTCCTTGCGCATGAGCGCCCGGGCGGCGTTCCGCACGTCCTCGGCCGAGGTTCTCTTCACGCCGTCGAGCAGCCGGGTCATGTAGTCCTTCGGGAGACCGCAGTGTTCGATAAGCCACAGGTCGTTCACCATCGCTTGCGGGGTCTCCCGCTGACCCGCGAAGGAGCCGATGATGTAGGATCGCGCATTGTCCAACTCCTCCGCGTCGGGCAGTGTTGTTCGAATCCGCTCGATCTCGTGAAGGATGACGTTGATGGCTTCGGCGGTGCTGGTCGTCTTGGTAAACGTGCTGGCCAGGAACGTCCCGGCGAAACGGCCGGCGTCGATGCCGCCGCGCGCGCCATAGGTCAACCCCTTCTCGACGCGAATCGCTTTGTTCAGTCGGCTGTTGAAGCCGCCCCCAAAGATGAGCGACAAGACACGGCTGGCGAAATACCGCTCGTCCTGACGGGTGATGCCGAGATGGCCGATGCGGATCTGACTTTGCACCGAGCCGGGCCGATCCACCAGCCAGATGCGCGTCGAAGCGGGTTCGGGAATCGGCGGCATCGTGGGCTCGGGCTTGGGCCCTTCGGCCTTCCAATCACCCAGATACGAACGAGCGGCCGCCACGGCGGCGGCCGGTTCCACGTCGCCGGCGATGTAGAGCACGCACATGTCGGGCCGGACAAACGACGTCCACCACGCCTTCACGGCGTCCGTCTTGACTCGCTGAACATCCTCCAGCTCGCCCGTCGGCGTCCGGGCGTAGGGATGCTCGCCGAATACGCGCTGCCGGAGTTCCCGCTCAGCCAGGTATTCCGGCGTCTTGGACTGGACCATCAGTCCCATGACGGTCTGGCTTCGGAGAACGTTGAACTCGTCTTGTGGGAAGGTCGGTGTCCGCACGACCTCGGCCAGCAACTTGACGGCCAAGTCAAACTTGTCGCTGACGCACGAGGCGTTTACGGACACCGTGTCCATCGAGGCGCCGGCGCTCAGCGAGATCGCATTGAACTCCAATTCCTCCGCCATCTGAATGGCCGTGTGGTCTTTGGAACCCTTGGTGATCATCTGGCAGGCCATCGAAGCGGCGCCGGGGGTGACTTCCGTCCACGACCCGTTGAGTACGCCGAGCAACATCGTCACAAAAGGAAGCTTATGGTTCGGAACGACGACCACGCGGAGGCCGTTGTCCAGTACCGTGTCGTCGTGACGTATCTCCGGAAAGACTTCGAGCAACGAGGCCACCGGTGGCTTCTCCGGAAAACCTTCCGGGCGTTTCAGATGGGTACGAGGTTCTCCGCGAACGGCCACGCGGTTGGTGGCCGGCTTCGGCGCCAGCGTGGCTTCGTCGCCCTCCTGTTTCCTTGACTTCCCGCCGAACAGCATGGACAGCATCGCGCCCGATTGCGGTTCGACGAATCCGCTGGTCTCGGCAGTCTCGATCAAGTACGTCTTGGCCACCCGGAAAAGATCGTCGGCCGTGACCGCCCGGATATCCTCCAATCGCCGGTTGAGCTTTTCGGCGTCCCCCTCGATCGTCTGATACCGGCCCAGCAGGTTTGCCTTGTTCGCCACCGTGAGCGATTTGACCACCTCATTACGCAAGTACTGATTCTTGGTCTTCGTCAGTTCCCGGTCGGTCACCGGCTCGGTTCGAACCCGTTGGATATGCTCTTTCAATGCCTTGAGCACCTTCTCCTTGTCGCTGCCCATCGGCAGGATGGCGGCGCCGGCGCCCGCCAGCCCGTCGTCCTCGAGCGACTGCGACATTGCCATGACAACCTGAGCCAGCTTCCGTTCCTTGACGAGGTCGCGATACATGCGGCTGCTCTCGCCGCCGCCCAGAATGGACATGAGCATGTCGAGCGGAAGCTCATCGGCGTGCCCGGCCGGCACGCCGCGATAGATCACGCCGACGAGCGGCACCGGCCCCTTCTTCTCCTCTATAACCAACCTTCGCGGCTCGGTCTGCGGGGGCTCCTTGATGGTGACTCGGGGCGGCGTCGGGATCTTGGGGATCCAGCCGAAGTACTTCTCGGCCAGCGCCTGAACGTCGGCATGTTTCACGTCGCCCACGACCACGAGCACGGCGTTCGATGGGGTGTAGTACGTGTCCCAGAAGGCCTGAAGTTCGTCGATCGTTGCGGCCCGCAGGTGCGGGATCTGCCCGATCGGAGTCCATCGGTAGGGGTGCTTCGTGTAGATGCCGGCCAGAACCTTCTCGGGTACCGTGCCATACGGCGTGTTCAACGAACTCATGCGGCGCTCCTCCTCGACGACGCCGCGCTCCTTGTGAAAACCCTCCTCGTCGATCTTCAGGAACGCCATTCGCTCGGCCTCGAGCCAGAAGAGCAACTCCAGTTGGTTCGACGGCGCCTGGTTGACATAGGCCGTATTGTCGAACGAGGTGAAACCGTTCACATAGCCGCCCGTCCGGCGGACGTAATCGAAGTGCGCCTCCGGTCCCAGGCGGTCGGTCCCGCGGAACATCATGTGTTCGAACATGTGGGCGAAACCCTGTCGATTGGGGTCTTCATCCTTCGATCCGACGTGATACCACACCTGGACGGCCACGATGGGGCACGAACGGTCCTCGAGCGAGATGACCATCAGACCGTTGTCGAGGACCTTTCGTTGAAGATCATACCGGCGCTCCGCGGCACCGAGCGAACACGACACGGACAGAACGACGAACAGGCAATAGTGCATTCGGAGTCTAGGCATGGATCGCTCCTTACGACCGACGTGGACGACGGCCAGCAGCAGTATCCGTCATGAGTCAGTCTCTGACAAGCCAAAGACGGTATAATCGTTGTCGCCATGCGGAATCATGCCGTCAACGCGACCCAGGCGGCCGAATTGGCGTGTCGGTTGCTCCGGCTCGACGGCGCAACGGCCACGCCCTTCGGCGCAGGCAAGTTCAGCCGGACGTTTCTCATACAGAACCCTTCGTCCGAGTACGTCTTGCGGATCGCGCCGACCGACAGCGTGCTGCAACTCTTTTATGAATACCGTATGATGCGACAGGAACCGGAGTTGCATCGCCTGATCGAAGAGCGGACCGACGTACCCATCCCCAAGATCCTGGCATATGATTTCTCGCGAACCGTGATCGATCGCGACTACCTCATCATGAATCGACTCCCCGGAACGGCGATGAGCGAGGTGGCGGATCGACTGACTCGAACCGAGAGTGAATCGATCCTCGCCGAGTTGGGACGCTGTGTGGCCAAGCTGCATGGCATCCGTGGCCGACACTATGGATACATCGGACCGCACCGACCGATGGAACCCCAATCGGACTGGCCGGCGGCGTTTGCCGTCATGTGGGGCAAGCTGGTCGAAGACTGTGTCCGTTGCGGGGTCTACAACGAGCACGATCGGGCACTGGCCCTTCGACTCTTCGACAAACACCACGCAGTGTTCGATCCTTCCACGCCGGCCGCCCTGTGCCATATGGACCTGTGGGTGGCAAACATCCTGGTTCACGACAAGCGGCTGAGCGCGCTCTTTGATTTCGATCGGGCGTGCTTCGGAGACCCGGAAAACGATCTGGCCGTTGCCGAGTACTGTGGCCTGACGGGCGAACCGTTCTGGAGAGGATACGTTGAGGCGGGCGGGCGGAGACCGTTGCCCTCTCACGAGCAGGCCGTTCGGCGGTGGTTCTATCTGCTGTATGAGCACGCCAAGTACATCGTCATCAGCATGAGCGCCCGGCACAACAATCCCCGGCGGGCGCGGCGCTATGCCGATGAATGCCGCCTAGCCATGACCCAATTCAACCGCACGGATCGCCCGGCGTTCTGAAGCCCCAGCGCGGGCGTCTTGACTATCCTTCCTAACGGGGGCCGGCCACCTAGTGTCTTACACCTATTCCCTTGCGGCGGGCCTCAGCCGCGCCGGGCGCTTGCCTCCGCAAGCCGTTCACCCAGTTCCTTCAGGCTCGGGACGACCAGATCGGGCGGCGGCGACGCCTCGCGGGCCTCGCGTTCTGTCGCCTCGCCGGTGAGCACCAGGACGCCGACCGCCCCGGCGCTGCGAGCCATCGCCATATCCGTGTTGAGCCGGTCGCCGACCATTGCCAGTTCGTGCGGTTGCAGCGCGTGACGTCGCAGAATCCCTCGCAACATCGAAGGATGAGGTTTGCCAAGCACGGCCTGCGGCGATCGGCCCGCGGCACTCAGAAGGCACGCGCACAGCGAGCCGCAATCGACCATGACGGTCGGCTGGTCGGTGGGGCATACACGATCGGGGTGCGTGGCCACGAACGGCTTGCCCTGCTTGATCCACCACGCCGTTTTGCACAGCCGCGCGTAGGTCAATCCGGTGTCGATGCTGACCACGATAGCCTCAGGCTCCGCCCCGTCGGCCACCACCTCGAATCCTGCCTCGGTGAATTCCTCGCACAGACTGGGTGTGCCAAGAACCCACAGTCGCCTGACCTGCGGAAGCTCGCCTCGGAGGTAATCGATGGTCGACAGCGCCGAGGTGTACACCTGATCCTTGCGGACCTCGATGCCCATCTCGCCAAGATGGGCCATGTAGTGGCGAACGCTCCTGGAGCAATTGTTGGTCAGAAACGTGTAGCCGATGCCGAGTTGATTCATTCGCCGGAGAAACGCGATCGTGAAATCAAAGAGCGTCTTGCCCCGGTAAATGGTCCCGTCCATGTCGAGGGCCAAATGGCGGATCGCTTTCAGCATGGGGTGGCTCATCCTGTGTTCGTCTGACGCTCAGTGGCCGGACATACTACCAACGGTGGCCCCCAAAGTCACAGTTCAGACCCTTGCGATGCCAAAGGCCCTCGCCCGAAATCGGACCGTTCTGCTGGTTCGGTCTTCCCTAAGGGTCTTTCCGAATGAAGAAGACCCTGGGTTTCTAAGGAATTGCGACGGAATGGGTTGAGGCTTTGTTCTCGGAACCCCTCGCCAAAGTTAACGATCTGCCTACCAATGACTTATGCAGGCATGCCGAAGACTCCTCAAACGGGCCCCCGGCGGATACCCCTCCTTCAAGCGGAACGGAAGGCATAGCCGATACGCCCGGTAACTAGTACACCATTGTCCTACGATTCTGGTGGGCTCTCTTACGTACTGATTGCGCCCTGGAGTGACATCCGGGCCACTCGTTTGACAAGGACAATGCAAGGAGGCAACCACCATGTCCGCCGTCTGCAACCAAGCGAATGTGACCAAGGTTTTGTGCGTAATGGGTTGGGTGCTGGCTGGCGTCGGCATCATCAACGATGCCATGCCTGCCCTGGGAAGTCTGCCCGAATGGGAATGGCAGAACCCGCTGCCCCAGGGCAACAACCTCATGGCCGTATGGAGCAACGGGCCGAACGACGTATTCGCCGTGGGCGAGGCCGGGACCATCATCCACTACGATGGGTCAACCTGGTCGCTGATGGACAGCGGCACGATGACCCATGTCCTGTCGGGCGTTTGGGGCAGCGGACCGAACGATATATTCGCAGTTGGCACATATTACGACCAGCCCAATTGGCGGGAGTACGCCACGATCCTGCATTACGATGGCGCCAATTGGTCAACGATGATCAGTGGCCTCCCCAATGGGCTAAGGGGCGTGTGGGGTAGCGCACCCAACGACGTGTTCGCCGTGGGACCCAACGCGATCCTGCACTACAACGGGGCCACTTGGTCCGAGATGACCAACCCTGTCGGATACTTGAACGCCGTGTGGGGCAGCGGCCCGAACGACGTCTTCGCCGTGGGTGATGACAAGATCGTGCACTACGACGGCACCACATGGTCGGAGGTGAGCGGACTTCCGATCGACCCGGGGTCGGGGTGGGTGTGGCTCTCCAGCGTTTGGGGGAGCGGCCCGAATGACGTCTTCGTCGTGGGCATGAAAGAGGTCTACGACGAGGGTGATTTTGACCGCCTCGACTTGATCCTCCACTTCGACGGCGCGTCGTGGTCTGAAATGCCGGTGCCATCCAGTCCGTATGACTCGGAAGTATTCAGCACCGTCTGGGGTGCGGGGCCCGACAACGTCTTTGCCGCGGGTACTCACAGCAGACACGTGTTGCACTACGACGGTTCAACCTGGTCGTACGTACCTGACGTGGCGATTTCGGGGTGTATGGGTATTCGCGGCAGCAGCGCGAGCGATGTGTACGCCGTTGGCGACGCGGGCCGGATCGCCCTCTATGACGGCTCGATGTGGTCGCTGCTGTCCAGCGGATTCACAAGCCAGTTGTGCGACATATGGGGCAGCGGTTCGAACGATGTCTTCGCCGTTGGCGACGGCTACTGGGACGAGGGCAATCAGGTACATTGCGGTGCCACCATCCTCCACTACGACGGTTCGACCTGGTCCCCCATGAACAATGGGGCGATGACGGCCCTCACGCGTATCTGGGGCAGCGGTCCGAAGAACGTTTTTGCCCTGAGTTGGCTGTGGTGGGATGATGCAAATGAAACGTACTACGGCACTATTCTTCACTACGATGGCTCCGCCTGGTCGGAGATGGAGAACATCCCGCGGCTCGAGTTCACTGACATCTGGGGCAGCGGACCGAACGACGTATATGCCGTGGGTTGGCACGGGGACTACCTTGATGAAATTGATCAGGGCGTTCATGCCCACCCCGTGCTCCTGCACTACGACGGCTCGCAATGGGCGGACGCGACCGTGCCGTCGGAGGCCCACCTCAGAAATATCTGGGGCAGCGGTCCCAACGATGTCTATTTTGTGGGCACCGAGTGGTCCTACGACCCCAATCTCTTTCCCTCCGAGATCCGCAAGGACCAAATCCTCCACTACGACGGAAGTAGTTGGTCCATTTCATGGGAGTCAGACCCGGAGCGGACGGACCTGGGGGGCATGTGGGGGAGCGGCCCGAACGACGTGTATGTCGTGGGAACATATCACGAATGGGGCGAGACACATGCCGAGGACGTCGATTATGGGATCACCCTTCATTTCGACGGATCGACCTGGTCCGATGTGCTCAGGTGGCCCATGGCCTCCTTCGGGACGATCTGGGGGAGCGGGCCGAATGACATCTTCGTTACCGGCTGGACCGAGAACGGTCCCAGCAGTCTCAACTTCTTCGTGCTCCACTTCGACGGCGTGACGTGGTCGCCCATGCCCACGGGTGCCGCGACGCCTTTGGCAATTTGGGGAAACGGACCGGACGACGTCTTCGCTGTTGGATACCACGGCGCGATCCTTCACTATCCGCGCCAATACAAGCTAACCTCGGGCGTGAACTGCGGACAGTGGGGCAGCGTCACTGTCGAGCCGAACCAGGTAAAGTACGCCAACGGCACGCAGGTAACGGTGACGGCGTATCCCGCCGATGGGTTTGCCTTCGGGACCTGGGTCGGCGATGTGCCGGAGGCCAACACAAGCGACAACCCCCTTCAGATCACGATGGACGGCAACAAGACCCTGTCGGCCATCTTCTATCCGCCGGGCGGCATCGATCCGAACCATATCATGTGGAAGTTGCCGGGCGGCGAGTGGAGGACTTGCGGCGCCGGTTCGGGCGGGGCAGCGTTCGTGGGCGCAGTGTTGATCCTTTGTGCTGGGGCGCTGCGCGCCGGTGTTCGGCGAAGCAAGTAAGACAAGCTCCCTTCGGACCTGACCTCACCGGAATCAGGCCCGAAGGGAACACGCTGAAATCAAGCCGTTCCTATCTCTTCTTCTTCCCCGCAGGCTTCTTGGCCGACTTCTTGACCGCCTTGGCGGGATTCACCTTGGCCGACTTCTTCATCACCATGGCCTTTTTCTTCGCGGGCGTCGCCTTGGCCGGCTTGGCCTTCGCGGTGACCTTGGCCGACTTCGCGTCCTTCACGGCCGCCTGCGCCGCCGCCAACCGGGCGATCGGCACGCGGTACGGCGAACACGACACGTAGTTCAGACCCACCTGATGGCAGAACTCGACCGACCGGGGTTCGCCGCCGTGCTCGCCGCAAATGCCGCACTTCAGGCCCGGACGCGTGCTCCGACCGAGCGATACGGCCGTCCGAATCAGCCGACCCACGCCATCGCGGTCGAGCACTTGGAAGGGGTCGTAGTCGTAGATGCCCATCCGCACATAGTCCTTCAGGAACTTGCCGGCGTCGTCGCGACTGAACCCGCAGCCCATCTGCGTCAGATCGTTGGTGCCAAAGCTGAAGAACTCGCCGACCTCGGCGATCTGATCGGCCGTCACCGCGGCTCGCGGCACCTCGATCATCGTGCCGATCATGTACGGAATCTCTTTCTTGGTCGCGCCGGTCTTCTTGAATACGTCCGCGATGACCTTCTCGGCCGCCTCGCGGGCCATCTTCAACTCGTTCACGTTGCCCACCAGCGGAATCATGATCTCGGGATAGACCGCAATCTTCTTGTTTCGCTTGACGTTGATGGCCGCCTCGATGATCGCCTGCACCTGCATGTCGCTGACCTCGGGATACGTCAAGCCCAGCCGGCAGCCGCGGTGGCCGAGCATCGGGTTGAACTCGTGCAGCTTCTCCACCGTCTCGTGGATCTGCGCGACAGGTACACCCATCGTCTCCGCCATTTCCTTCTGCCCGGCATCGTCCTGCGGAAGGAACTCGTGCAGTGGCGGATCCAGGAGCCGGATCGTACACGGCCGGCCGTCGAGGGCCTCGAAGATGCCCTCGAAGTCGGATCGCTGAAGCGGAAGAAGCTCGGCCAAAGCACGGTTGTACTGCGCCAGCGGGGCAGCCAACTTCTTCTCAAGCTCGGCCTTCGCCTCGCCTTCGGCCGTCGCCAGTTGCTGCTTGAGGTTCTTGACGTCCTCGGCCACCAGGATCAGCCGGCGGAAGCTGACGATCCGGTCGCCCTCGAAGAACATGTGCTCGGTCCGGCACAGGCCGATGCCTTCGGCGCCGAACCGGACGGCCACCTGGGCGTCGTGCGGCGTATCGGCGTTCGTGCGGACGTTCAGCTTGCGGGTCTTGTCGGCCCAGCCCATGAGCGTCCCAAACGCGCCGGTCATCTCCGGCTCGCGGGTCTGAATCTGGCCCGCGTACACGATGCCTCGTGAACCGTTCAGGCTGATCCAGTCGCCCTCGCGAAGGACCGTCTCGCCCACGCCCAGTGTCTTGTTCTTGTAGTCGATGTTGATTTCACCGGCGCCCGCGACGCAGCACGTCCCCATGCCACGGGCCACAACCGCCGCGTGCGAGGTCATGCCGCCGCGCGTCGTCAGAATGCCCTTCGACACGTACATGCCGCCGATGTCCTCGGGGCTCGTCTCGATGCGGCACAGAATGACGGCCTTGCCCTGCTTGGCCCACGCCTCGGCGTCGTCCGCCGAGAAGACGATCTGCCCGGTCGCCGCGCCCGGCGAGGCCGGCAGACCCGTCGCCAACACCTTCGCCTTCTTCTCCGCCGACGCGTCGAACATCGGATGCAGGAGCTGATCCAGGTCGTTCGGCGGAATCCGCATCAACGCCTCTTCCTTCGTGATCAGCTTCTCGCCGACCATATCCACGGCGATCTGAACCGCCGCCGAGCCGGTCCGCTTGCCGTTCCGCGTCTGTAGGATGTACAGAATCCCCTCTTCGATCGTGAACTCCATGTCCTGCATGTCGCGGTAATGCTTCTCAAGGATCGAGCGGGTCTTGACGAGCTGCGCGTAACACTCGGGCATGACCTCGCCGAGTTGCGCAATCGGCAGCGGCGTCCGGATGCCGGCGACCACGTCCTCGCCCTGGGCGTTCATCAGGAACTCGCCATAGAAAACGTTCTCGCCGGTCGACGGGTTCCGCGTGAAGCACACGCCCGTGCCGCTGGTCTGGCCCATGTTGCCGAAGACCATCGTCTGGACGTTGACGGCCGTGCCGAGCAGACCGCGGATGTCGTTGATCTCGCGATAGCGGATCGCCCGCGGATTGTTCCACGAACGGAACACGGCGTTGATCGACTTGGTCAGTTGGTCCTTCGGGTCGGTCGGGAAATCCTCGCCGATCGCGCTCTTGTAATACTCCTTGTAACGTTCCACCACTCGCTGCAGATCGTTGACGTCCAGATCGGTGTCCGGCACCTTCCGGTTGAGCTGTTCGCCCGTCATCGTGTCGGCATCCGGAATGCCCTTGCGCCGCGCCACCTCTCGCTTCACCTCGAACAGCCGATGCTCGAACTCATGGTGCTCGAGGTTCATCACCACATCCCCGAACATCTGGATGAACCGACGATACGCGTCCCAGGCGAAGCGGGGGTTGTTCGTCTTGTCGATCAAGGCCTGAAGACTCTCAGGGTTCAGGCCCAGGTTCAGCACCGTGTCCATCATGCCCGGCATCGATGAGGCGGCTCCGGACCGAACCGAAACAAGCAACGGATTCGGGGCGCCGCCCAGCTTCTTGCCCGTCAGATTCTCGAGCTTCGTCAGATTCGCCTGAACCTGCTCGGCCAGACCGGCGGGCCACTGACCGTTGTTCCTGCTGTAGTAGTCGCAGGTCTCGGTCGATATCGTGAAGCCCGGCGGTACGGGCAACCCGATGTTGGTCATCTCGGCCAGGTTGGCGCCTTTGCCACCAAGGATGGCCTTCATGTCGGCCTTACCCTCGGCCTTGCCGCCCCCAAAAAAGTAGACGTACTTCGTTTTGGCCATTGAATATCTCTCCTTCGTGATTCAATCTACGCAACGTTGGCCACCCGGCGGGAAGGGCGACATTACCTCACCAAGCCACCCCCATGATACCGAAGTGGACACACGTTATACCGGCCACGAAGGGTTACTGTCAACGGTTGCCCGCGAGTCGGCTGCCCGACTGCTACGGCGGTCTGCGAATGCGTGTAGCGGCCTGCGCCTCCCAGACCGCTTGGGGAGACCAGCCTTCCATCCCGAGTGCCGCCCCCGCGAGTCTGCCGTCGACGGCCCCCTAATATGGAAATGTGCCTGCGACCATCGCACAGGCATTATATCAATATTAAGGCTCGTCATACTCTCAATGCTATCATTGAGCGAGGACCGGCGTGACTGGTTGCCACATGGGGGTTCAGACGAGTCGGCAAGGCAAGCGGTACCTGTGGATCGTATTGCGTCTTGGCGCCTTTGCGTTGGGTTGGTTGTCGGGATGTCTCGACCGGGACGGTGTGACCGGTCCGTCAGCCCGGCGGGCGCCGGCCGACAAGTTCTCGCGGGGCGCCGATGTCGACAACAACGACGCGCCCGACATATTCTGCGGCCTCCGGCGTGCCGAAGCCAACCTTCGGCGCAACGAACGTCACCGTCACGTCCGCCCGGATCGTGGCATTGCTCGGCTGACCCGTGTCGCAGTCCAACCCGGAGGGCAGATCCACGGCGACGACCTTGGGTCCTTTCAGTGCGTTGACCCTCCGGATGATCTCGTCGAAAGGCGGCCGAACCTGCCCGCTGAAACCCGTGCCCAGAATGGCATCGACGATGACGTCCGCCCGGCCCATCGCCGCTCCGCCTTCCTCGATCTGTGCGGGCGTCAGGAGCGGGTGGATCGGCAGCTTCATGCGATGGGCAATATCGCAGTTGATCTTCGCGTCCCCGCCCAATTTCGCCGGGTCGACGGCCAGGTAGACCGCGACCTTCACGCCCGCGTTGTGGAGGTGCCGGGCAATGACGAATCCGTCGCCCCCGTTGTTGCCCGCGCCGCACACGATGGCCACTACCGAGTCGGCGGGCTCCTTAAGCATTTCCAGGACGACCTGGGCCGCTCCGCGACCGGCATTCTCCATGAGGACTATACCGGGGATGCCAAACTCCAGGATCGCGATGCGATCCACCTCGCGGATCGCTTGACGGCTCATGGGTAGGGGGTCCGGATTCGTCATCCCGGCATTGTACAAGACCTGGAAGGCGGCCTGTCAAATCGCTACGTGCTTCTCCTCATCAAGTGGATGCACCAGGCAGATCATGCCAGGGGGGTATCTCATCGGGTGCCATGCCCAGAGAATGCGGTGCAGTCACCGAACCGGGCTGTCCCCAGCCCGGCCTGGCCGGCGTGAGGACACCCCGGTTCGGCGGGTGGCGGCCGGTCTTCATCGCTCGTCGTGAGCGTTCCCTTCACGGCATACCGCTAGGAAACTGGCGGATTTTGCGGAGGCGTCTGGAGGATGTTAGAAGGGAGGTGGACCCAATGCTGTTCGGCACTCTGTTTGCATGTCCAGTAGGGACATTTGAAAGTAGCCCAGGACGCGAGTCCTGGGAAGACAGGCAGCATCAAGAGTTGAGTCCCGTAGGGACGATTGAACCGTGCGCTCGGGCAGACGTGCGATGCTCAGCCGTCCCTACGGGACTGGTTGGACACTGGATATTGACGGTTCCCAGGACTCGCGTCCTGGGCTAGTCTCGGTGATCCCTACGGGACCTACTTCCCGTGCCTACGCACGGGCAATTGGAGTTCCAAACAGATTTGGGGTGGACCTGTGTTTCGAGGTGCGATGGGAGCGGCGGGAC
>CAZQTW010000031.1:0-70284 GCA_964596165.1 uncultured Planctomycetales bacterium | reverse complement strand
CACCGAAGTTCGTGTTCAGGGTGACGTACGCCGCCGCGAGGCCCTTGACGTAGTTAGCGTCTCCACTGAGATTGGCATCATCAGTCTCGACGATGGCCGTGATGGCATACGCGATCTGCTGATTGGCCTCCGCCTCGATGAGCGGCGCGTCACCTGGGACGGCGTTGGCGTCGTTCGGGTCGGGCGTGACCACGTCGAGTCGGACGGTCGTCTGAACGCCGTGTGCGTAGCCCAGCATCGTCCCCACTACCATTGCCGCCACCACCCACGTCAGTTGATTGCGTTTCATCGTGTATGTCCTTTTGTAGGAGCCGTCTCCGACGGCGATTGTCATTGTCTGCGCCCCGCCGGCCGTGTCGTCGGTCGGTTCTGCCGTTTCGCCGTCTTCCTAGTCCCGAGTCCCGAGTCCCCAGATCCGGCCGTTTCGCAACTCAACGCAACACCCATCAGCCATGCACGCGTTCATCCCCTTTTTCTCCAGCTCTATCCTTGATCCGTTTTTCAGCCCCGAGCAGTTCGACCGCGGAGCTCGCGACGACGGCTATACTTACGACCATTAGTATGCCCAGCCCGGCAGGGTAGGCCTGCTGCCACCATGCCCCAACTGCGTAGCAGAAGACGCAGGCCGAAACGATCACCACTCTGCGAAGCACCGCGACCAAGAATCGCATAGAACTGCCTCCGAATCTCAGGCTCTAGACAACATGGTCCTTCCTTCGCGCCTCTGCGTCCTTGCGTGTGGTCGTTTCTCACCCGACTGAGGGTTCAACCGTTGGATGTCCCTTGCCGCGCCAGGCCGCGATCTTCTCACTCAGCCGATCCAGGTAGAGGTAGAACACCGGGGTGACGAAGAGCGTCAGCGACTGCGAGAAGATCAGCCCGCCGACGACGGCCAGGCCCAGCGGCCGGCGGGACTCGGCGCCGGCGCCGTAGCCGAGGGCGATCGGCAGCGTGCCGACGATGGCCGCCATGGTGGTCATCATGATCGGCCGGAAGCGGACGAGGCATGCCTGGAAGATGGCATCGGCCGACGACAGGTTCTGCGTCCGTTTCGCCTCGATGGCGAAGTCGATCATCATGATGCCGTTCTTCTTCACGATGCCGATGAGCATGATGATCCCAACGAAGGCGTAGATGCTACCCTCGACCTTGAACAGCATCAACGTGACCAGCGCGCCGAACCCGGCGAAGGGAAGGGCGGTCAGAATGGTGATGGGGTGGATGAAACTTTCATACAGACATCCCAGGACCAGGTAGATCACCAGGACCGACACGATCAACAACACCCACATGCCGCCGATCGACGACTGAAACGCCTGGGCCGCGCCCTGAAAGCTCGTGCTGATGGTGGCCGGCAAGGTCTCGCGCGCCAGCTCTTCGACCTGTGCCACCGCCGGTCCGATCGAATAGCCCGGCTGGAGGTTGAACGAGATCGTCACGCTGGGCAACTGCCCGACGTGATTGACGGACAGCGGACCGATGCCAGGCGTGATCTTCGCTACGGTGTCGAGCGGCACCAGTTGCCCGTGCGATGATCGCAAGTACAAGAGCGGCAGCGAGGCGGGGTCTTTTTGATACTCCGGTTCGACCTCTAGAATGACCCAGTACTGATTGTTCGGCGCGTAGATCGTCGAGATCTGTCGCGTGCCATAGGCACTCGACAGCGCCAATTCGATCTGTTCGGCCGACAGGCCAAGCGTGGCCGCCTTGTCGCGGTCGATTGTGACGTTGACCTGTGGATTCTTGAGTTGCAGGTCGTTGGTGACGTCCTGGAAGCCCGGCAGCGCCCGCATCTTGTCGGTCAACGCCATGGCGCTCCGATAGAGCTCGTCCGTGTCGGGACTCTGAAGCGTGTACTGATAGAGCGCCTTGGTCAACTGGCCGCCGATTCGAATGGGCGGTGGGTTCTGCATAAAGACGCGGATCCCCGGCACCACGGCCAACTTGGGCCGCAGGTCCTGGATGACCTCGTCCGCGGAACGTGTCCGCTGATCGCGGGGCTTCAGGCGAATGAACAACGTACCCGTATTGCTGGCCCACTGATTGCGGGCCCCGGCACCGCACATGAAGGCGTCGACGTCGGGATGGGCTCGAACGATGTCGGCCACGGCAAGCTGGTGCCGCACCATCGATTCAAACGAGATGCCTTCGGACGCCTCCGTTTGGACGAAGATCTGGCTGTTGTCCTCGCTCGGAAGGAACCCCTTGGGCAGAATCCGGAACAGGTGAATGGTGCCTGCAAGGACGGCCGCCGAGATGACGATCATGGTGAACCGATGGCGCAGCGACCATCGGAGCATCACCTCGTAAACGTGAAGCATACCCGCGAAGAACCGCTCGGACACCGCGTAGAGATGGCCGTGATGGGCTTCGGCCGACGGCCGGAGCCAGCGGCTGCACAGCATCGGCGTGAGCGTTAGCGACACGACGCCGGAGACCAGAATGGCCGCGCCGATCGTCACGGCGAATTCACTGAGCAGCCGACCGAGAATTCCCGGCATGAACAGCACCGGGATGAAGACGGCCGCGAGCGACAGGGTCATCGACACGACGGTAAAACCGATCTGCCTGGACCCGTCGAGAGCGGCCTGGAGGACGCCGTGGCCCAGCTCCATGTGCCGAACGATGTTCTCGAGCACGACGATGGCGTCGTCGACGACGAATCCGACGGACAGCGTCAAGGCCATCAGCGAAAGGTTGTCCAGGTTGAACCCCATCAGGTACATCACGGAGAACGTGCCGATGATCGACATGGGGATCGCGAAGCTGGGGATTACCGTGGCCGACAGGTTGCGCAGGAACAGGAAGATCACCAGGATTACCAGCCCCAGCGTCAACACGAGGGTGAACTTGACGTCATGCACCGAATCGCGAATCGACACCGAACGATCGTACAGCGTGTGGATGCTCACGGACGACGGCAACTGGGCCTTGAATGTCGGGATCAGCTTAAGGACGGAGCTGACGACCTCGACCGTGTTCGCGCCCGGCTGGCGCTGAATCGCCAGGACGATGGCTCGCTGATTGACGTACCACGCGGCCGTCTTGTCGTTTTCGACACTGTCGATCGCGCGGCCGATCTCGTTCAGTCGGACCGGGTTGCCGTTTCGGTAGGCCACGATGATGGGTTCGTAGGCCTTTGCCTCGGTGAGCTGGCCGTTCGCCTGCACGTTGAACGCCTGGTGCGCCCCCTGGACCGTTCCGGTGGGCAGGTTGACGTTGGCGGCCTGAACGGAGCGGGCGACCTCGTCGATGCCGATGCCCTTGGCCGCCAGCGCCTTGGGATTGACCTGCACGCGGACCGCGTACTTCTGTGATCCGAAGACCATGACCTGTGCCACGCCGCTGATCATCGAGATCCGTTGGGCGACGTTGGTCTCCGCGTATTCGTCCAGCGTGTACATCGGCAGCGTCGGCGACGTCATCGACAGATAAAGAATCGGTTGATCGGCCGGGTTGACCTTCTTGTACGACGGCGGGCTGGGCATGTCTCTCGGCAGTTGCCTTGATGCGCGCGATATCGCCGCCTGGACATCTTGTGCGGCCGCATCGATGTTCCTATCCAGAGCGAACTGAAGCGTGATTTGGGTGGCGCCCAATAGACTCGTCGAGTTCATCGAGTCAAGGCCGGCGATCGTTGAGAACTCTCGTTCGAGAGGCGTCGCCACCGACGAGGCCATCGTTTCCGGATTCGCCCCCGGCAGGGAGGCGTTGACCTGAATCGTCGGGAAGTCGACGTTGGGCAGATCGCTTACCGGCAGCGAGCGGTACGCCATCACGCCAAAGATCACGATGGCCGACATCACCAGCGTGGTCATTACCGGACGATGAATGAAGGGTGCGGAGACGTTCATCTTCTCGTCTCGTTCGAAACGGGCTGAGATCCCGAGGGTGTTGTTGAAGGCATCTTCGATCCCGACGGCTTCGCCGCGGCGCTCGATGCCGACGACTGAACGTGTGTGGGGCTTCCGGCCGCCAGTCTTTCCTTCGGCACCGCCTTAGCGCCGGGAACCAGTCGCAGTTGACCGTCCGTGACGACCGTTTCGCCCGCCTTGAGGCCCTGGGGGATGACCGTGCGGTTGTCGACGGTTCGGCCGACGGTGACATCGCGGTACTCGACCGTCTGGTCGGGTTTCAAGACGAACACGAACTGGCCTTTCTGACCGATCTGAACCGCTTCCGTCGGTACCACCAAGACATTCCGCTCCATGACCAGCACCAGCGTCACGTTGACGTACTGGCCCGGCCAGAGGCGATGATTCGTATTCTCGAACGTCGCCTTCAGTCGAATGGTGCCCGTGGCGACGTCGACCTTGTTGTCGAGGAACGTTAGGACACCGCGTTCGACCCTTTCCTCATCGCCGGGGATCACCGCCTCCACCCGAAGCTGTTCCCTGGCCATATGGGTCTTGATGGCCGCCAAGTGCATCTCAGGTACCGAGAACGCGACGTAGATCGGTTCAATCTGATCGATGACCACCAGCGACGTCTCGTTGGCCTTGACCATGTTGCCGACGTCGACCAGGTGATCGCCGGCGCGACCGTTGAGCGGCGAACGAATCGTGCAGTATTGGAGATTCAACTTGGCCGTATCGAGCGCCGCCTGATCGGCCTGCACGGTTGCCTTGAGTGACTCGGCGTTCGCACGGCTCTGATCGGCCTCGCGCTGGGCGGCGGTGCCCTGCTTGTAGAGATCCTCCTTCCAACGAGCGTCTTTCTCCGCATCGGCGGCCAGCGCCTTATCGCGTGCGAGGTTGGCCTCGGCCAGGCGGACCGCCGCCTCGAACGGGCGCGGATCGATCGTGAACAGCAGGTCACCCACCTTGACGTCCTGACCTTTGGCGAAGTGGATGCCCGTCAATTGGCCATCGACGCGTGCCTTGACCGTCACCGTGGCATAACCCTCCACCCATCCAATGGTCCGGACGCGGACGGGAACATCGGCCTGAACTACCGTTGCCACCAGGACGGGAACCGGGGCGACGGCGTCTGGCGTGTGTCCGGTGGACTGTTGCCCGTTGCACCCCACCACGTAAGCCAACAGCCCCGGCAACAATGCGACTCTTGCGAACCGGCAAGAACAAGTCGAACGGTGAAGCATGACGTGCTGAGACAACCTCCCGTGGGTAGCGGAATCAAGACAGGGGGCTTGCTATCCGAGCCCCGCCAGGTCAGTGGTTCAGGTTAACCCGCATCGGCCGCATGCACAAGGTGAGGAGGCCGTCCAAGAGAAACCTTCAGCCGAGTTCGTCTAGCCGCACACGTCGCGGATGGCGTTCGCGACGTACCGCTGTTGTTCGATCGTGAGTTCCGGGTAGACCGGAATCGAGAGGACTTCCTGGGCGGCCTTTTCGGCGGCCGGGCAGTCACCTGGCTTGCCGCCCAAGTACGCGAAGCACTCCTGCACGTGCAGCGGCAGCGGGTAATAGATCTCGCAACCGATTTTCTTCTGCTGGAGATGGTCGCGCAAGGCGTCGCGCCGGTCGCCGGCACGGATCGTGTACTGGTTGAAGATCGAGACGTTTCCCGGGCGGACCTTCGGCAGCACTACGCTGCATCCCGCGAGCAGTTCACCGTACCGCTCCGCATTGCGTCTTCGAGCGGCGCTCCAGCCGTCGAGGTACTTGAGTTTGACGCTGAGAATGGCCGCCTGCAGGGCGTCCAGGCGGAAGTTCCCTCCGATGATCTTGTGATAGTACTTGGGCTTGGCGCCGTGGCCGCGGAGGATGGTGCATTTCTCGGCGAGGTCGGCATCGTCGGTGACGATCATGCCCGCGTCGCCGAACGCCCCGAGGTTCTTGGACGGGAAGAAACTGAAGCAGCACATCCCGCCGAACTGACCGGCCTTTCGGCCGTTCCGGCTCGCCCCGATGCTTTGGGCTGCATCTTCAATCAAAGTCAGTCCGTGTTTGGCCGCGATTGCCGCGATCGTTTCCAGTTCCGCCAACTGCCCGAAAAGGTCCACGGGTATGATCGCCTTGGTGCGCTTTGTGATGGCCCGTTCGATCAGGTCGGGCCGGATGTTGAACGATTCCGGTTCGATGTCGACGAACACCGGCTTGGCCCCTAGGCGGGCGACGCAACCGGCCGTGGCAAAGAACGTAAAGGGGGTCGTGACCACCTCATCACCCGGGCCGACGCCCGCCGCCATCAGCGCCACGAGGAGGGCGTCGCTGCCGCTGGTCAGACCGACGGCATGGCGAACGCCGCAGTAGTCGGCGATTTGCTTCTCGAATTCGGCCACCTTGGGCCCGAGGATGAAGACCTGGCTGTCGCAGACCTCGTCGATGACCTTCCGTACTTCGTCCCGGATGGTCGCGTATTGCGCCTTCAAGTCGAGCAGTGGAACGTGTGAGACGGGCGACGTCATATTCCGAAGAACCTCCTTGTCGATTGCCGATCGAATCGCCGATCAGTCCGATCGGTGCCCTTCTTCCAGCGTGACCCTTCCATCGGCCGACTTGCGGTACCGCTCACCGGTGGCCGGACAAACCGCGACACCGGCACCGTCGAACGTCAGACGCCGGCCGTTGCGACTCATCCAACCGACGATGCGGCCGGGAACGCCCACCACCAGGGCGAAATCGGGCACATCGTGCGATACGACGGCCCCGGCGCCGATCATGGCGTATTGACCGATGGTGTGACCGCAGATGATCGTGGCGTTCGCGCCGATCGTGGCGCCCCGTCGGACGAAGGTTTTGCGATATTCGTGCTTACGTGACACTGCGCTCCGCGGGTTCAACACGTTCGTGAAGACCATGCTTGGCCCGCAGAAGACGTCGTCTTCGAGTTCGACGCCGTCGTAGATCGACACGTTGTTCTGGACCTTCACGTTGTGACCGATCCGCACGCCGGGGGCGACGAAGCAATTCTGGCCGAACGAACACCCGCGGCCGATGACCACGCCGGCCGAAATGTGGCAGAAGTGCCAGATCTTGGTGTCGTCTCCGATGTCGACGGGTTGATCGACGATGCTTGTGGGATGGGCGAAGTACTTGGCCATGATCGGTCGCGCCTTTATGGCCGCTTTCGAGGCGTCTTGACCTCACACACGGGTCGAAGATGCGCCTCCAACACTCGGAGCATCGTACCCGGCGCATTGGTCGTTGGCTATCCGTAAATTGGCCCGGGTTTTGTCCGGCGAAGCCACGGGAGCCCGGGCGGCTCCACTGCGGCGGGGTTTCGGCTATGATAAGGCCCTGCTCTTGGGGGGATGCCTCTTGATCGTCAAAGGGGATCGGCCGGATTCCGGTGAGGCATGGAGCATTCGGAGGCGCGACGCGCAATGACCGCAAGCAGATGGTTGGCCAACCTGATAATGATCTCGGTCGCTTCAGGGACAGGGAGGACGAACCTTTGGGCGGAGGAGGCCGATTCTGCTGCAACGGCCGGCTCGACAGGCACGCGAACCCGGCCCATGCTCATCACCGACCGCTCGCTCGAGCGGACCGGCTTTCAGGAAGCGGCGCCGTACGGGCCGACATACGACTTGCGGACCGACTTTGTGATGGCCTACGGCGTCGACGCGGGCATTGGTGATCGGCTCAAACGCTGGACCCAGGCCGGGTATGTCCCGCAGATCATGACCGGCGTCGCCTGGGGCGGTTACCAGGATTACCTCGACGGCAAGTTCGACGGTCGTAAGCACTGGGACGAAGGCCAGGTCAACGCGGCGGGCAAGCCGATCAACCACGGGCCGACGGTGCCCTACATGGTCCCGGCGGTTTCGTTCAGCGACTACCTCCAAGCCGGCATCAAGCGTGCGATCGACGCCGGCGCGGTGGCGATCCATCTCGAAGAGCCGGAGTTCTGGGCCGACGGCGGCTACAGCGAGGCGTTCAAGCGCGAATGGCAGATCTACTACAACGAGCCGTGGCAGCGGCCCGACAGCAGTTGCGACGCCCAGTATCGCGCCAGCAAGCTCAAGTACTACCTCTACCAGCGGGCGCTCAACCGGCTTTGCTCGGCGATGAAGGAATACGCGCTGGCCACGCACGGCCGGCCGGTGCGGTTCTACGTCCCGACACACAGCCTGATCAACTACACGCAGTGGCGGATCGTGAGCCCCGAGTCGTCGCTGATCGACCTGCCGGGCATCGACGGCTACATCGCCCAGATCTGGACGGGCACCGCCCGAACGCCCAATGTCTACCAGGGCGTGCACAAGGAACGGACGTTCGAGACGGCGTTCCTGGAATACGGCATCATGCAGGAACTGGTCCGCGGTACCGACCGGCGGATGTGGTACCTGCACGACCCGGTCGAGGACAACCCGCGCCACGATTGGGACGACTATCGGCGAAACTATCTGTGTACGTTGGTCGCCTCGCTGCTCCATCCCGAGGTGTGGTACTACGAGGTCTGCCCGTGGCCCAACCGTGTGTTTAACGGCCGATTTCCGCATGGAAGCAAAGATGCCAAGCCCATTCCGCCGGACTACGCGACAATTCTGGGGATCGTCTTCAACCAGCTTCGCGACATGAAGCAGGAGCAGGTCCGCTGGCAGGAGACGACCGAGGGCGTCGGCATCCTGCTGGCCGATTCGGGGATGTTCCAGCGGGCGAATCCGGCGTTCAAGGAGGGCGTTGCGCCGGACAAGAACGACCCCACCCGCGCGACGTCGGCCGAGGTCCATCAGTGGTCGGCGTTCTACGGGCTGGCGTTGCCGTTGCTCAAGCGGGGGATTCCCGTCCGTCCGGTGCAGCTCGACAACATTGCCCGATTCCCCGGCTACCTCGACGGATACAAGGTCCTTCTGCTAAGCTACGAATACATGAAGCCGCTGACGCCGACGGTCCATTGGGCCCTGGCCCAGTGGGTCCAGGCGGGCGGCTCCCTCATCTACGTCGGAGCCGACACCGACCCGTTCAACCGGGTCCGCGAGTGGTGGAACAGACCCCCACGGACGTACGGTGCCCCCAGCGAACACCTGTTCGAATCGCTGGGACTGCCCCGGCAAGCTGAAGAGGGGCAACACAAGTGCGGCAAAGGGCTTGTGATTATCTCCCGGAAGCATCCGGCGTTCTTCAGTCGGTCTGCGGATAACGTTAAAATCTTAACAGAAAAGGTCCGCCTTGCCATCGGCGAACGTTCTAAATGCGTAGATAATAACAATTTGGTGCTCCGACGCGGCCCGTATGTCATCGCCGCGTGTATCGACGAATCGGTCAGCAACGACGCTCTGCGATTGACGGGGCGGTTCGTCGACCTCTTCAACGCCGCCTTGCCGGTTCGAGCCGAGGTCGTCATCAGCCCGGGCAAACAGGCATTCCTACTGGATCTGGACGCGGTGGTCGGCCAGCCTCCGCTCGCCCTGGCCTCAGCCGGGAGGATCGAGTCCTGGATACCTGCCCCCAGCGGCCTCCGCTATACAACCACCGGAATCGATGGGGTCCAGATCAGCACCCGGCTGCTCCTCCCGGCGGAGCCCAAGTCGGTCACCGTGGCCGGCAAACCGTGCGATAAGGTCGAATGGGACGCGGGCAGCAAGACGGCCCTGGTCCAGCACGGGGGCGGCCCGGCACCTACGGAAGTGGCGATTGGCTGGTAGCGCCGCAGAAGAGGCTTTCATGCTATAATCGGATAGCTTGAGAATCTTACGAGGCCTATCCTGATCGATTGGCCCGGAGGTATGGCCATGCCGGCGGGTATTGCGGGCATCTACAAGAAGGGCATGATCGAGCTCCTCGAGCAACCGACAGGAATCCAAGAGGGCCCTGTCCGCGTCATCCTCATCCAGGATCGTCGAGGCCCCACCGAACCCAAGTACCTCCAATGGGGCAAGTACAAGAACATGGGGCGCATGTCCACAGAAGAGGATTTCAAGATTGCAGAGTGGCATGGTGAAGACGAGAGCGATGTCGGCTAAGTACGTAGTAGACACGCACGCACTGGTCTGGCACTTGGAGGGCAATCCTCGCCTTGAAGACCGCGCACGCGGGATCATGAAGGACCCTGAAACCGCGCTGTTCCTTCCAATCATTGTTTTGGCTGAGGCGTGCTGGATAGTGGAACATGGCCGGTCCTCCATCCCTTCGGTTGCCGACTTGCTGGCCGATGTGGACGCCGATCCGCGGATAAGCATTGTGCTCTTCAATCGTGAGGTGTTTGATCGCTACCTTACGATCCGAGGCGACATGGAAATGCACGATCGCCTGATCGTGGCCACCGCACTGGAGCTTGCCGCGCTGGGCGAGCCCGTCGCTATCCTCACCGCCGACCAGTCGATACAGTCAAGCGAATTGGTGCCAGTGGTTTGGTAGGCCCACAAGATACCTGACGTTATGGAACCCACCTCTTCCGGCCGAGGCCGTGCAATGACATTGGATCCGCTCCATTGGCCCGAGTGGTTCAGCCGCGCAAGTGCGGTCGAGTGAATTCTAGACCTCCTTGTGCCGCCGCTTGGTCCGGGTGCGCGAACCATCCGACATATCCGCAAGCAGCTTGAAATGAGGACCGCCGATTGCCTGGAGGTCTGGGGCCGAGATCCCGAGAGGCTTAGGGTGCGAGATACGGTGTCGGGCATCATCCAGGAATACCTCTTCTGGCCGAACCGCGTCTACCTACCAGAAGATCCCTGCGAGATCCTCTTCTTCGATCCCACCGTGGACCTGAGAAACGCGGAGGCGTGGCTCGTCCTGGAAGATACGTTCCACCTGCCGCCTGACTACACGATGGGCAAAAACCAATACACGTGGACCCTCGGCAAGTTGATCGATAGGATTCTATCAAACGTGCGCGCCACAGGACGCACATTCACCCAAGGCGAGTCATTCGCTCAATGGATTGATGATGATGCCCGTCGCCGGCTTGGGGTAGAAGTAGGTGCTTTTCTGGGGCATTAGCTCGCCGGCGCGGCAGACGTCGCGCATGTCCGCCAGCGACGTGGCGGGCAACTCCAATTGGACCCCGCCTTTCTCGCGGGCCTGCCGCCGACCGTCCTGCGTGTCCTTGATGTATCGGATCTCCAGTTCCTGCCCGCTCGGCACGAGCGGTCGCACGACCTCGTCGATTAGGTATCGCTGCAGCACGGCGACATCGAGCCGCCGCCACGCCTCGGAGCGATCGGGGGCCAATCGCTCCATCACGGAGGTTACATCGGCCTGGAATGTCCAGACCTCGCCCTTCTTTCCGTCGTAGAGTCGAAACCGGCCCGGCGGGAGCGGGTCCAACGCGTCTTGGGAGGTCGGGGTCGGTTCGACGCGGATGCCCTCAGCCGATTGCAAGGCCGTCAGGACCCGATCCGCGGAAAGGTTCACCAGCAGCCGGTGCGTGGGCAGGATGATCAGGCCGTCGTCTTCCATGGCGCAGAAGACGACGAGGACGTGGTTGACCGGGTGTTCCTCAGGAAATGGTCCTTCCTTGGCGACCCTTTCGTCACGATACATGAGCGACGTACCGTACCGGTGGTGGCCGTCGGCGATGAAGACTTCGCGGTCGGCCATCGCCTTGGTGACGCGTGCAATGACCGCGGCGTCGTCAACGACCCACATCCGGCTTTCGATGCCTTCGAGTACTCCATGGCACGTCGGCTCGCGTCGGGACATGTCGAGGATGGTCGAGACCTCGTTCGCGGCGTCGGAGTAGAGTCCGAAGATCGGCGACAGGTTGCATTGCGTTGCGCGGGTCAACATGAGGCGGTCTTCTTTCGGGCCGCTGAACGTCTGTTCGTGCGGAAAGACCGACCCTGTTCCGAACGGCTCAAGCCGCAATCGGGCAAAGAACATCTTTCGCGTCACGCGCCGGCCGCCGTGGTTGAAGCGCTGGTGGTAGACATACAGGGCGGGCCGGTTCTCGCGGATCAAGGTTCCGTCGGCGATCCACGTACTCAGCGTCTTGGCGGCGCCGGCGTACGACTCCGGCGGACCGGCGAATCCCGGCGGCATGTGGGGCAAATCGATGACGACGATGTTGCGTTCGCTCCCGGCGATCAGCCGCTCTCGATCCGACTGCCCCAGCACGTCGTAGGGGGGTGCGATGACCGACGACAGATCGCCGTCGGGAAACCGGCGGGCGTCGTATCGTATGCCACGAAACGGGGCGATCCGAGCCATGAATACTTAACCTCCTTGTCCGGAGTGTGGTCAGGCCATTTCGTCCGGGATATGATCGCCTCCATGGCGACACATGGTCCCGACACGGATCCGACAAAGGCCGACTTTGTTGAAGCCCTGCTCGCCGGGTGCCGGGAGCTCGACCTGTCACTGTCCGACGATCAGATCGATCTCATGTGGCGTCACTTCGGCCTGGTACTTCAGATCAACCGACGGATGAATCTCACGCGAATCACCTCGCCGGCCGAGGCGGCCGTCAAACATTATGCCGACTCGTTGGCGTTGGTGCCATGGGCCCGGGAGGTGTTTTCCGATCCGATCCGGCTGCTGGATGTCGGCACCGGGGCAGGGTTTCCGTCCGTTCCGCTGGCCATCTGCTGCCCGAGCTGGCCCATTCTGGCCATCGACGGTACCCAGAAGAAGGCGACGTTCCTGGCCGAGGTCATTGCCGAGCTTGGCCTCGTGAACCTGCGAGCGATGGGTGTTCGCGCTCATGAATTGAGCGCGCTTCCGGAGCGCTTTGATGCGGTTTCCTTTCGTGCGGTTGACGAGCCGCCGGCGAATCTGAGGGAGGCTCGGTTGCTCGTGAGGTCGGGTGGGCACGTCGTATGCTACGTCACGCCGCGGACGTTGGAAGGAATCACCGCGCCGCAGTTGAAGCAGATTCAGCGGATGGGCTACGGCGAAGGCATCAGGTACGGCTATCGGCTGTATGTTCGGGGCGAGCGTCTGGATCGCGTCTTGGCCATTTGGAGACGCGTATGAGAAGATGCGTCGGCCGGCTTCGGGCGGCATGGCGCCGTGGGTTTGACGGATGAGGGTGGGCCATCGTGTCTACGGGCACCGTCGACGTTCCGGTGATCGCACAGTGGATGCTGGGTCCCGTGACATTCGCGGCCCCGGCGATGTTGTGGGGCGCGGTGGCCGCGCTCGGCCCCGTTCTGATCCACCTGATGATGCGAAGCAAGCCGCAGCGCGTCCCGCTACCGACGCTTCAATTCGTCCTGAAGACCCATCAGCAGACACAGGCACGACACCGGCTGAAGCAACTGCTGTTGCTGTTGTTGCGCATGCTGGCGATCCTGCTGCTGGTCCTGATGCTGGCGCGTCCGACGCTGGAATCGGCGGCTCTGCCCGTGGCGACGAGAAAGCCCGTCGAGGCCGTCTTCTGCATGGACGACTCGGCCAGCATGGACTATCGGAGTCAAAACGTCAGTCGGTTCGAGCAGGCCCGCGAGCTGGCCGTCCGGCTGCTGCGTGACCAGCAGCGATTTCCGCCGGGTTCGCGGCTGACGATGCTGACCGGTTCGGCGCCGATGGGATTGGCGCGCCTCAGTCCGGATATTCCCTATATCCGATCGCAGGTCGAGCAGCTCGAAGTCGGTCAGCACGATCGTCCGGTCGGTCCGATGCTGGAGAGGGCCTACGAACTGCTGGGCGAAGGGTCGCTCGATACGCGCGAAATTTACGTCTTTAACGACCTGACCCGACAATCCTGGCGAGACACTCCCACCGGGGCGTTCGCCGGCCGGAATCAGGTGCGGGTCTTCTGTGTGGACGTGGGCGTCGAAACGAACGCGAATTTTGCCCTGCTCGATCCGGCAGTGCCCGAGCGCCCCGTGCCCGTGGGCACGCCGGTTCAGATCCGTTTCGGCATCCAAGCCGGCCAGAGCGCCGGCCGGCGCGACGCCGAAGTGTTGATCGACGCAAAGCCGCGATGGCGCCTCGATGGGCTGACGTTCCAGCCGCGTCAGGTCGGTTCGCAGGTCGTCCGGCTGGTTGACTTGGCGCCCGGGCTCCACCAAGGCGAGATTCGGATCTACCCTGAGGACCCGCTGGACATCGACAACGTGCGGTACTTCAGTGTGTATGTGGGCCGGCCGCCGACCGTGGCGGTGGTTGCCGGCGCGGACAGCGAGGTGGCCGCCGTGGTGTCGGCGATGCTCGCACCGGCGGACCTGCCGGCCGATCGCCGGCGGATCGGCCTCACGCAAGTCGCGGGAGGGGAACTGGCCGGTCTGAAGAATACGCCGCCTTACTCGGCGATTCTCCTGGTCGACGTTCCGTCCATCTCGCCGTCGGCCTTCGCAGGGCTGGCCGATTACGTGACGGCAGGCGGCTGGCTGATCGTCGTTCCGGGTCCGGCGATGAATCCGGCGGGCTACCAGGCGGGTCAATCGGTGCTGGCCGCGCTGCCCGTCGAGGTCGTCGCCCCGTTGGAACCCGTGTACATAGCCCCTCCGGACAGGCCGCATGCTTTGCTTGGGCGGTTCCAGGACGGCACCGGCCTGTCGCTTTCCGAGCCGGCGGTTCGGCGCTACGTGAGATTCGGCGCGCCGTTGGGGGGCGGAAGTGTCATTGCGCGCCTCAGCGACGGTTCACCGGCCATTGTGGTGCGCCGCGTCGGACGGGGCACGTCCGTGGTGTTGGCGATTTCACCGCAGCGTGATTGGGGCGATTGGGCGGTCGATGCCGGTCCGCTTCTGGTCTTGCTGAACACCCTGGTCGCGGAATCGCTTCCCCAGACGACCCCGGCAAGCAACTTGCGGATCGGCCAGGAGGCCCGGCTGTTCGTGCGGGGTTCCGCCGCCAGTTCACAAGCGGCCTCGATCCGTGCCATGACGATTACCTCTCCGACGCGCCGTCAATCGTGGCCGGCTGTCGTTGAGGCGACCGTCGACACGGTTGCGGCGATCACGGACCGGTGCGGGCACTACCGCATCGTGGCCGACGGCGGGACCCGGGCGGACGAGTTGGGCTACTCCGTCAATACGCCGGCCGACGAGTCGCAATTGGATCGATTGAGCCCCAGTGATATTGAATCCCGCTTTGCGCCGGGAACAATCGAAGTCATGCGCGAGCCGGATGCGTTGACGGGCGGACGAATGGCGGGCGGGACGTCGCGCGACCTGTCCGTCTGGCTGGCCTTGACGCTGCTGGGCCTACTGATCGCCGAGAGCTTCCTAAGCAATCGCTTTTACCGACAGCCTGAGACCGAACGGCCATGATTCGGCCGAGCGGTTCACGCTCTAGACGAGCGGCCGGCGTTCCCGGCGGCCACACTTCGACCCGCGAGGCGCAGGCCGCCACGGAGAGGCCATGGAGCCGGCGGAGACAGCCGATCGTGGAATGCGAGAACCCGCCGGTGTAGTCCTACGGTGTGGGGATGGGAGGGGGTTGCTCGCCGATGCTCTCGGTTTCGCGGATTTCAGTGATGCAGTGACGGGGGCACACCTCGGCGCAGATCATGCAGCCTTTGCAGTACTCGTAATCGATGTGGGGCAATCGGTCGTCATCGAGTGTGATCACGCCCTCGGGGCACATCATCCAGCACTGGCAGCAGCGTGAACACTGGGAGGGATCGTTGGGCATGACCGGTCGTGTGACGCGCCAATCGCCCGTCGGCCCCAGGGAGGCCCGGTCGGGCACGGAAGCGGCCTCATCCGGGAGATCGTTCGCGCCGGTCGTCTCATCCACCTCGCGCCACGGCTCATAGAAGGCGCGGTCGCGCATGTATTCGTCGGGATTCTCAATCTTGGCCATCATCGCCCCTCGTCTTTTTCGTCAACCGTCCGCCCGGAATCCACCGATCTCCGTGAGCCGTGGCGTTTCACACTTGTGTGCGGCGGCCGACGCCCTCGCCGGCCGGAGTCCGGCCCGCCAGAGGCAGGCCGCCGCAATCGGGCAAGGGCTCGAGCTGTCGCGGCTAATCGCCCATTGGCCTGGAGCTGAACGCCGACGGCTACTTCCGTCGGCACCGTTCGTAGGCCAGTTCCGCCGCCTTGCAGTTCAGCTCCGCCCGACGGCCGAATTCGGCTTTCAGGGCCGACGTGACCTGGTCGAGCGTGACCATCTCGGGGACCGCGCGGGCCAGCGCGCCGAGCATCGGGCTGTTCAGGATCAGATCGGCACCGGCCTGAAGGCCGAGTTCGAGCGAGACGCCCGTGGCGTCGACCGTCCAGACCTCCAGGTCGGTCCGTCCGTTGATGTCCGGCGGTTCATTACCGCAATTGACGACCAATCGGCCGCCCGGCTTGAGGCCCTCGAGGATGTCCTGGGGCGAACGGACCATTGCCTGTGGATCGATCACCACGACTACGTCGGGCCGCCGGATCATCGACCAGAGTCGTACCGGCTCGCTGCTGATGCGGTTGAACGCTCGCACAGGCGATCCCCGCCGTTCGGCGCCGAAGAAGGGGATGGCTTGGACGCCTCGCATCCCCCGCCCGCCCTGATAGGCGGCGGTGCAGAGCAAACGGGCAGCGGTGACCGTACCCTGTCCGCCCCGACCGTGCCAACGCACCTCGAATAGTCGACTCGCACTCATGCGGTCTCACTCAACTTTGCCCGAACCGTCCGCCAGTTCTTTCGGACCCATCGCTCCAATTCATCGTAGATCGGGCCCTCGGCCAGCCGGAATCGCCCCTGGCTCTTGAAGTATTCGGTCAGCGGCTTCATTTTGGCGTCGGGTTTGGCGAAGGCCTTGCTCGGTCCCGTCAGGCGTAACTCGCCGCGCTCGATCTCGTAGAGGATCCACATTCCGCTCTGGACCGCCAGCCGACCGACCTTGATCGCGTCCCTGGGCTGAAACCGCCAGCCGGGCGGGCACGGGATCATCATATGAATGAACTTGAAGCCCCGATGGGTCATCGCCTTCTTGATCTTGCGGTAGAGGTCGACGGGATAGGCTGCCGATGCCGTCGCGAGATAATCCAGGTGGTGGGCCTCCATGATGGCCATCAGGTCCTTCTTGTGCTCCTGTTTACCGGCGGGCGTGGTGGTGGTGATGGCCCCGAAGGGCGTACCGCCGCTTCGTTGCGTCCCGGTGTGCATGGAGGCGTCGTTGGCGTAGCAGACGTCGATGAGGGCGTCGCCGCGCGCGGCCGCCCCGCTCAAGGATTGGATGCCGATGTCGAACGTTCCGCCGTCACCCGCCCAGACGAGAACCTGGGTCTCGGTTTGACCACGGGCCCGGAGAGCGGCCTTGACGCCGGAGGCGGCGGCGGCGCCACCGGCGAAGACCATGTTGGTGAACGGCACCGCCGATGCCGCCCTGGGATAGAGCCCGATCACGACGTTCGTGCACGACGCCGGCGCGACCACGCACGTGTTCGGCCCGAGCGCTTTGAGCGTCCACCGCAGCGCCAGCGACAGTCCGCAGCCCGGGCACGTACTGTTGCCCTTCAACCAGAGCTCTTTGTACGCCGTGGTCGCCAGAGCCCGGGGCGTCAGTTCCGTTTCGACCTGTTCGGGCATCGCTATTCCTTCAGGCCCAGCCACAAGACGTCGTCCGTCCGTCGGCCGCTTTGCGAGATCTCGAGTGCCGTCTCGGCGGCGGCGATCTGTTCCTCGGGTGAGACGTCGCGCCCGCCCAGTCCGGCGATCACGGGAAGCACCTGTGCGGAGCCGCATCCCTGAATAGCCGAACGAACATCACCCGCCACAATGCCGCCGCGCATGCCGAAGTCGATCGACCGCTCCATCACGGCGATGACCTTGACGCGTTGCGCCAGCTCTCGCATCTCGGCGATGGGAAACGGGCGGACAAACCGCATCTTGACCGCGCCGATCGGCAGCCCACGGTCGCGGCAGATGTCGACGCACTGCTTCGCCTGATCGGCGAGCGTGCCGATGGCCACTATCGCCACCTCCGCCCCTTCCATCCGGTATTCCTCGATGAGTCCTCCGTACCGGCGACCGAACGCCTTCTCGAATTCGGCGACGGCCTCTCGGATGACGCCGCGAGCGCGTTCGTGTGCCCGTTCGATATTACGTCGGATCTCGTAAAAGAATCCGCTGTCGGGCATGTTCAGCAGCCCGTGCGACGTCGGCCGCGAGGGATCCATGAACGTGTGCGGCCAGCCCTCGGGCGGCACCACGGGCAGGTATGCGTCGACTCGGCTCTGATCGGGCATTTCAACCGGGCCGACGGTGTGCGACTGGGTGAATCCTTCGTGGCACACCAGCATCGGCAGGAAGACGCGCTCGTCCTCGCAGATCCGGAACGCCATCAGGACGCTGTCGAAGATTTCCTGGTGATTCGCCGCGTAGCAGATCATCCAGCCGCTGTCGCGGATGGAGAGGCTGTCGTGATGGTCGGCCCAGATGTTCCAGGGAGGCGCGATGCCGCGTCCGACACAGACGTTGACGATGGGGAGGCGTGCGCCGGCCGCCCAGTGGACGGGCTCGTTCATGTAGAGCAGGCCCTGCCCGCTGGTGGCGGTAAACGTTCGCGCGCCGGCCAGACTGGCGCCGACGAGGGCCGACATGACCGAGTGTTCGCTCTCCACCCGGATGTATTCGACGGGCATTTCCTTGTTGTCCGACCATTCGCCCAGCTTCTCGACGACGGTGGTTTGCGGCGTGATGGGGTAGGCGCTGATGACCTGGACGCGGGCGTAGCGCGCCGCCCACGCGGCGGCCTCATTACCGCTGATCGCCATCGCGGCGGCGGGCAGACACGCTCGTCCGTCGAAACCGCCGGCGGCGTCGGACGACGCGGATCGGGGTGTGCGAACCTGAGTCACTTCGATAGTCGCTCCGTTACAGCCAAGACTCCCCCGGCCACCAGGCGGTCGATCTCCTCACCCGAGACGCCGGCTTCTCTGAGGATGTCAACGGTGTGTTCCCCCGCCAAAGGGGCCGCCCGCCGCACCTCGCCGCGGACCTCGCCGAAGCGGATCGCGGAGGCAACCTGACGAATGCGTCCCACCGTCGGATCGTCCGTCTCCACGATCATCCCGCGGGCTGTTACCTGAGGATGCTCCAGGGCCTGCCCCAATGATAACACAGGCTCGCAGCAGAAGTCATGCCGTTCGGAGAGCGCGACCCATTCGGCCTGGGTGCGTTGGGCGAACATCGCCTCGATGTCCGGCACGATCGAGGGATCCCAGTGGCGTTCGAGCAGGTCCGGGCGCTCGATTGCCTTGCAGAAATTCTCCCAGAACCGCGGTTCCAACGGCGCGAAGGTGACGTATTTCCCGTCCCGGCATTCAAAGACCTGATAGGCCGGACCGGCATCGGTCATACCCGTCGTGCCGTGCTCGGCGGGCAGACCGGCGATCAGGTGCCGGGCGGACAAATACGTTTGCAGACCCATCAATCCGTCCAGCATGCCGACGTCGATGTATTGCCCTTGTCCGGTCCGCTGTCGCTGAACGACGGCGGACGTGATGCCGATCACGGCATAGAGCGCCGCCGTAAGATCGCCCAGGAACAGGCCGGGGATGCGCGGTTTGACGCCGGGGTCGGTCATCAGGTCCAATGCGGCGCCGAGACCCATGTAGTTGATGTCGTGCCCGGCGCGGTCGCGATACGGACCCGTCTGACCATAACCCGATATTGAACAATAGATGATGTCAGGCTTAATGCCTCGGATCGTGTCGTAGCTCACGCCCAAACGATCCACTGTCCCGGGCTTGAAGCCCTCGACCATGACGTCGGCCGTCCGCACGAGTTTGAACAGGATCTGCCGCCCTCTCGGGTCCTTGAGGTTCACCGCCACCGACCGCTTGTTTCGGTTGATGGCCATAAAGTGGGCACTGAGCCCCGCGACACGCGGCGGTACGTACCGCATGCGGTCGCCCCCGTCGGTGCTTTCCACACGGATCACGTCGGCGCCCAGATCGGCAAGGATCATCGTGGCGAATGGCCCCGGTAGCAGCCGGGACAAGTCCAGTATTCGAATCCCCTCCAATGGCATGCTCAAATATGTCGCCCTCTCAGAACGGCTCGTGGCTACGCCCATGGGATGGTCCTCCTGGCATTATCAAGGGCCGCCGTGGGCTTCGCAAGACTCGGCCGCGAATTGACCCACGGATCGTATTGCTCTACGATCCGGGTGGTCGAGCCGGCTCGGTGTTTTGCAGGCAAATGAGCATGAGAACCGTACCCATCGCAGAGATCCACCCAAAGGCCGCGGAAGACCTGCCAACGGGGATTGGGAATTCGGGAAGCAGAATCCAGAAAGGGGCTCGGCGGTTTTTTCTTCCATCGCGAGGGCTGTCGCTCTTGGCCGGGTTTACCTTGCTGGCGGGCTGTCAGCATCCGCTGACGCCCACGACACCGGACTTTTCCGTTGACACCCAATCGTGGTCGTTCGGACACACCCCGGGCACGCTGCTGATCACACCCCACTATCGTATCCATGCGACGATCAATGACGAGACGATGATCAAGGTCCTGCCGAAGTTCATGGAGACCGCGCACCAACTATATACCAAACTCTTGCCGACGGGCGATTCCAACGATGAACCGAGCAATTTGTATGTCTTTCGCACGCGAAATGAGTGGGAACAATTCACCAAGCAGTTCTCACCGAGGGCGGCAAACGTTTATTTGCGGATCCGGTCCGGAGGCTATGCCGAGCCGGGCGGCACGGTCGTGTACTACATTCGGCGCTATACCACCTTCGCCGTGATCGCGCACGAAGGCCTGCACATGTACGTCTTCCGCCGCTTTCCGAACGCGGGTATTCCCGCATGGCTCAACGAGGGGTTGGCCTGTTACTGCGAGGGGCACGAGTGGCAGGAAGACACGCCCGTGTTCACGCCCGGCGTCAATCGCTTTCGCATGAATTCCGTCCGGCGGGCCTTGACGAACGGATCGCTCTTCAAGCTCGAGGACATCCTTGCGACGGACGCCGGCAAGATTGTCCGCGAGCCGGTTCAGCGTGTGGAGACCTACTATGCTCAGGCGTGGTCGCTGGTGGCGTTCATGATTCACGGGGCCGGCGGCAAGTACGTCGAGCGATTCGCGCGGCTCCGCCTGGAGCTGGGTACCGACGCGATGCGTCAGGCCATCGAGGCGCAGATCGTCACCAACCCACGGGCGGGCGGCCGGGCGATCAGCCGGGGCGAGGCCCTCTTCCGCGCCTACATCACCGACGACCTGGAGGGCTTCAACGCCGAATATGGCTTATGGCTCCGCCGTATCACGCAGCCCGACTATCAACCCCAACCCTGGCGTCTCTTCGGCTGAAGGCGTGGAGTAGTTGATTCGCAACGGACAATCACCAGCCCTGTGGGGCCATTGCGATTGTCGTCCACCGCATGGGAAACGGCACTCCGGAAGCAGGTTGAGCAACCGCTTGATGATGCAACCTGGATGTCTTGGTTCGTGACATCTCGCACACGGACTAGGTATACTTTTTGGCAACTGCCAGGCAATCGTGAGGCACGGCTTGGATTCCGGCAGGTTGTGGCAAAGGAGGTGTGCTTTCGCTGTCACTAGGTCTAGAAACATCAAGTACGCCGAAGATGTCAGGGCAACGATCATAAAGCTGCTGGATGAGTGCTCGCTGCCCAGAGACGCGTTGCCCTATTCGGATGAGTTCGCCCGCATGAAGACGCGCTTCGAGAAGAGGGGGGGGCGCCAAGTTACGGACTCCGAATTCTGGCGGATGCTATCGAGCATCGGGAAAGGCGGCGGCTTGGCGAAGAAGACGGGCAAGAAGAGGGCTCCTGGCACGCCGCGACTGACCGAGGAACAGCAACTGGAGATTCTGCGGCTGTTTCCTGACGGCATCGGGGACCGCGACCACTTGCCGTACACCGCTCAGTTCGACGAATTGCACAGAAGGTTTGGCAAGCTGACTGGCCGCAGACTGACCAAGCACGAGTTTTGGCGAGTTGTATCCCGTGTGGCCAAGCTCTCACGCAAGCCCAAACCCCTGTTTGAAACCGCCCCGCTCGGTGGCCTGCCCGCGGAGCTGGTCCAGTTCTTGGAGCGAACGAATCCGTGGTGGAAGGCGCAACCGACGAGGGAAGTGAAGCGATTCAAGCGATGGGCTTTTAAGGAAGTGCTGTCCCGGCTCAAGGCCGACATTGCGCCAGTCGTAGTCATCCGTGGCCCACGGCGTGTGGGCAAGAGTACCATTCAAGAACAGGTCATCGAACACTTGCTGCTGATCGAGCGTGTAGGGCCGCAGAGAATCCTCCGTGTTCAGTTCGATGAAGTACCCGGGCTGGGCGTGCTAAAGAATCCAGTGGACGCCATCGTTCGCTGGTACGAGGACAACGTTCTCCACGAGACTGTTAATGCGCTTGCGCGTCGCGGTGATGTGGTCTATTTGCTGTTCGACGAGCTTCAGAACCTGACGAGTTGGTCAGACCAACTCAAGGCGCTAGTGGATCATGTTAGCGCAAGGACTTTCGTCACAGGAAGCTCAGCCCTTCGGATAGCCCGGGGGCGCGACAGCCTTGCCGGTCGCATGACGCCGATTGAGCTTGGCCCCCTTCGCCTGGGCGAAATAGCGGGTATACGCGGTCTTCGAGAGTTGCCTACATTTGCGCCCGAATCAAGCCTCGAAGACTGGAAGAATAAGGAGTTTTGGCTTGATCTGGTAGCGTTCGGCCGAAGACATACCCGAATTCGTGACAAGACGTTTGGCTACTTCTCCGCGTTGGGAGGGTACCCGATCTGCCATACGGCTGCAGTGTCGGATATCAACCTTATCCGCCAGCAGATTGTCGGGGAGGTAGTCACAAAGACGATCGAGTTCGATGCAGCCCATCGGCCGCACACGCCGGCCATCGATCCGCAATTCTTGCGTGAGACTTTTCGCCGGATCTGTCGGTATGCAGGTCAGCATGTGCGTCCCAGAGCCTTGGCGCAGGAAATCGGTGCCGTACTCCAGACGGCTGTGACGGATGCCAAAGTCAACGAGGCCATCCAGTTTCTCACGGACTCGATGCTCGTCCACGCGATTCCTCCGCTGGAGATGCTTCAGAAGAGGCAGAAAAGCTCAGCCAAGTTGTGCCTGTGTGACCATTTCGTTCGCAACGGTGTGCTTCAGGAAACGATTCCGTTGGCTCCGGCATCACTTGCGAACGCCTCAGAGGCGGTTTGCGGCGCCGCTGGGCACTTGATTGAGAGCGTGCTGGGGTACTATCTTCGCGGCATTCCGGGTTTGGATATTGCATGGTTCCCATCGCGCGAACGGGAGCCCGAAATCGACTTTGTTTTGACAATCGGAACGCAGCGCATTCCGGTCGAGGTGAAGTACCGCCGGGGTGGTCCAAAGGGTGACGATTTCGCCGGGATCAACTCGTTCTGCGGTAAGGAACATTACAGCGCACCATTCGGCCTCGTCATTACGCAACAGACCGAGGGTTCAATCGGAGATCACACGATTGCGGTTCCGGCCGCATCCTTTCTCTTGGTGCGATGATCTGTGGTCCACACGAGGATTGTCCCGCTCCTTCCATCTCCTGATGATTCGTCAGCTGTTAAATCAGGGGACACCATACCTATTTCGATGTGCCTTTCGCCTTGCGGCCTGCCCGCTTGGGGCTGAGCGTTCGTCCCACGATGCCCTCGAGCCCGACCGCGAACTCCGGGGCGCCCAGCGGGCATCCCGTTCGCTCATGACCCGGTTCGACAGAGGCCCGGCCCGCCGATCCGTTCGACGCGTGCGTGACGGATCTGGTGCGCGCAACGGCCCGATCAGAGCCGTGGTGCGCAAGCACCCGGACATAGCATGCCCGAACCGACATCATGCGATGGCTGGTACACCGGCCGGTTGCCCACATGCTGGTCCTTCTCTGTCCGGTCGCTTGCGCGATCCGGCTCTGTTGGGCTGGGGGGCACCTGTGTTCCTCCAGTGACCCGTTCGGAGGTTGCCAGGACCCTGGCGTATCGGCGATCATGCCCGGCACACCTGGGAGGAGCAATCGCATGTATGGCCTGACCGTGCCGGATCTCCTCGTCTTGCTCGCCTACTTCGTGGTCATCGCCACCGTTGGGATAGTGGCCACGCGGCTCGTCCGCAACCGTGAAGACTTCATCATGGGCGGGCGCCGGTTCGGCAAGCTCATGACGATCTTCTTCGCCTTCGGGGCTGGCACGCACGCCGACTCGGCCGTGGGAGTCGCGGCCCAATCGTACAAGGTGGGCCTGGCCGGCTACTGGTACCAGGGGATGAACGTCTTCACGCTGCCTATCTACTGGCTCCTGGCGCCGATCTTCCGCCGCGCCCGCGTGATGACGACCGCCGACTTCTTCGAACGTCGCTTCGGGACCGGCTTCACGCTGCTTTACGCCGCTTTTGCCCTTTTCATTCTGGTTGCGTTCAGCACCGTCGGACTCTATGGCACCGCCCGGCTGGTCGAGTCGCTATTGGGCAAGAGCGTGTCGTGGAAGGTGCTGATTCCCGTCATCGCGGTGATGGCCTTCTTCTACAGCGTCGCGGGGGGATTGATCGCGGCCGTCTGGAATGACTTCATCCAGGGTCTGCTGACCATCGTCATGTCGGTGCTGCTCGTCCCGTTCTTCTGGCATCGGATCGGCGGGCTCGACGGATTCCAGGCGGCCCTGCCCGATCCGCAGGCCGCCTTTCGATTGGTGCTCCAGAAGGACATGACCCTCTGGTGGGTCATCATGATGTCGATCAACTCGCTGCTGAGCATGGTCGTGCAGCCGCACATCATGGCCAACGTCGGAGCGGCCAGGAGCGAAATGGACAGCCGCGTCGGGTTCATCGGCGGCATGGTCCTCAAGCGGCTGATGACGATCCCCTGGGCGCTCACCGGTGTGATGGCCATCGCCATGTTCGGCGCCGGCAAGATCGACCCCGATCACGCCTTTGGAACGATGGCACGCGAGCTGCTTCCTTCGGGGTTCGCGGGGCTGATGATCGCCTGCGTCTTCGCCTCCATCATGGACAACCTGGCCGTCTTCATGGTCTCCTTCGCCGGCATCTACACGAACAGCATTCACAAGAGGCTCTTTCCGCAGCACGCCGGCGAGCGGCACCTGGTGCTGATCAGCCGGATGACCTCGGTCGTCTTTGCATTGATCGTGATCCCGCTCTCATACCTCTACACCGACGTCCCGGAGGCGATGCGGTTCACGTTCAAGACCGTGCCGCTGATGGGCATTTCGTTCTTCATGGCCGTCTGTTGGCGGCGGGCGAATCGCTACGGAGCGGCCGCCAGCTTCCTGGTGGCGCTGGGAACCATGTTGTTTGCGCAACATTACCTGCGATGGACGGGTGACGCCGGCCTTCCCAAGCTGGTCGCGTCGTACATGGCCATGGGGATACTGGGCGGCGTGATCGTCAGTTGGCTCACGCCTGCCGAGCCGAAGGGGCGGCTCGATCGTTTCTACCTTTTGCTCAACACGCCCATCGGCCAGGAGGATCGATTGCGTGCGGCCGGGCTCGTCGAGATCCCCGGAACCGGGACGTTCGAGGAGCCCGAATCGGAGCCGGCCGTCGCGGAAGTCGCCGAGTCGTACCCGAAGCTGTTCCCCGGCTCCGATCTGGAGATCGCCGTACCGGGCCGCGACGCCAAAGTCGGCTTCGTCTGGGTCACCGTCATCATGCTCGCACTGACCGGCATCCTGATCCTCCTCGCCCGCTGGCTGGCCACGGGATGAGCCGGACGAACGTGGGCACCCTTGTCTCGGGCGGGCCGCCCGACGCACCGACATGATGCTTCCGGGAGCCGACGGAATGCGCTGCGACATACTATCTGAAGTTCGCAGAGCGGCCTCTCCGAGTGCTTCTGGTGTTCGCTCTATCATTCGGGGTGGGCTTCGTGGTTCTTGTCGGCATACGTCTGGGGCGGCGGCCACCCACCGACGGCGTTGATGACCCACGCAGGTAGAAAAGCAGCGCTGGTCGCGGGTTTGGGCAAGCCTTGCCCATCAGGGAAGCGCGTTCAGTAGACCTCGGCCATCCACTGTCCGTCGTGCTCGGGGTTGCCGACGAGTTTCTGATTCGTCAGGTCTACCCACCAGTCCATTTTCTCCAGGGGTATTTGGCCGAGCAGGGGCTGGCGGCCTTCCGGCAAGGCCATCACTTCGTCGTCGCAATCACGATCGTTCACCGTAATCCGAGCGCCCCCATAGATGCGCATAACGATCGGTCCGGTGATCGTCCGGGCCTCGCGCTGTCGGTTGAACGGGAGGCCGAGCTGTCGGATGAGCGGTTCCGGCAGGCAGAGAAACGTGGCCCCCGTGTCCACCAAGGCCTGTATCGCCTGTCGGCGGACTTGGTCCGGGCGGATCTCGCCTCGCTGTGCTCTTCGAACGTCTTCGACGTTTTCAACGATTACATCGACGACGAGCCTGCCCATGTTGATGCCTCGCCTTGGTTCAACGATCTGCCGGACCATGGAGCCTTCTCCTACGTAATCACAGCTTATCGTTTCGAGGGTTAGGGAACAACCTGCGGGGGCAGCGAGAAGCTGCGTCAGTGAGCTGGCATCACCTACTCCGCCGTCAACTGCGCGATCCGCAGGCTGTGCGGCGGCTGGTTGTCGACAATCAGGCAGTTGTCCACAAGCCGGACACTCGGTGTGTGACGCGATGCCGCCAGGCGCCAGCGGATGTCCGGATTCAACCCGACGTCGTTCAGCGCAACGCGAATCAGGCGTGCCTCGTTCGCCCAGTTGTACAGGCCCACCTGATACCACGAGCAGTAGCCGACCATCGGTGCCGGGACGCGTGCCTTGGGATGCAGGCGGGCGCACTGCTCGGCCCAGAAGTGCAAACCGTCCTGGAGGTCGCCATAGTGTACGATGGCGTGTTCCAGCGCCCGCGCCTCGCCGGGATCGATTGCGATATTGTCCAGCAGAATGCCCATGTAGAACGTCGGCTCGTCGGGCATCGTCTGCAGGCCGACCTCGCCGAACGCGGTCCCGGGCCCGATGCACCCGCAGACCCAGCCGGGCTCATTCCATGCGGTGAGCAGTGCGCCGACGTCGACCGCGACGGCCCAGTCAGCCGTGTCGTGGATCGGCTCGGCCAGTCGTGGCCATCGCACGGACATGCTCGCCCAGAACTCTTCCAGAAATGCGCGCTCCGGCTTCGTGTGTTCGCCGTGCCGTATCAGCCTGCCGAATTCCTTCAGCAAGCCGTACTTCTTGTCGATCGTGCCGTGGAGGTAGTGAAAGCGGGCCAGTTCGATGGGCTTGTCGCCGTCGTTCGTGAGCATGCCGCTGAATTCCCAGGCATCCGGCACCTGGGGTCCGATGGTGATCGACGCGCGGAGCGGTCCGGCCTTTGTTTCGAACGAGAGCCGGTGCTGCTCGGTCTTCAAGCCGACAAACGGCGAGAAGAGTTCCTGTCGCCAGGCGGATTCGCCGAGGTATCGCCACGTCACATGCGGACGGCATCTCTTGATACTTTGATCGTCGGACGTTGTGAGCGACAGGTGTGACGGCTCGGCGTGAAGCAGGAGCTTGAACGTGGGCCTAGTTTCCTCTTCTACTGGCTTGGTCCAGATCGACTGGCGGCCAGCTCGGACACGAGTCGCCAATCAGTCTCCTATCCGCGATCACAAAGGGCACTCGCCGGGGCTTTGCTCCAGGTTTCTACACCCAGACTCCCCAGGTCTTCGGGTACTTCTCAGTCATGTGGAGTTCCCATACGGAACCATCACGATCTTGGAATCTGACCAGCGGCCAGCCCAGGTATTCGCCCGTGCTTTCCGGATCGTCTGGAGTCCCGATACGCGTGGCCTGAGCCGCGACCATGCTCTCGTACCCTTGGGCGTGTGCCTGATACACATCCATGGTTATGGGAGGGTCACATCCCATGACGCATAGGAGCGCACAAAACCAAGCCAACCTGCCAAAACCGGACGCACTCGGCACGCGATTCCACCATTCCGCGACGTGCGAATCCGATCATCATGTCTTGCTCCCGGCCCGCCCCTCACACCCTCACTTCCGGCACGAGCCACGGCTCGCGGTAGAAGCCCTTGACGATCGTGTTGGCCTCGGCGTTGTCCTTGAAGCACTCGTTCTGCGGATCGCATTCCAGCCACGGGCCCAGCGTGACCGTCCGGGCGTCCACGTCGACCTCGTGGGCCTTCAGGTGTACCAGCATCCGGTCGAGCATGTCCGCGAAGAGCGGAGCCTCCTTCACCGCGGCCTTCATCTCATCGACGGTGGCCGTCTTGCCCAGCCGATACGAGACGTTTCCGGCGTGACAGATGGCCGTCGAGATGTGCCCTTCGAGGACGTCGGCGTGCAGGTCCTCCTTCTTGCCGCTACGGACGGCCTTGATGAAGTTCTCGAAGTGAGTCTCGCCGCCCTGGAACCGCTTGATCTCCTTGCCGTCCTTGTCGCGGACGATCCCATTCCGCATCATCACGGTGCCGCCCTCGCAATGGACGCAGATGTCCGTACGGACGCCGAGGAAATCGGGGGCGTCCTTAGACCCCTTGGCCCGGGTCATATTGTGAACCTCGTACAGGATCGGCACGTTAGGATAGTCGTAGTAGATGATCTGCGTGTTGGGCACGTCGCCCGCATCGTTGAACACGAAGCGCCCGCCGAGGCTGATGACGCGCCTCGGGAGCTGATTGTAGCCCATCAGCCAGCGGGCCACGTCGATCTCATGCACGCCTTGGTTGCACGACTCGCCGTCGCCCTTGTCCCATGTGAAGCTGCAATCGTACTGGATGCGGTCGCGATAGATTGGATCCTTCTTGGCCGGGCCGCACCACAACTCGTAATCGAGCGTCGGCGGGATGGGCAGCGGTTCGGTCCGCTTGCCGATCGGGACTCGCGGCTTGTTGGCGAAGCACGTGATGTACGTGATTTTGCCTAGGTGGCCCGCCTTGATGTAGGCCATCGTGTCGTAGACGTTCTGGGTCGAGCGGCTCTGGAGGCCGACCTCCACCAAGCGGTTGTACTTCCGGGCGGCGTTGACCATCTGGCGGCCTTCCCAGATGAAGTGGGCCAGCGGCTTTTCGCAGTAGATGTGTTTGCCGGCCTGGCAGGCCCAGATCACCTGCAGCGAGTGCCAGTACTGCATGGTGGCGATGCACACGACGTCGAGATCTTTCATCTCGAGCATCTTGCGCATGTCGACGAACGGCGCCGCTTTGTACTTGTAACTCTTCTCGACCTGTGCGGCGGCCTTGTCGAGGCGCTCCTGGTCGGGATCGCAGATCGCCGCGATCCGCACACCCTTCTGTCTGCCGAACAGCGGGATGTGTGCGCCCACGCCACGATTTCCCAGGCCGACGACGCCGACGCGGATCTCGTCATTGGCCCCCAGCACGCGCGAACTGGTCGCAAACGGAAACGCCGCGACCGCACCGGCGGCCGCCGAACGCCTGACGAATTCCCGACGTGTCATTGCCATAAGCAAACTCCTTCGCTTGGACAGGACCCCGTCATGATAAGGGCTCCGGGCTGCCCGTGTCACTACCCGCCGAGGTCGTGGAAGCCCCGGGCGCGAGAGATGCGTTGGGGTCGAAGAAGAGACGGATCAGAGCCGTGGTGCGCGAGCACCCGGACATGGCGTACCCGAGCCCAAGCCATCCAATGCCCGGTCCCCGCGGCGAAGTGAAATGCATTACTCGAAGTTTTGGAGATGGTTTTTCGCTACACTGGTGTAACGGCCGTTCAAGGAGTTCCGTGTGAGGGCGTCAACAGTCTTGCCATTGCCCGTCTCGGCATCAGGTCTGCCCCTTCGGATCGCCGCCGTCGTCTCGTTGACGGCTGGTGCGATGATGAGTGCCGGATGCGCGCACCTTCGCGAAGCACTGGGCGCCGACGGAAAGTACCTCTTCATGGGTCAGGACGCCCTCTGTCTGCCCGGCCGGGAAGTCCGTATGACGGTCAAGCTGGTGAAAGTCTCGATCTCCCACGAAGTCGAAGATGCGCCGATCCGCATCTTTCACAAGGACCAGCTGCTCGCCGAGGGCAGGACCGACCACGAAGGAGAGGCCTCATTCACGTTCAGGCCGGAGAAGGTCGGCGACTACGAGTTCGTTGCCCGGTACCAGCCGCTGGACAAGCCGGCATCGTCCGTTCAGACTCAGCTGCTGCTGGCCGCTCGTCCCGCCGATGCGGCACTCTGCGTCGTGGACCTGGACAAAACACTGGTGGATTCCGGCTTCAGAAGGGTGCTCACCGGGGATCCGCCGCCCATGAACCATTCTCCTCGCGTCATGAACCGTATAGCGGAACGGTGGACGGTCATCTATCTGACCAGCCGGTCGGAGTACCTCGGTCCCAAGACCAAGGACTGGCTGCGCAAGCATCGATTCCCCAACGGGCCGGTGCTCTTGGCCGAGACGGAGGAATTGCTCACCGGAAACCGAAGGTACAAGAGCCAGTCACTTGCCCGAATCCGCCGGGACTTCATCGGCAGGGGCGTAGGGATCGGCAACAAGAAGTCCGACGTGCTTGCCTATCAGGAGAACGGCCTGGAGGCGATCTACCTGGTCCGCCTTACCCAGAAGGAACGGCGGAATCCGCCCGACATTCGGGAGAAGATCCACGACGTAAAGGAGCTGCCCGGGTCGGTACAGGTAGCCATGGACTGGCGGGATGTGGAGGCGGCGATCTTTGAAGATAAGCAGCTCACCGCCTATCGCGCCTGTAGACAGATCGCGGGATTACTCAAGAAGACAAACTGATACGGATGGTTTCAAGATTCTCGTGGAGAGTGCCACGGGCGGCTTGTCCGCCCGTGTTTGCCCGGTCTCCTGCCACATCTGCGCTGGCAGCACGCTGCCCGTGGCACCCACGAATGGCTTCAAGACCACCTCTGGTCGACGACCTTTCCTACCTTGCCCGATGGGTCACTCCGCCGCCGGAAACGCCCCCGTTCGGCAGTTCGCCCTGATGAGAAGGGCGTCGTTCTGCCCCGCCCCGAAGCTGAAGGTCTCGCCGGCCACGTAGGCATAGTCGCCGTACAGGGCGATCCCCCCTACCGAATCGATGCCCGGTCCGCCCCAGAGCCGCGCCCACCGGAGGTTGCCGTCGGGGCTGTATCGCAGAAGTACGACATCGTTGGCGCCGCTGCCGCAGCTATCCGTGTGGCCGGCCACGAGGATATCACCGTCGACATCGACGGCCACCGCCCGCGACGACTCGCCGCCTCGGCCGCCCCACAGGCGCTGCCAGATCAGATTCAGTTGCTTGTCGTACTTCCGCAGGAAGATCTGTCCGCCGCCGTTGCTCACGATCGTCAGGCCGACAACATACAGGGACGTTCCATCGCTCGTCATACCCAGGGCATCGTTGAAGACCGTCCCGCCACACATCTTGTGCGCAATGTATTGGCCCGTCGCCTTCGAGAACTTGGCCAGCAGCGCCTTGCCGCCGATGAGATAGTTCTTGGCGTTATACCGCCCCGAGATATAGATCGCGTCGTCGACCACGACCATCTGGCCGTCGGCCTGGTCCCAGCCCGCCCCGCCCCAGGTCTGGGCCCACGCGAGGTTACCGGCAAGGTCGAGCTTGAGAATCGCCAGATCGACGCCGGTTGTCCGGCCGGTCGTCCAACCCGATACATAGATCGAATCCCCGTCGACCACGAGGCCGTTGACCTCCTGGTAGCCGAAGCCCTGGCCCCAGGTGAATTCCCACAGCAGGTGCCCGTCGTTCGCATCCAGTGCGATGACGGCCATGTGGGCGTCGGTCGGCTGCATGCTCGTGTTCTGCAGCCCTCCGACATAGACCGTGCCTCCGGCCATTGCCACGATGAAGGCCTTCTCCTGGAACTCGCCGCCCCAACGGGTCTTCCAGAGTTCCGTCCCGTCGGGCGCGAACTTGTAGACCACCATGTCCGTGTAAATCTCAGCGGGGCCTTGCTGGTGGGCCCCCAGATAGACGTTCCCCTCGGCGTCGGTGGCCACGCCGGTTGCCAGGTCGAGCTTCGTATCGCCGCGCGTGTGGTACCAGAGCGAGCTTTCTTCGCCGGGGGAGGGCGATATCGTTGCGCACAATGGATCGGACGCCGGCGGTATGCACGCAAGCGGGACCAGAATTGAAGCGCAGCCCAGCAGCACGGCAACTCGACAACGGCTCATCATCATCCTTTCACCTCACGTAATGACTAACGAGATATGAATCCAGCCACAGGGGGTGCGTCAAGACACGCACCGTAGGTCGGAACTACACAGCGCCACTCACGCCCGGCTTGCCCACGGCACCGGCAGGGTTATGATCTGCCACATCCGACCATCACAATCACGAGGTAGTCACATGACCACGATGACGAGCCGAGCGAATGTGAAATTGCTATTGGTCACGCTGGCTGTGGCGGTCGTCACGGCGGGCGACCCCCTCGGGTTCAAACTGCAACATGCCTCTGCCGTACGATCCGCGCAAGCCGCCCAGGCCACAGCCGATCAAACGGCACAGCCGCTCTGTGAGGACGTGCACGTCGTCAGGCTACCCAAGAAGGAATACGGCTATCGCGGGATGCCGGGTGACGTCGAGGTTCTTAAGGACGGCCGCCTCCTGCTCGCCTACACGCATTTCTTGCCCAACGGCGCCGAGGATGGCGCGATCGGCGCCCGCTATTCCTCGGACAAGGGCAAGACGTGGGGCGACGAGTTCATCCTCGTTCCTCCGCCCGTGCGACCCGGCAAGGACTACTACTGCCACCCCAGCTTCCTGCGGCTGGCGAACGGACACCTCCTCCTGACCTACATCTACTCGCCCGGCGAAGAGCCCCTCTATGGCCACACCTACTACCGCCGCTCGATCGACGACGGGAAAACGTGGGGCGATCAGCTCATCCTCACGCCTCAGTGGGGGTATCACCTCGTGCACAACGACAAGCCGATCCAGCTTTCCGGCGGGCGGATCCTGGTGCCGGCCGAGACGCAGGTGCGGTCCGACAAGGGCGATCATGGCGGCTACGTGAGCTACACTGCCTGGTCCGACGACAACGGCTATAAGTGGAACCGCAGCACCAACGAGGTCAACATGCTACCGATCGAGGCGCAAGAACCCCATGTCGTCGAGCTCAAGGACGGTCGCGTCATGATGCTGACGCGGAGCTACAGCCGGTTTGTCGGCCGCGCATATTCCACCGATCGTGGCCAGACGTGGTCGAAGGGCGAGCAGGTCAAGGATCTGCCCCTACCGCCGTACAGCACCTCGGCGCTGAACGTCAAGCGGATCCCCAAGACGGGCGATCTGCTCCTGCTCCGATGCATCGGGGGGCCGAAAAATCCCCCGAGACGGCGGACGCCGTTCGCGGCGATTCTCTCCAAGGACGACGGCCAGACCTGGACAAACCAACGCGTCTTGGCCGGCGAGCCGGACAACGACTACGGCTATCCGAGTCTGACGTTCGTGGACGACATCGCGCTGATCGTCTATCACCAACGCGATGGCCTGCACCTGCTCCGTGTGGGAGTCGACTGGTTCTACGGGAAGTGAACGCGAACAACGAGACAGTCTGTGGGTTAACTCGGATCGGAGGATGTAGGTGTGTCGTGACGCACCTTCCTCCCTTACCAAGGGGAGAAGGAGCGCCGTGCGCCGAAAGCGCGTCGTCCGCCCTCGCCTTTTGCGTCTTGGCGTCTTTGCGTTGAATCCTCTGATTGTGCGGTTACTTCGGGACCCCGCCGGGCCAGACGGGTTGCGTCCAGGCCTTCGTGCCGTCGCTGGCGTCTATCCGCACGCGGACGTACGCTTCCAACGGATTGCCCTTCAGACGGTACTCGGCCGTCGGACCGGTCACCTTGTTCAGCGGCATGCCACCGCGACCGATGAACCAGATCGTGTACGTGACGCCCGGTTTCGGCTTTACGCCGACGCGAATGCACTGACCGTCGAACTCATGACGCTCCAACTCCACTCCTGTTGACGAGTAGAACTCACCGGCCAACAGGCTCTTGAAGATCTCCTCCTGCGTCAGCTTGACGACGCGGACCATAACCCACCCGCCGCCGGGATTGGCGCGCTTCGGACCGAACGTCTTGTAATCATGCGTGTCGTCGGCCGCCACGCCGTAGACCCGCTTTCCGGCCGTCAGTGCAACGTCCCACGCCGCCTCGAAGATGGGCTGATGCATCGATCCCATTTCGTCCGACCGCGAGCTGTGATTGTAGGTTTCCATCAACAGGGTACCGATCAGCACGTTCGCGGCACCGCGGTCGTTAAGGTGGAAGGACGGGTGGTTGACCTGGGGAATCGCCCCCGCCTTTCGAATTTGATCGATGTTTTCCGCCAACGCCTCGCCGGCCTTCGTCCTAACGATCGACTTGGAGGGAGTCCGATTGCCGATCGCATTGAGGTGGATGGACGCGTTGCCTTTGTGGCGAAGGACCGACAGCTCGACGCCGGGGATCAAGATGAAGTTCGCATCGCTGTTCTTCTCGAAGAAGTCGAGGGGCGCCATCCGGTCGTGATCCGATAGCACGAGGAACTGGTATCCGTGGTCCTTGTACCATTGCACCACCTCCTCGGGCGACGCGTTGCCGTCGCTGATGGTCGTGTGGGTGTGCGTGTTGCCCTTGGCCCACAACCCGTCGGCCGCGGACACCCCGGCCGCCCACAAGAACACGATGACAAGGACAAGACCCCTTACCGCCGGTGACTTCAACATGTGCGACTCCTGAAGGCCGATGCCGCTCGTCGATCTCCGCACACTGTAAGTACCATAATCGTCCATCGAATGGGAAGTCGCGTCATGTCAGATCTTGTGGGGAACGCCGGCAAGACGGAGGGGGGCTCCCGCCCCTTCGGGACAGCCAGCCGTTGGATGAAGAACACGAGGGTGCCTGTCGCCGTCTGTCCAATCAGAGCCGTGAGGGAGCGGACCGGCGCCGAATGTTGTCCGAGAGGACTCGCGCGGAGGCGCAGAGCCTGCAGAGAGAATGGTCTTTGTTTCTTTTTCTTCAGCGATCTCCGCGCCCGCGCGCAAGATCAGGAGGGCATATCCAGGTGTGTATCACACGCCGCGGACTCACCATCTTCTTTCAGAGCCCGAGAAGTATGCGAACACGATCCTCGATTGCGGCCATGGTCTGTGCCGATACCCTGCCCCATCGTCGGCCGAGCCTCTCCTTGGACACCGAACGGACATCCTCGCACTTGACGAGACTCGGTCGCTTTAGGCCTGCCTCTGGCGGAGACACTTGCACATGGAAAGGTATGCCTTTGGCCTTGCTCGTCAGCGGAAGGACGACGACTAGGCCGGCCGGCCCGTGATTGAACCGATCAACCGAAAGGATCAAGGCGGGTCGACTGCCCGTCCGTTCGTGTCCGACTGTGGGAGCCAGGTTGACCGTCCATATTTCACCCCGAGATGGTTCGGGCATGGTCAAGAATCCTCCAGACCGTCAGTCATCGTCGCGTCCCATTCCCGTCGCTCCGTTTGTTCCTGTCGCCAACCGGCCTTGTTCTTCTTGAGGGCGGCATAAGCCGCGTTGGCTTCGTCGAGGAATCGCTCCCGGCGATAGGCCTCAATGGCTTTGTCCAGCGCTTCGGTCAGCGAATCCCCCGAACTCTTGGCCAACACCTTCAACTTCCGATGTGCTCGCCGCCCGATTCTTACGGTACAGGAATCACTCATGGCGTATACCTCCCGAATGACTACATATCAGTATACGGAATTGTAGTCAGCCCTTCCACCGCTTGATTTCGCAGCCGATGTGCCTAACCTAAGCCGCGATTCCCTATGCAGGCAAGACACTCTTGAAAGGTGAGTCCATGCAAGCGGTCACACTCGTACTCGTTGCCCTGTCCGCTAACCCCGCTCCACCGACAACCCTGCCGGCCTCGAACACCGACGAACCCAACGCCCCCGTCGGCAAGCGGCCCTACGAACTCGACTGGGCCAACCGGACGCAGCCCGAACACCCACAACTCGCCGACTTCGAAGACCTTACGGGCTGGGAGGTCCGCAGCCGCGACGGGGCGCAGGCGAAGCTCTACCGCTCGAAACAGGAATTCTGTTTCGGCGAGTATTCGGCCAAGGCCGTCTATTCGGGCGCGTCGCCGGTCAGTGCGTTCGTCATCGCCCCGCCTCAGCCGATCACGCTGCCCGGCAAGCCGACGGGTATCAACCTCTGGGTCCGCGGCAACAACTGGGGCTGGATCGATCCGCCCGAGACGGCCCGAACGCAAATTCACGTCCTGATCCGCGACGCCAAGGACGAATCCTACGCCGTCGATCTGGGTACGGTTGACTTCGACTACTGGTTCGTTCTTCACGGTCAACTGGTCGGCCCGTCCGGCCAGCCAGGCACGTATCACAAGCTCAGCGGCAATGCCGACGACGTGATTGAGTACCCGATCCGGTTCGAGGGCATTGATGTGTCCGGGTGCTCCAGCACGAAGCCGGCCCGCCTTTACTTCGACGCACTGAGCTTCTACGAAATCCAGTACAAGCCGCTGAAGTTTGAATCGCTGCCGGCTAAGCTCCCCTGGCCGACGACGCCAGACACGATCCTGCCGACGTGCAAGGACAAAGTCACCAACGAGTTGAAATCGAACGACGGCACCACCGAGTTGGCGGCCATTGATGCGGGCCAGACGATCCGTTACCGCTATGAACCCAAGACCGGCCTGCTGAGCGACATCACCGTTGAGGCGGGCGGGCAGACATTTCACCCCTGTTGGAGCGGCGGAATCGAGTTCGACCTCGGCGGCAAGGTCGTCCGGCCGGGGGCGGACGGGGTGGCCACCCGTCTGATCTCGCAGAAGGGTGACGCCCGAGTGATGATGGCCGAATGGGAGCTTGTCGCCGGCCGGGCATCGGCCAGATACACTTACCAACTCAGCATCAAGCAGAAATCGCTCATCGTAGACGTCACCGCCGCCGGCGGGCTGGCCACCCGGTTCGACATCGGCGTGGCCAAGGGACTCGACAAGCCCAAGGCGATCTATATCCCCTATCTGACATACGGCATGGACTGGCCCAGGGTCATTTGCTCGGCCGGCAAGGACGAGCCGGTTTTTCTTCTTTCACTGATCGATTACTACAACTCCGATGCGTCCTCGCTCTACGGCGCCCCGCGGATCTCGGACAAGGAGGCGATTGCCTACAACGGCGGCGCCTTCTACGAGAAGAAGACCGACGGCAAGCGAAACGACCTCCGTGATCGGCTGTTCATCAACGTCAGCCGTGACTTCCACGAAGTCCTGCCGAACATCCCCAACCCCCGGTGCGATACCGGCGAAATCGCCCGCGAGTATCTTTGGCGGAACATCGGTGAGCCGATGCGCGAGATGCTGGCGCGGTACAAGGCCTACGGCATCGACAAGTTCATCGCGTGTCATCATGAGGTCGGTTGGCGCGACGGCGGCGAGAGCTTCACGATGCGCCTGCGGGCCGCGCCGCGAATCGGTGACCAGGGTCTGATCGAATACAGCAAGTGGCTCCGCGGCCTAGGCTATCGCTTCGGCACCTACACGAACTACGTTGATTTCGCCCCCGTCAACTCGAACTGGAACGAGGACGACGTCTGCCTGAACCCCGACGGCACCTGGCAGCGCGCCTGGCCACGCTGCTACGCCCTCAAGCCACTGCGGGCCGCCGAGAAGGAGGCCTACTACGCCCCGCGAATCCACGAGAAGTTCGGCACGAACGCCCAGTACTGCGACGTCCACACCGCGTACACGCCCTGGGGGCGAACCGACTACGACGCCCGGACGCCCGGCGCGGGCATGTTCCGCACGCAGTTCAATGCCTTCGCCCGCCTGCTGTGGAACGAGAGCAAGGCGCACCACGGACCCGTCTTTAGTGAAGGCTGTCACCAGTGGTTCTACGCCGGCATCGTGGACGGCAATTACGGCCAGATGGTTCCCTATGGAACCGGTCATCGGATCGAGCCGATCGTCGATTTCGACCTGCTCAAGATGCACCCGCTGATGACCGACTTCGGCATGGGCATGCCGAGCATGTACTACGGCGAGCGGGGTGACTGGACCAAGGACCGCTCGCGGCTCAGCCCCTACTTCGACAAGTTCCACACCAGCACGATCGTGTTCGGACACATCGGTTTCCTGGCCGACGACTGGGGCCTCGACGGCACGCTCAAGTCGTACTTTCTGCTCCAGGCGCTTCAGCAGCGGTATACGATGGTGCCGGTCAAACGCATCGGCTACTTCGACGGCGGCAAGATCGTCGACAGCTCGACGGCCCTGATTACCGACGCCTACAAACGACGGCAGAGTAACATCCTTTACGAGAACGGCCTGGAGGTCTGGGCGAATCTGAGCCCCGAGCATGAGTGGGTCGTGCGTGTCGATGGCAAGGACTACCGCCTGCCTTCGTATGGTTTCGTCGCGCGCAAGCCGGACGACATCCTGGCCTACTCGGCAATCGTCGGCGACACGCGACACGAGCTTGTTCAGTGCCGCGACTACTTGTATCTCGACTCCCGCGACCAGATCGTCCGCACGCCAATGATCGCGGCCCGCGGTGCGGTCTCGGTCAAACACGACGGCAAGGCGGCCTGGCGGATCATTCCGGCCACCAAGTGTGAGGAGGTCACGGTGTCGACCGACTGGCTCGGCTGCAAGAGGAGCTACCGATTCAGCGCGACGGCCCACGACAAATCAGGCAAACAGATCGGCGTCGCACCGGTTCGCCACGGTCCGGCTGAAGTTACCGTCATGCCCGTCAAGGGAGCCATCAAGTATCGGCTGGTCAACGAGCCGGCGCGTCCTGAGGCCGGTCAACAGAACCGCGGACGGCCTGGTCCGGAGGAACTGCCTGACTCAGTCGCGTGGCGGATCACGCTGCCGCGAACAGAACTGATAGCCGGCACGTCCGCCTCCGGAGGACTGAGACTCACATCCCATTTCGGGAACCCATGGACGTTGACGATCGAGCGCGTGTCGTCGAGCGGCCTTCAGCACGCAATCGGAGAGTTCAAGGTCGCAGCAGAGAGTGCGCTGGGGCGATTCTGCACGACGTTCAATCTGAAGTTGCCGGCTGATCAGAAGCCTTATGAACGCTGTTGGTTCAGGCTTCGACTCAAGGGCGCTGGCGAGACAGATCTCGGTGAACGCTGGGTCGACATGACGGCGGTTCCGGCGTTCGACCTGACGTTTGAATCCGGGGATCAACCCCTCGTTTCCGGCCGACCGTGGCCGTTGCGGACGACGGTGAAGAGCCACCTGCCCGATGCGGCGGACACGACCGTCAGCCTGGCCATCCCGCAGGGCTGGCGTGTCGAGCCTTCGGCAACCACGATCAACCTGCGCCCAGGCGAGTCCCGGACGCTGACATGGGCCCTCACCCTGCCCGACCGCCCGGTGGTGGAGTCCGTCAATCTGCGCGCCCAATATGGTCCTCATCGGAGTGAAGCGACCCGCTATCTGCGAACCCGGCCCACGCAGTGGGTCGTCGCCGAACTCGCGAAGACCTCGGAGATGGCCTCGGGTGAGTGCGTCCGCGGCGGCGTTGAGCAGGCCGTCAACCCCGAGGGCAGCGGCGCGGCGGTTCTGATGAGCGAGGAGCGCGTCGGTGGCCTACCGATGCCGTCGATATTCATGCACCCACCATACATGCGAGGTGTGGGTTATGCCTTCGCGGCCACCCCGGTCGATCTGCCCCAGGGCAGGCCGCAGCTCGAATTCGCCGTCGGCTTCCGCGACGGCTCGACCACCACCGACGGATGTCTGTTCAAGGTGATCGTGATCGACGGCGACAAGCCGACGGAGGTGTTCGCCCGACAGTATGCCGTTCGCGAGCGGTGGGCCACTCACAAGGTGGACCTGTCACCCTTCGCGGGCAAGCGGGTCACGATCAAGCTGATCTCCGACGTCGGCCCGGCGAACGATTCCAACTCCGACTGGTCCTGCTGGGGCCAGCCTCGAATCGTGCTGGCCGATCAGGTGATGGCCGTCGAGATCCAAAGCGACAAGCCCGGCCTGGCCTTCCTGCCGCCGCCCGAGCCGCTGAACGACCTCCCCGTCGCCGACCTGGGCAAGATCGCCTCCGCCGAGGTCACGCTCGACCACGCCGGCGTTAACGGCGGCCAGTACGAGTCCTTCATCTACTTCAACGATGTGAAGATCGGCTCGACGCCGCTGTCCAACTCCGATACGGAGTGGGCGTCCGGCAAGGTCGCGCTGTCATCCGAAGCGATCAGGACGATCGGCCCGACGAACCGGCTGGTGATCAAGAACCCCGGCGGCGACTTCATGAAGGTCCGCAACTTCTGCTTGAGGTTTGCGCTGACCGATGGCCGCCGGGGCTCGTCGTGGATCGACGTCGGACCGTACACCAGCGCCACCGGCTGGCCACACCAGGAGGGCACCGCCGTCCCCGTCGGCGCCGATCTGCCGACAATATGGCTGACCCTCCCGGTAAAGTAGGGGGGCCGTTTCTCCCCTCCTTATTGAGGAGTGGTTGGGAGAGGTCTCGGCTCTCGTCACGTGCCCCGGTGCAGACAGGAAAGCCGCGTCGCGCGCCGAGCCCCGCTGACTTCGGCGAGCTCAGTCGAGCTGTCCTCAGCGGGGTCAATCGCTCATACAGAGCCGCGTCGCGCAAGCGACCGGTCCGAATCAGCGCTACGACCGTGAGGGGGTGTTGTAGGGTGTGTTTCACACGCCGCCACATCTGTCAGCACTTATCGGCTTGCCTTCCAGGTAGTAAGGTACTAAACTAAACTAGACTAAGTTATTGTACCGATGATATGATCGAGGAATCAACCATGATCAGCGTCAACACACACGAGGCAAAAACCAAACTCTCAGCCCTGCTGGCCGCCGTCGAAGAGCGCGGCGAATGGGTGCGAATCTGTCGAAACGGCAAACCGATCGCCGACCTTCGCCCTGTTGCTCGCGCCGCCGATCCGCTTCGAACCAGCCCCAAGCTGTCCGGAGTCCACTTCCGAGAAGACCCCACTCAACCACTCAGCGAGACCGACTGGTCAGAGGAGGCCCGATAGATGCTCCTTCTGGACACCTGCACGCTGTTGTGGCTGGCTGCGGATCAGGCTCGGCTCAGCATGCGGGCAAAAGATCTCATCCGCGAGCGCGCCGATTCACTGTTCATCTCGTCCATCACCGCCTTTGAGATCGCCGTGAAGAGCCGCCGCGGAGCCCTGCAATTGCCCCTGGAGCCTCAGGAGTGGGTCGCGCAGGTATTGGAGCATCACGGAATCAACGAGCTTCCGGTCACTTCCCAGATCTTCATCCGTTCGGGCAGTCTTCCGTTGCTTCACAATGATCCGTGCGACCGCGTCATTGTCGCCACCGCGCAACTGGAAGGACTCTGCATCCTGACGCCGGATGCCCTGATCCGGGCCTATCCGAATGTCAGCACCGATTGGTAGGTCTCACGGAGTGGATCTGCCTGCAAACAGAGCCGGGCCGGTACGGCCTGTGGCCGTGCCAGGGTGTCGGGATGTGAATCCGGATGTCGTTCCGAGCCGGGCGGGCTTCCGGGTGAAACGACGGGGGACCCGCTATCGTCCCCGCCGCCTCGCCAGCATCAGACACCCCCAGGCGAGCAGCCCGATCGTGCTCGGCTCGGGCACCATGAAGGCCTTGATGCAGAAGTTGGCCGTGTTGTTGTACGTGTAGAAGTCGGTCCAGCCGATCCCGTCGTAGCTGTAGAAGCTCTCACCCGGATTGGCCACACAGTTCGAACTGAACGTCGGTATTCGGCAGTCAAAGGCCTGAGGCGTATCGCCGGCATCGGTGAACTTCAGCCACACGGCAAAGTCGTCGTCCGGTCCGAATGAGATCGACGCGTCAAGGTCGATCACGTGGTAGCCCATCTTGTCGATCGTACCGGTTTTCGAGGCGCGCAGTCCGCTGGGCGAACCGTCGGCGAAGGTGTCATAGATCCTCAGCTCATAGCTTGCCCCGTCCTGGACGCTCCAGAGTCCGACGGCACCCAACTGCTCCGGGCCATCGGTTCGAAAGACGTTCATCGCGTACGGGCTGTCGAATAGCAGCATGCGGCCATAGTAGTCGTAGTAGTGAACGCCGGTGATCTCGTCGTTGAGGTCCGCTTCGAAGGATGCGCCGAACTTACCTCCCATGGCGTCGGCGTACGAAAGCCAGAAGTAACCCCCGTTGCCCCAACTCGTGCCCCAGCTGTTCTTGACCAGCCACGCCCCGACTCCGCCGGCCGTCACCTTCAGATCGTCCCAGCCGACGATGGTTACTTCATGGTCGAAGCTGCCTGTGGTCGGGCAGTAGTAGGTGTAGTCGGACTTTCTGTAATACTTTGAGTCCCACAGCATCGACGTATCCAGCGCGCCGATGGTCATGATTGCGGTTTTCATGTCCGTGGGCGTGGTCCAGATGGTGACGTCGGTCAGAAAGGCCCGACGCGGCCCGCCGGGCGACGGCCGGTCGTCATAGGGGTGATAGGGATCGTCGGCCTCGGCTACGGGCCCGTCCAGTCGGCTCATGTAAGCGATGCTTTGGGCGATGCTTCCGCCGTCGCAGGGACCCGAATCGAAACCGTGGTAGTTCTTCAGATGATTCTCAGAAAAGTCCATCGCCGGGCCACCGGCCTTTAGAATCGCGCTCTCGAGCGCCCCGTACGTGGCAAAGGCCCAACAGCTTCCGCAGGAACCCTGGTTCCTGACGGGGGTCACATAGTCCGGCCTCAGGCTGAAGCTGCTCGGCAAGACCGGATCCGCGGGTGCTTCCTGCCCGAACGCCGACAGTCCTGTTCCAAGAGCGATGACGACGAGCGCCCAGCGATTCATATATCTTCCTCACCCCTTGCCGTATGTCGGCGCGCCCGCCCTTCGACGCGCGATAGGATGCTACATATCCTATGCAACCCGCAGCGCTCCCAGCAAGCCGAGCCCAACGAATTGCTGCGGTTTCCGTGTGGCGGGCGATTCGTTATAGGACGTCGTACGTTCGACAATTCCCGCCGACGGCCGGCGACGATCAGACCTACGGAAGGGTGAGTGCGATTCCGCCCCGAGCCTAATGCCGTACGTGCTTGGGGGACCGTAACCTCCAAACCCAAGACCCCATTCCGCGACAGTTGACACCCGACCGCCGCACCGCGAGTCCCGCGTTTCGATCTGCCGGGCGCGCGACGCGTCAGTGCGCCGTGTGCGGATTCAGCACCAGCTCGACGGTCGTGGCATACTCCTTGTCCGCCTTCAGATCGACGGGGTTTCCGTTCAGCAAAGCCACGAACAGATCCATCGTGTCCGGACCATGGTCGAGAAGGAACGTATTGGCGGGCTGGACGACGGCGCGGCTGTGCCGACGGAGTATGATGCGGCCGGCCGAGGTGTGAAGCGAGATCGTCCACTCAGCATCCGCGACGGTGAGCAGGGCGGATTCGAAGACCCGTTGACCGGTTCGTTCACCCGGCCGTCCGGAGGTTTGCTTTCCCCCCGTGGCCACCGACCAGGACCGCACGCCGCAAATCCTCCACCGAAGCGCGAAGAATGCGCCGGTCGCCGGTCGGTCGACTTCACCGGTAAGCCCGAAGGTCAGGAGCACCACAGGCGAGTCATTCACCTGATATGCGAGGCGGTATCGAGTGGGCGGTTCGAGCGGATGGCCCTGCTGAACGCCGTTCCAGGAACTGCCCTTGAGTCTTCCCGTGAATGTCACCTCGCAACGGCCATCCGCTTTGTGAAGGGTCAGCCTCGGTTTTGGTTCTTCGCGCGTGCCGGCGTAACGTCCTTTGGCGTAGAGGCCCCAATCGCTGTAAAGGTCGGACGACACTTCGGCAGCGTCGACATGCGGCAGCTCGGTGTTGCCCAGCTCGAGTGCGGCGATCGTTCCGCCATGCCGGCGGGCGAGTCGAAGTCGGTAGTGAGCGTTCTCAAGCATGACATAGAAGGGATCCACGTTTGTCAGAGGTCCACCACTCCGCTGCGCAGAAAGGGGGTCGATTCTACTGCCTTCCTTGCCAAAGAGGGATGGGGGGCGGTTTGCGGAGGCATTCTCTTGTAACGCAGCCGACGGAGACTGTGCCGGTTCAGGCACCCCCTGGCAAGGGTGGAAGATGGCCGAACGGTTTGACGATAGGCCATCGCTGATCTCGTACGGCCGATCGCCCCTGTCATGGGTCACAAGAACGACTTGGACATCTCGTCCAACGTTCGAGGCGTCCTCAATCCGCGCATCAACCAGGCGGGGGACGTCGATTCGACCGATCCGCACCGCTCGTCCGTCGGCCGAGCGGAAGCCGATCGCGGCCCATCGAGTCGTGTCCCAGAGTCCGAACCCCAATGGCCTCCAACAGGGTTCGCGGGTGGGAAACGGACCGGGGCGGTGGCGCTCCACGAACTCGTCGGCGAGGACACCCTCGGCCGTCTCGACATACCAGTCCGTGGCCGGGTGCAATGTGATACGATATTCGGTTTGTCCGCCGGTCAGTGGGCGAAAGGATTCGCCTGCCACGAGGGTCGTGACGGGAGGCGACGTGGACGTGGCCGAGGATGCCGACTGTCGTGAACCGATCCCGTCGGCCGGCGTGGTCCGCAATGCCAGAACGATTGTCCTGTAAGCCGGAATGGTGACGGTGCAGCCATTGCGGCCCGTGGATATCGATCGTCCCGTCTCGATCGATTGGATGACCGGCAGGGCTTCGGCGATCTCCGCCGGCCAGGACAGCGTGGTTTGCACCGTTCGGCCCGACAGGTTGACGGCCGCCACCGCCGCCGCCGTATCCGTCCGTCGCAGGATGGGCAGGACGCCCGGATCCGAACTATGAACGGCTTCATAGTCGGCTGAGCCCAGGTGAAGTTCGGGCAGGCGGTTTCGAAGCGCGAGCCAGTCGCGAAGCACCGGTCCGAAGCCGATCTCCTGTTCCTGGTAGAGCATGGGTGTGCCGCGGCAAAAGATCGCCAGGGCGGTCAGGGCCTGAGCCGGTCCGACGCCGAAGAACCGGGTTGCCCGAACCGTATCGTGGTTCTCGACGAACCGAACCAGACCGCGGAGGGTGCGGCGGGGGTACGTGGCCTGATAGAGCTGCAGCCAACGGCGCATGCGAGGGATCCACTGTTCGATCGTGGTGCCGTATGTCAGCTCGCGGCATGCGAGGTAGAAGGGATAGTCGTAGATCAGGTCCGCCGACCGGAAGAAGAGCGGCCCGCCGGTTTCCGAGAACACTGCGGCGTCGGCACGGATCCGCCGGATGCGATTGCGGACGGCCTGGGTCATCATCACGCCGCCGAACGGGGCGGCCGCACTGGGTCTGTACGGGGAATCGGGCGACCAGTTCAAACCGCTGCTTCCGAAGCCGCAATCGTGGCGGAAGCCGTCGATGCCGAATCGTTCGACCCAGTAAGCGGCGACGTCGCTCATGTATGTCTGCCAGGCGGGGTGCGAGTAGTCGCCCGTGAGATTGGTGCCCCAACTCATGCAGAGGCTGCCGTCGCGATTGCGGGCCCAGGCCTCGGGCGGCGCCTTGCGGGCATCCGGGCTGTCCTGAGCGGGTCCGTGTGAAACCAGGTCCAGCCAGACCCGCAGACCGAGGGTGTGAGCGCTGCGGACGAACCGCTTCAGGTCCTCTTCGGTACCCAGGGCTCCGGCGACGGCGCGATGGTCATGGATGGTGTAGATGCCCGGCGGTTCGGTATACGTCGGGTTCAGCCATATCGTGTTGGCGCCGAGCTTGGCCAAGTACGCCAATTGCTTTTCCAACCCGGCGAAGCCTCCGCCCGCGTTGAAGCCTGCATCGATCGGGCCATGCGGATAGCACGAGTAAACCACGCAGCGATCCAGCCATTGCGGCGAGTCCGGCGGCGGACCGTTGCCCAGCGACTCGCTGAAGTCCGCCAGGGCACTCAGGGTTGCCTGCCAGTCGCCGCGAACGATCTGGATGTGTTGGATGCCGACATCCCACGTCTGTCCCGAAACGATTCGGCCGGTCGTCTTCAGGTAGTGACAGAGGTTGATCCCGTCCGACTCCTCCTCGATTCCGGCTATGGCGCCGTCCAGCGACAGCTCGTGTCCCACGAAGACGGACAAGCCGAGTTTGGGCGCGTGGGCGACCATGATGCCGGATTGCCCCGTCAGCCAGTTCGATTCGGACGTGCGTCGTCCCGGTTGCAGGGCGGCGAAGGTCGTCGGCCGGGCCGGCCAAGCGGCCGGGAGGAGGCAGAAGCCCGTCGGGTCGCCGTCGAATCGAAGGCGGGGCACTCGCAACACGGCCCGGGATACTTCGACGGCGTCATCGCCGGTGTAGGTCCACCCGACGCGTCGCGTGATGCGACCGCATCGTTCGTCCACGCGGAAGATCGAACGTGAAGACCACTGAGCCGACCGCGAGGTCCGGGTGACTTCGAGCAGTCCCTGCCGTGTTGAATGCACGCGGCTGAACGTGTTTCCCTTGCAGACGTCGGCCACATCGCACCCCTTGACATGGAGTGTGGCCGTGGGTGTTTGTTCGGCGGAATCGGCAAGCAGCTCCACAGGGGGGTCCGCCAACCGCAGTCCGGCCCATCCGCCCGTTTGGTCGGAGAATCGGAGCATCGGCGCAAGGCCGGCGGTTCTCGGGGCGGAATCGCGCGTCGCGGTTGCGGGCGGAGCACCGAAGATGATGCCAAGCATCGAGATGACGATGGACGGCATGATGGGGTCCCCACGAGTGTTCATCCGCGGATCATAGTCTTGGACGTAAGCTGCGACAAGTTGCGCCTGGAGACTCACCGTTGCGGCGGATAGAATAGGACCGGGCGCGTGAGTGAGGATTGTCGCGATGCTCGGATTCAGAAGGCCTGTGTTTGCGGTCTCGTTCTTGACGTTCGAAATCGCATCCTTCGCGGTTGCGCAGGATGTCCCGCCTCCGCCGGGCGGACCGCCCGGCGGCAATCGATTCAACCGACGGATTCAGGGTCCGCCGCCTCCCGCACCGACCCCGCCCGCAACCAGTCAACCCAATCGTCTCCAGCAGATGTTCAATGAAGCCAACGAACTGGCGGCTCGAGTTCAGCGATCGGGCCCGTGGGACCAACACGCCAAGGAGATCGAGAAGGCCGTGGAGAGTATCGTCTCGCTGAACAACCTCACGGGCGAGGCGGAGCAATTCGGCAAACGGCTGATCATCGAGGTCAGCAAACTCCCCCCCTGGGAGTTCGACAAACGGCTGAACGTCGCGGGGGAGTTGATCAAGGAACGCTACGGACTGAACGACGAACAGATGAAAAAGATGCGATCTCAGTTCGTCAGAAACTCGTTCACCTTCTTCGTCCAGAACGCCGAGCAGATCCTGCCGGTCGCTCGCGAGTTCATCGAAACCTGGACCGAGAGGAAGCCGGTGACGCCCGAGATGGTCGCGCGGTGGACGATAAGACTCCGGCCCATCTTCAACAAGTGGTACGGCGATGCCGTCAACGAGGTGAACAAGTTCTGCGGGGAAAACCTGACGCCGGAGCAGCGCGAGAAGGTAAACCAGGACATGGGCGTGCTGGCCAAGCACGTGAAACTATTCGACCAGACCATAGCAAAGTGGCAACAGGGCGGATGGGAACCGGATCACTGGGGATTGGGCAAGGATCCCGTTCACGCGGAGCTCCAGGCACAATTGGAGAGGCGTCGAACGGGGGGAGCGACCGCCGCGTCGGGTACCCCGGCCGTTGCGGCGCCGGCTGCCGCTCTCCCACCCCCTCCCCCTCCGCCCTCCGTCGCGGCGCCTTCGCGCGGACCGATGCGGATTGGCGACAATCGATTCAGTTCCGGCCGGGCCGCCGCGCGAGCAACGCCGCAACCGCCGACGAGCGATGATGCCTGGTCGGCCTACGTTCGGCAGTTCATTACCCGCTATGGCCTCGATGAGTCGCAAAAATCGACCGCCTATGCCATCCTGAAAGATATGCAGGAAAGGGCACAGGCCTATCGCAGTTCGCGAAGCGACCAGATCGCACAGGCTGAGAAGCGGGTGAAGGAGGCCACATCGGCGGAGGAACGCAACGACGCTCAGACGGAGCTTCGCGACGTTCTCAAAGGCATGGAAGACCTCTTCGAGGAATTGAAAACCCGTTTGCAGACCATTCCGACGGCGGATCAGATCCAGCGCGCGGGATCGTGAGGGCAGACCAGGCGGGTATGCGGATAGCGGTAATCGGGAGCGGTGCGGTCGGCTGTTTCTACGGTGCTCGGCTTGCCCGGGTCGGGCACGATGTCCATTTCTTGATGCGTCGGGACTACGAAGCCGTCCGATCGAACGGCCTGACCATTCATAGTTGCGACGGTGACTTTCGACTCGCCCCTGTCCAGTGTTACCGGCGGTCGGAAGACATCGGGCCCGTCGACCTGGTGGTCTGTGCGGTCAAGACGACGGCGCTGAACGAAGTGGAGTCGCTGATTCGGCCTTGCGTCGGCCCCCAAACACGGATTCTTGCCCTGATGAACGGGTTGGGCGTCGAGGAGCAGTTCGCCCGCTGGTTTGAGCCGTGGCGGATCCTGGGGGGATTGGCCTTTGTCTGCTGCAACCGCGGGGAGCCGGGGCAGGTCTACCACTTGGACTACGGCTATGTGTTGATCGGACACCTTCTGGACGATCCGAACGAAGTGGCGCGCGTCGCCGACGCGTTCGCGCAGACCGGCATCAGCACACGGCCGCTCGCCTCGCTGAAGAACGGGCGATGGGAGAAACTGGCCTGGAACATACCGTTCAGCACGTTGAGCGTGACGGCGGGCGGAGTGAGCACGCGGCGCATTCTGGACGACGAAGGCCTGCGCCGGCTTGCTCATGCGCTGATGGTCGAAACGATCGAGGCGGGCAACGCATGCGGGTGTCACATCGATCTCGAGCCTCTCGTGACCAAGATGTTTCGCTACACCGAGACCATGGGACACTACCGTACGAGCATGCAGATCGATTATGAGGAGAAACGTCCGTTGGAAGTGGAATCCATTCTGGGCGAACCGGTCCGCCGGGCCCATGCGGCCGGCATGAGCGTCCCCTGCATGACCATGCAGTACGCCCTCGTTCGATTTCTCGACCGGATCAACCGCGGCGAACTAACGCGATATGACTAGCCCCGCCTGCTGAGGTTCACGCATTCTTGGGCTTCAGCGTTCGCACCGCACCGATGGCCAGTGTGTTCGTGATCAGCACGACGAGGGGAACGGTCAGCAGGTAGACCGAAAGACTCGCCTGGCTCGGCGACCTTCCGCCGCCGTAGGCGGCCCAGAGCTGGATCGCCAACACGACGGCCGTCAACACCAGCGTAACCCACAGGCTGCGATGATGAATTCGCAGTGTTCCCACGCCCGTCGCGATCAAACCCAGACCGACGATCAGGCTGAGCGCGAATTCCAGCACGTTCAGCGGCATCGGCGTGAGCGCGGCAAACGCGACGGCGTAGCATAGCGTCAGTACGCCGGCCATGACGGTTGCCGACCCCGCCGCTCGCACCGTGTTCAACGCCGGGGGAAGGGACCGCTTGACGTCGGATGAGGGACTACATGCGGGCATCGACGGACTACCTCTCCTATCGGCGGATCGCCGGCGCCACGGGCCGCTCGTGGCATCGAGCACTGCCGCCGCACGATTCGCGGTGATTCGTCGACGACGCGAAGTCACGTGCGGCCTCACCGACCGCGCATCGTGCGTCACGCTATGTCAATCTACAATATAAGTGGCAGTCGATGGGCAATTTCCGCGAGCTTGTCTTTGGCCCACGCCTATCGGACGCGGCGAGGCGATGGGTCGGCGTCCCATAACACTCACACCGAAGCCCATCATGGTTGGCCGGCCGCGAAAGAGAACCTCCCAAGATCCCGGAAGGAACCTTGGGAGGCAATGTATCGCGTCTGCGCAAGATCAGGCGGCTTGTTCGCCGGCCCGTCGAACCAGTGCAACAACGGCATCAAAAGCGGCGGGATCATGAATGGCCAGCTCGCTCAGCATCTTACGATTCAGAGCGATGTTTGCCTTCCTCAGTCCGCCGATCAGGCGACTGTAGGTCAGGCCACGCTGTTCGCATGCCGCCGTGAGGCGGATGATCCACAGGCTCCGGTACTCCCGTTTCTTGCGGCGACGGTCCCGTCGAGCGTTGACGCCCGCGTGGACGACCGCCTCACGGGCAATCCGCCACAGTTTGCTGCGAACGCTTCGATAGCCTTTCGCCCTCTTGAGAATACGTTTCTTGCGTTGATGTCGAGCTGCGCCCTTGCGTGCCCGGGGCATGACATGCTCCTTCTCTGACTACAGTCTTTCCAAGGCCCTCTTGGCGTCGGTCGGAACCATGAGTGCCGGTTTGCGAATCCGGCGACGCCGCTTGCCGCTCTTGCCGCTGAGCAAGTGACCACCGCCCACGCGTTTACGGAGCACCTTGCCCCGTGCCGTCACCTTCACTCGCTTGGCCAGACCTTTGTGGGTCTTCTGCTTTGGCATAGCAAGCCTCTCCTTCGGTAACTAGATAGACCCATCAGTTTAGTTGCGCGGCCGCTCGATTTCAAGCGGAACTCGCCCGCATCTTGTTCAGACCCAGTGCTCCGTGTGCTTGCGGGGAGCGTGTCACGTTGACCGCCTTACCGCGTTCGCCGAGGGAGCCGGACTCCCGCGACACGGACCGAGTTATTCTCGCCCTTGCCCCAAGGGGCAATAAACCCGTGGTGGCAGCGTTGTCTATGTCAGCAGAACAACCTACGGGGAGGAACTGCAATGCACATGTCGTTCGGGGCGGCACATAAGACTCTGTTGTTACTGAGCTTAAGTTCATTGACGGTCCTTGGGGCCGGAAGGGCGTCGGCTACACCCCTGGACGACTACGTCGCCTCGCCGGATCCCAACTATACGTGGAGACTCCGGCGGACGATCACCGGGAGCGGCTATACCGCATTTGTTATCGACATGAAGTCCCAGGTCTGGCGGACAACGGCCGAGGTGGATCGCGTGCTCTGGCAACACTACCTGACCATCATTAAACCTACGACGTTGGCCAGTACCAAGGTCCTCATGATCATCGACGGGGGCAGCAATGGCGGCCCGGTGCCCAGTTCCGTGGACTCGACGATGGCCATGATCGCCACCGCCACCGGTACGATCGTCGCAGATCTCAAGCAGATCCCCAACGAACCGCTGAAGTTCAAGGACGAATCCTTCTACCGCACGGAAGATGCGATCATTGCCTACACGTGGGACAAGTTCTTGCGGACGGGCGATTCGACTTGGCCGCTCCAGTTGCCTATGACCAAGGCCGCCGTTCGGGGCATGGACACCATCCAGGCCTTCTTGGCCACCCCCACGGGGGGATCCATCACGGTCAACCAGTTCATGGTGGGTGGGGCCTCCAAACGGGGTTGGACGACGTGGTTGACGGCGGCCGTGGATCCTCGCGTCATCGCGATTGCTCCGATGGTGATCGATGTGCTCAACGTGGAAAAATGCCTGCTCAATGCCTACAACTCATACGGATTCTACCCCCCGGCTGTGCATGACTATACGGACATGGGCATCATGAATTGGGTTGGCACGCCCCAACTGACAGCCCTGATGAACATTGTGGATCCCTATGTGTACCGATCACGGTACACGATGCCCAAGTACGCTATCAACGCCAGCGGCGACGAGTTCTTCTTCCCGGAATCCTCCCAGTTCTACTGGGATGACTTGCCGGGCGAGAAACACCTTCGATACGTTCAGAACACCGATCATGGAATGTCCGGCATGGAGGAGGACGTGGGATTTGCCCTGGCACCCTACGTCCTGTCGATCATCAATGATTCGCAGCGGCCGCAATTCACGTGGACCCTCGAGCAGGATGGTTCGATTCGCGTACAGACGGTGGACACGCCCGGTCTGGTCCGTCTGTGGCAGGCCACCAATCCCAATGGGCGGGACTTTCGCCTCGAGACTATCGGCGCCGCCTGGACCAGCACGACGCTCACCGACCAGGGCGGCGGTGTGTACGTAGCGCAAGTCCCACGACCGTCCCAGGGGTTCACCGCGTTTTTCGTCGAACTCCACTTCGCCAGTGGGACGCTGTTTCCCTATAAGTTCAGCACCCAGGTGAGAATACTGCCCGAGCCGACCTCGCTGGAGCTTAGTCTCGTCAACGAGATCTGGGGGAGCGTCGAGGTCGAGCCGAACCTGCCGAAGTACTACGATCCGAACACGATCGTGATGTTGACGGCCACGCCCATCCAGGGCAGGTACTTCGGACATTGGGAGATCGACGATCCCAACCACCCCGACGATTCGAACTACGCCACGATCGACGCCAACAGTTCGATCTCGCTTCGAATGGACACCCATCGCGAGGTGACGGCCGTGTTTCGGTGCAGCAGCGGTCTGCCGCTTGCACTCCTTCTGTCGATGGCGGCCTTGCTGATGCTGAAGTTCTTGCTCCGGCGCCGGTAGTGTGCCGTCTCGACGACCGCCCCCGCCGACGAACCTCGCCATTTCGCTCACCGTCGAAAGGGAGTAGGCATTTCCCCAGGCGGATGAGTACAATGAAAGGACCTATCCGAGGAGGAATACGAACATGTCTCTTTTCTCTCACGCCGGGGGAATCGTCGGCTCGTTGGTATTCGGCGTTGTCGTGGGCGGTCTATCCGCCGGGGCCTCCGGGACCGCACTGGACGATTACGTCGCCGCGCCGGATGCAAACTACACGTACAGTCTCGCCCGGACGATCACCGGCTCGGGCTATACGGGCTATGTGTTGGACCTCAAGTCGCAGGTCTGGCGATCGCCGACCGAGGTCGATCGTACGCTCTGGCAGCACTGGCTGACGATCATCAAGCCGTCCACGGTCAGCAGCGACAAGGCGTTGCTCTTCATCAACGGGGGAAGCAACGGCGGTTCGGCGCCGACCAGTGTCGACACGAACCTTCGCAACATTGCCACGGGCACGAACTCCATTGTCGCCGACCTGAAGATGATCCCCAACCAACCCCTCAAGTTCACGGACGAGTCCGATCCCCGTTACGTCGCCGGCGGGCGGGTGGAAGATGAGTTGATCGCCTACACCTGGGACAAGTACCTTCGCGGGGGCGACGACTGGTGGCCGGCGCGGCTGCCGATGACCAAGGCGGCCGTCCGCGCGATGGACACGGTACAGGCCTATGTGCCGACGTTGCCGGGGGGCCACCACATCAACGGCTTCGTGGTTGCCGGCGCCTCGAAACGCGGCTGGACGACCTGGACGACCGCCGCCGTCGACTCGCGGGTCATCGGGATCATCCCGATGGTGATCGACATCCTGAACGTGGTGCAGTCCATGACGCACCACTACGCCGCATACGGCTTCTGGGCACCGGCGGTCGGCGACTATGTGGACATGAACATCATGGGGTGGTTTGGGACGCCGCAACTCGATGCGCTGATGGTGATCGAGGACCCGTACACGTACCTCGCACGCTACACGATGCCGAAGTATCTCATTAACGCCAGCGGCGATCAGTTCTTCCTGCCCGATTCCTCGCAGTTCTACTTCAGCGACCTGCCGGGCGAGAAATACGTCTACTACGTCCCGAATACCGATCACAGCCTCAACGGATATGTCTCCGATAACGTCCGGACGTTCTATCAGGCGATCCTGAACGGCACGCCCCGTCCGCAGTTTTCGTGGACGTTCCAGCCGGACGGCTCGATCCGTGTGCAGACGGTGACGACGCCGACAACCGTCACGCTCTGGAAAGCGACCAACCCGACCGCCCGCGACTTCCGAAAGGAAATCATCGGAGCGGCGTACACCAGCACGACTCTAACCGATCAGGGCGGCGGGGTGTACATCGGTCAAGTGCCAACGCCGCCGACGGGGTGGACGGCCTTCTACATCGAACTGACCTTTCCGAGCGGCGGGGCGACGCCGTTCCGCTTTTCGACCGCCGTTCGCGTCGTGCCGAAGGAGTCGGTTTTGAACGTCGACGTTACGAACCCCCAATGGGGACGGGTGGTCGAGGTCGATCCAAACTGGCCGCGGTACTATCGGCCCGACGACATCGTGACGTTGACGGCCACGCCCATCCAGGGCAGGTATTTCGGACATTGGGAGATCTATGATCCGAATTACCCGGGCGACGCGAACCATGCCGTCTTTGACGCAAACAGCGTGTTGACGCTCGCGATGACATCGAATCGTCATGTGACGGCCGTCTTCAAATGCAGCAGTGGACTGCCGTTGGCAACGCTTGTCTCGACGGCCGTTTTGCTTATCGGTCTGAAGCTGTCGCACCGGCGCGGATAGCACGATTGGAGAGAAACACGCCTCTCGATATTTGCTCATCGGGGTCCTGAAGCGAGCCCTAGCCGGCCCCAACGATTAGCGGGTCTGTCGATCCGCCGGTACCCTTCCACGCACGAACCCGAGGCGGACGCGGCGGGCGGTCGGGAGACTGGAAACACCGCGTCGTTCCGGTCACACTACTGTCCGTGAACGTTATCTTCCTTGGGACCGGCACTTCGCACGGCGTGCCCATGATCGGGTGCGACTGCGAGGTCTGCACCTCGGCCGACCCGCGCGACAGGCGAACGCGCGTCAGCCTCGCGGTGGAATACGGCGGTCGCTCCATCCTGATCGACACCACGCCCGAACTCCGCCTGCAGTGCATCGCCAACAATATCCGAACGTGCGATGCCGTGCTATTCACGCATCACCACGCCGATCACATCGTCGGACTCGACGATCTCCGCCGATTCAATTGGATTCATGCTCGCGCGCTCGAGTGTTATGCGATGCCGGACACGCTGGACCACCTCCGCCGGATGTTTGCGTATGCCTTCTCGTTCGATCCCGAATACCCCAGTGCGAAGCCGAATCTCGTCGGGCGGGTCATCGACGGGGCTTTTGACCTCTTCGGCAAGCGGATCACACCGATCCCTCTGTGGCACGGGCGGATGTCCATACTCGGATTTCGGTTTGACCGGTTCGCCTACTGCACCGATTGTAGTGCGGTACCGGAAGCGTCCATGCAATTGCTGCAAGACCTGGACGTCCTTGCGCTCGATGCGCTGCGATATCGCCCCCATCCGACGCACTTCAACCTGGAGCAGGCGATCGAATGCGCCCGCCGCATCGGCGCCCGGCGAACGCTCTTTACGCACATCGCCCACGAGATCCTCCACGAACGAACGAGTCGCGAACTGCCGCCGGGGATGGAGCTGGCGTACGACGGGCTACGGCTGGAGGTGCAAGACGACTGACGCGGAGTTCGCAGGATTCGGGGGCGGTCCGTCGGAGTCCGACCCCCGTGGTTATCGGAGCGATCCTGATGCTAAACAAATGCAGTGCGGTTGCGGACGTTTCCTTTGCGGTGTTGACGATCGCTGGCTTTGTCTCGGTCTCCGCGTTCGCGACAACCTACTACGTTTCAAGTCAGGGGTCGGATGTCGCGGACGGGAAGACCCCGGCGACGGCCTGGCAGACCATGGCCCGGGTGAACACCGCGCCGCTCAAACCGGGCGACACAGTCCTGTTTCGCCGGGGTGACGCGTGGCGCGGTCAACTGGTCCCTCGCAGCGGCGATTCGTCCGGATACATCACCTATGGGGCGTACGGCGTCGGGGACAAGCCCGTTCTGCTGGGCTCGATCAAGAAGAGCCGGCCGGGCGATTGGAGAGACGAGGGGCGGAATATCTGGTCGACTCTCGAGCCTAACCCGAAGGTCGGCGCCGAACAACTCGCCAACCCCAGCTTCTCGACGGATGCGTCGGGTTGGGGCCTGTACTACGAACATGGCGCCTCGGCTGACGGCGCGCGCGATACCTCGGAGCCTGACTCTCCGCCCGCCGCGTATCGCATGCGCTGCATGTCGAACGGTAAGGCCGCCTCGGACATCCAGTTCTACACGGGCCCGCTTCGAGTGGCCGGCGGCTCGTGGTACCGGCTGACCTTTCGCGCCAAGTGCACCACGCCGTTCGACCTCCATCCGCCCGTGTTGATTAAGAACGGTCCGCCGTGGGACAGCTATGGTTCGGTCTCGTGGCCGCGGCGGCATCGCGTCGACCGGACGTGGCGAACCTACAGCAGTTACTACCGGACCACCATTTCGGCCGACGACGCGCGGCTGGACTTCTGTTTGGGCGGAAGCCTGCCCGCCGGTTCGACACTTCACATCGACAGCCTGAGTTTCGCCGCGTGCGACGGCGAGGGCCTGATCCCCTGCGATGTAGGCAATCTGATCTTCGACAAAGAGGCCTCGTGTGGGGTCAAAGTGTTCAAGGAATCGGACCTCACCGCACAGGGCAGGTTCTGGTACGACCAGGAGCGGCATCTCGTCAGACTGTACTCAGCCGGGAATCCCGGCTCCCATTATTCCGACATCGAATGCGCGCTTCATGCCCATATCATCGACGAGAGCAACCGCAGTTACGTCATTTACGAGAACCTCGCGCTAAAATACGGCGGCGCGCACGGCATCGGCGGGGCGAATACGCATCATATCATCGTGCGCGACTGTGACCTGTCTTTCATCGGCGGGGCCAACCAGATGGGCGGCGACAAGACCGTCCGATTCGGCAACGGCATCGAGTTCTGGGCCAACGCTCACGATTGTCTCGTCGAGCGATGTCGGTTGTGGGAAATCTATGACGCGGCCCTCACTCACCAAAGCAGCGGACCCCATACCCGGCAGTACAACATCACGTATCGCAACAACGTCATCTGGAATTGTGAGTACTCCTTTGAGTATTGGAATCGCCCGGAGGACTCGGAGACCCACCACATTCGCTTCGAGAACAACACCTGTTACAACGCCGGGCACTGCTGGGGGCATGCCCAACGGCCCGACCCGAGCGGACGGCACCTCTGTTTCTACAACAGCCCCGCCGCCATCCGCGACTTTGTGATCCGCAACAACATCTTCTTCGAGGCCAAAGGCAACGCCTTTTACGCCCCGGGTTGGACCAAGGCCCAAATCAACGCCCTGACGATGAACCACAATTGCTGGTATCAGGCCGAGGGCACGATGATCAGCATTCAGGGCAAGAGTTACGCCATGGCCCAGTTTGGCGCCTACCAGTCCGAGTGGAACACGGAGCCGAACTCGATCGTCGCCAAACCGTTGTGGGTCGATCCGGCCGGAAGGGATTTCCATCTGACGCCGCGGTCGCCGTGCGTCGACGCCGGCACCGATGTCGGCATCAAGGCCGATATCGAAGGCACGCCCGTTCCGCAAGGCGTCGCCCCGGACATGGGGGCCTTCGAACTCCGGCGGTAGCACCGCTCGCGACCGCCATGCGGAGCAGTCCGAAGGCCGCACCGGAGGAGCTCGCTGACGGCGCACTTCTGCCACGACAGGGTTCAACCATCGAGTCCCCATTGCCCGGTCCTATCGAGTCTTGGTATCGGGGTGTTCTCACAGCCTCCACGGCGCTCGCATCGGTCTGCGAACCCACCGGGCTGCTTCGTCGTCACCAAGGATCAGCTCACGATCGGGATCCCACCGGAGCGGCCGGCCCAATCGCATCGATATCACACCCAAATGCGACATCGTAATCGTCCGGTGGCCGACCTCGACGTCGGCGATCGGTTTGCGACGACTCTCGACGCAATCGAGGAAGTTGAGCTTGTGGGCCATCCAATTGTCGCCGTGCTTGAGGTGACTGTCATCCAGGCGAATGGGGGCATTCTTGAAGTCCTCTTTGAGCAATGACGGCGGGTGTGCCTGGATGAAGCCACGATCAACGTGAACCCACCCCCGGGTCCCCACGAACTTCGTCCCGTGGTCGACGGTCGAGCAGACGAGCTTGACGCCGTGGGCATAGGTATAGGTGACCCGAAAACTGGTGGCGGTCTCATACAACCCGTCCTTAGGGAATTCGCCGTGCCCGTCGACATGGATGGGTCCGGTCAGGTCGGTGCCCAATCCCCATTGGGCGGTATCGTTGTGGTGGGCGCCCCAGTCGGTCATCGTGCCGCCGGAATAGTCATAGAACCAGCGGAAGTTGCCGTGGCAGCGCGGCGAGGTGTAAGGCTTCCACGGCGCCGGACCGAGCCAGAAGTTCCAATCGAGCGACGGCGGCGGATCGGTTACGTCGGCCCAGCCCCCCGCGGGCCCGCCGGGCAGACCGGAGTACACGGTATAGATGTCGCCCAGGTATCCGTTCCGAGCCAGCATGCAAGCCTGCCAGAACTCACGTCCCGACCGTTGCTGGCTCCCGATTTGACAGACCCGGTTGTATCGCCGAACGGCACGGACCATCGCACGGCCCTCTTCGATGGTCAGCGTCATCGGTTTTTCGCAGTAGATGTCCTTGCCCGCCTTGCAGGCGGCGACGGCGACGAGGGCGTGCCAGTGATCGGGCGTGGCGATAAACACGGCGTCGATGTCCGGCCGGTCCAGGAGGTCGCGAAAGTCGGCGTAGGTCTTGCAGTCCTTGCCGACTCGGGCGGCCGTCTTGTCGCGATGGTCTTGGTCAACGTCGCAGACGGCGACCACCTGAACTCGCCTTTCCCCCAGCATGCCGGGCAGATGATGGTTGCCCATTCCACCCGTGCCGATGAAGCCCATGACGATGCGACTGTTTGCCGGTGCCTTTTCGGCATTGCCCAAGGCCGCGCTCGTGATGACGTAAGGCGCGGCGACCGCAGCCGCCGAACCCGCCGCATTCCGAAGAAACTGCCGACGTGTCGGCCCAGAAGTCCGTTTCATGCTTGGAACCCCTTCTTGCGTGAACGCCGCACGCCCATCGGACTCCTGATCGATCCGGGAGACGGCTGTCGGCCTAGAGGAGCATGCTAAACGTGGCCTCGACCACTCGGTCGTAGTGGCCGGGCTCCTGATACATCGGGACACCCAACCCCTCGGTCAGGGAGTAGGCGACCGCTTGGCGAATGATGCACCATGCGGCCAGTCGTGGGTCGATCGTGGTCCGGAACCGTCCTATGTTCTGACCCTTCCGGATCAGCTCGGTGAAGAACTCGGCCTCATTCGTGTAGAAGTCGCGGAGCACTTCAGCGACGTCTTTGTCGTTGAGTTCGGCCAGTGCTCGATGGGCCACCCGGTATTCCAGCCCGTGCTTCTGCAGAGCGTATTGGAATGAACTGGCTATGAGCCGCAAGGCTTCGAGGGGGTCCTCCTTCGTCGCCGCCATCTCGCGCCATTGATCCAGCGTTTCGCGCCGGATCTCGTTGATCACTTCGAGGAAAAGGTTCTTCTTACTTCGGAAATGGCGATAGAGGATAGGTTCAGTGACATTCGCCGCCTTGGCGATGTTCGCCGTGGTGCTGTTGCGATAACCGTTCTGGGCGAACAGCCGTTTGGCTACGTCCAGTAGCTGCCGTCGACGATCCGCGGCGTTCAACCGTTTGTGAGCCAGGGATTCTTCCGTCGATTCCACCGGTGTGTCTGTCATGACGCTGACCCTCATAGGACTCGTATCAAGATAATATGGCGGACATTCTACAACTCGACGGTGGAGCAAGCTAGATGGTACGTGGAAACAGATGGGGCAACACCCACGCGATAAGGTGTTTCACCGGGTTCGCGAGTTGCGCGTGGCCAAGTAGGCGGTCAGGACCGCGTTGAGGGGCCGCGAGGTATCGACCACCTCGTAGTCCGTTCGCAATTCGCGGCACAGGGCGCGAAGGGTTGACGTGAATCTCCGGACCTCATCCAGGTACCGAGCCCGCAATGCCTTGGGCTCGACGAGCAGTGTGCCGCCGGCCTCGAGGCCTTCGAACCGCGTGGCCGAGGTGAACGGAAACTCCAATTCCGCATGATCCATGACGTGGAACACGATCGCTTCGTGCCGGCGATATCGGAGGTGTTTCAGGGCTCGGGCGACCTCGTCGAGATCGGCGAACAGGTCGCTCAGGATGACCACGAGCACGCGTCGAGGCAGACGGTCGGCGAGGTCCTCAATGACGCCGCGAACGGTTGTCTTCCGCCGACCGATGCCCGTCTCCATTTCGTGAATCAGGGTTTTCCAGTGGCCGGGGTTGTTGCTGGGCCGGACGTACCGGCTGATCTGCTCGTCAAAGGTGGCCAACCCGACCGAATCCTGCTGCTGGAGCGCCAGGTACGCGAGCGAGGCGGCGATCGCCGTGGCATACTCATGTTTGTTCAGTCCCGCCGGATCCGACCCGTAGCTCATGGATTCGCTGCAATCCAGGAGGAGAACCACATTCATGTTGGTCTCCTCTTCGTATTGTTTGACGTAGTACTTGTCGGTCCGGCCGAAGACCTTCCAATCCAGATGCTTCAGATCGTCGCCCTGCGTATATTCGCGGTGTTCGGCGAACTCCACGCTGAATCCCCGATAAGGCGAACGATGCATTCCGCTGATGTACCCTTCGACCACCAGGCGGGCGCGGAGATCCAATCCCGCAATCTCGGCGAGCACCTTGGGATCGAGATACTTGCTGTAGTCGCTCAGGGATTCGGCCACGGGCATCGTCCTGGCGCCGGTCGCCGCTTGGCACCCGTTCGTCCGGCGGCTATGTTGATCCTACGAGATCGACGGGGTTAGTGCCAGTCCGACGGAGCAGCGAGCGAAGATGAACGACCGGAGCAAGGTCGAACCAGACCGGTCATCGGGGGCCAAGCCGCCGACGGGTTGGTATTTGCCGGTCAAACGACTGGCGGATATTGTGGCGGCGCTCATCGGTCTGATCGTGCTCGGTCCGCTGCTGTTGGTGTCGGCGGCGGCAATCAAGTTGACCAGTCGCGGGCCCGTCTTCTTCACGCAGATCCGCATCGGGCTGAATGAACGCTCGTTTCGTCTGTGGAAGTTCCGCACGATGCGCGGAGGGCGAACCCCGGATCCGAAGGAGCTGGTCCCGCTCGATCACCCGGAGATTACCCGCGTGGGACGGTGGCTTCGACGAACGAAGATCGATGAACTGCCGCAGATGGTCAATGTACTGCTCGGCGACATGTCGATCATCGGTCCGCGGCCGACGCTGCCCGATCAGGTGGAACGATACGACACCTTCGAGCGACAACGGCAATGGGTACGGCCGGGATGCACGGGGCTGGCACAGATTCATGGGGGAGCGTCCATCAGTTGGCCCGACCGAATCCGATGGGACGTCTGGTATGTCCATCACCTCAGTCCGTGGCTCGATCTGCAAATCCTGTTCAAGACGCCCATCGTGATCCTGCTGGGAGAAGAGCGATTTGCCTGTCGCCTGGAGGACACCCGGACGTCCGCGCCGGTGTGATGTCGTCGGGCCTTCACCGTGCGATCGTCAGGCCGGCGGCTTCGTGTCGAGCAGAATGCAAATCGGCCCATCGTTGTGGCTCTCCACGTCCATATAGGCGCGGAATACCCCGGTCTTCACCGTAAGGCCGCGATCGGACAGCGTCCGACAGAAGCGTTGGATCATCGGATCGGCCTCCTGAGGCGGCGCCGCGGCATCGAACGAAGGCCGTCGCCCGCGACGGGTGTCCGCCTGAACCGTGAAGGCGCTGACAACCAGGACTTCGCCGCCCGCCCGACCCACATCGAGATTCATCTTGCCCGCCTCATCGCTGAAGATCCTCAGGTGCGAGATCTTGTCGACCAGGAGTTCCAGATCCTTCACGTCGTCGCCGTGACCGACGCCGACGTAAACAAGCAACCCCTTCCCAATGGACGAATGCGTCTTTCCCTCAATGTGGACCGCCGCCGAACTGACGCGCTGAACAATGGCTCTCATAATGGCTTCTCAACCCGATACGTTCCGGTCATGAACCATGCCCCGAACATCGAGACGCGACGTCGATCACGGATCGTGGTTGACGGCGACGTCTACTCCTCCCAGCGATCGATGGCCTCCAACCATCGCGAGGTCTCATGCCGGCGCCGCGAGGCGAGCGTGCACAGCATCAACACGGCCGCGCCCAGCGCCGCGACAACAATCCAGGGAACCGGACGCTTGTTGGAATGTAAGTACACCGCCAGCGTCGCCAGTTCCACCGCCACCCCCGCCAGACCGGCGTAGATGAAAAATCGCGTTCGTAGAAGCGCCGCCAAACCCAAAGCACCCAGGCACAGCGCCACCATGACGGCCGTGAGTATCGGAGGATGCACGCTGCCCAGAAATGCAAACCGCCAGGCGGGAGCCAGCACGACAAGGAACACCCCGAAGAGCCTTAGCCGCCGGAATCCCTTGCCCGAAAACCTCGCTCGGTTGGCGTAGGCCAACACCATCAGGCTGAGTCCCACCGGTATCAGGCCGAAATAGGCATGCTCGACACGGCCGAAGCCGCGAGACAGACACCAGAAGAGGACCGAGGCGTTGAAGCCGGCAACCGCCATGAGAGTCAGAGTACTCCGTCCGCGTACCCAGGCGCAGAGGGCATAGTGCAACGTCAGGACAACGCTGGTCGCCAATCGGAGGGTCTTCACGTCGTACTGAACGACCTTCCCCAACAGGATCACGGTGGGTTGCGAGGCGGTGACAATCAGGCCCGCGACGGCGAGGCCGGGTAGCGTCATGACGGCACCGGTCTCCAAGGGAACGGAGAATGGTCGCCATCGACCTCGGGCGGTCAGCCGGGAGGCGCCGAGACACACGGGCGCCGCCAGGGCGGCCATGACGGGCCAGTGGTGGAGAACCGCATACTTCAGGCGCCCGTCGGGCATCCGGACTGCAATGAAGAACCCCATGACAACAACGCTCAACAGGGCAAGATAGGCCACTCGCCTCTTCTGCGAGAGCCTCGCCGCCAGAGTCAAGGAACCGATGAGGAGTGCGTTGGCCGTCAGGCCGAGGACCCATCGAGACACGGTGTCATCCCGTGTGGAGGAGATCTGAGGCCAGATCGCCAATTGCATGCCAACAAGTGTCCCGAAGGCGCCCACGATCAGCGCGAATCGGCGGGTGACGGGGATCATGCGGCCTGTGGTGGTCCAAGGATATCCGTCATGCAGTTGCTGGTCCCACACATTGGGCAACCAGTGCCAGATGAAGATCATGAGGGACAGTCCGAAAAGCGCCGCGGCCAGGAGAAGGGGCATCCGTGTGTCGAGCAGCGGTCCCCCCACGGAATCCGGAATGCAGGCTAGCATGAACGAGGTAACGGCCAGCGTGACGAGCGCCATGCCCACGTCGGCGAAATTCGAGTTCCACTGACGGTGCGCCAGCCAGAAGGATGCCGCTCCGGCGAGCGCCGAAAACAAGGCACAGAAGGGCGAATCCGCGTGATAGGCACCCAGCGGGAGAATGATCAGGCCGATAGCAGCCGCGCTGGGTCGAAAGCCCGGCCAGGTATCATGCGGCCTCACCAGATCCTCCGGGCGCTCGGGACACGCAAGGATGCATCGGCGGCGAAAGAGCACCTCTTGGACGGTGACAAAGGCGACGTAGACCGTGGACATACCGATGAACGCCCAGAGAGACCAGGGCATCCAGGCAGGCCATCGCGTGACGGCGACGTTTGACCCGGCCGCCGCGGGGATCATCAATGCCGACCAGCAGGCGGAGGCAATCAACAACCAGAACAGCGGCGTCGCCGTCTTTCCCGTGGACGCGTTCAGGCTCACGGCCACGGTCAACGCGGCAAGGTCGAGCAGTCCCGCCGCCGAGGTTTCAAAGGGGTGGCCGACAGGCTCGGCAATCCCTGTCCGCAAGAGGCCGGCGACCGTCATCTCGAACACCAGTAAGACCGCGCACAAGACACCGCCGCCAAGCGCCAGCCACTGGAGGCCCAGCGAGGCCTCGTCACGCCAGTGCCCTTGTTGAACGTGAGACCGCGGACGCGTAAGGGCCTTCGCGGCAAGACTCCAGAAGAGGGCAACTGCCGCGCCAAGGTGAAGGAGAAAAGGAATTCCCGCTGCCGGCCCGGCGCGGACACCGGCCGGTAGAGCGCAGGCTAAGGTGAGTGCTGCCGCAATGCCACCGGCGAGAAATCGGGTCATTCGCAAACCGCAATGTTCGCCCAAGGCAGGCACGGCCTACTCTGACACCGGTTCGGCAATCACGACGTTGTTGTAGGGCAAAAGCCTGCCCTTGGCCCGTTCCAGATCGGCGATGGCGAAATTGTAGCGGATCAATGCGCTGAGCAACGTTCGTCGCGCTTGAGCCAGTTGCTCCTGGCCGCTCAATTCGGTTTGCAGTTCGGCCGGGCTCTTTCGCTCGGCCCGTTCCTTGGTGGCACGAACGTTCTCTTCGGCGGCCAGAGTCGCGGTCCTGGCAGGATCGATGGCGTCCCAGGCGGTTTCCAACTCGCGAACCGCCTTGTTGACGTCGAGGATGATCTTCTCGATTTGGGCCATGCGCCCCGTAATCGCTTGTTGATAGCGCAGCTTGGCTTGCTTGAGCAGGGCACGGCTCTTGCGGCTGCCCACCGGCCACTCGAACTGAACACCGACCTGGTAATCCTCGTACCGGTTTTCGGTCATCTGGCCAAAGGCGGCATCCGGGTCACCGTCGAGGCCGTTGATCTTGTACGAGAACACCGCGTCGAATTTCGGCAAGACCTGGTTCTTGGCTTGCCCCACGTAAATCCGCGCGACCTCGATTTCCAGTTCGCGTTCCTTCAACTCGCTCCGGCTGTCCAGGGCAATCTGCACCTCGGACAAACGGTCCACCACGATCTGCACGGCGTCGGGAATGTCGATCGGGATGATCTCGATGTCGTCGGACAGGGTGATCTCGGGATCGTTCATCAGGCCCTTGAGGGTGTCTTCCATTTCCTTCACCTTAGCGACCGCGGTAATCATCTCCACTCGCTTAAGGTCCACGGCAGACTTCGAGTTCGCGATCAGGACGGCAAAGGCGTCGAAATCGCGCCTCGCCTCCACATACCGATACGTTTCCTCTGTTTCGGCGAGAAGCTCCGCCGCCACGGTCGCATTCCGCCGTGCCTGCACGAGCCCCCAATAGGCCTGTTCGACATTGATCAGGATCTCTCGAACCTGCTGGCGAAACTTCTCGATGGCTATCTTCCGCTCGCTCTTGCGGATGTTGATCTGCGACCGATTGAAATCCAACCCGAAACCTCTCAGCAATGGCTGCATCAACTGAAGGTTCAGATTATTGGTGTAGGCTGGGTTGAGGGTCTGAAAAGGCTGATTGGTATAGGTCCGTTGGAAGTTGTAGCCGATGTCGATCTGTGTCCCTGTCGAGAGCAACTTCCTGATGCCGGCGGACGCCGTTCGAGCCTTGTTCTTGCTGGCTTGCAACTGAGAGGCCGTCGGTTGATCCTGACTGGTCTCAATCCAGTTGGCATAAAACGTCGAATCGAAAAGCGCCTCTGCTTCCACGATCTGAGCGGCCGACACGGCAGGTTCAAACCCGGCGATGCGGATGGCGTAGCTGTTGGCCAGCGCCCGGTGGGTGACCTCGGAGAGAGACAGCCGGATTTGCTTGCCCCGCTTCAATGCCTTGAGATGCTGCACGGCTCGGACACTGGTCCGCTGGTAGTCCCTTGCCCGGCGCTCGTCGGTGATGATCTTGATTCGTTCGGAAAAGATGTCCGCGGCCGTGGACGGGTCCGGCATCTGCCACTCAAATGTCTGGGTGGCAGTCGGTTGCGTTGTGGTCAAACTGCCGACAACGGCGGCCGGTCGACGGTTCTCGATCTTCGGGAAGTCAGGGACGGTCTGCGCATCGGCGGCCTGCACGCCATTGCGGGCCTCGTAGTTGTCGATCAACTTGTCATTGAAAGGAGCTAGGGACTGCTGAGTGGATTGGCATCCAAGAAGCCCCGCCAAACCCATCAGCGCCCACAGAGCCGTCCGTGGCCCGCCGTTCATGCTGGCACTCTTCAGGGGCACGATGGCTACTCTCCTTCCCACAAGGACACCTGCCGCGTCGACTGGAATCGCGCCTTGCCGCCACCCCCGGGGGTCCTTTGACGACAGGGCGGGATTATAGCTATCCCGTCATCCCTGTCAATTGTCCAAAAGCCTCCGATGCTTTGCTTTTTGCGCGACGTTTAGAAACGGTCTCTGTGGGGAGGGCTACTCCCCGGCAGAGGGTGTCGTCGGCTGTCGGGCGCGAACTTTCCAGGCCCGGACGGCCTTGTACTTGTCGCCACCCCGTTCCGCCAGGACGAATTCACTGTCGACGGCCATCACCTCGGTATAGCGAATCGAGTAGTGGCGGCGCTGCTCGGCCAGCAACCGGTCGGACATCTCCCGATCTCGATTCAGGATGGCGGGCTCGGCGGCGAGCCAATCGGACAGGCTCAATCCTTCGACCCATTCGACCAGGCGGCCATACTCGTCGATCGCCAATCCCTTGGACCGGGCGTTGACGAACCAATGGAATGTCCGCTGGAGTTTTCGCAGGAGGAGGTCCGTATCCGGATCGAACCTCAGACAGCTCGCACAGAAGTAGTTCTCCATGGCCCGCATCTTCTCGTGGTCGATTAGGCCGGCCGCTTCGGCGATGGCGTGGCTTTCGGTTCCCTCGAACGGATAGAAAATCGCCCACCGCATCCGCCCGGGGCGGGCACGAACCATCAGGTCGATCGTCTCATTCAATGTGCCTCGTGTTTCAAAAGGCAGGCCGATCATCAAGAACGCGCTGCTGTGCAGGCCGTGTCGGCGACAGACGTCAAAGGCCTCGACGATTTCGTCGTTGCTCATGTAGCGGTGCAGAACCCGGCGTCGCAGATCGTCGCTGCCGCTCTCGACGCCGAACTTGACGATCATGCAACCCGCCGCCGCCAGGGTGCGAGCGACATCGTCGCCGAAGGCCTGAACGTGAGCATTCAGAACAAAGGGCAGGCCGACCCTTGCCGTCGCGTATCGTTCGAAGAGTTCGATGCAGTATTCCCGGTTCAGCGTAAGCAGATCATCGTCGAAGATGATGGTCTTGATTCCGGGGTGCCGGTCCCGCAAACCGATGATCTCATCCACCACGCGTTGAGGCGGCGAGTGCCGGAGGTAGTCGCGCGTGGTTTGGCCCGCCTCGACGGAGTAGCGCCGACGGACCTCGCGGTTAAAGCAATACGTACAGCCATAAGGGCAACCGCGACTCGTCAGAACGCTCTGCCAGCCGTTCTTACGGGCGAGCATGTGGTCGAGTTCGTAGATCTCGTAGTCCTCCGGCGCCATCCTTTCCATCGAGGGGTAGGGACCCAGCGGATTCTGCCGGTACGAACCGTCGGGCAACCGGACGCAGAAGTTGGGCACGGCATCGTAGGCGGAATCCCTTGCCGCCAGACGATCGACCAGCTCCGGAAACGCCTCGTCGCACTCGCCGACGCCGATGAAATCCCAGACGCTGTCGGCCTTTACCTGCTCCGTGCAGAGCAATGTGTGGACGCCTCCGACTGCCAGCGACACGCCGGGCACCGCCTGACGGATCGCCCGGCCGAGCCTGAGGGCATACTGATACTGCTGGCTCATTACGCTGAACGCCACCAGGTCGGGCCGAAATGCCCGCACCCGGTCGACGACCTGCTCGTCGGTGGGCACGTCATAGAGGGCCTCATTGATGTTGATCAAACCCGTCTGGTGCCCGCGGGCCTTTAGGGCCCCGCTCAATACGGAAATGCCGTGATTGAACCCCTCCTCGGCGTTCAGGTTGGGATAGATGAACAACACGCGCATGGTGTTACGATACGGACGCGGCGAAGCCCCGTCAATGAATGCGCGTCGAGGCCCGTCCGCGGGGGCGTGTTCTTTCAGTGTCGTCGGTAGATCATGGCCATGGGGAAATCGCCGTCGCGAAAAACGGTGAAGACGGGGCGGTCGCCGAAAAATTCCCGGAACCGATCGGGCGGCGGGGCATCCTGGTATTCCACCACGTTGTCGATATGGAGCAGGATGTAGTCCGCATCGTCGATCGAAGGGGGAGACGGCGCGGGCTCGCCGAGATTCGCCGCTCGGAAGACCCCCCGGCGGACCAGCACGAAGGGGGTATCCGGCGGAAAGAAGCGGTCGAGAATATGGTCGGCCCACAGAAAACTGACGACCCGTTTGCCGGGTTCGACATGGGCCATGCACCACTGAGCCACTTCGGCATAACCGTCGCAGGGCGTCTGAATCAGGTTGCGATAGCCCCGCGCCTCGGCCCCGAGCCACCGGTCGCCGATCAGTCGCCGACCGTAGAGGTTGTAGTCGGGCCATGCCCGCCCCGAGGCGATCACGAGCTGGGCAACCAACACGCAAGTGAAACCCCACCAACATCGGCCGGCGAGGCGCGATCGACAGGCAAGCCGCCTTCCGCAGGCCGTCAGCCACGCAGCGGTCAGGATCATGAGCAATGGGTAGACGCTCATGAGATAGAATGTCTGTCGCAGCGGCAGCGTGCTCACGGCCAGTACGAAGAAGGTCACGCCGAAGATCGGTACCCGCAATCGGGCTTGATCGCCCTCGCGAATCCAGGCCCAGACCAGCGCCGCCGCCGACGCCAACCCGATCGGCACGGTCGCCTTGATCAACACGATGCCGCTGTACAACCGCAGGTGGTCCCACCACAGCGAGCCGGGCACCACGTGATCCCAGCGGACGGTCCGCCGAGCGATGGCCCGCGCGATTTCGGGGTTGATGACATGCTCCGGACAGGCGGCACACGCGACGGCCACGCCCAGCAAGGACATCGTGACGATTGACCTGCTCGCACCGGCGCGTCCTCCGCCGGCTCGGCACAATGCAATGAACGTCGCCAGGGTGAATCCGACGGCGAGTACCCATCCGGCAACGGACGGGCCGACCTGACCGACCTGAGCGAGCAGGGCCGATGTGGCGAACGAGGCGACAGCTCCGATGAGACAGGCGACTGCCCTTGCGGGCACGGGATTGCCGGCGACCGCCAGGGGAGCTCCGTCTCGACGTCCTCGCCGGCGCATGCGAGCGTGCTCGCAGAACCCGAAGACGGGCATGAGAAACAGGGAATAGAGTTTCGCACCGATCGCCAGGCCCAGAAAGGCGCCGGCGACCGCCAGTCGTGATCCACGCGGCTCGTCGGACCACCCAATGTAGGCCAGACAGGCCAACGTGACGAACAGGGCGGGGAAGACATCCCCCTCGGTCATCGCGATGCGGCTGAAGCTCAGGAAGTAGGGACTGAATCCGAGGAGGGCGGCCGCCAGCAAGCCCGTCCACGCATCAAACAGCCGCCGTCCGAAGGCAAAGGTGACCAGGAGAGCCGCCGCTCCGACGGCCACACTGATGCCGCGGGCAACACCGAGCGACGGGGAAGCGATGGCGAAGACGGCGGCATTGAGATACATGGGCAGGCGCGTCTGTGTGCCGTCCAACCCACCGCCGTAAAGGGGGCGGTTAATCAGGTCCCGGGCGATGCGAAAATCGATCTCCTCATCCCACAGTACACCGAGGTTCCGACGGCTTGACCAAGCCGCCGCGGTGAAGGCGAGAACCACCGTCCCCAGCAGGACACGTCGAAGCACGGCGCCCGAACGAGCGGTTGACTTGGGTGTTCGGACGGAGTCCTGACTGGCGGACGCGGACATGAGTGCATTATAACCACATGTGTTCGTCGAGACGTTCCATATTGCAGGGGCCGCGTTCGGCGGATAAAAGGGGGCCATCCGGCCCGTTGTCGGGGCAATTTGCGAGGGGTCGCTCATGGAAGGTGCGGGCAAGCCGATCAGTCTGTCGGTCTTCTTTCCGTGCTACAACGAGGAGGCCAATGTCGAGCGGACGACCCGCGCGGCGCTGGCGGCGGTCAGCAAGATCACCGACGACTTCGAGATTATCATCGTGAACGACGGCAGTAAGGACCGTACGGGCGAGATCGCCGACCGGCTGGCGGCGGAACTGCCCAACGTCCGGGCGGTCCACAACAACCCAAACCTGGGCTACGGCGGGGCGCTTCAGCGAGGATTCCGTGAGGCGAAAAAGGAGTACATCTTCTACACCGACGGCGACGGGCAGTTCGATTTCGAGGAGATCCCCAAGCTGCTGCCGCTGCTGAAAGACTACGACATCATTTCCGGTTATCGCCTGGACCGGCAAGATCCCCTGATTCGCAAAATCAACGCCTTTTGCTGGACGACGTTGGTCAACATTGTCTTCGGGTTGTGGTTGAGGGACATCGATTGCTCGTTCAAGATTTATCCCCGCGGGCTTTTTGAGCGGATCAAGATGAAAAGCATGGGGGCCCTGATCGACGCGGAGGTGCTTGCCCGGGCGAAGTATTGCGGTTACCGCATCGGCCAAATCGGCGTCCACCACTATCCGCGAACCGCCGGCGAGCAAACGGGCGCCAAGCTCCGCGTGATCCTCCGGGCGTTCAAGGAGCTGTTCAAGCTCTATTTCGACATCCGCCGGGATCGAAAACAAGGCACGTAGCACTTGAGGGCGGTGCCAAAACGGCAAGGCATCGCTCGCGCCTTTCCTGTCAACACCGGCGGTTTCAATCCGCCCCCCCGTTTGAGCGGGGGGGAAAGCGCGCGGACGACTTCCGCGGACCGCGCGTAGTGGGTTTCAATCCGCCCCCCCGTTTGAGCGGGGGGGAAAGAACCACCCTACCATAATATACCATGACTTTGGTGTTTCAATCCGCCCCCCCGTTTGAGCGGGGGGGAAAGAATCCTCCCCAACATCAGGAAAGGACGCGACTTATGTTTCAATCCGCCCCCCCGTTTGAGCGGGGGGGAAAGCGAACCCAGCAGAGCTGGAGGTCCGAGGGTAGGTGGTTTCAATCCGCCCCCCCGTTTGAGCGGGGGGGAAAGTAGCGTATCGGGTGACGTAGTTTTGGATCTGGTAGTTTCAATCCGCCCCCCCGTTTGAGCGGGGGGGAAAGCGCGCGGACGACTTCCGC
>CAZQTW010000030.1:26834-70837 GCA_964596165.1 uncultured Planctomycetales bacterium | reverse complement strand
GGCTGAACCTCGCGCGTCTGGCCGGAGCCGTGGTTCAATCGTCCCTCCGGGACTCAATGCTTAATGTTACCTATCTTCCCAGGACTCACGTCCTGGGCTGCTTTCAAATGTCCCTCCGGGACACGCAAACAGAGTGCCGGACAGCATTGAGAATGTCCCCTTTTCTCCCCCGTTCTCGGCCTCACATCGCTTTCTGGGTCGCATCATCCAGACTTGTGCATCCACGGAAAGACGTGTTGGCCATGGGTGTCAATGTTGTGGATTTCCAGGATCAAGCGAATGTATGCACGCATGAGCGGATTGGCAAACTTGTAGTAGCCTTGGCGCACTCGAACAAGTATCTGCCCCTTGTCGATCTTGGTCAAAGGCCCCAGATAGTTGCCCAGACTCTGAACCCGGGGGGTCTCCCCTGTGAGCTGGCCGATGTTCTGAGCAATCTCATTGACCTGAACCTCAACGTGGTCTGAGTATGCCAATGCCCAGAGAACGTACTTGAACATCTCGGTCTTGCGTTTGACCGTGACGACTGCCTTCTGATAGTTCTCGCGCAGAGCACCTTCGGCGGTTTCAATTGCCCTGCGTATGGCCTTGCGATACTCAGATTCGGCCACGACCACCTTTGCGCTAGGATTGGAGATGAGGACTTTGCCCGCTTCTTCCGTTGAATACTTGCACAACAGATGGGTATAGAAAGGGAATCCATCCGATAATGCGATGACCTTTCGACGGACCCCCTCCTGAAATACGACGCCTACGCGTTCTTCACCCGTCTGGATGATCTCCGCAAGTTCATCGGGCGTCATTCGCTCGAGTCGAATCTGCGCAAGGCACCGCGTAAGCGAATGGTGTTCGCCCACGAGTTGGTTGAGTGTCTCCGCGACTCCAACGACAATGATCTTTGTCTTGCTGTTGGCATCCGAGAAGTGTTTGAGTGTTTCGGCCAACCTCGTGTGGGTTGGCTCATCACGCACGCGATCATACTCGTCCAGCACGAGTAGCCCTTGGCGATCCTGGAACCGATTGAGCAGTACGTTGGGGCCGACCGACCGAGCTGAATCCACCGGCTGCTGCCGCAGCCGTGTCTTCCGACCGCCCATGAACGAAAACGCACCTGTTCCTATTCCCCCGCCTGAGGATGTCTCGGTCTCAATGCCGTTGGGCAGATACACAGCACCGGCTTGTTCCAGGAACTGTCCGAATATCGTTTCGTAAGTACTTTGTTCTTCACAACGAACGAAGTAGGTCTCCTCGTCATCGAAGCCCGCGAAAAAGTAGGCAAGCATCGCCAGCGACGTCTTGCCCACGCCGCGTTCCCCATAAATGGCGACTTGACGCCCGGGTGTCGTCAATTCGCTCACGAGCAACTCAACTCGCTCTGCACGTCCCTTGAAGAACTCGGGCAAGTCGATAGGGGCAAAAGGACGAAATGCCTGCTGGCATCGTCCCATGAATTCAACGTAGGCTTCCCGATTCGGCTGCATTCTTCTTGCCCACCATTATCACATTACTGCAACAGCTCCTAGATGATGTTCTCTTGCCCGAGGGGTGTCAACCGAGCAACACGCATATTCCCTCCGGTCATGCGGACACGAGTCATGCGGACACGGAGGCCCTTCCTCGGTTGCCGGATCAGACGCCCTGTATGACCTTCCCCATGTCGAACGAGCCAGGCCGGGTCAGGCAAAGTCCGGCGCATAAGACCGGGCAACCGATGATCGGTTGCCCGGTTCTCCACATGATCCGGATGATTTCTTTCACGCGTGGCTGTGGGCCATCTCGCGGCCATGGGTAGGGCCGTGGTCGTGGCCTTGCGCCCCGCGCCGCCGCATGTAGGCGCGGCACTGGTGGACGAACGCCTCGAGTTGCGTGTGAAGCGCCGGGTCCTGCTGGCCGTCGTAGCTGATGCCGATCGCCGGCATGCCGCCCAAGGCGTCGCGGACGACCTTTCGCATCACGCCGCTGACGATCGTCGACGGCATGCACGTAAACGGCATGACGTTGACCACGCCGTCGCAACCGTGCTCGCAGAACTCGATGATCTTGCCGATCGACATGACCGCCTCGCCCTCGAACGTCGGGTCGATGTAGGGCTTGGCGCACTCGAGGATCGACTTGATCGGCGGCTCGACGATGTTGCCGACCACCGGCACGAAGGGGGCGGCCATGCGGCGCTCGATTCGGTGCTGGACCTTGTCCTTGAGGAGATTGTTCAGGAATTCCTTCCAGTCGCGCTCGCGGAGCGCGCCCAGCTTGCGCGTGATGTTCGTGTAGTACATCCACTCGCCGACGCTGGCCAGCGCCGTTTCGGCGCCCAGCGCCTCGAGTTGCTCGATGAGCCGGTTGTTGCTGACCGGATGGCTGCGGATGTAGATCTCGCCGACAATGCCGATCCGCGGTTTGCGGACGCTGCGGTCGAGGGGGACGGCCGCGAAATCCCGGGCGACCTTCGCCATGAAATCCGCGATCTCCGATTCGGCGGGCGCCTTGAGCAGCAACGTGCAGAGGTCCTTCATCGACTGGTTGTAGACCCGGTCGATTTGGCCCTTTTCCTTTTCATAGGGTCGCAGCGCCAACCGGACCTTCAGCAGGATGTCGGACGTGACGATCCCGTTCCAGGCCAACCGGCTGGGGTCCTTCTCGAAGACGTTCAGTTCGGAGTAGAAGTTCTTGTCCTGCGACGGGGAGAGGATCGGTATTTCGCCGAACCCGATCTCCTTGAGGATCATCTTGTGCAGGCAGTTGTACATTCCGAACCGGCAGGGTCCGGAGCCGCCGGGCATGAAGAAGGCGTTCTTCTTGGGGTCGAACCCGGGCGTGCGGCACATCTTGACCATATCGCCGGCCGTCATGGTGCAGGGCAGGCATTCCTTGCCCGACGTATAGCGCCGCCCGAGTTCCAGCGCTTCCTGGTCCGTGACGGGCATCACCTCGGTGTCTTGGCCCAGGGCCTTGAACGCGGCCGCGATCGCGTAGGCGCCGTCGCCCATATAGGGCACCCAGAGCTTGCGATCGGTGACCTTGTCGACGCCGATGGGGTAGAGGGAGACCTCGCCGCTGGGCCGGTCGATCTTGGCGTTTCGCAGGCTTTCGAGGAAGGCTTCGAGTCGCGTCACCACGCCCGCGTCGGCCGAGTGTTCGTCGATCTCGAGGAGCAGGCACGGTTTCGGCGCCATCGCCCGCTTGAAGAAGTGGGTGATGAAACTGTCCGGACCGCAACTGAAGTTGGAGATGTAGATCGCGTGCAGCTTGGGATTGTCGCGGATGATCTTGGCGGCCCGCAGGATTCTCTGGCCGTACTTCCAGTACATGTCGTGAAAGACGCGGTCGCCTCGCACGACGCCCTGCGAAAGATCGAGCATGTCCATCGGGATGGGCAAGACGCCCTTCTTGCGGAGCTTGGCCGGGATGTCGAGGCAGGCGCCGGGATCACAACTGTTGTACGGCCGGCCGACGACGACGATGTTGCGTTCGGCCTGGAACGCGTCCAGTTTGGACAGGATTTCCCGTCCTCGGGCGACCAGGTCGTTCTGGCACGCATGGAGGGCCTTCTCGGCTTTGTCCAGGGCCCGTTTGAGGTCGCCCTTGCCGACGCCGAATTCCTCGCACAATGGCTTGAGGCAATTGATGAGGACTCGCCGGCCGTGCTGGAACCGAACGGGGTACTTCAGCACCTTGACGTTCTTGAGCTGCTTTTCGAGTGCCACCTCGATCTGGTACGGGATCGTCTGGACGTACGGGCATAATTGGTTGTGGCTGGAGGTGTCGGCTTCCTCCTTGAACATGCTGACGACGCTGGGCAGCCAGAGGTAGTCGACGCCCTTGGCGATCAGGTCGAGCACGTGCCCGTGCGCGATCTTGACGGGGAAGCACGGCGTGCTAAGGACCGCCTCGACGCCCTCGTGGACGATCTTCTTGTTCGCCAGGGGGCTGAGCACGACGTTCAGACCCAGCTCGCCGAGCAGCGTGGCCCAGAACGGGGCAAGCTGCAGGTTCGACAGCGCCAGCGGGATCCCGATTCGCGGCGCGTCCGCTCGCGGGATGGCTCGCAGATTGCAGTGCTTCATCAGGAGCTTCTGCCGTTCCTTGAATAGGTCGGGCAGGTGGCTGATGTCGCGTTCCTCCTTCTTCAGGTTGTATCGATCGCACCGCGACCCGTAGTACAGCGGATCGCGCCCGGGCATGGAGACCTCGTTGATTTCGCAGTTGTTCGCGCACTTGTCGCACTCGAAGCTGCGGAGTTTGTATTCGATGTTCGCCAGGTCCCATCCGCGGAACAGGCTGGTCGTGGCGCCGATGCGTTCCTGATGCCGGCGGGCCAGGCAGGCCGCCCCGATCGCTCCCGTCACCTCGTGGTGCGGCGGCACGGTCACCGGCCGATTGAGGTACGTCTGAAACGCGGCCACGACGCCCTTGTTGAACGCCGTCCCGCCCTGGAAGAAGATCCGCTCGCCGATCTTGCGGTGACCCACGACGCGATTGATGTAGTTGGTGACGATGGAGTAGCTCAGGCCGCCGACGAGGTCGTCGGTTTGCGCCCCTTGCTGCTGATGGGACAACAGGTCCGACTCCATGAACACCGTGCAGCGCTCGCCCAGGCGAATCGGCGAATCGCTTCCCAGCGCCAAGCGCCCGAATTCCTCCTTGATGCTGATCCCCAGCCGTTCCGCTTGCTCTTCCAGGAAGCTGCCGGTGCCGGCGGCGCAGGCGTGATTCATCTCGAAGTCCACGACGACGCCGTTTTCGAGCGAGATGTACTTGGAATCCTGTCCGCCGATCTCAAAGATCGTGTCGACCTTCGGATCGATCAAGGCGGCCGCGGTCGCCTGGGCGGTGATCTCGTTGATGACCAGATCGGCGCCGACGAAGTCGCCGGTCAGATAGCGTCCGCTGCCGGTCGTGCCGACGCCGAGGATGCGAACGTGGTCGGCCACGTTCGGCGCGACCATCGCCAGACCCTGTCGGACGGCCTCGAGCGGGCGGCCGGCGGTCATCAGATAGGCCTTGGCGTAGATTTCATTTTTGCCGTCGGAGACCACCACGTTCGTGCTGATCGACCCGACATCGACGCCCAGGTAGGCGTCCAGCTTGTCGCCGTTGCGGGCGCGGAGGATCTCTTCCGACGACCAGACGCGACTCGTCGGGTTTCCCTCGGCCGAGAGCTTGAGCGACTTGAGCCGATGCCCCAACGAGCGATCGCGGTTCAGATAGTCGCGCAGCGATTGAACGCCCTGGGCGGGAACCGGCGCGGGTTTGCCCTCTCGCATCCACACAAGGACCGTGCCCCAGGCCGCCGTGACGGCATGCGACTCGGGAACGATCAGCTCGCCGCGCTCCATCTTGAAGACGGTCTCGAACGCGTGAACGACGCCCTTGTTGGCGGCCACGCCGCCGATAAACGCCATCGGCTTGGCGAATTCGTAACCCCGGCCGAGATTGCTCTTGAGATTTCGCGCCAGCCCGAGGCACAGGCCCGCGACGATGTCGTGCAGGGGGGTGGCCTTTTGCTGAAGGTGAATCATGTCGCTCTTGGCGAAGACGCTGCATCGGCCCGCCACCCGCGGCGGATTGTCGCTCTTAAGGGCCAGATCGCCGAACTCGTCCTCGATCCGAAGGCCCAGCCGGCTCGCCTGCTGATCCAGGAAGCTGCCCGTGCCGGCGGCGCAATTGGTGTTCATCGCGAAGTCGAGAATCGGCTGATCCGGGTTGGCGTGCTCCGGGAGGAAGAGGATCTTGCTGTCTTGCCCGCCCATTTCAATGACCGTGCGAACGGCCGGGTTGATCCGTTTGACGGCGATTGCCTGGCAGATCAGCTCATTGACGAAGGGGATCCCGAGCAGGTCGCTGACCAACCGGCCGGCCGATCCCGTGCCCACCATCCAGCGGAACCGCGCCGGCGGCAGCCTCTGAAACAGCTCTTCGAGGACGGCCAGGGCGGTCTCGACGGGACGACCTTGATGCCGGTCGTAAGAGGCCGCCAGAAGATTGCCCGTCGCATCGGTAATCGCCACCTTGAAGCTGATGGAGCCCAAGTCGATGCCGAGGCCCCATCCGCCATCGGCGGAGTCGTCGGGTAATGAAAGGGTACGCCAATGCTGCTGCATGGATCCACACTCCTGCCACATCGCAGTTGACTGGAGGGCTCGCCGGTTTACCGGTCGGGCTTGCGCTTCAAGCCGACCCCCAGGGCACTGACCGCGCTACGGCAACGGACGCCGCATGACCATCGCCCGTCCGTGGGTCACAAGCCTGGCTATCTTAATTACGCGGGCCGGTGTTGGCAAGGACCTGATTTAATTGACGTTTGGAACACTTAGGATCGTCACTGGCCGGATATTGACAGAACTATGCAGGTAGATTGAGACACTGCGACGCGTGTTGGCCTGCGAGCCTCATATTGTGTGTGCGATTCCAGGAAATCGCTTGACAATTTTAGACTTATGCTATATATTGTTTTTATATGACACTGGTGACCGGCCAACATGGGCGAATCGATCAGGCCACCCTTGAGAGGGTGGCGAACACGCTCAAGGCCGTTGCACATCCCGTGCGGCTTCGGATCATCGAACTGTTGGAAGATCGCGAGATGTGCGTAAATGAGCTGATCGATTCCCTGGGCACCAAGCCCGCGATTACCAGTCAGCAACTGGGGCTCATGAAGGACCGCGGCGTGCTGTCCAGTCGTCGAGACGGGAACCATGTTTACTATCGCGTGAGCAATCCGAACGTGCTCCGCGTGATCGATTGCATACGGGAGCATTGTGAACAACAAGGGATCGAACGGCAGGGGTCGGCGTCCAGGGTCTAGCGCATGGCATGTTTTGCATAAGCGTTCATACGAGAGGCCCACTACTGAAAGCCGACGGAAGTGAACCGGCACTGAGGCAGGCCTTGTTTAGACCCCAAACCTTCGACTCTGTCGTGGACTAGTTGACAGGTGACGTTATGTGGTGGAAGCTTTTGCTCGGTATCGTCGTTGGCGGCGTGGCCGGTCTGGCTTGGAGTCGTTGGGTCGGCTGCAAATCGGGCGGTTGCCCGATTACATCGCGGTGGCCGACGGCCACGCTCTTTGGCGCCGGGTTGGGTCTGCTGCTCGCCATGCAGGTTCTGACCGGCGGGCAGGGGGAGTGTCCCCTGTTCTTATCGGGCGGGCAGGATCGGCCTGCCGCCGCTCAGGTACAACATGACGGGAAGGCTGCTACGGAGGCAAGATCCATGGCTGAGCAGATCAGTTCTGACGTAGACTTCGAAACCAAGGTCCTAGGCGCCAAGACGCCCGTCCTCGTCGACTTCTACGCCGACTGGTGCGGTCCGTGCAAGTTTTTGGCGCCGGTCATCGAGGACATTGCCAAGGAACTCACCGGCAAGGCGGCCGTCTACAAGATCAACGTGGACGAGCTTCAGAGCCTGGCGGCGAAGTACGGTATCCAGTCGATCCCGACGGTCATCCTCTTCAACGGCGGCGAGCCGGCCAAGCAATTCGTGGGCGTCCGCGGCAAGGAAGAGTACCTGTCGGCGGTCCGTTCGTTGACGAAGTAGCGCGGCCCACAGGGCCTCGGCCGCTGTTTTGTGCCCGTGCTTCGGGCGCCGCCGTTCCTGTCGGAGAGTGCCCATGAATGCACCTCAGCGAGTCGTGATTATTGGCGGTGTGGCGGCGGGGCTGAAGGCGGCCTCGCGCCTCCGCCGTCTGGATTCATCGTCTCGGATCACGGTCGTCGAGAAAGGGCGTCTGATCAGCTATGCCGCTTGCGGCATGCCCTACTATGTTGAGGGACTGGTCGACTCGATCGATCACCTGATGGATACGCCGGCGGGAGCGGTGCGGTCCCCGGCGTTCTTCAAGGCGATCAAGGATATCGACGTTCGCACGCGGACATGGGCCGAGCGGATCGACCGGCCAAACAAGTGCGTTCACATCAAGGACCTCACGACCGGCACATCGGAGACGCTCCCGTACGACAAGCTCGTGATCGCCACCGGGGCGCAACCCGTCGTACCGCCGATCTCCGGCGTCGACCTCAAGCACGTTTACCGCCTCTATCATCCCGAGGAGGCCGAGCAGATCGACCTTGCCTTGAAAGCCGGGCGGATCAAGCGGGCCGCAATCATCGGCGGGGGTCTGATCGGCATGGAGACGGCCGAGGCGCTCGTCGCTCGCGGCGTGCAGGTGACGGTTATCGAGATGATGGATCACCTATTGCCGGCCTTGCTTGATATGGAATGTGCGGCTTTCGTAACCCAGCATCTGCGATCCAAGGGCGTCGCCGTCGTCGTCGACAGGAAGGTGACGGCGATCGAGCCCGATGCGGAGGGCAGCGTGGCCGCCGTGGTGGCGGGCGACGCTCGGATCGACGCCGACTTGGTGCTGCTGGCGATCGGCGTCCGCCCCAACGTCGAGCTGGCCCGACAAGCCGGACTGGCCCTCGGGGCCACCGGCGCGATCGCCATAGACGATCGCTGCCGGACCAGCGATACCGACATCTACGCCGGCGGCGATTGCACCGAATGCACCCATCGGGTCACCGGGCAGAAAGTCTTTATCCCGCTGGGTTCGACGGCCAACAAGCATGGGCGTGTGATCGGCGACAACCTTGCGGGCCGCGACAGCCGATTCGAGGGTATTCTGGGGACCTGCATCTTCAAAGTCTTCGACTATTCGGTCGCCCGGACCGGCCTGACCGAGCGGCAGGCACGGCTCGCGGGCCATGAGGTAAGGATCTCGTTGAATCCCGGACCCGATCGGGCGCACTACTATCCCGGCAGCAAGCCGATTCTCGTCAAGCTGATTGCCGACGCGAAGACCGACCGGCTGCTCGGCGCTCAGGTGGTCGGTCCGGGCGAGTGCGCCAAGCGAATCGACGTGTTGGCCGCGGCGATGCACTTCGGCGGTTCGATCGACGACGTCTCCGCGATTGACTTGTCGTATGCTCCGCCGTATTCGGCGCCGATCGACAACGTAGCCCACGCCGCGAACATCATCCGAAACAAGCGCGACGGGATTGCCGCGTCGATCACGCCTCAGGAGGTCCGCGCAAAGCTGCAGCGGGGCGATGACATCGTGCTCCTCGACGTCCGGACTCCGGCCGAGATCGACCAGATGCGAATCGACGACCCGCGGGTGGTGTACATCGGCCTGGGCAAGCTTCGCGACCGTCTGGGCGAGCTGCCGCGCAACAAGGAGATTATCGCGTACTGCAAGATCAGCCTCCGCGGCTACGAGGCCCAACGCATCCTGGCCGGTGCGGGCTTTGCAAACGTCAAGTTCATGGACGGCGGGCTGGTCGCGTGGCCCTATGAGTTGAAGACAGGGCCTAGGGTCTAGGGGCTCGGGTCCGGCACTCGGTTCGCACCTTCATGCCGAGGCACGATACCGTGGGATCGTGGATCGCGAGGTGTTCTTCGACGGCGCTTTGTTGACCGGACCCTAGGCCCCGCTCCCGGTCCCTGTGGTTCGGAGTCCTCTGTGTCCAAGGCGAAGCTCCATTTTCGCGTCAGCGACATGTTCTGCACGGAAGCCCGGCCCGACCCGTGCGGGGTGGTCATCTTCGGCGCGTCGGGCGACCTGACGCACCGCAAACTCCTGCCGTCGTTGTTCAGCCTCTTTCAGCGAGGATTACTCCCCAAGCAGTTCTTCGTTCTCGGTTGCGCGCGAACTCCGATGACCGACGACGCCTTTCGCCGGGCGGTCATGGACTCGCTGTCCAAGGCCGTCGGGGACGCCGCCGAGACCGAACGAAAGGCCTTCGTCGCGCACGGCTACTATGCGGCGGGCGATTACCAGAGCGGCGATCTCTACGATTCGATCTCGCGACGGCTGGCCGAATTGGAATCGCGTCACGGCACCGCCGGCAACCGCGTGTTCTATCTGGCGATTCCCCCGCCGCTCTACGGGGTGGTGGCGGCCAGGCTCGGTGGGTCCCGTCTGACGGAGGAGGCGGACGAGCGCGCGGCCTGGCGCCGCGTGATCGTCGAGAAACCTTTCGGACGCGACCTCGACAGCGCCGTGGCACTCAGCAAGGAACTCCACCAGGTCCTCGATGAGCGGCAGCTCTATCGGATCGATCACTACCTGGGCAAGGACACGGTGCAGAACATCCTGATGCTGCGGTTCGCCAATGCGGTGTTCGAGCCGCTCTGGAACCGTCGTTACATCGACCACGTGCAGATTACGGTGGCCGAGTCCGTCGGCGTCGAGCATCGCGCGGGCTACTTCGAGCAGACCGGCCTGCTTCGCGACATGTTCCAGAACCACATGCTCCAAATGCTGTCGCTGGTGGCGATGGAACCGCCGTCGTCGTTCGACGCCGACCGCGTCCGCGACGAGAAGTCCAAACTGTTGCGGTCGATCCGGCCGTTCGATCTGCGGGACCTCGGCCGGTGGATCGTGCGGGGGCAGTACGCGGCCGGACGGATCGGCGACGCGCCGGTGCCCGCGTATCGCCAGGAAGAGGGCGTGCCCGCAAATTCGCACGTGGAGACCTTTGCGGCCACCAAGCTGCTTATCGACAACTGGCGGTGGCAGGGCGTGCCGTTCTACTTGCGGTCGGGCAAGCGGATGGCCCGCCGCGTCAGCGAGATCGCCCTGACCTTCAAGAGCGTGCCGCACTCGATTTTCGTCCCGATCCTGCCGGAACAACTCGCTCCGAACGTGTTGGTCCTCAACGTTCAGCCCGAGGAGGGCATGTCGCTGACGATCCAGGCGAAGCGGCCGGGCCCGAAGCTCTGCATGAGCGCGCTGACGATGGATTTCAGCTACCGCGAGGTGTTCGGCGGCGAACTGCGCGACGCTTACGAGCGCCTGCTGCTGGACTGCATGCTGGGCGATCAGACGCTGTTCATGCGGTACGACAACATCGAACTCGCGTGGGCGCTGCTGTCGCCCGTGCTGGCGATGTGGGAAAAGGGCAAGGACATCGACAAGACCTGCCCGCTCCATGAGTATGAGGCCGGCTCATGGGGCCCTCGCGCCTCCGACGACCTCCTTGAGGCCGACGGCCGCTCCTGGCGCTTGCCGTGACTCCGGGCCGCAGCCGACGATCAGAACCCCCGAATCCCGGTGACCAGCGGAGCCGGACCGTCCGTCCGGATTGTGAGTATGGATTGGGGAGGGACTCCAGGGGTCTACTGCTCAGGTCGATGACCTGGCTTCCCTCCCAAGAGAGGGGATGGGCAACCTGTCGCCCACCCTATCTTATCTTGGAAGGGGCTATCGGACAATTCGTCGATCAAGGATTTCGAAATCAGATCACGGTTTTTTCTTGAATTCTCTTTGTGCGTGGCTGTAGACTAGTAGTGTCACTTCGGATGGAGGGAGCAGGGGGGCCTTGCGTACGTGTTCGGAAGAGGAGGAGGCACACTCGATGAAGACGCACGTGCTCGTGGCATCGCTCATTTTGTTTGGGGTAGGGTTCACGCACGCAAGTACGGTCGACAGCGTCTTATGGAACGCGACGACCAACGGCGCGGGGGACGAACCGCCGGGGCTGAGCTTCAACTTCTCGACGAGCCCGCCGTTGTTCGGCACCGATCAGGTCCAGGAGGCGTTCGGCCAGAACGCCGGGCCGATCGAACCGGGCACGTTTCTCTTCAGTGACACGGGCACTCCGGACAACGGCAACCAGACCCTCGGTGACGGGGGGGAGACGGTTGACTCCATCGGCTGGAACACCACGGTGCCTGTGGTGGTGAATGGCTACCGGGTCGGGCTCGGTGCGGAAGGCCCGCCGGGGTACAATCGCGGGACCCAGTTGTTCGCGTTCTTCTCCGCGGGCGAGCTCGACGACTTCTTCGACGACAACGCTCAGAGCGGCACGGTGGACCGATACTTTTCGATCCCGCAGGTGGCCGGCCGGTTCGACATCAACCTGACGCGGCAGAACGTCGGCCCGCGCATTAGCGAGATCGACGCCATCGTGCCGGACGCGCCACCTCCACAGGCGTTTGTCGACCCGATTCTGTTCAATGCCACTACCAACGGGCCGGGAGACGAGGCGCCGGGGCTGGCGTTCGGCTTCGCCAGTAGCCCGTCGATCCCCGGCGACACGATTGAGGACGCCTTCGGCAACAACGACGGGGGCATCGAACCGACGACCTTCATCTTCTCCGACGCGGGCGTCGGAGACAATCGGAACAATACCTTTGATCCCGGCGCCGAGACGATCGACTTCATCTCGTGGAAGCTTACGAGGGCGTACGAGCTCTATGGTTATCAGATCGGCGTGACGTCGGACGGCGCATCGGAGTATCGAGGCGCCGAGCTCCTTCGGTTCTATGTTGAAGACGTGCTGGTCGATATCATCGACCTGAACAATTACGACGGGAGCCTCAATCGGATCTTCCCGGGCGGGCCGGTATGGGGCGACGACTTCCGGGTGGAGCTCACCCGGACGGTGGGTAACGGCGGGCCGCGGATCGTTGAAATCGACGCCATCGTCCCGGAACCGGCATCGTTGGCGATGCTGGCACTGGGCGCCTTGGGATCGGTCTTGCGGCAATCGGGCCGGAGGACCCGTTAGGCCGGCCCCGTCGGAGGACTGCGAAGCAATAGGCGACGCTGCCGGCGTGAGCGGGAATGGCCGCAGGGCCGGGTTGCGATCCGCACGTGCATGAAGGGGATGGAGAGATGAAGGCTTTCAGGTGGGTATGTTGCGCGGGCGTGGTTTTGCTGTCGACGGCAGGCGCCCGGTCGTCGCCCGTCGTCTTGAACGCGAGTTTTGAGAGCGGCGCTGCGCCGCCCTGGCCCGGCTACGGACCGATCGATTACTGGGCCGTCTACGGAGGTGCCGGGAGAAACGACACCGCCGGACCGTTCAACAACGGGGCGCCGATCCCCGACGGCGGTTGGGTCGCGTTCACGCAAATGCAGAGCGCGATCGTCCAGGAGGTCTCCGGATTCGAGCCGGGCCGGATGTACCGCGTCAACTATTTCGAGAACGAGCGCGGCCAATTTGGAACGGGCGAGGTCGCTCGACCCCAAGTGACGTTGGGCGGCCAGACCGTCGTCGCCGAACACGACATCGCCCGCCTCGACTCGCAGTACAAACGGGTGATCAGTTCGTCCTTCACCGCGACCGGGACAACCCATTCGCTCGTGCTTCGGAACAACCAGGGCGCCTATGACAATACGGCGCTGTGGGACAGTGTCCTCGTCGAGCGGTGGGCGCCGGCGCCGACAAACCACGGGTTCGAGGATTACGTCATCGGACCCAACAGTTTCCAGTACACGCCCAATGGGGCGGCCGGGGTGGCGTGGAGCTTCGGCGGTGGGGCAGGTCTGTGCAGGGCCCTCTACGACAACGTCGGCTTCGGCGGGCCGTCGCCGGAGGGGAACCAGCTCGCCTTCATGCAGGGATGGGCCGAGCTGAGCCAGGTCGTCGGCGATTTCGAAGACGGCGTGACGTACAACCTGACCTGGTTGGAGCGGAACCGCACCAATATCGGCCAGCCGGGCAACTACCTCGAGGTCTTCCTCGACGGGGTCTCGATCTACGGCAGCCACGTGGTCGACACCGCCACGTGGGTCCGGCGGACGACAGACCCCTTTACCGTCCACGGGACGAGCCATACGCTGACCTTCCGAACCTACGGCAACGGCGGCTATGACGTCGCGACGCTCCTGGACGACGCGTATTTCAACTTCGTCGTCCCCGAGCCGGCAACGGTGCTGCTGTTGACGTTGGGCGGACTGGCCGTGCTCCGCCGCCGAACGTTGTGAGATCGCGTGAGTCTTGGACTCGAGCCTTCGCCAAAGGAGGCATTGGGGTGGAGAGAGAGACCATGAAACGTTGCACATTCCGGATTCCGACCGTACTGGGGATGCTGGCGCTGGCCTCGGCTTCGGCCGTGGCCGACCCGCTCAATACCCTCTACAACACCGGCGTCGACGACGCCCGAAACGCGTTGCCGAGCCAGGCGGTGGACCCCCACTATCGCCTCGTCTCCAGTGCCGACCCCACGTACCCCGGACCGTCGGCCTACACCACCGATCCGATCCCGTCGCCGCCGTGGATCGCCAACACCGGTGCGTCGCGATGGATCACGCCCCGTACCGACGACAGTGGAAACGTCGCGCCGGGCGAGTATGTCTATCGGCTCTTGTTTGACGTGCCGGGTCTGCCGACGCAGACCGTGTCGATCAGCGGGCTGTTGGCCACCGACGACGGCGGGGGCGTTCGGCTGAACGGCGTCGACAAGGGCGTCGTCTCCGGCGGCTTCGGCGGGTATACGTCGTTCACGATCACCGGGGACTTCAAGCCCGGAACCAACGTCCTGGAGTTCTACGTTGTCAACGGCGGCGCGGGCGCCAATCCGTCGGGGCTTCGGGTCGACGGCCTCACCGGCTCAGGGGCTGCGCCCGTCGTGAACCTTTCGACGGCCTACGACGAGGCGACCGGTACGACGATCGCGCCGGGCAATCCGGACGACGACTGGGTCCTCACGTCGGCTCCGGCGGGCATCACGCTCAGCGCCGCCAAGAGCATCGCCAAGCACCCGGCTTGGTACGGGGTGGATTCCGCGGCGCGCTGGATCGCCCCGCAAGAGAGCGCCGGTGGAACGAGCGACCTTCCCGTGGGCGACTATACGTACCAGACCGGCTTCCATTTGGACCGGACCGGCAAGCTGTTCCGACTGGCGGGCAACATCGGGAGCGACAACTCCACGTTGGCTTTCACCCTCAACGGGACCACGGTGGCCGGCCATACGGGCGGATTCGGCGCGCCGGCGGACTTGCCCAACGTTACCGATCAAACGCTATTTGTCGACGGCCTCAACATCGTCCAGGCGATCGTGAACAACGCCGGCGATTCCCCCAACCCACACGGGTTTCAACTCAGCGCTTGGATCGAGCAGATCGGCCTGAGCACGGCGCCCGTTGCCGAGGCCGGCGGGGGGTATCTGATCGACAAGATGGGGTGGAACGACCTGAACCTCGATGCGTCCGGCTCGTTCGACGTCGATGTCGCGCTCGGCGATACGATCGTCCGGTACGAGTGGGACCTCAACAACGACGGCACGTACGATTTCTCGACCGGCAACCCGTTGCTGAGTCTGACCCGGGCTCTCTATGAACCGTTCTTGAATGCGGACGGGACGTACACGATCGGCCTGCGGACCACGGACGCGACCGGCCTGACCGGCTCGGATACCGCGCAGGTCACGGTGGTGCCCGAGCCCGCGACACTTGCCCTGATCGGCGTGACGTCGCTGCTTGGCCTCAAGGTCCGCCGCCGCATGGCGTGACGCCTTTCGCGATTGCACGTAACGACATCATGCGCGGAAGGGCAAACTTCCCGCCGAGCCGCGGCCCGCGAGCGGGGGACCAGTTCACCCCGGGGGACGTTTGCTGTCCGCCCGATCGTAGCGGCCTGTGCCTCGTAAGCCGAACTTATGGACGGGGGGATCGCTGCGATCGATGATCAACCGCTCCGGCCCGGTCAGGGGGCGGTCGAAGACGGCCCAGGACGGTCAGTCCTGCGGAAAGTGTGTTACGCCGACCCGATAAGCCCCGCTGGGGCGAGAGATCGCTCCAGGCCCGCCACCATCGGAGCCACCGAAGGAAACGGCGCTCTATCCGGTGCGATTACGTCCTCTTCAGTACGTTATGATTGTCTTTACGAAGACAATTCCTTGCTGGTTGATGTGTCCGGTGCGATTACGTCCTCTTCAGTACGTTATGCGTGAACGCGCGCGGTGATCATGGGCATACCCCACGTGTCCGGTGCGATTACGTCCTCTTCAGTACGTTATGCCCGCCGATCGCAACTGGCTGCGATGACCAGTCTTGCCAGTGCCTTTGCGAGAGGCCTCGGCAACTCGACCCAGCGGCGAACAACCATCTTCTGTTCCGACATCACAATCCGTGTTTCCCTCGTCAGTTGCGCCATCGCGAGCGGCCCGCCGGATTCGGCCATCACCGGACCTGCTCGCGGTCCCGATCCACTTGTCAATGACCCTGGTACCGTATAGCGCCACCCTATCCTTCTTGACCTACACAATCAAGGCCCCTGGTTTCTGCCGCCTCACTTCCTCTCCCCAAAGCTCGACATCCGCGCTGCACCGCGCGCACAACCGCGCGATCATCAATCGATCCTCATGGTGATCCAACACCGGGTCCAGCTTGGCGCGCAATTCCTCGAGCTGCGTCTCGCTCAGCAAACACTCGAAGACGCTGAATTGCAGTCGACCGCCGTAACCCCTCACGATGCGGTTCACCTGCCGCCACCGTTTCGGGCTGCGGATGTCGTATGCGATCCATACGGTGCTCATCGGACTCATGCGTCACCTCGTGCGAAATCCGGCGTACGCCGGGATCTGCCCGGTCATGAACCGCGCCATGACCCGCGCCTGCATCTCGATCAATCGTACGTAGCTTGTCTTGTAGTCGAACACCGGGTGCGTGCATTCTTCCGTCTTGCGCCGTTCGTATGCCTCGAAGAACGCCTTGCGCCCCTTGTCCGTCAGGTTGCAGCTCTGACGGCCCCGGTGGAAATCCGAGGAGGACAGCATTCGGTTGTTGATCAGCGTCAACACAACCGAGTCGGCGATAATCGGTCGGAACTCCTCCATGAGGTCCAACGCCAGGGCGGGCTGTCCTCGGCGCGACTCGTGCAGCGCCCCGAGATACGGGTCCAGCCCGACCGCCGCGACCGCCGACAGGACGTCCTTGCACAAGCATGCGTACGCCAGCGACAGCAACGCATTGACTGGATCGCGAGGCGGCCGTCGATTGCGGTGTGCAAAGTCAAACAGCGGACCGCCGTTCCCGTCCGCCTCTCGCAGCATGCCGGCAAACCGGCCAAAGTAGACCCGCGCGGCCGCGCCTTCCGTGCCCAACAGCGACTGTCGGTTTTCCGCTTCCGCGGCCGATCGCGTCAATTCCGAGAGGTGTTCGATGTCCCGATGGAACGTCGGATCCCGGGCGTCCGCCCCAACGTCGAGCTGGCCCGACAAGCCGGACTGGCCCTCGGGGCCACCGGCGCGATCGCCATAGACGATCGCTGCCGGACCAGCGATACCGACATCTACGCCGGCGGCGATTGCACCGAATGCACCCATCGGGTCACCGGGCAGAAAGTCTTTATCCCGCTGGGTTCGACGGCCAACAAGCATGGGCGTGTGATCGGCGACAACCTTGCGGGCCGCGACAGCCGATTCGAGGGTATTCTGGGGACCTGCATCTTCAAAGTCTTCGACTATTCGGTCGCCCGGACCGGCCTGACCGAGCGGCAGGCACGGCTCGCGGGCCATGAGGTAAGGATCTCGTTGAATCCCGGACCCGATCGGGCGCACTACTATCCCGGCAGCAAGCCGATTCTCGTCAAGCTGATTGCCGACGCGAAGACCGACCGGCTGCTCGGCGCTCAGGTGGTCGGTCCGGGCGAGTGCGCCAAGCGAATCGACGTGTTGGCCGCGGCGATGCACTTCGGCGGTTCGATCGACGACGTCTCCGCGATTGACTTGTCGTATGCTCCGCCGTATTCGGCGCCGATCGACAACGTAGCCCACGCCGCGAACATCATCCGAAACAAGCGCGACGGGATTGCCGCGTCGATCACGCCTCAGGAGGTCCGCGCAAAGCTGCAGCGGGGCGATGACATCGTGCTCCTCGACGTCCGGACTCCGGCCGAGATCGACCAGATGCGAATCGACGACCCGCGGGTGGTGTACATCGGCCTGGGCAAGCTTCGCGACCGTCTGGGCGAGCTGCCGCGCAACAAGGAGATTATCGCGTACTGCAAGATCAGCCTCCGCGGCTACGAGGCCCAACGCATCCTGGCCGGTGCGGGCTTTGCAAACGTCAAGTTCATGGACGGCGGGCTGGTCGCGTGGCCCTATGAGTTGAAGACAGGGCCTAGGGTCTAGGGGCTCGGGTCCGGCACTCGGTTCGCACCTTCATGCCGAGGCACGATACCGTGGGATCGTGGATCGCGAGGTGTTCTTCGACGGCGCTTTGTTGACCGGACCCTAGGCCCCGCTCCCGGTCCCTGTGGTTCGGAGTCCTCTGTGTCCAAGGCGAAGCTCCATTTTCGCGTCAGCGACATGTTCTGCACGGAAGCCCGGCCCGACCCGTGCGGGGTGGTCATCTTCGGCGCGTCGGGCGACCTGACGCACCGCAAACTCCTGCCGTCGTTGTTCAGCCTCTTTCAGCGAGGATTACTCCCCAAGCAGTTCTTCGTTCTCGGTTGCGCGCGAACTCCGATGACCGACGACGCCTTTCGCCGGGCGGTCATGGACTCGCTGTCCAAGGCCGTCGGGGACGCCGCCGAGACCGAACGAAAGGCCTTCGTCGCGCACGGCTACTATGCGGCGGGCGATTACCAGAGCGGCGATCTCTACGATTCGATCTCGCGACGGCTGGCCGAATTGGAATCGCGTCACGGCACCGCCGGCAACCGCGTGTTCTATCTGGCGATTCCCCCGCCGCTCTACGGGGTGGTGGCGGCCAGGCTCGGTGGGTCCCGTCTGACGGAGGAGGCGGACGAGCGCGCGGCCTGGCGCCGCGTGATCGTCGAGAAACCTTTCGGACGCGACCTCGACAGCGCCGTGGCACTCAGCAAGGAACTCCACCAGGTCCTCGATGAGCGGCAGCTCTATCGGATCGATCACTACCTGGGCAAGGACACGGTGCAGAACATCCTGATGCTGCGGTTCGCCAATGCGGTGTTCGAGCCGCTCTGGAACCGTCGTTACATCGACCACGTGCAGATTACGGTGGCCGAGTCCGTCGGCGTCGAGCATCGCGCGGGCTACTTCGAGCAGACCGGCCTGCTTCGCGACATGTTCCAGAACCACATGCTCCAAATGCTGTCGCTGGTGGCGATGGAACCGCCGTCGTCGTTCGACGCCGACCGCGTCCGCGACGAGAAGTCCAAACTGTTGCGGTCGATCCGGCCGTTCGATCTGCGGGACCTCGGCCGGTGGATCGTGCGGGGGCAGTACGCGGCCGGACGGATCGGCGACGCGCCGGTGCCCGCGTATCGCCAGGAAGAGGGCGTGCCCGCAAATTCGCACGTGGAGACCTTTGCGGCCACCAAGCTGCTTATCGACAACTGGCGGTGGCAGGGCGTGCCGTTCTACTTGCGGTCGGGCAAGCGGATGGCCCGCCGCGTCAGCGAGATCGCCCTGACCTTCAAGAGCGTGCCGCACTCGATTTTCGTCCCGATCCTGCCGGAACAACTCGCTCCGAACGTGTTGGTCCTCAACGTTCAGCCCGAGGAGGGCATGTCGCTGACGATCCAGGCGAAGCGGCCGGGCCCGAAGCTCTGCATGAGCGCGCTGACGATGGATTTCAGCTACCGCGAGGTGTTCGGCGGCGAACTGCGCGACGCTTACGAGCGCCTGCTGCTGGACTGCATGCTGGGCGATCAGACGCTGTTCATGCGGTACGACAACATCGAACTCGCGTGGGCGCTGCTGTCGCCCGTGCTGGCGATGTGGGAAAAGGGCAAGGACATCGACAAGACCTGCCCGCTCCATGAGTATGAGGCCGGCTCATGGGGCCCTCGCGCCTCCGACGACCTCCTTGAGGCCGACGGCCGCTCCTGGCGCTTGCCATAGCGAGCTTCAGCACCGAACCGCGTCGAAGAGCCGTTGAGCCTGGTCACACAGAGGACCGGCCCCACCCGCGCTGAAGTTGCATCGCAAGATGCTATTCGTCTGACAGTTCGAATTCATTCTGTTGCGGCTTGAGCCCGCGGGCGATCAGTTGGCTGCGCACGTCAATGAGGTGGTTGTACTCCGCGCGCAACTTGGGATCGCCGGACACCATGCCGTCACGAATTCGCTCGATCATCGCGATGTGCTGGCGGAGCGTCTTCGTTGCCTCCGGGCCATTGCCCTCAGCCATGCGGGCTTGCGTAAGTTCCCAGAACAACCGGCAACGCAGCACGTCCGTGGACTGCGAATGCGGCGCGTTCTGGTTCACGAGAGAAAGAGCCTTCTCGAAAAGCTGCGCTGCTTGCGCATTCCTGTGCTGGGTGAGAAGAAGCAGTCCAAGATTGCGACATTCCAGCAGGGAGTCTGGATGGGTTCTGACCGCGGTGGCGTACTCAGGAGCAGGTACCGTTGCACCGGCGAGAGTCAGTGAGATCGGATTCAGCAGGGCCGGCGCGATGACCCATCGGGTGCACATCAGGATCGTCCAGATCGTCGCGGCGGATGCGGTGCCCACCACGATCCGAAGCTTTCCGTTACGAGGCGACTTGCCGGCGAGGAGATCGAGCAACACTCCGATCCTCCGTGGTAGGTACGCAAGACCGATCGCAGCTGCGAGGCACGCGCCGGCATTGGACACTACCAGGTATCTTTCCCACATTAAGGGCAACCACAGCGTCGTCCCTCCGAGACAGACGCCGATCCAGCACAAGACCACAAACGCATCGAGACGAGCGTCGAGCGCCGTCGCGGGACTCTTTGCGGATCCTTCGGTGTCCGCGCCGGGACTCAGGCAACGGCCAGTCAGGACCACGATGCCGATAGAGAAGCCAGAAACCATCAGCCAGTGCCCGAGAGTCCAGAGGGCCACGGAGGGCTGTAGCTGGATAGCGCGAAGTGCAAACGAACTGACAAACGCGACCTTCTGACGAAGGCTGAACAGTCCGTCCCCCGGGTGTATTCGGATTCTGACGATCCAGTCCCGACACGTGCGCACGATTCCAAACATTCGGCTGACGGGGTCTTGATAAAGATACGGGTTGACCGCAACGAATACCGTCACGGCAACGACGAGTGCCAAGATGACTACGACTAACGCCAAGGCGATTCTTCGCCACCTTGACGCAGCTCCGGAAACGGCAAGGGAGGCGAATACCATGGTGATTGCGTACAGGGGTGCGGACAGGGCTCCGTTCAGCTTGCTCCCCGTTGCTAGGGCGATCACTAGGCCGGGAACGACGACGGTCGTCGCCAACAGTGAAGCCCATTTCAAGACGGCGCCGCCCTCGGAACTGCCTCGCCAATGTTGGATCATTCTCTGGACCGACCAGCGCGACACCGGAAGCATCAGCGTGAGATGAAACAGGAGCATAATGTCCGCCAGGCCACGTCGCGCATTTGTCTCGAACAGGGGGTTGCCGAGCAGAAGAAACACAGCGAGTAGACCGGTGGCAAGCCCGCCTATCCGGAAGCCAATGCCGTAGAACAGGAGACAAATCATCGCGGCGAACAGAGCGTTTGTGCACCGAGTCACTCGAAGCATGCCGTCGGGCACGCATTCACGAAGCCTTTCCCACTTGGAGGCGAATCGCTCAAAATCTTTCTGCAACTGCTGATCGTGAACGTGATACCCGCATGCCGCCAACACGGCCCCAAACACAAACTTGGGCACGGTGGGGTTGGTTCTGGCAAAGAAGTCCTGAGTCCAAGCGGGATGATGAATATCTCCTCTTTCGAAGAGCAGGTGCCAGAAATAGGTCTCGCCCAGCTTATGGGCCTCGTCCATGAAGAACGGCGGCCTATCACCATCCTTGCCGACGTGGATGCCGCTGACCAGGAAGACGAATGAGGCCGCCAGCACAACAGCACCCAAGATGAGTCTGTGATGTCTCTTGAGAGTCATGATGCGCCTGTTGGGAAACGGGATGCGCAGAAGACAGGATAGCCTGCCACTGAAGAATAGCAACATCTTGACTGGCGGAAGAGCGAGGAAGACGCAAGAACGGAGGCGCCTTGGCCATTCTTCTACACCTATTGTTTGGTTTCCCAGTCGGAAGCAAACATCCTTCAAGGATGACTGATGCCGTAATGCCTTGGCTACATCATGGTTACAGACTCTGGATTATGGTCTGAGGCTGTCCCAGTGCCACTACGACACCAGAACGATGAGGTCCCCATTCGCAACACGTTGGTCAAAATGGGCACAATTACCGAATCGCAGGGTGGTTATCGATGGGCGGTACAAGCGCCGTAGCGCCACAATGCCTTCTTCTGTCTGCACACTCTCGTTGTGTTTGTGTTGGGATGGTTGCCGTGACCTCAATGCTGGGTCTGCGACCACGGCGCTGGGCGGCGTACTCGGGTCGAGGGAGTCCGCAAGCCAGCCGATGCGTCATGTGTGTGTCCACTCGCTCTTCATCGGTGGAGACGGCCGATCTCTTTCCGGAAGACCGACAGGCGGTGCCCTTGCGGCGGACTTCTCCGGCTCAACCGTGCACCTATCGATTCAGAAGGACAGACTGAACCGTAGACGCGAAGCAAGCGGGTGGGTATCTGTATAGGTCTTATGGGGACGCTCAGTAATGCAGCACCGTTGTTTCTGGCGAACGGCACGGCCGTCACGCCCTATCGGCGCGAGGATCACTGCAACCTCGTCCTGGAAGACGGCAAGATCGCCCAGATGGGACAGGCCGACGATGTGTCGCCGCCGGCGGCGGCCGAGCGGATCGATCTCGACGGCCTATACGTCCTGCCCGGCTTCATCGACATCCACGTTCACGGCGGCCGAGGCCACGACTTCGCCGACGCGAACCCCGAGGCGTTCGACGAGATCAGCCGGTTCCACGCGAGCCACGGCACGACGTCGCTGATCGCCACGATCTATCCGCAGCCGCTCGAGCCGTTCCTCGACTGCATCCGCCGGCTGCGCGAGTACGGCGAATCGGCGGGTCCGTGGCGAATCCTCGAAGGGCTGCACCTGGAGGGGCCGTTCCTGAACCCCAAGATGCACGGCGCGATCCGGACGGACTACATGTGGCCCGCGACGCTGACGGGATTCTATCAGATCATGGAGGCGGCCGGTCCGTGGGCCCGCGTGATGACGATCGCGCCCGAGATGCCGGGGGCGATGCAGGTGCTCAAGGCCGCGGCGCTTCGGCGGGGGGCGCCCGACGCACGGCACGCCGGCGTTCCGCAGCCGATCCACATGTCGATCGGCCACTCGACCGCCCGCTACGAGGACATCGCCGAGGCGATCGACAACGGGCTCGAGGGCGTGACGCACATCTTCAACGCGATGCCGCCGATGCACCATCGCAGGCCCGGCGTGTTGGCGGGCACGCTGCTGCGCGACGAGCTGTTCGTCGAGGTCATCGCCGACGCCGTTCACGTCCATCCGGCAATCCTGCAGCTGCTGCTCAAGGTCAAGGGACACGACAAGATCATCCTGGTGACCGACGCGATTCGGGCGGCCGGCCAGCCCGACGGCACGTACGACTTCAGCGGGCAACAGGTCGTCGTCCGCGAGGGACGGGCTTACCTGGCGCAATCGCCCGACACGCTGGCCGGCAGCACCGTCACGCTCGACCGCTCGCTGAAGACGATGATGGATCAGGGCGGCGCGAGCATCGAACAGGCCGCCCAGATGGCCGGCCTCAACGCCGCCCGGATCCTCGAATGGAAATACCGTCGGGGCATCCTGGCCGTCGGAAAGGACGCCGACGTCGTCGTCCTCGACAAGGACTTCCGCGTGCGGATGACGATCAAGGCGGGTCACATCGTCCATCGGGCGTGAGCGATGGGTTGTCCGAGCCGGGTCGTGCTTCCGGTTTGACCCTGCCGAGGAAGATGCATTGATCCTGAGCCGACAATCGACCAAACAGCCGCCCGGCGAAGGCGCTCGGCGACCCGATCGTCTTGTGGACGAGTTCACGGAGGATCAGGCCCTGGCGATCCGGCGCGAGCCCGGCGAACCGTCGGGCGAACCCCTCCCGGGCGGCGCGGGTCATCCTCGAAGCCGTGGCCGCGTCGATGACCGTGCCCATGCCGTCGGACTCCCGTCGGGCGAGTTTCACTAACAGGTCCACCTCGTCGTCGGCCTCCAGGAGGGAGCGAATCTCGGCCGCGAGGATATCGCCGCAATACACAATACGTCCGATGGAACAGCGAAAATCTTGGGCGAGTCGGCGCGTCGAGGTGCGGGCGCTCGGCTCGGGAACCAACAGCCGCTCGTTGACGATCCGCCGGATCAGGGCGTCTCGGTCGCTCCGTCCTCGTCCGGAGCCGCACAGCCGCCCGTGGGCGGCGCGGACGGCCGCCTCGTACTTCGCTCGAATTCGTGTCTCGATCGTGTCGCGTTGACCGTGCCATGGACGGCCCAGGAATCGACCGACGTGCCTCGGCGGATGGCGAATCTCGCTCTCGGTCAGACCGTCGGGCGCCTCCTCGGTCAGTCGCCGGGTCTCGACCAGCGCCGGCTCGGGCCGATGCCGATCCGACCGGGCGGTCTTTCGTTGACGCCGCCGGGCCTCATGAACCGCGTTGGCCGGCACGCGAAGGGTAGCGAAGCCTTCGCACAGGGCCTTGTTGACCGCATGGTGGACCCATGAGAGGGCATAGGCCGAGAAGGGTCCGTGCCGGTCGGCGCGGTAGTTCCGTGCCGCCTGCATCAGAGCCAGACACCCCTCCTGAAACAGGTCCTCGTACTCGCGCGAGGCGGTCGGGTTGTGCGGCACGGGGACAAACCGACGGATATGCACGTTGACGAGACCGAGGTTTTCGGTCACCAGCTTTTGTTCTTGCTCGGTGAGTCTCACGATGAGTTGCCCTCCATCGAATGCGGACAGACGACCGGCGCGACCGGTCGCAACGACCCCGAGAGTGGCCTGTGCGAGGCGAGCCCGGTTCAGGATCCGTCGTCGGCTGTCCTTGCTGAATTCACGGTTCTGGTGTCATCGCGGCGAGGCGCAACACCTCACCGCGACAGGCAGGCCCGGACACCGACGCCGGTGCGTCGGCGGTGCCGCTCGGGTACCTGGTCGGAAGGCATGTCCCCACCGACCGGATCGCCAGTCCGGCAGCGGGTTCGGGGAACGCCGTCTGTATACCCTAACATATACCTAACATTTGGTCTTGTCAAATGAATTTCGCGGATTCTTTTTCCGCCGTCGCGCTGGGTCTTAGACCCCTCACCGAGGCCGGCAGGCGGGTTAGTTGCGGTAGCGGGGCGAGATATCAACGTATGGCTTGCCGAGGCGCTTCTTGATGCCGATGATCTCGCCCATGTCGTTGCCCTCGATCAGATGCCCGACGTATTGCAGGACGTAGCCCACGACGATGAGCAACACGGGTCGCCACCACGCCGGCCAGTTCCCTTCGACCAACTGCCCAATCATCAGGGGAACCGCCGCAATCGTCATCGGGATGCCGATCGCGTGCAGGACGCGGCTGACGGGGTGTTGATGCCTTGCGGGCCATTCCCGGATGAACCTTCGCATTCGATCGTTTTCCTCCGCTCGCCTCCCGCCCCGGCCGACGGCTCGCCATCCGACGAACGCCCGCCCGGCGAGGTCCGACCCACCCGAACGGCGCTCGCGGCGAGCGAGTTTTCGTGCGCCTTCACTCGGCCGGCTCGAGTGTTACCGCCATGGAGCCCTTGCTGGTCTCCAGGCGCCAGTCCGGGCCATAGGCGCGGATCTGGTCGCGCTTGAGCTCGGCCCGCTCCAAGGTGGTTGTGTCGACGATCGCCCGACCGACGGTATCGACTTCGCGCGCCAGTTGGTAACCCCGCGAGGCCGGGTGCCCGAAGATCCGCCCCAGCATCTCGATCACGTAGTCGTAGGTGTGTTCGTTGTCGTCGAGCAGAACCACGTGGTAGAGGGGCCGGCGCCGCGGTTTCTGTTCCTGCTCGGGTTCCGCGACGCTCGTCTGCCCGTCGATGTCGGGCGGTGCCAAGCCAGCCATGCCTACCTCACGACGAGGCGCGGGTTCGGACGGTTTGCCCCGGGGGCGCTGCGGACGGCTTGTCCGCCCGTGTTTGCCCCGTTTCCTGCCACGTCCGCACGGGCGGCACGCCGCCGGCGGCAAACACCCGTCTCCGCGCGACCCGGAACTCCTCGCAGCGCCAAGCCGCAACACACCATTTTAGGCGCCGAGGCAACGGTTGGCTATCGGTCTCCCAGCGGCCGGACGTACAGCTCGCTGTCGCCGATCCGCCGCCAGCCGGCGGCCGCCACGGACGGCGGCGGTCTTTCAACGACGACGAACTGGGCGGGGGTGTTCTCGAGGGCCGCGAAGACCTTGTCCTTGACGAAAGGATAGGTCGTGCGGAAGAGCGCCGCGTCTCCGAAGCGAGCGGGCACATCGGCGACGATTCGGACACGGGCCAACCTCGCCCAGTAGGCGAACAGGGGTTCGCCGATAAAGGCGATCTGGGTCCCCGGCCCGATCCCCATGCGATTCAGGCGGTCGGCGATATGCCATTGCGTATGCGGTCGCCCATAGTCCCTCAAGCCCGTGTAGTCGCCCGCGCCGTCGCCCGTCGGCGTGACGCACCAGTAGACGATCAGGAGGCCAAGGTTCGCCATGGCCGCGGACGTCAGACAGAGGGCGGCCTTCCGCATCCACGGAGAATCGGGCAACACAACGCCCGACAAGAGCACAAGCCACAGCACGACGATCATCGAACCGACATACCGAAAGCTGACGTGGAGCGGCACGTACATGAGCAGGCCGATCACGACCGGCACGAGGAGGAAGGCGTACCCGGCCAGATGCCGCCAACGGATGGTGCCTCGGGAGCCCAGCAGGTACAGGCCGACGACGGCCACGATTACCCCTCCTTGCCAGTGGTAGAAGATGCGAAAGTACGCCTCGGCGGTCCGCCTGATCGCCGCGATCTGACCGGCCGGCTCGAAGTGATTTCGAACGCCGTCGTGCCAGTAGCTGGGATCGTACCAGGGCGGATAGGTGCCACCGATCGGTGCGGCGAACTCGTAAACTGCGGGGGAGTCAAGCACTTGTCGCGTCGGGTGCTTGGGCATGCCGCAACCCGGCGGACCGCCTTGCCAGTGAACGTATTTCCTGAGGCCGTTGACCGTCCACGCGTGGTTCAACCTTCCGCTGTCGCCGAACGTCAGTCGGCCCTGGGTCTTTGACAACAGCCCAATCCAGGGGCCTGCCACCAGGAGAAACACCCCCAGCGACAGGCCGACGTGAGACAACGACCGTCGCCGTCCCGCCGCCGTCGTGACGGCGCATGCCAGGAACACGAAGGCCATCGGAAACAGGGGGGCCTTCGCCAGATACCCGAGGCCGAGGACGATGCCCAGGACGACGAACGTCCTCCGGCCGAAAGCGCCGTTCCGAATTCGAAGGAGAATCCCACAGATGAGATAGATGAACGCGGCGACGGTCATGTCGGGGGTGGTCAGCATCATGCGAAGGGACGACCAAAAGAACAGCAGGTAGGCGCAGGTCAGCCACAACCCCTCCGGCAGAGGGACAAGGCGTTCCGTCGAAAGGGTGAGCTGTCGATCGCGGTTGAAACGCAGAAGCTCGCTCACCATGAAACCGAAGCTTCCCAAGGCGAAGACAAACACCAGGAAGTTGACCAGATGAGCGAGCGGGAATTCCCAGAACGGCGACGGCTTCAGGATCCGCACGACGAGGCCGAGGAAGCACGGATAGAGCGGGCTCCAGTACGCATTGGCGATCATGCCCCAATCGCCGCGCCACCAGGCGTCGCCCATGTCGAGGTAGCAGATCCCGTCGACGTTCATCGTGAATCGCTGAAGCCAGGCGTGGAGTCCGCCAAGCAAGACGGCGATCAGGCTGAAGACGACCATCCGCTTCCGCCGGCGGCCTGCTCGCGGAACGGGGGCCGGAGCGTCGATCGGCATCGTGCTGGATTCGACCGGTGCGTCGTTCACTCTGACAACTGCCTCCGGACGCCGGGGTGTCGCCCTCCGGACGATTCGGCGGGCCCGGACCCGCGCGCGGCCTATTTCCCTTCGAGAAAACGCCGGGCGATGCCGCAGAACATGGCTGCGCCGACCGGCAGCGCATCGTCGTTGAAGTCAAACTGCGGCGTATGCAGGCCGGGCGCCGATGGCACGTCTCGCGGTCGCGTCCCGAGCCGGAAGAACGCGGCGGGAACCTTCTCGGCGTAGTAGGCGAAATCCTCGCCGCCCATGCTCGGCGGTTCATCGGTGATCACGTCGGCCTGACCCACGACCTCGCGCCCCACGCGTGCGACAAGGTCCGCCGCTTCCGGGTGGTTGATGAGGGACGGATAGCCCTCCTCGAGCTCCACGTCCGCCTTCGCCCCGAAGGCCGCGGCGGTTTGCGTGACGATCTGACGGACGAGATCCCGGGTCCGCCGGCGAACCGCCGGCGTCAGCGACCGGATGGTCCCCTGCAGTCGGGCCTCATCGGGAATGATGTTGTGAGTCGTTCCGGCGTGGATCTGGGCCACCGTTACGATGACCGGGTCCGTCGGGCTGGTGAATCGCGACGAGATGGTCTGCAAGGCCAGCACGGTCTGAGCGGCCACCACGATCGGATCGATTCCAAGGTCCGGATGGGCACCGTGAGCACCCCGGCCTCGGATGGTCAGATTCAGGGTGTCGGTGGCCGCCAGGACGGGACCATATCGAACGCCGATCTGCCCGACGCAAAGCGAAGGCCATCCGTGCAGCGCGAACGCCGCATCGACAGGGGGATCCTCGAGCGCGCCCTCCCGCACCATGACCTGCCCGCCGCCGCCACCCTCCTCGGCGGGTTGAAAGATGAACTTGACCTTGCCGGGCAGGTGATCGGCGATTCGCGAAAGCAGGATCGCCGCGCCGACCAGGCAGGCCGTATTCCCGTCATGCCCGCAGGCGTGCATGAGCCCCGGCTTCGTCGAAACATACGGCAGATCGTTGACCTCGGTGAGCGGAAGGCAATCCATGTCCGCGCGAAGCGCGACACACCGACCGGGCTTGTCGGCATTCAGCGTGGCCACGATGCCGTGCTTGGCCACGCCGGTCCGTACGGTCATCCCCGGCAGCTTGGCGATGTGCCGAAGGACGCACTCGGCGGTCCGGGGAACATCGAAGCCCGGTTCGGGATGCGCGTGGATGTCGCGCCGCAGGGCGGTCATCGTGTCACGGACGTCTCCGTCAATCGAAACCATCGAGCTCATGATGCACCCGGACTTATCGGAACCCTCGTCTCCCAACGACGACGCGCGCGAGCCCGCGGGCCTTCAACGCCGTCTTCGATTCCACAAGAGATTAACAAAGAATTCACGAACTGTCATTTTCCCCCGAACACGCGCCATTCAAGCTAAAGTATGCTCGGTGAGTGGTCGAGCTAACCGATGGCCGGGGGCGGGCTTAGGACGATGCCACATCGTGGGGCAGGACGATGAAACACCTGACATCACCGCATGTCCAGGTCATCCTGAGCGACGGGCGCATGCCGCCGGCGCTCGGCCGAGCCCTGGACCGGACCGGTGCCAGGGTCACCGCAAGTCGATTTAGGCAACCCCAGCCGTTCGAGCCGCGCACCCCGCCCGATCTGGTGGTCATGGTCGTGCCGCACGACCAGCGCTCGGTCCAATCGGAAATCGAAGGCGTCCTCACCAAGCTGGCCGACAAGCCCTGCGGCACGCTGATCATGACGGACGCCCCGCTCAACGGCCTGGCATCCCTGGCGCGTCCGCCGGCACTGCCGGTCACATTCGCGGTGAACCCCAGCGAGGAGGAACTCACCGCTCGCCTGCACACCATGTGGATGTACTGCGACCCGCTGCGACACATTCGCAAGCAGATGGACGATCACGTGCAGCAGGAGCAGTGGCTCACGGACCGGGCGAACCATCGGGACGAGCAGCTCCGCCTGGCCGGCCAGGTTCAGCGGGATTTCCTGCCTCAGTCGGTTCCCCGATGCGCAGGGGTACGGTTTGCCACGCTCTACCGGCCGGCCGACTACGTGAGCGGCGACATCTACGATATCGTACGTTTGGACGAGACGCACATCGGGGTGCAACTCATCGACGTCGCCGGACACGGCGTCCCGGCCGCCTTGTTGACGCTTTTCGTGAAACACGTCTTCCGGGCGAAGGAGATCGTGGGCAGCACCTATCGCATCATGCAACCGGACGAACTGCTTCATCGGCTGAATCGCGAGGTGATCGAAGCGGACTTGCAGCAGTGCCAATTCGTCACGGCATCCTTTGCCATCTACGACCAGGAACGTCGCACCCTGACGTGGGCCCGCGGCGGGCTGCCCTACCCGATTGCGGTTCGACCCGGTGAGCCGGCTCGGCAACTGCGAACGTCGGGAGACCTGGTGGGGGCCTTCGACACCGCCCACTTCGAAGTACGGACGGAATCGCTTCGGCCGGGCGATGCGGTCCTGTTCTTCACCGACGGTCTGGAAGCCCTATTGCTCATGGGCGAACGAAAGCCCTGGCTCGATCACCTCACCCAGTCGGAGTGGTTTCGCCGACTCGGGACCCGGTCGATCGAGGCCGACCTGGACGAAATCAACAATCGGTTGGACGAAGCGGCCCATCGGCATTGGCCACGCGACGACGTGACCGTCGTTGCCTTGTGCGTCGAGGAATGATTCGTCACCCCCTGTCGGACGAGGCGTGCCCCGCCCCACCAGTGCCTCGGTGGCGGCACACGAAACACAGCGGTCGATCCGTCATTCGCGTCGAGCTTCCCGAGAGTCCGCACCGCCGATAACCGTCAATCGTGCGGCGAGCGGCGCGAGTCGCTCACCAGGCGGCGTTGTTATCGGACGGCGCCGCGATTTCTCGCGTTTTTTTTTGACCTGTGGGAAGCTCGCATCCTAGAGTTTCATCTACTAGGGGATTGCCCGCCGATGGGGAACGGATTCAGCGGGGGTCGCTGGATGTCATCCCGTCGCGTGTGCCATCCTGAAGCTGAGATGTGTAGGGGGGGTTTATGCGTATCTCGCAATCACTATCTGCGTTCTGCATGGCTGTCCTGTCGGTCATATCCGTGGCGCAACCGCACGCGGCCTCGGGCGCGCTGATCGGCTATCTGACGACGGCGCAGCCGGACGAAATCATCGTCGGCGACAAGTGGATCAACACGGGATTTCGCATCGACTGGGATGTGTCGCAGAATGGCGACGGAACCTGGCACTATGAGTACACCGTGAGCAACCGGAACGGCGGCTCGTTGACCCCCGGCGTCAGCCACGTGATCTTACAGTTGTCCGAGAATATTCTCGCCTCCGACCTCTTCAACTTCGAGGGCGATATCGCGGACTACGAGATACGAACGTATGGGGCTCAGCCCAGTAACCCCGGGTTTCCCACGGGCGAGTCGATCTTCGGAATCAAGCTGAATCTCGACGACGACCAGGCACACGTCGCGTTTGACTCGACCCGCAGGCCCATGTGGGGGGATTTCTACTCCAAGGGCGGCAACAAGTCGTTTGCCTACAACGATGATTTGGGTGTGGCGGTCGCCAATCTCTACGACACCACCGGCGTGCCGGTGGATGCGGCGGGCGCGACGCTCAGCAAGATCCTGGTTCCCGACACGATTTCGTCCGTGCCGGTACCGGAGCCGTTGTCGCTGGCATCGGTCCTGGCCGGCGGTCTGCTTGCGCTACGCCGAATCCGCACGGTGCGGTAAGCAACCCCGGTCGTGCAGGCGCACACGTCGTCAACGGGAGGGGCTTGAGTCTGGGGCGGGTTCTACCCGCCTCGAATCCGGCGGATGGTACCTTTGCCGGGCAGTGTAGTCATATCGAAGAAGTCAACGTCCGACGAGTCTGAAGAGGCCGAACGCGCTCGGCACGTGGAAGTCGGGCTCTTTCGTGCCCGGATCGACCCAACTGATCCAATGCTCGACCGGGGCAGCGCCGGGACCGTGATCGAACTCCGCACGGAATACCCCCGCCCGAATCGTTGCACCCGGCTCGCCCGACCACAGGCCAAGCGATTGAAGCCTTTGCAGCGGCACGGATCCCTCGACGACATACCCCTTCTCGTTGATCGTACCGGCGGTGCGCAGCCCGGGGCAGTTCCACGAGCCGTCGAACGTGCGGTAGTAGACGGCCGCGTAGTCGTGCACGCGCCCACGGGGGTCGATCTCCAGGCAATAGTACTTCTTTAACTCGGGGTCGCAGGTCATGAAGATCTCGACCCGGTCTTCGCCGTCAACGACGGACTCGCCGTCGAACGTCTCGGCCACGACGATGTCCGAATCGACGACGGCAAATGAGAAGTAGAAGGTGTCGTCGTCGCGAATCGCGCGAAACTCCGTCTTTGGCGCCGGCCGCCTCTCCCAGGGAAACGAGAGGTCCTTCAGAACGGCCGCGCTTCGCCAGGCGGGTTCCTTCAGCGAGCCGTCAATCGCCACGTCGGGCTTGGGAACGTACCGTACCTCGTAAACCTTCGGACAGGCTGGTGTGGCGCAACCCGCCACGCCGCACAGAAGAACTGCCGCGATCGCTCGGATCATCGCATGCACTCCCTTGGCACGAGCAATCCTCATTCGGTTTGGAACGGACGGCCGACGCGAGTATACCGCGGACGGCCCGTCGCCCCCAGCGCGGATCACGGCGCCGTCCCACATCAAGACGGCAGGGGCACGGGGACGGTCGACTCGGCGGTCGGCGATCAACCTTGCGGCGTCTTTCGCAGCGCGTCCAAAGGGGGCTCGGCGCGGCAGGGCTTGTGGGCGAAGTCGTGACGACCTTCGGCGGCGAGACTGGTTCCATCCGTCCGGCGCCCTTGCCGGCCTCGTGCCGCTCCTCTCCGACCGAATTACGTTTCCTGACGTCTCTCCGGATTTGCCGTGATTCTCCGACGACGGCGCACGCCCCAGCCGATGCTGACCGCCCCACCGACGACCAGCATGAACCCGGCGACGAGATCCATGGGCAGTTGGGCTCGCGCGATGGGTTCGACCAGCGGCGTCAGCAAGACCAGCACCCCGATGAGCATCAGAATGACACCGTTGGGAATGGCGATCGGAAGCCCCGGCTCCGTATGTTTCTCGGTCATGTCGTTGTCCTCGCCGATCCACCGAAGAATGCTCGGCATCCGAACCCGACCGCCTTCGATCCGGCCAACCGGGGCGGCGGCGCTCCGACTCAGAAGAAGTACGTCCAGAAGGCGGCCATGCCGACAAGGCCCGCCAGAAGCACCAGCGTCATGCGAATGATCCGCGGGCTCCAATGCATCGACAGGTCGATCGCCCGCCCCTCGGCGTCGCCCCGCGGCGCGCCGGTCGGCAGGCTGACCAGCCACGTCAGTATCGCACTCGTCAGGAATGTGACCATGGTCCTGAAGTACAGCGTGTCCTTCGCGATCGACTTCAGATGCCCCTGCTTGTCGGCGACGACCAGGGCGATGGCTACGACCACCCCGGCGATCAGGCCCACCAGCGCCCCGTGCTTGTTGACCCGGTGCGCGAGCGCGCCCAGGATCGTGACCGCGGCGAACGGTGGCATGATTGTCGCGAGGACGGAGATCGCAAACAACATCATCCCGTTTTCGGCGAACTTGAAGAGGATGGCCGTGCCGATCGCGGCGAGCGTGAAGATCGCCCCTGAGAGTTTCGAGGCGATCAGGTAATGCCGTTCGCTCCGATCTCGCACGAGGACACGGCGGTAGATGTCGGTGGTGAACATCGCGCAGAACGAGTTGATCTGTGCCTCCACGCTGGAGAAGACGCCGGCCATCAGCCCGACGACCATCACGCCGTACAGGCCGCGGGGCAAGATCATGCGGATCAGGCTGGGCATGGCGTGGTCGGGGTTCTTGAGGTCGGGGAAGTAGCAGACGGCGGCCAGTGCCGGGAGCGAAACCAGCAGCGGAACGAGAATGCTGAACCAGAAGGTGGCGCCCAGGTAGCTGATGATGGAGTCTTCCTCGCTCCGTGAGGCGAGTGGCCGCTGAATGACCTGGGCTTCGCTCGACCAGTAGCTCATGCCCATGAAGAAGATGCCCAGGAGCATCACGGTCAGCGAGCCGAACGGCGTGTCGTTGGTCCAGAAGTGGGCCTTGTCCGCGGGCAGACGGGCGGCGATCTGGGAAATGCCGCCGATCTTGTCCAGGGAACCCCAGGCGACGAAGATGAACGGGAAGAACATCAGCAGAATCTGGAGCACATCGGTGGCCACCACCGCGCCGAAGCCGCCCAACAACGTCACGGCGGCCGCGATGAACGAGAGCAGGTAAATCGATTCGTTCAGGGGCCAGCCCACCAGCGTGTTCAGCACCAACGCCCCGGCGTAAAGGTAAAGCCCAAGGTTGAACAGCATCCACACCAGCGACCAGGCCAGGCTGTACAGGAAGCCGACGGTGAACGAGTATCGCCGTTCGAGCCAGCCGCCGAGCGTGACGACCTTCAGCCGCCGAAGTTTCTGCACGAGGAAGAGCGAGACGAAGATCAGCGCCAGGCTGTTGACCCAGCTTCCGTGGGTGGCCACCACGCCGACGGCGTAGACGAAACCGGCGCCGCCGATGAAGTCGTTCGCGTTGAGGTTGGTCGCCACGGTGGACAGCGCCGCCAGGAACCCCGGCACCTTGCGCCCGGCGAGGAAGGAGGCATCGAGCGTCCGCGTCTCGGCGCGCATGATGAAACCCCAGGTAATGACCCCCAGCGAAAAGACGGCGACCATCATCCATTCGATCCCGATCAGCCGCTGGGCCATCTCCGCGAGCAGGGCGCTGTCGTGCATCGACACGGCCTTTCCTCCCGTTCGAGACGTGGGGGCTGGTGATTATCCCCGCCTCACGGCAGGCTGCAAGGGGCCGCCGACCCCCGTGATGCCGTCAGATCGACGACGCGGAGAGGCGGGCGGGTGATGGCGAACGTATCCCTGGGTTGCCATCGCCTTGCGCAGGCGTGGCGCCCGACGCCACGCTGCCCCGCGCCGCTCTGTCCGATGCAACCCAGACGCACCGATTCACCGATCCGAGGACGACCCCTTGTGTCTCTCCGCGGGGGCACTACGATCTGTGTGTACGTTCCATGAGAAACCGATGTGCCCATCTCATCCCGATACTCCTCGCCGGAGGGGCGCTTGCCGGGGAACGATCCGGGGTCTTTCCGACGGTCCAGGCCGTGCCCCTTCCGGATGAGCAGGTCTCATTCCAGCACAACGGTGTTGAAGCGGTCCGTTACTGCTTCAACCGTCAATACCGCCGGCCGTTTTGGTTTCCCGTCGTCGGACCGGCCGGTCGCGTCGTGACCCGAATGGGACATCCGCACGATCCCATGGGCCACAGTCATCACAACTCCGTGTGGGTATCCCACAATGACGTCAACGGCGTGAACTTCTGGGCCGATTTCGGCGACGGGCGTATCCGTCATCAGGCGATAGAAAAGATGGAGGACGGTCCCGATTCGGCGTCGCTTGACGTGCGGAACGTCTGGGTGGGTCCGGGCGAGAGGACCCTTCTCAACGAGCGACGGCGGACGACCATCCGGTGTCTGCCGAACGGCGAACTTCTGATGATCGTGGAGCTGCTGTTCGAACCGGTCGGCGGCGACGTGACGTTCGGCAAGACGCCCTTCGGGCTGTTCGCCGTGCGTGTGGCCAAGACGATGGGCGTGCATGACGGCGGAGGGACTCTTCGCAACAGCGAGGGCGGCGTCAACGAAAAGGGCGTTTTTTGGAAGCCGGCCCGCTGGGTGGATTATTCGGGTCCCGTCGCGCCGAACCGCGACAACGGCATCACGCTGATGGATCATCCGGCGAATGCGAATCACCCGTCGGTGTTTCACGTTCGCGATGACGGCTGGATGGGCGCGTCATTTAGTTTCACGGTTCCCTACGTCGTGCAAGCCGGTCGGCAACTCCGGCTGATCTACGCGCTCTATATCCACGACGGTATTGCGCCGACCGACCACCTCGAACGGCAGTATACGGTGTTCGCTCAGTCACGAGGCACACTGTGGCCGACTTCCGGTCCGGCCGGCTCGCCGGCACGATAGGGAGATGCTGATGATCACGTTCTCATGGCGACGGGGCGCAACGGTCTTTCTGGTTGCTTGGACGGTCGGCGGCCGCGTTGTTGCCGACGAATTGGCGATCAATCGCCTCGAGCTGGTGACAGTCACGGACACCGGCGCCATTCTCACATGGGAGACCAACCAGCCGGCCGACACCCGTGTTCGATGGGGGATCCGGGCGGACCACCTCGACGGATCCGCGCAAACGGAACAAGCGCCGACGCGCTACCACGCGTGTGAACTCCAGGGGCTTCGCCCCGGCACGGAGTATCACTACGTCTGCCAGAGCGGCACCGCGCGGGCCAGTATCGGGCCGCTGTCGTCGGGCCGATTCACCACACTGACGCCCCCCCCGGGTCGCGAGCTGTTCGCCTTCGCCACGATGACCGACACGCATGTCGGAGAGAGTCGGACGGCCCGCTTGGTGCTCCCCGACGGCAAGGTCGTCAGCGAGGGTGTCCGTTGGCGCGAGCCCGACCTGCCCGGATGGCGACTGGTGCTCACCGACTGCGTCGATCAGATCAACAGCCGGTCCGTCGCCTTCACGATCATCAAGGGCGACATCACCCATGGTACGGGTCCCGAGGAGTTTCCGCCGGCCAGGCAACTGCTCGACCGACTCCGCCGGCCGTATTACGTGGTGTGCGGCAATCACGATGCCCTCAAACCGTTCTTGAGGACCTTTGCCCTACCCGTCACCTGGTACAGCTTCGACCACCAAGGCTTCCATTTCGTGGTGCTCGACACGGAGGCTTTCGAGCCGGTGTCCGATTCGGACACGGAACCTCAATTCGCATGGTTGGCCGACGATCTCCGCAAGCACAAGGACTCATGGACCTTCGTCTTTTGCCATCGCCCCGTGACCCCGAAGCTCAACCGAGGCGAGGTTGGCCTGGCGAACAACAGCCTGTTTGCCATGGCCCGCAGCATGGCGGAGAAAAGGGGTGGGGGAACGGCCGCTCGCATCATGGACACGGCCACCGGGCGCCGGGCCGTGATTCACCGCAAGAACGCCGAGCGGCTGGCGCAACTGTTCCGCGAGCACGGCCGCATCGCCGGCGCCTTCGCCGGTCATCTGCATCGCAACTACGTCGGGTTCTGGCCCGAACAGACCGGCAACCTGCCGTACGTCGAGACCGCCTCGACCAAGGAGTATCCCTGCGGCTACGCGATCACTCGCGTGTTCGAGGGCGGCTACATGCAGTCGTACTATCCCGGTCGGGACCCGCGGGTCCTCGAATGGTCGTCCATGACGCGCGAGGCGTACACCAACTTCGGCCTGGGCGTCAAGGCGGGGACGTTGTCGGACCGCAACTTCGTGGTCCGGTTCGACAAGCTGAACCTGGCACGCGCGACCACCAGCGCGCCGACGAAATGAGTTTTGCTTGCCGGGTTGAAGGGCGCAGATCCCGTGCGTGAACGATGGGGATCAGCCGGGCGCGGAGCGCTGCGCAGCTTCCGCAGAAAGTGCGTCGCGAGGGGTTCAAACCTTGAAAGCGCGACCAAACGTCAAGGCTTCTCCACCCGGCTCGTATCGCGCCCCTTCAGGGCAAACGACGCCCGTCAGGATTGTCACGTCCCGGTGTGCGTTTCCACGGACCGGGCGAGTTGCTGAATGCCGACGCCTGTCCCTGTTGTCTTTGGCAAGGGCGGACCTATAATCAGCCCGATGTAGTGAATCGTCTTTGGGGGTTGGATCGGGTACCGACCATGTCGGAACGGGCACGGCTGCGCTGGCAACTGTTAGAGATGCTGCGTGACGGCGAGGTGTTCAGTCGTCCTCAGATTGCCGAGCAGCTCGCGACGTCGCTGCCCACCGCGGGCGTCCTGGTCCGGGACATGCTCACCGAAGGGTTGGTGGTCGACTCTGGGTACGCCCAGAGCACGGGCGGTCGGCCGGCGGCGACGGTGAGGCTGAACACGGATTTTGCCCAGGCGGTCGGGCTGGCCGTCAGTCGTCGCGAGGTCGTCGGCGTGCTGACGGACATGGACGGGCGCGTATTGGCCCGCGTGGGCGGACCCACCCGGGGCGAGTTCGACCGCAAGCGGGTCCTCGACGAGATCACGCAAACCGCTCAGCTCCTCCTGAGCCACGACAAGGTTCGGCGCCCCGCGGGGATCGGGGTGGCCATCAGCGGCATCGTGGACAGCCGAAAGGGCGTCTCGCTCCAGTTCCCCTACGTCTCCGACTGGCACGACGTTCCCATTCGTGAGATTCTCGAGAAGCGGTTCGACCAGCCCGTCGTGGTGTGGAACGACGTGCAGGCCGCCTCGCAGGCCGAGGTGCGGCGCGGCGCCGGTCGATTGTCGGACGATTTCCTGTACCTCCACGTCGGCAAGGGTATCGGCCTGGGCGTCGTATCGGGCGGCGTTTTGCTGCGAGGTCATCTGGGCCATGCCGGCGAACTGGGCCACAGCGTCGTCGATCCCAACGGGCCGATCTGTCACTGCGGCAACTTTGGGTGCCTCGAGTCGGTCGCCTCGCCGCCGGCCATCGTCGCCGGCGCGATCGACGCGATCGGCCGCGGCGTTCAGTCGAGCATCCTGAGCCGGGCGGGCGGACGGACGGAGTTGATCACCATCGCGACGATCCTGGAGGCGGCTCGCGAGAACGATCGGCTGGCGGTCAATCTGTTGAATACGGCCGGGGATCATTTGGGTCAGGCATTGGCGAATACCGCGAACGTCCTCAACCCGGAACTGGTCGTCCTGGGTGGCATCCTCGCCGGCGAAGAGGACGGTCTGGCGGGCGCCTCGGTCCTGGCCGAGCGAATCATCCGCAAGCTGAACCACACCATCCTCCCCATGCTCGTCGGCAAGACGCGCGTGATCATCTCTCCGCTCGGGCCATTGGCGGCGCCGATCGGCGCTGCTACGATCGTGACCGATCAGATGTTGGCCCGGCTGGCGGGTGAGGGTTCGGACGATCCGCAAGCGACGGCGGTTCATACCCATGACGCGAACTAGGGGGTCTGCGATGCGGGGTGTGTGTCGTTCGTTTCGCCCTCTGACCCTGTGGTCTTGTCTCCTGCTCTCCGCCGGCGCGTTGCTGTGCACCGGTTGCAGCGACATGGTCGCGGGGTGGCGACAGTCCTGGCGGGTGGCCCGCATGCCGACCCGTCACCTGAGACTCGGCGGGGCACAGATTCCCGTCGAACTCGTCGAGAGCCTCGCCATGCGATGCCGGTCGGTGCCCTTCGAGGTGCAGCGCGTCGGCAAGATCCGGTTCAGCATCGACGGCTTCAAGTCGCTGACCGAGGGGGTGTGCAACGTCGCCTGCACCAGCCAGAAGATCGCCTGGTACGAGGCGAAGAATTATCGCGACAAGCACGGCAATCTGCCCCGCGGCTGGCGAATCGCCTGGGACGCCTACGCGATCTACATTCACCCCGACAACCCGATCAAGGAAATCACCGCCGAACAGTTCAAGCAGATCATGCGCGGGCAGATCAAGGTCTGGTCGGCATTGGGCGGCTCGCGCGATCCGATCACCCTGTACGGGCCCGATCGCGGCACGCGCGGCGGCCGGCTGTTCATGCAAATCGCCCGCCTCTTCATGACCAACCCGCCGTGGGAGGAGATCGACTCGCACGCCAAGATCGTGGAACTGGTCCGTCAAAACGAGTTGGCGATGGGATTGGCCGAGGTCGGGCATCAGGACGTCGCGCCCTATATGGGCATCAAGACCACGCTCGCGCCCGTCGCCCGCCGTCCGGATTTCGACACGCTCGAGGCCGATCAGTGGGCGCTGGCCAAGACGATCTGGCTGTGGACGACCGACCCGCCGGACGAGGCCGCCAAAGACCTGATCGACTACCTCTATTCCCCCGACGGCCAAGCGGCGATCCGCCGGATCGGCTACACGCCGATCCCCCGCGAACGCGGCGCCAAGCGGGTGGATATTCCCGCCTACGACCCGACGGAACCCACCAGCCCACCCGAGGAGTAGCTGCCCGTCCCACCCGGCTCGCGGCGAATGCAAGCCGCCTCGTCGTGGGTTGAAGCGGACTTCCGACTCCTCCCGCCGATAGTCCGGACACTCGGCGCTCGGATCCGTCCGAAGGGCTCAGGTCCTTCCGCATGCGGTTCAAAACGAGGGGAGGCTTCGTCGGCGGAGGATCGTCAACCCTTCGTTGGGATCCCTGAACTCCAGCTCGAAGTGCTCGGCGATGGTGGCCGTCCGAATCGCGCCGAGCATGCCTTCCCATCCGTACAGCCGCTCGATCGGACTTCGGACGATATAGGACGACAGATTCTCCTCCAGCCGCGCACGCAAGGCATCGGCGTTGACCTTGCCGTCGAGGTTGATGGTCCGGTCGTGGAAGTAGCCGACGATGCCGGTCTGGAATCCGCCGAGCCAGCATTCCTCGGGTACATGTGTTTCGAAGTGGTGCACGGCCTTGAAGAACCGGTCGGCCTTCGTCAGGTCATAGATCAGATACGTCAGCACGACCGCATAGGCCACGAGCAGCGCCGGCGCAACCCGACACCACCGGCGCGGCAGGCGACGGGTCAGGCGGCGCCAGAGGCCATAGGCCGCCGCGGCCCAGGCGATCGCCAAAAAGGTGCTCAAGGGAAAGAGGAAGCGGTACAGGAAATACGGGACGCCGAAGTAAAGACCGTAAAACACGGCAAGGGCCACACCGTAGAGCCCGACCACGCACACGAACGCCCGCATGACCGAGTTCGTCCGTCGGCAGAGTCGCGCCAACCGGATCAACAGCAAGACAACCACAAGACCCGCGAAAACAACGACCCACAGCGGCGGAGATCGGAAACTGAAGAACACGGACAGCGGAACCCAGGCCAGAATGTAGTCGCAGAGGACGACGATCAACAGCCTGACGGAGGAACCCGGACCAAAGTGCGACTCGGCAATGCCACTGATCGGCATGAGATGGCCGAATCGAGCGTAATTGTTGATCAGCCAGGGCGCGGCGATCGACAGCGCGGTTCCGCCGATGACGGCGGCCTCGCCGATCCGCCTCGCGAAACCCAACCGCATAAGACGGTATCCGCCCAACGCCCGAGTCAGGCAGGCGGCCAGGACCAGCAGGCAGCCGTCGTTGCGAACCCAGAAGGCCAACCCGAGCAGAGCGCCGACCTCGACGCATCGTTTGAACGGCGGAGGTTCCTGATCGGACGTCCAAAGCGAGACGAAGGCATGAACGGCCAGGACGACGATCAGTGCGTTCGCACCTGTTTCCAGACAATTCATCGCCTCGCGGGTGTAGAAGGGGTTCGCGAACCAGACTGCCGAAGCCAGCGCGGCGATCGGCGCGCCGTTGAAATGACTGACCGGCAGGACTCGGCCCAGCCGATACAGCGACCAGGCGACCAGGCAGGAGATCGTCAGCTCCAGGATAAGCACGACGACCACGCCCAGCACCTTGTCGCCCCCGACGAGCCGGTAGCCAATCGCCCAAAGAAACGTGACCAAGGGCTGCGTGCCGTTTGTCGGCAGGGTTCCCGCGGCGGTGGTCATGCCGTTGCCTATGCCGATGTTGCGAGCGATGGTCAAGGTGAGATATCCGTCCTCGGTGGGGAACATCCCGAGGAGCCGGCCCTCCTGATTGAGGAAGCCGGAAAGCCGGAAGGACAGACCGATCAACAGAAGGACGCACACGAGCAACCGCGAGGCGCCGCGAGGCGGTTGAGTCTGATCGCGCGGAATAGGGGTGTCATCAGCCATCGTTCTCGGTTCTCAATCCGTCCACGCCGCGAGAGGCTTCTCGGAAGACGCATCGCCCGATCGCAGTGTAGCTTGTGCCGGCGGTGTTTCAAAGCAGGACGCTGGGGGGCTGTTTGCCCGAGGCCCGATCGGTTACGATTCCGGGTGCGGTACACCATGAGTCCGGCCGTTCGGCGGATCGACTTCTCGCGGGAGTAACACGTCATGACAAAACAAACGGCAATCGCGGCAACACTGGCGATGATCGGCTTGGCCGGTTCGTTCGCCCGGACCGGCGACGGCGGCGTGGTCGCCACCGGGGCGAAGCTGGAGAAACTGTCGGGCGGGTTCGCGTTCACCGAGGGGCCGGCCTGCGACAAGGACGGCAACGTCTACTTCACCGACCAGCCCAACGACCGGATCCTCATTTGGAGCATCGACGGCAAGCTCACGACGTTCATGCAGCCGTGCGGGCGCTCCAACGGCCTGTGCTTCGACGCGAAGGGCAACCTGATCGCCTGCGCCGACGACAAGAACGAGATGTGGCTGATCACGCCGGACAAGAAGGTGACCGTGCTCTTCAAGGAGTACAACGGCAAGCTCTTGAACGCGCCCAATGACGTGTGGATACGCCCGGACGGTGGGATGTACTTCAGCGACCCGTTCTACAAACGCGACTATTGGAAACGAGGGCCGGCCGAGCAGGAGGTGGAGGCGGTCTATTTCTTCTCACCGAAGCGCAAGAAGCTGGTGCGGGTCATTGACGATCTCCAGCAGCCCAACGGCCTCATCGGCACGCCCGACGGCAAGACTCTCTACGTGACCGACATCAAGGGGGGCAAGACCTACGCCTACGACATCCAGAAGGACGGCTCGCTGGTCAACAAGCGCCTCTTCTGCGAGATGGGCTCCGACGGGATGACCATCGACAACGAGGGCAACGTCTATCTCACCGGCAAGGGCGTGCCCGTGTTCGACAAGACCGGTAAGAAGATCGACCAGATCGACGTCCCCGAACCCTGGACGGCCAACGTGTGCTTCGGCGGCCAGGATCGCCAGACCCTCTTTATCACGGCCGGCAAGGGGCTGTATTCGATTCGCACGCGGACCAAGGGTGTGGGGAGCCAGTAGAATATGAAGAAGGCTCCTAGAAGATATGTAGACGATGACTTGAGGGCGGAATACGACCTGAGCAGGCTGAAGGGCGGGGTAAGGGGGAAATACGCCAAGCGATACAAAGCAGGGACCAATCTGGTTCTCTTGTCGCCCGACGTGGTCCGGTGCTTTCCCAATGACCGAGCGGTCAATGCCGCGCTAAGGTCCCTTGTCAGTTTGGCGAAGACTCGCGTGCCCGACGCGCGCTGAGTGAGAAAGTGCGCAGCTCGGATGGATCCAGCGCGGTGTGGCAGGAACACCAAGGCTCTGGGGCCCTCCGGCGCAGATGAACTCGTGTGGGAGCAATGGCAGGTGATGTCTGGGGTCGCGCTTGGCCTGCGGACTTGCAAGAAGTGAGCTTGGCCCCCTTCCCTGGTCCGAGATCGCACAGAGCTGCACTCGCTATCCTACTCTGTGGCAGTCGTCTTCCTTACCCTCCGCCACAAACACTCGTGACGATCGAGCCATACCGTAACGCGGGGACGGAATCAGCAGTTTGGCCGAGCCGGACGAATCGTTCCCCTTTGCGATAGGCGGCCAACAGCTCCGGCAACGGGACCGATTGGCCGTCGAAATCGACCACGCCTTCGAGCTCGAATCAGTCGATCCCACTGCTCAGGGCGACCGAGACGTCGCCCGATTGATGGAACGCGAGGCGATTTCCCAGCACCGCCCAGCCCTCGTTCAAGAGCGTCGCGATCAGATTCGACAGGCGGGTTGTCCGAATGCGGAATTGGCCGGGGTGGTAACCGGGCGTCATGCCAAGCTCGGCGATGCGCCGCAGGAACGCTTGTTCGGCGTCCATGTGGCGACAGATTTGCCTGGCGTGGTCGGCATTCGGAACTCGTGCGCCCTGAAAGGGCGAAGGAGAATAGCCGGGGGCGTAGCCCCCGGGAATCGGACGCCAGATAACCCCGAAGCCCTGAAGGGGCGCCGTAGGAACACACTCAATCCCATATGTAGCGTTCGTCGTACTCGACGCGATACTTTCGCAGAAATGCCCGGAGCTCATCCTGGAAGGAAACCCGACGGTGATGCTCCTTCTGACGATCGATGTATCCGCGAACATTCGGCTCACCCGATCGTCCAATCGAGAATGCGGAATACCCATCCTGCCAGAGGAAGCTGGCGTAGTCCGAGCCCTTCGTCTTCATCCATTTCGAGGACCCCGCTTTGACCTCTTCGAGCAGGTCAGACAAAGACACGGTGCGGGCCAAGGAGCACAAGAGGTGAACGTGGTCGTCTGTCCCTCCCACCGATAGGGCCGGGCTCTTCAACCGCTTGCAGATGCCGCCGAGATACGCGTGCAGTTCCGATTCCACGTCGGGCATGATCAACCGCACGCGATTCTTCGTGCTGAACACGATATGAACGAGAACGCAAGCCAGAGATTGTGCCATGCCTATCGCGCCCTTTCAGGGCTTGGAGCAGTTGGGGGTTCACGCTTTCCGGGGGCTGCGCCCCCGGCTATTCTCTCGCGGCCCTTCGGGCCTGACAACGCACGCCAGGGACGAATGATCCCGATTGTTCTC
>CAZQTW010000030.1:0-26734 GCA_964596165.1 uncultured Planctomycetales bacterium | reverse complement strand
CAGGGACGAATGATCCCGATTGTTCTCATGCGGCCCTTCGGGCCTGACAACGCACGCTAGGGACGAATCGTCCTGATTATTTTCGTGCGCCCACTCGGGCCTGACAACACGTCTGCTCCCGGGTGGCAATTCGTCGCGCCATCAGCGACTGGTTGCCCGCCTTAAAGGGGTGCAACTAGGATACGATCATCTGTTCCATGTCGCGCCCTTTCAGGGCTTGGAAGATTTGGGGGTTCACGCATCCCGGGGGCGTCGCTTGGCGTGCTCCCGGCTGCTCTTGTCGGGCCCCTTCGGGGCCGTTTCACTCCCCGGTCCGACGATGGTTCCCCGTAGCCGAAGGCCGGCGGACGCAAGTACAATTTGTGCCACTGCCTGCCGAACAATCGGCCCGCATCCTTTGGGAGAGCGCAATCATGAACCGTGTTCCACTATTTCTGTTCGCAATGGTTCTGGCGTCGGCCGCAATCGCGCCGGCGGCCGAGAAGGGTGTTGCGGAATACGCCCGGCTCGTGTCGTCCGATCCGAATCTTGTGGCCTACTGGCCATTCGACGGTGACTGCCGCGACGCCAAGGGCATGGCCCCCGGCAGGCCATGTGGCGCTCCGGCCGTCTTTGAAGACGGCCCTCGCGGCGGCAAGGCCGTGGTCCTGGCCCAGAAGCGATTCGTCACGATGGGTCCGGCGCCGCAACTCGATCTGCCCGTCGCCGGCATTGAGCTCTGGTTCAAGCCGACATTCGCCCGTAACCCCGGGTACAACCCCTGCATCATAGCCAAGCGCAAGAGTTCGCCCGAAACCCGGTTCAGCGTTCACATCTGGGGCGACTACTCCTGCATGGCCTTCTGGAACGGCAAACAGGTGGTGACCTTCGCGCCTCCCCGCCCGATCAAGGCCGGCACGTGGTATTACCTCGTCGTAACCTGCCGGGGTGACGACCTCAAGCTCTACCTCGACGGTCTGGAATGCAAGGCCATGGGCCCGGTGGCCGGTTTCTCTTTCGACGCCCGGGGCTTTCCGTTGAGCGTAGGTTCGTCGACCGCCGAAGGGGCCGAGCACTTCGAAGGTTCGGTCGATGAGGTTGCGATCTACTCGCGTGTGCTGTCCGTCTCTGACGTCGAACGGCACATGGATCTCATGGGCGCAAAGCCTCGGATCACCCGCGAACAGATCGCCGCCGAAGCGGCCAAGCGCCGCGCCGAACGCGAGGCCAAGATGAAGGAGCGGCTGGCGTCGTTCATGACCGACGAGCGGCTGCTCGCACGGGGCGAACCGCGGGTCTATAGCGGCAAGAACCTGGAGGCCGTCCGCTTGCCCGTCGGCGGCATCGGCACGGGCTCGATCCAGATCGACGGTGCCGCCGCACGTCCGGTGTGGCAGATCTTCAACAACCTCAGCCAGGCCTCGATGCCGGACAGCTTCTTCGCGATTCGACTGAAGCCGGCGGACGGCGCGCCTATGGTTCGCGCCCTTCAGACGGCGCCCGTCGGACCGTTCGCGCCGATGAAGGAGCTCACCTTGCGCGCCGAGTATCCCTTCGGGTGGTTCGAGTTCCAGGACCCGGCGCTCCCCCTGCGGGTTCGCATGGAGGTGTTCAACCCGCTGGTTCCGCTGGTGGTCCGCGATTCCGCCATTCCATGCGCGATCCACAACGTGACGGTGGCGAACCCAACTCAGAAGCCGGTCGAAGTCAGTCTGCTGGCCACGCAGCAGAACGCGGTCGGATTCGCGGGCAAGGCGGAGATCACAGGGCGGACGTGCGCCGACTACGGCACGAACCGCAATCGAATCCGCCGCTCGGCCGACGCGACGATCCTGCACATGACGACCGACAAGCCCAAGACCGCGGCTACGTTCGGCGACATGACCCTTTGCGTCCTGGACCCCAAGGCCTCGGCGACGACCTCGTGGGATACGTTGGATGCACTCCTCGGCGATCTGACGCCGGACGGCACGCTTTCCGGGGCGGCGGAGGCCGGACCCTCACCGGCCGGGCAAACGGTCGATGGCGCGCTAGCTTCTTCTTTCGTGCTCGAGCCGAGTGCCGAGCGGACGGTTGCATTCGTCCTAACGTGGCACTTTCCGAACGGCGCCCACGGGCATGAGGCCTGGGGCGGTCGCGGCAACATGTATGCGAACGTGTGGTCGGACGCGCTCGATGTCGCCCACGAGGTAGTCTCCCGGCTTGATGATCTCACGTCGCTGACGCGGGCCTACCACGATACGCTTTATGCCTCCAACCTGCCGCGCTGGCTGATCGATCGAATCGGCTCACAGCTCGTGGTCCTTCGCAGCCAGACCTGCTTCTGGACTCGCAGCGGCTATTTCGGCGGGTGGGAGGGGTGCGGCTGCAACGGCGGTTGCTGTCATGGCAACTGCAATCATGTCTGGCAGTACGCCCAGTCGCACGCCAGGCTCTTCCCCGAACTGGGGCGGATTATGCGCGAACAGGCGTTCCGCTTCCAGGCGCCGGACGGGGGCATTCCGCATCGTCAGCCCGCGAGCCACCCCGCGTTCGACGGGCAGTGCGGCGACATCCTGGGAGCCTATCGCGAGCATCTGTGCAGCCCCGACGGCGCATGGCTGTCGCGCCACTGGCCCAACATCAAGAGGGCGATGGACTACACGATCACCACGTGGGACAAGGATGAGGACGGCATTCTGGCCGGTCCGCAGTGGAACACGCTCGACGGCAACCTCGGCGGCAGCACGTCGTGGCTCGGCACGATGTATCTGGCCGCTCTGGCGGCGTGCGAAAAGATGGCCCTGTTGCAGAACGACGATGTCGCCCAACGCTATGCCCGCATCCGTATGGCCGGCGCCAAGAAGCAGGATGAGACGCTGTTCAACGGCGAGTACTATATTCAGATTGCCGATCCCGTACCCCAGCAGGATTACGGCAACGGCTGCCATATCGACCAGGTTCTCGGCCAGTGGTGGGCGCATCAGCTCGACCTCGGCTGGCTCTACCCACCCGATCGCGTGCGAACCGCAATGGGATCGCTGTTCCGGTACAACCTCCAGTTGGATTTTGTCGGCATCCAGCAGATTCCGCGCAAGTTCGTGGCCGACGAAGACCCGGGCATGCAGATGATCACTTGGCCCAAGGATGATCGACCGCCCAAGCATATCCTGTACGCGGACGAGGTCATGTCCGGCTTCGAGTACTCGGCGGCCGCGATGATGGTCTACGCCGGCCTTCTCAAGGAAGGCCTGGCGGTCGTCCGCGCCGCGTACGATCGGTACGACGGTCGCTTGCGGACCGGCCTGACGCCCGGCGACACGGCCTCGTGGGGGCGGAGCGGCAACCCCTTCTGCGACGACGAGTGCGGCAAGTTCTACGCCCGCCCGATGAGCATCTGGTCGATGCTGTTGGCCTGCCAAGGATTCCTCTACGACGGTCCGGCCGGCGTGATCGGGTTCAGGCCGATCTGGCGGCCGGAGGATCACTGCTCGTTCTTCACTGCCGCCGAAGGGTGGGGCCTCTTCACTCAGACGCGCGCCGCGGGCAAGCAGATCGAGCGCATCGAGCTGCACGGCGGCCGACTGAGGCTCAAGGAGTTGGTCTTTGAATTGCCGCCGGAGGCCAAGGCGATCCAGGTGACCGTGACGCTCGGTGTGAAGAGCGTCGAGGCCATGATGACGCCGTCGGGCAATACCGTTCGCATTCGATTGAACGCGCCGGTCGTGGTTCAAACGGGCAAGATGATAGAAGTAAGCCTTACATGGTAAGGCCCGGGACGTCGTCTGACTCGACACACGTGTCGCGGTGGGCCTTACCCCGCAGGCCGTAACGGTTGGGGCCGATCACGACGGATACGATGTGAGCGTCCTGACCCGCATGAATCGCGGCCCCTCGGGAATCAGCAGCGGGGCGATGTAGTGTTGGACGAACCGAGGGCGCGTTGCGCCGGTGTGCCCGCCCAGGTCGCCGTCTTTGGCGAATTCGTGCTCCCAGGCGATGTTTGTGACCTTGGCGTAAAGCCGTCGCGTCTCGGCGCTCGCGCCCGGCGGCATGTGGAATCCCCGAAGGCCCGCCAGGTCGGCGCCCACGTACCGGCGATCGGCCGAACCGGTAACCGGCACCAACATTCGGAGCACCTCGTCGTGATCCGACGTGAAGACGTACAGCTCTCCCTTCACGTGGCGCAACGCTGCCGTCAGATCGTAGTCCGCGGCGAGAGAGGCTCCCAGAAGGACAACCGTGTCGACGGAGCAGTCGCCCGCGAGTGCCTCCAGCGTATAGACGACTACGGCCGAGCCCGCCGACAGGCCAATCAGATGGATCGGCGAATGGGGGTTGGCCTGGCGGTCCTGGCGAATCTTCGCCGCCAATGCGGCCGCCTTATCCTTCTTATAGCGAACACTCTCTTCCTGATCGACCACGACGCCGAGGCCGGTCTCCCACCGAAAGGTGCGAAAATCACCTGTGTAGCCCGCCTCGTCGAGCCCGCGTTTGACGCCCCGCCCCCAGTTGGTGACCAGACCACCGCCGCCTGCGCCGTCGAGATAATAGACGATGCCGTGCCCGCCGGACGCATCGTGCAGGGCGCCTGTGGACGCGCATCCGGAGAGCCACGTCAACCCCAACGGGATGACCGGAACAAAGAAGCGTTGCATGTGTTGACCCTCTATTGCCGGGAGCGATCGCTCACGCAGTCCAAGGCTATTACGAACAGGGCGAGCGGGGATTGACTGCTCAGCCGAGCTTGCCCTCGAGCCAGGCCTTGGCTTGAGCCAGGGCATCGGGCAGTTTCGCGGGATCCTTACCGCTGCCTTGGGCCATGTTCGGCCGGCCGCCGCCGCTGCCGCCCATGACGCCCGCAACCGTCTTGATCCAGTCGCCTGCCTTGAGGCCTCTCTTGATCAGATCGTCCGAAACGCCGCCAATCAAGATGGCGCCGCCTTGGCCCACGGCCGCGAGCATGACGGCCGCGCTGCCCGCCTTGTCGCGGAGGAAGTCGATCAGTTCGCGGAGTTGCTCGACCGGCGCCTCGGGGACCTCGCCGATAATGATCGAGGTCCGGCCGATCCTCTTGGCCTCGTCGAGCAGCTTCTGGCGAACCGACTTCAGGTCGGCCGCCGCGCCTTGGCGTAGCTGCTTCTGAAGGTCCTTGATCTGGTCCTGCAAGCCGGTGATCCGCTGGACCAGGTGTTCCGGCCTGGCGCTCAGCACCGCCGCCGCCGCCCGCAGGTCCTTCTCGAGTGCCTGGATGTGCTCGATCGCACCGCGTCCGGTGACCGCGTAGATCCGCCGGACACCCTTCTCGGCGGCCTCCTCCCCGGTGACCTTGAACAGGCCGATCTGGCCGGTGCGGTCCAGGTGCGTCCCGCCGCAGAACTCGTTGCTGAGCGCGCCGGCGAGGTGCTTGGGGTCCGGCGGATTGATGCTGACCACGCGGACCGTCTGCCCGTACTTCTCGCCGAAGAGCGCCATTGCCCCGAGCTTCTTGCCCTCGTCGATGGGCATCTCGCGACAGACCACGACGTGGTCGGCATAGACGTGTTCGTTGACCAGCCGCTCGACCTGAACGATCTCGTCTGCCGTGACCGCCTTGGAATGATCGAAGTCGAATCGCAGCCGGTCGGGCGAGACCATCGAGCCTCGCTGGAAGACGTGGTCGCCCAACACGCGGCGGAGCGCCCAATGCAGCAAATGCGTGGCCGTGTGGTTCCGGCGGGTGTCGTCGCGGGCCTCGTCGACCTCCAAATGCACCGTCTGGCCCGCCTGAAGGCTGCCGTCGGCAACGTGGCCGACGTGCACGATGCCGTCGCCGAGCCTCTCCGTGTCGTCGACGTCGAAGGTGCCGCGCGGACCGGTGACCGTTCCCGTGTCGCCGACCTGTCCGCCCGCCTCCGCGTAGAAGCAGGTCTTGTCGAGGACCAGGGCCACCTCGCCGTCGCCGGCCGTCAACTCGCCCGTCGTGATGAGCTGGTTCTCCTTGATCCAGCCGACCAACGTGGCCGCCAGCGTCCGTCCGGCGTACTTGAACGAGTCGTCGGTGGTCGGAAGCCGACCGTTGAATGCGAGTACGGCGTGGGTCTTGGCCGACGCCCGAGCGGTCGCCTTCGCCTGCGCCTCGAGTTCGTGGAACCTCGCCTCGTCGACGGTCAGCCCCTGCTCACCGGCCATCAGGACCGTCAGGTCGTAGGGGAAACCGTAGGTGTCCTTGAGCTTAAAGGCGTCGTCGCCGCTCAGGACCGTGCCCGCCGACTTGGCGCGTTGGGCGGCCTGATCGAAGAGCTGGATGCCGCGATCGAGCGTCCGGCCGAAGCCGGCCTCCTCGTCCGCGATGATGTCCATGACCCGCTTGGGATTCGCTTTTAGCTCCGGAAAGACATCGCCCATCGTGTCGACCAGCGTCGGAACGAGCTTAAAGATAAACGGCCGGTCCATGCCCAGTTGCTGTCGGCCGAACCGCGCGGCCCGCCGCAGCAAGCGCCGCAGGACATAGCCGCGGCCTTCGTTGCTCGGCGTGGCGCCGTCGGTAATCGAGAAGGTCAGCATTCGCACATGATCGGCCACCACGCGGAAGGCGACGTCGGTCTCACGGTCGAGCGCGCGGGTGTACGTCGCGCCGGTGAGCTGCGCGATGTGTTGCAACAGGGGGCTGAAGACATCGGTGTCGTAGTTGCTGCCGGCGTTTTGTAGGACGCTGCAGATTCGCTCGAAGCCCATACCGGTGTCGACGTGCTTGGCCGGCAGCGGCGTCAGCGTGCCGTCGGCCGAGCGGTTGAACTGGATGAAAACATAGTTCCACAGCTCGAAAAACCGGCTGCACTTGCCGCCGGCGTCCTCGACACCCACGCCGCAGGGCCCGCGGTGCTTCCTCGCACAGGCGCCTTCGCCCAAGTCGATGTGAACTTCGCTGCACGGCCCGCACGGCCCGACCTCGCCCATTTCCCAGAAATTGTCCTTCTTTCCGAACGCGAGAATCCGCTCCGCCGGAATCCCCGTGATCTGCTTCCAGAGTTCCGCCGCCTCGGTGTCGGGCTCGAGGCCGAGCTCCGGGTCGCCGGCGAAATACGTGCCGTAGAGCCGGTCGGCCGGAAGCTTCCAGACCTGAGTGAGCAGCTCCCAGCCCCAGGCGATAGCCTCGGCCTTGAAGTAGTCGCCGAACGACCAATTGCCCAGCATCTCGAAGAACGTGTGGTGATACGTGTCGCGACCGACCTCCTCGAGGTCATTGTGCTTCCCGCTCACGCGGATGCACTTCTGCGTGTCGACCGCCCGGCGATAAGGCCGCGAACCCGTGCCGAGGAAGACGTCCTTGAACTGGTTCATCCCCGCGTTGGTGAACATCAGCGTCGGGTCGTCTTGCGGAACGACCGGCGCCGACGGCACGACGGCGTGTTCCATTCGACGAAAGAAATCCAGAAACTGCTGACGAATCTCTTTGGAGCTCAACAAGGCGACTGCGTCCTTCCGCTGCCTGATCATCCGCGCCGCGAACCGGAGTGTCCCGCCTCCGGTCCGGACGACTTGTCGTTTCGGCCAACGGTATTCCCTCACCGATGGTGATTCTTGAACTCGGCATTGTATCGGGGGACATGATCGACCGGCAACGGCACGCACCCCGGGGATCTCACGCAGCCCGCCACGGCAAGGCCGAAGGCCGTGCCTGGGTGACCGTCCCTGGGAGGTGCAGAAAACACATGAAGAAGCCGCAGGGGCAACCTGCGGGCGGTTGTCCTGAGGTCTCGATAACGGCATCCTACGGTTATGAAGAGCTATACGGCAACCTATCTGAAGCGGGACAAGTGGTGGGTGGCGTGGAGCGAGGACGTTCCGGGCGCCCTGACGCAAGGACACGCGCTCGCGGAGGCCCGGGTGAACCTTCGGGATGCCATCCGGTTGATGCGGCAGCCCGTGGATCTGAAGGGATTGCCGAAAGCAAGCGTTCGGCGAGAGAAGGTCCGCGTTTGAAACGGCGAGACCTCATCAGACACATCGAGGCGCATGGTTGCGTGCTTGTTTGCGAGGGGGCCAAGCACTCCCGCTACGTGAACCATGCCGACCACGCACGTCAGCGCACGATTCCACGGCATCGTGAATTGACGAGTTTCTGACCAGGCCGATCTGACGCCAACTGGGTGGGCCGTTACCGTAGCCGCAAGGGGTAGGTCGACGCGATGCGCTCCTGTCTTTCCCGTCGTCACTTGGACTCAGCCAGAGCGGCGTCGGCAGCTCCTCACTCGAGAATACCCGGATGGCGAAGAATCTGGCCAGAAATCCGGTTTTCCGCGTAACCCCGAGGGCGCCGGGAAACATATAGTGATGACATGGGCGAGCATTCGGGCGACATGCCGGACGTCGATGTCCCATCGCTGCGGAGTCGGCAACCCGGCGCGATCGAACGCTGGTTCCTCAACCACGCTGATGCGATCTACACCTTCGCGTTCTACCGAGTGGGCAAGGATCACGACATGGCCGCCGAGGTGGTCCAGGGGACATTTGTCATGGCACTCGATCACATCGAACAATACGAACCCGGACGAGGCCCGATGCTCGCCTGGCTGACCGGCATCGCCATGAACTGCATCCGACGTGCGCTGAGGCATCGCGGGCGATACGAGGCGTGTCGCGCAGGCGATCGGTCCCACGTACCCCATCTGGTCGCTCGCGCGACACGGCTCTGTCTCTGTCCGGGTGCTTGCGCACCTCGGCTCTGTTATGCCCACCGGCCCGACACCCTGCTACGGGACGGCCCGTGGCCGTGCCAGGGAGGCGGGCGGGCCGGCTCTGTGGGGATTTCCGGGGTGGCGCCTCCCTCCCCATCCACGCTACGGTTGACAGACCTGATCGCGTGCACTTACAACACCCATCCGGTCCCCGCGCGAATGCACGAGACCGGTCAATGAACCGTCTGCCGGATACAAGCGGGCGGCGTTCCGCATAACCACAAGGAGAAGCCATGAACCGTTTCTTCGTCGCCGCGATTGTCGGGCTGTGCGTTTGTGCATCTGGGGCGCGGGCCGAGGAGCCCACGGCGCTCAGGATCTGGGCGGTCGATCCGCTGATCAAGGTTTTTCGAGATGCCACCCCGGCCGAGCCGGCCGAGGCCGTCGCTGAGGTTGCCCGGGGCGAGACCGCCACGCTCCAGGTGGTCGTCCGCGCCGATAAGCCGATGGCAGGCCTTCGCGCCACCGTTCCTTCGATGAGCCTGGAAGGAAAGCAGGACCTCAAGCTGACGCTGTCACCCGTGCCGCGATTCGTCGGCTATGTCCCGGTGGACCGTCCCATTCAGAAGCCGCCCAAGGATCAGCTTCGTAAGCCGCCGGCCGATTTCCCCGATCCGCTGCTTGAGGTCGAATCGGTCGACGTAGCAGCAAACCAAGCGCAACCGATCTGGATCACCGTGCCGGTCCCAGCCGATGCCCAGGCCGGCTCCTATCGCGCCGATCTGGACGTCACGGCCATAATTGACGGGCAAAAGGCTATGGCCAAGCTGCCGCTCCGCGTCCGTGTCTATGCGGCTGTCGTCGGGCGATCCCGGTTGTGGGTCACGAACTGGTTCGCCATGCACTGGCCCCACATGGCGATCAGCCCCAAGCCGGATTCGCCGGAGTACTGGGCGCTGCTTCGCCGCTACGCCCGCAACATGGCCGCTCACCGTCAGAACGTCGCGCTCATCTCGCCGCTCGGCCTGGCGACGTTCAAGGCCGGAGCCGACGGGCAGCTCGACATCGACTTCGCCGGCTTCGATCGCTGGGTGGACATCTTCATCGAGGAGGGCGTGATCGGTCGGATCGAGGGCGGGCACATCGGCGGCCGCGCGGGCGGATGGCTGTCGTCGTTCGTCGTCGGCACGCGTCAGATCAAGGATGGCAAGGTGGTGTCCGCCTCGGTCGACCCGAACTCGCCCGAGGCCGATCGGTTCTACGCCCGGTTCTTCCCCGCACTGGTCAGGCATCTTCGCGAGAAGGGCTGGCTCGACCAGTACATGCAGCACCTGGCCGACGAGCCGATTCCGTCGAACGCGGCGGGGTACAGGGCGATGGCCAAGTTGGCCCGCAAGTACGCTCCCGAGCTGAAGATCGTCGAGGCCTGTCACACGAAGGACCTCGTCGGGGCGATCGACGTCTGGGTGCCGCAGCTCAACTTCCTTCACGAGGATTTTCCCCACTACCAGCAGCGGCAGAAGGCCGGCGAGCAGGTGTGGTTCTACACGTGCGTCTTCCCGCAGGGCGAGTACGCCAACCGCTTCATCGAGCAGCCGCTGATCAAGACGCGGATCCTGCACTGGATCAACTATCGATACGGCGTCACGGGCTATCTGCATTGGGGCTACAATCACTGGACGAAGGACGACCCGTTCAAGCACACGACCCGGGCACACGGCGGTCCGCCGTACTTGCCGGCCGGCGACGCCTGGATTGTCTATCCCGGCCGCGAAGGTCCGCTCGATTCGATCCGCCACGAGGCGATGCGCGACGGGATCGCGGACTACGAGTTGCTGAGCATCCTGGGCGAGCGCGATCCGGCGGCGGCGATGAAGTTCGCCGAGACGCACGTGCTCGCCTTCGACCGCTACAACGGCGACGTCCAGGCCTTCCGCGCAACGCGGCGGGAACTGTTGGAGCGGGTCGGCGCGCCGCGGTGAACTGGATGGGCGATCGGGTGGTGCGGGCCGGCGGCTCTCTTGGGCATGGTGTCTGTTTCCGGGTCGGCTAGGCCATAATCGGTATGAGATTCGCCCCGGGAGTTCTGTCGTGGGTGAAGTGCTGACGCTATTCGGAGATCAAGACCTGTTTCGATTCGGAGTGGGTCCTCATCGAAGATCCGCAACTCGATCAATCCCTTGAGGTGATCGGCGGCAAGGTTCTCCGGTACAGCAAGGACCGGGATGAAGTCTACCGGAAGGCGCTGGAGCGGCGGCCAAAGCACTCTGCATTCCTCTTCATCGGCTCACTGCCGCAAGACGCGGCCATCGCGCGATGAGCATTCGATTCGACCCCCAACAAGGCCTTGTCTTCGTGCCCGCGCGGCTGTTCGGCCCGAGCGGAGATGCAATCGTACGAACCTGTCTCTACCGCCTCCGCGCCTGGCCGATCATCAGGCCGTACAGGGCGAGCAGCGTGGCCAACGGCATGCTCGTCCCCGCGCCGCAGGAGTGCCATTCGCCGTCGGGCCCGAGGCGCCACTGAATGTGGTTGGGGTCTACATCGTTGACCGGCACGAACATCGCTTGCACCGACCGATCTCGATCCATCGTGATCCGAAGCGATTCGCCGATCGTCTCCGTCGCGGCAACGTCGCCGGTCCATCCGACAAACACGAAGCCGCCGGCCGGTTGCGGCGTCAGCGTGACGACCGTGTTCGGATCGTAGTACCTCGCAAGGTTCGGCTCGACCAGCACGGTTCCCCACTCGGCGACATTCGCCCGGACGCTCAACGTGGCCGGCTCCGGAAGGATTCGGACCTGCGTGCTGTACGTGAACGGGTACAGCCAACCGCTGTCAAATTGCAGTTCGACCATGAACGCGACGAAGCCCTGTTGTGGTTGGCACACCCGGCCGACGAACACGCCGCCGCCCTGGTCGGTGAGGTCCGTGCTTGTCCATGCCTTGCCGATCTTCTCCAGCCGGAAGTCCCGCGAGGTCGGATTACTCGCCTGCCACAGTCGCACGGCCGTGGGAGTATCGATCGTCCGGACGCGAATAGAGCCGTCCGACTCATTGGTCCATGAGAACCGCGGACGCGGCGTGCCGTTGACCAGGCTCGTGTAGTACGCGGCCACACTCGTGGCCGCATCGATGACCGTCTCCAACCCTCCCCCGATCATGCTGTGGTCGGCGTTGGGGACGTAGCGGAGATGCTTCTCGCCCGGCAGATCGTCCCAGTAGAACTGCGACGAGTCGGGCCGGAAGAACTGATCGCCCGTCGCATTGACGAGGTACTTGGGCATCGTGAAGCGGTCGCGGTAGACGTAAGGGTCGACGATGTCCATCAGCGCGGCCATCTGCGGCGTGCCGACCCAATCCATGATACCCATCCGCGTGTAATCGCCCACGGCCGGTGCCCAGAAACCGTAGGAGGCGAAATGATGGATGAAGTTCTTCTCCACGTTCAGCACGTCGATCACCACGGGGACAATGGCGATGACGCGCGGATCGACGGCGGCGGTGAGCCACGTGGCCCAGCCTCGCTTGGAACCGCCGCCCACCACGAACCGGCGGAGGACAACGCCGCCCCCTTCGGCGCTCGCGAGGAATTCCTGAGCGGCGTCCATCGCGCGGACGGCCGACTTGACCATCGGAAGTTGGACCGGCCACGTCGGGTCGCCCGTTCGAAGGAACTTGTCCCACGTGTAGGCGATGATGCCGTCCTCGGTTCGCGAGAAGCTCTCGTCGGCGAACCGCAGCGGCTCGTTCGGGACCATTTGGAGATAGACAATGACGGACTGGGTGGCCACGGCGACGGTGGCGATGATGGGGTCTACCTGCGCGGGGACCGCACCGCCGTTCGAGCCGCTTTCGATCACGAGGATGGCCGTATCGGTCGTCACACCCTCGGGCACCACGACCGTCACCCAGTGCTGCCATTCGGTCCGGTTGACCTCCTGGGGCGTGCGCCAGATCTGCGAGATCATGTCCAGGATGTAGCCTTTGTAGTCCGGCTCGACGGCGGTCTTGCGAAGCACCCACCGATAACTCGGGTCGGGTGCGGCCACGTAGTCATCCAAGGCGGTCCTTCCCGCGGTCTGGGTGCCGCTTGCCGGCGTCTCCACCGCAAATCCGAAAGAACCCGCCAGAACCAGTACAGACACAACCCCATCAGCGCGCACCATGACGGCTCACCCCTTTCACTACAGCACAAGCCTCTGCCTCACCGTTGGGATATGTCCGGCCGTATCAGGAGGGATCGCTTTGGAGACCCCTGCACATCGGTCTCCAGGAGGGATATCTCAGCGGTCCCTTCTCATTCTTACGTCCGGCAAAGGAGTCGGACAAGGGCCCCGTCACCCCGTTTTACGGTTTTTCTTCCTCCGATGGGCGACGGCCGGGGGCCATCGTCGCGGCCTGCGACCGGTACTCACCCCACGCCTCTTGCCTGCGCGGCGGCTTTGCGGGAATCTGCTCGCCGGAGAAAGCGCGCTCGCGCTTCGGGAGGACACGACGTGAAGACGCACGCTCTGGCGATGGTCGTCGCCGTGGGATTGCCGCTGTCGTCGTCATTCGCCGAGGCCAAGGTCATTGCTGTGGTCGGAAACGACTCGGCCGCCATCACGGCGGCGATCAACCACTCGTCGCCGGGCGACACGGTGTCGTTGCCGGCCGGGACGTTCACGATCACCGGACCGATTCAGCCGAAATCACAGACGAACGTGAAAGGTGCGGGCCAGGACAAGACGATCGTTCGATTCGTCGGAGACCGTCCCGCGGTGATGCTCCAGTTATCGAGTTGCCAGGAGGTCGAGGTCTCCGACCTAACGTTGGACGGGGCGGGGAATCCAAACGCCTCGCAAGGCATCACGGCAGGCGGCGCGCGGCGGCTGAACGTCCACCACGTGACCATTCGAAACCTGGTCAAAAGCAAGGCGTTCGGGCCGCACGGCATTCTATTCTCCGGGACGAACCCGACGAGGCAGAACGGCGTGACGGACAGCGTCATTGCCGACTGCCGGATCGAGAACATCGGGGTCGGTGCGGATTTCGGAGGGGGGATTCGCCTGAGCTGGGGTTCGTCGCGGAATCGCATTCTTCGCAACACGATCGGCAAGACCGGCCGCGGCGGCATCTTCGGCGACAACGGCTCGACGGATCTCGAGATTCGCGGCAACACCGTGAGCGGTTCGGGCGGCGAAGGCCTCGGCATCGAGGTCTGGGGTGGGTGCGATCGGGCCGTCATCGAAGACAACCGCATCGATCATTGGCTGAGCTTCGGCGGGTGCGACTGGGGCGCCGCCCGGCGGAACGTCATCGGCGACACATCGGGCGAATACAAGTTCTGCGGGATCGAGGCGGTCGGTTCCTACCTGGTCCTCACCGACAACACGATCGACGGCGGGCAGAAGATCGGACTCTCGGTCTCGGCCGATCTGAAGAAGGACTACGTCTTCTGGGCGCGGAACACCGTTCGCGACTGCAACCAGTGGGGCGCCCAGCTCCAGGGCGAGACGGCCGGCATCGCGTATCACTACTTCTATCGCTGCACGTTCTCTGATATGCCGGTGGGCAAGGGAAAGGTCTGGTATCCCGGCGACGAGGGGCACGGCTTCCGCACCTGCGGCAACGTCAGCCGCACAACCTTCGAGGAGTGCGAGTTCAGCGGGAACGGGCGGTTCGGCCTCCAGTTGATCGGGGCGAAGGTCGATCAACTGACCTTCATTCGGTGCGTGATCAAGGGCAACAAGGGTCCGGCCGTCGTGGGACCGGGAGACTACTCGGCGCTCGAGTGGGTCGATTGCGTCGTGGCGGGCAACGGGAGCAATGCCTTGCCGGCGGGCAAGCCGTTCGGGCATGCCGCTCCGGTCGCGGCCTTCGACGCGCCCAAGCTCGTTCGCGTCGGTGAGCCCGCGACCTTCGTTCACGCATCCCGCGCCGCCAAGGGCAAGATCGCCGCGCTGTTGTGGGACTTCGGCGACGGGTTGCCGTCGATCGACGCCCAACCCGTCCACACCTATCATAGACGGGGGACGTACCGCGTGACGCTCCTCGCCTGGGACGACGCGGGACGGGCGGGGCGCGCCGAGCGAGAGGTGAAGGTGGAACCGTAGATCCCCCGGAATCCCCCCTTATCAAGGGGGGGGGGACGTGACCCCCTTCAGTGTCGCTTTGTCAAAGGGGGGAAGGGACGTCAAGATGCACGCTGTGTTTTGGGGTTCTGGAGCAAATGAATCAGGCCATGCGGCGGCCCACTGGAGTGATCCCATGCGACTTCTCATTCTGACGGTGTTTGCCGCACTTCTTGGACATCCAGTCTTCGCAGAAGAAAACGCGGCGAAGCCACCCTGGAAGACCAACCGGCCGATCGTAGCAATCAAGAAGGAGCTCTATGCGAAGCACCCCGTGCCCAAGTCGGCCGCGATGGTGTCGGTGTGTTACGTCGGGCCGAAGCTCGAACGCATGGAGATCCACGCCCTCGAGCGCCGCGACGATGTGCCGGATGAGCCCAAGTTCCGCCTGTCGACGGATAATGGCCGCACGTGGTCCGGCTTCACGCCGATGCCTCCGACGCTGAGTTATCCGAAGAAGGTCGAGGTCTGGGAGGGGTCGGGACCCAAGCTCTTCGATCCGGAGGCCGGCGTCCTGGTCGACATGTGGCTCCGCCAGATCGCGCGCGACGGCACATATCACAACTTCACCTATTCGCGCATCTCGCGCGATCTCGGCAAGACGTGGTCGACGCCGCGACAGCTCCGATACGAAGACGGAGATCCGTTCGACCCGAACGACCCGATCAAGCCGGCCTTCCTCAAGCGAAACCTGGCGTACGTGGGCAACAACGTGATCCGTCACAGCAACGGGACGCTGATCCATGCCGTGGCGGCCTCGAACATCCCCCACGACGCACCCGATCCCAATCCTTACAAGATCAAGACGTGGGACATCGCGGCGGGCGAACGGTCCATCGGCTCGCGGTGTTTCGTGGGCCGGTGGAACACCCGGCAGGGCGACTACGAATGGACGGCGGGCAAACCGGTGTGGCTGCCGCGCCACGTCTCATCGCGGGGCATGATGGAGCCCGAGGTGGCCGAGCTGAGCGACGGGCGCGTCCTCGTCGTCTGGCGAGGCTCCAACGCCGGTCTCGACATCAAGGCGGCGCCCGGCCGCAAGTGGTACAGCGTTTCGAGCGACGGCGGCCTGACGCTCAGCGAGGTCAGGGAATGGACGTACGACGACGGGTCGAGCTTCTATTCGCCGTCGAGCATCCATCGTATGATCCGGCACAGCGTAACGAAAAAGCTCTACTGGTTCGGCAACATCACGGCCGAGCCGCCCAATGGGAATTCGCCCCGCTACCCCCTGGTGATCGCGGAGGTCGATGAGAAGACCCCGTCGCTGAAGCGAAACACCGTGACGGCCATCGACGATCGGCAGCCGAGTCAGACGGATGCGGTTCAATTCTCGAACTTCTCGCTGCTGGAGAATCGGGAGACGCACGAGTTGGAACTCTATCTGACGGCCTACGGCGAGAGCGCGACGCACATCTACGATGCGGACGCCTACAAGTACACGCTGAAGCTCGTCGAATGAAGCCGGGCGAAGTAGGCGGATGGGCCCTAAGGTAAGAGGCGGGTGAACCCGGCGATGCCGAGCCGGACCGTGTTGATCCGGTGACGTGCTGTCCGACACGATGCAGGGGATGCAACCGCTCCCGCTCGACACTGAGGTGGGTTACATGAACCCGTGCGTCCCGTAGGGACGATCAGGTCCGGGCAGCGAGGATGCCGGCCGCTACGTCGGTCGTAAACCGCTCTACCCCAGGGCTGCTTGTCGTGTTGCGGGTCGGTGGACCTGCTGGAAATCCTTGCTCCGGTGTGCGACGGACGCCGGAAGGATCTTCTTGAGAAGATTGAACAGCCGCCACTCGAAGGGCAGGCCGTAAAACTCCGTCGCCACGCGGATCTTCGCCAGCAGGTGCGCCGGCCAGATCCACAACAGATCCGGAAGCCGGCGCATGCGGCTGCGGATATGCTTGAGAGTGCCGCGGGTGATTTCGCCGGGGAACGCCAGCGGTAGATAGAAGATGATCACGCGATAGACGTAATCCTTGAACCACTTGGGATGCCGGATCCACGGCGCGACCGGCTCGGAGAACGGATACACCTTCTCCGCCCATTCGCGCATCGTCTGCGGCGGCTCGAAACCATACCGGATCGCATCCTCGGTCATCGGAGTGCCGGGAAGCGGCGCGTAGAAGTACAGCGGCAACAGGCAATCGGAATTCGCCCGTTTGAGGTTGGCGGCGAATCTCAGGTTTTCTTTCACATGTTTGGGCTGCTCGAAGGGCCAGCCGAAGATCAGGTTGAACTGGCCGACGATTCCGGCTTCCTTCAGGACTCTCGCGGCCTCGTAAGCGTCCTTCGGATCGCTGCCCTTGTTGATCGCCTCGATCATCTCGGGCGAGCCGCTCTCCGCCCCCATGCCGACCTGGCGGCAGCCGCTTTCGTAGGCGAGTTTCATCCCCTCGACGCCCATTCGCGCGACGTGTTCGTAGCGGACCTGGCCCTTCCACAGGATCCGCAGCTTGCGGTCGATGATCCCCTGCATGATCGCCTTGGCGCGGCGGATGTTGATGAACAGTTCGGGGTCGACGAAGTAGAAGACCTCTTTGCCCCACTTCTTATAGAGTTCTTCCAGCTCGTCCAAGACCTTTTCGGCGGGCAAGGCGTGCCACTTCCGCCCGTAGATCGTGTTCGTCTCGCAGAAGCGGCAGCCGTAGACGCAGCCGCACGAGGCCATGTACATGAATGGCGACCCGCCGGTTGCCGAGAAGTTGTCGCCGTGATCGTCGCCGACGGCCCGCTTGCCCCCGTACTTGTCCATGTCGATCTTGTGCCAGGGGAGCCGCCGATCCTCTCGCAGGCCGCCGAAGCCTCGGTCGGGCGTGCTGAAGACGTGGCCGCTCTTGTCGCGCCAGGTCACGCCCAGGATGCCGTCCCAGTCGCCTCGCTTCGCCTGGAGGATTTCGATGAGCGTCTCTTCGCCGGGTCCCCGCACGACGAGATCCACGAGCGGATCCTGCGCCGTTTGTTCGGGGACCATCGACGGGTGCCAGCCGCCCCATATCAGCAGCGTGTCCGGGCGCTTCGCCTTGAGCGCCTTCGCGGCCGTGATCGCGTTCGCAAGCTGGTGCCCGCTCATCGTGCTGATCCCGACCGCCAGCGCGTCCTTTGATTCGTCTACGAGGGCATCGAGGTGATTGGGATGCGTTTCTGCGTCGATCAGGACCGAATCGATGCCGACGCGTTCGAGTGCGTCGGCGAGATACAACAGCGCCAGCGGGGTCGACGGTGAACCCGGAGCCCCGGGGGGGTAATACGACGGCTGATACAGGACGACTTTGTCCATGCCCTTGCCCCGTGGCGGCCTGCGGACCGCAGGCCGGACATCGGCCGGCGATGGTGCCGGCCGCTACATCCACACGTGAAACGCTATGCCCCTTTCCACCAATGAGTTGCGATCCGTCAAATAGAGGACCACCTGCCTATTTATCGGCCTAATCCGGCAGGGTAATGAATGAACATCTTTCTGGCCGGCGCAACTACCGCTGAGCCTGAGGCCTGCGCGCAAGAATCTCCTCCACGGCCGCCACACATAGTGGCAGGCTCGGGACGGGTTCGCCGCCCAAGTAGCGGCACAGCGCTTCACGAGTCTGCTTCACCCGAGCGTCGTATTCGGCCCGGCTACTGAACGTGGAATCCAGCTCCGTTTCAAGTTGATCCACCGATGACACGTGGAGCCAGCCGTCCATCGCCCGTTGTGTGGGCCAATACCAGGGCATGCTCTGCCTGAACATGAACACGGGTCGCGGGCGGAAAGAGGCCTCGATCAGGCCGGAAGAGACCACGTTGAACACGACGACGGCGTCCGACGCCTTGACCAATTCGTCGAGCGGCTCGTCACGGAGCACAACCATCCGCCGGTCGATCGGGAGGTTGGCATTGGTTCGCTCATACAGTTGGGGCTGATCGAATCGCGGGTGGGCTTTGACGACCCACCGCCACTCCGGACGGCGGGCGGCGATGGATGCGATACCTTCGAAGCACCGGACGGCATCCGCCCAGTCGGTGATCGGCAGGCCGTTCTCGTGTGGCAACGTGGCCAGCCGGCTGATCAACAACAGGACCATCCGCTGATGCGGGTAAACGTCCAGATCGGAGCGAATCTTGTGTCGCGACGCCTCGTCGCCGAGGCCGGGGTCTTTCTCCATAAGATGGAGTATCTCGTCGATTCGCGGGTCGCCGACCACGTGAATTCGGTCGGGCGGCAAACCCGCGGCGATGAGCTTGTCCTTGTGTGGCCGGCCGATGGCGCCGATGTGAAAGCCCGGGAAGTCCAGGAACCATTCATCGACGCCGACGAGCATCAGGGCGTGCGTCAGGGCAAGCCCGGGGATTCCCATGTGGATGGCGACATCGTTGATCGGCGCGACGTAGTTGACGACCAGCAGCTCGGGCCGGCAGCGGCCGAAGAAGTGCGTCCACGCGCGGACGTGTCTGGCCATCCCTTGGGCGTAGGGGCCGAACAGGAAATCAAAGTGCGGCTTCAGATGCGGGTTCGCGAGGACGCCGCGCAACTCGGCAGGCGCTTGGGCCCGCGCCGCGCCGAAGGCCGCTCTGGCCTCATCGACGAACGCGAAGGATTCGATGCGCGGGGCGTCCTGCGTCACCTGCGAGTCGTGCCAGACGACATGGCCCGCCGCGCGCATCGCCCCGAGTTGGGATTCCCCGGCGGTCTTGTACAGTTGCACCGCGGCGTACCGGCCCCCTTCGTGGATCCGTCGGATCAGCGGGAGCTGACGGATGAGATCCACGCCGCTGCCGGCGAAGAGGACGAACGGGCGCTTGCCGAGGATACGTTCCGGCTCCACCGGCTTCAATTGCCGGCGGCCGCCTTGGGCGACGAGATCCACATAGGGGCTTCGCCCGATCTGTTCCGCCCGCGGGATCGCATCAACCGAGATCCCGTGTTGTTCGGCGATGCCGCGGGTCAGCATGAACAGGACGGGCATCTTGTGGTAGTCGTCCGGCGGATTCAGGCCGTGTCCGACGGGCTCCTCGAAGACCACGACGGCGCCGGGACGCCGTTCTTCGATCGCCCGCTCGATCACATAGGCGACGAATGCCATGCGGGCCAGGCAGGTCCGGTGGCGGTACCGCGCCATGCCGAGCAGGTTGATCCCCTCGAATTCGACCCGCGCGTGCCGCGTCCAGAAATCCCACAGCGATCGGCGGAGGGCCGACACGCGATTCCACTCGTCCGGCCGAATGATGTCGTACGGCGTGAGATGCGCGATCCCGCGATCCTGGAGCGTCAGATGCACGTCGAGATCGAAGACGAGGATATCGCCCGACAGAGACCGTGGGCGAACCGCCTCCACGCAGGCCAGGTCGTCGTCGTCCAGCAGCACAAGAAGGGATCGGGAACGCGTCATACGGTCTTCAGCGGCTTCTGCGTTTGCGCGCGGGGCGCCGGCCTTGTCGTCCGCCGCCGCTTGCCCCCGACGAGGCGGGCGGCGGGGCGGCTTCGCCGCCGACCGACTTCGCCAGGCAACGACCGATATGCCCGAGCAACCGGCGTACCAGCGGCTCCGGTCCGTGCTTGTCGAGACACTGCCGTCGCATGTACGTCGCCAGCTCCTTGCGGCGTTCGGGTTCCCGTCGGATGAACCGATCCAGCCGATCGGCCATCTCCTCGCGCGACCAGAAGGCGACGTCGTCCCAGCACTCGGGAAAGACCGCACGCGGAACGACTCGGAGCAGCAGCGAAACCGTTTCCCACAGCGCGGCGACATCGTTTCGGTCGGCCGCGGGTAGCGGTTCGCCCGCGACCGGCGCGATCACCTCGACCAACTCGCGGTTTCCGGGGGCGGTAAAGTCCTCGAACGAATCACAACCGCGGCGCGACAGTTCGGCCAGGGCATCCAGCGCGGCTCGACGCTCGTCCGGCGTGCTCGGACCGTCCTGAAGCTCGGGATGCCGGTAGTCGAACGCGCCGTAATTGTAGCTCGATTCGCGGGCGATGAAGAATCCGCCGCAGAACAGCCCCGTGATCATGCGCTGATGCAGCGCGCCGTAGGCGCCGATTTGCAGGCTGGTCTTGGCGCAGCCGTAAACGGCCGCGATCTCGGCCGGATCGTTGACGGGCGGCCGCGCGAAACGAGCAAACGTGGGGTGCTCCTCCCAGCCTCGTCCGTGCAGATGCAGATCGATTCCCAACGCGACCATCCACTCAAGGGTCGCGTGTCGCCACAGCTTGTCGTTGAGCAGCCTGAACCGCTGATCGAAATCCGCCACCAATGCCGGATCGATCTTCATCTCCGTCGCCAGCCGATCCGCGACCTTCTTGAGCTGACTGTGCGCGGCCGATCCCGGATAGCACAACAAATCGCCGCCCCGCCGGTAGTGGTCGCGAATCGTCTCGAAGGCCGCCTCCACCAGCGGCCGGACGGGCGGCTCGAACGTCTCCAGCAGTTTCGCGAGCGATCGCTCGCACGGGTCGTTTCCGTTACTGAGAAACGCCAGCTCGCAGCCATAGCGGCGCTCCAGCTCCGGCGTCACCTCGACCGGCCGATAGAGGTTCGGGTTGGCCGGGATGATCGGGTAAGACAAAAAGGTGTCCGCCGGGTATCCGTAACGTCCGACCAGGTCGCGGCGAAAGTATCCGAAGACGTAATCGGTCGGCGCCGTCACGCCGGGCTCGCCGGGTTCGCAGCAGCGGGTCCTCACGGCGCGGCCGGTTATCGCACGGAACAACCCGTGCATGGGATCCTGAATCCAGGTGGCCACCACGATCTGCGGCGGCGTCAGATCGAGATACTCGGCCCGAATGTGGTTCGGGATAACCACCAAATCCGGCTTGAACTCCAAGATTCGCCGCATGCGGCTTTCCGGTGTCAGCGCGCCGCAGTCCGTCTCTTCCTTGACGATCTCCGTGGGATAGCCCGCGGCGCGGAATCCGTCGGCCAAGTCACGGATCGTGTATTGCATCACCGTCGTGTAGCGCGAGACCAGGAACATGACGCGAAGCGGGTTCTCAGGGTCGGGGTTGTTGAACCGTTCGGCAAGGGCTCGCGGCCCGCGGTTCGCGTACAGGCGGGCAACGTCCCGGCTGAGTCGCGAGGCCTCCACATATCGCCGGGTGCGAACGAGCAGCAAGACCTCCGCCAAGGACCGTGCCAGCCCCTCCGACGATTGCGTGTAGTGAATCCGCTCGGACGGAATGGGCAACTGCTCGTGCGACAAGAGGAAGTCGCGAAACCGAACGACGGCGTCCGGACCGGCAAAGAAGAACGTGCGTCCGTGGGCCAGGACCTCTCGCCAATCGTGGAGGTGGAGCACGGCCGCCAGCCATGCCGCGTTCGGCTCGACGACGTAGATCGCCGGGCTGTACGTCACGTAGGTGTGATACGTCTGGCGGCAGACCGGTTCAAAGATGTGGTGCGCCTCCATTCCCTCGAAGATATAGGGCGAGGGAAGCAGGGACTTGGCTTCGGGCAGTTTGAATTGTTCGGCCTCGCGGCGGTGGTCGCCGATCCGGGGCACCCAAACGGGAAACCCGGCTTCATCGCGTCGGCAGATCTGATAGTTGCCGTCGATCGCACGATACAGCTCGAATGCCTCCAGTGCCCCGCTCCGGCACACCTCCCGCAAGGCGGCGGTCTCGGGACAGTGCCTCTCGAGAACACTCAGGTTCCGGTCGAACTGCGCGGCGAGCGAGGACCATTCCACTCGGGCCTTCGGTAGCGCGCGGAGCGTCGCCATGGCGGATACGACGTCTTGGTGGCCACGGATCTCCGGGGGAAATCCTACGGCCGCCTCGATCGCCAGCTCCGCCAGCCCCAACTTGGCGTAGCCGGCGAGAACGGCGTTTCGGATATCGATGTCGTCCGGGTGGTCTCGCAGGTGTCGCCAGCCGGCCTCGAGTGTGGCGTACACACCGGCCAGTCGCTCGGCCGGCGGTGCCCCGGCTCGATCCGGCTGGGTGGCAGTCGCTTGTGTTGCGGGCATGAAGACCATCCGAGAGCGGGCGAGGCCTCCGCGGCTTCCGAACACATAACCGATTTGAAGTCAGTAGTTTACGAACGAAACCGCCTTGGGGTTCGACACCGCCGCTATGCTATTATCGGTCGTTCGACCAGACCCCCTGTACTCTGTTGCGGGACCGGGGCGCGTCCGATCTTCGGTTGCGTACCGCCGGTCGCGCGAACCAATCTGACCTTCTCGCTAAACGGGGACCGAGAGGGTAATGCATTCTTTCATGGATGGTCCGCTGTGAACGAAACGACGGGGTGTGTGGAAGCGTCCTGGCAAGACGACCCGGGGCGAGTCCCTTGCGGGACCCGCCCCGGGTTCACGACAACGTTGAATACACCGTCGCCCCTCGTCCGAGGACGCACGGTGCAACTTACCGCCGACGGCGGTGATACCACCGGCCGAACGAGAGCATGCTGATTGCGGCGATGGCCATCCACGGCCCCGCAAGCAGGCCCAAGCCGCTACCGCAACCCTCCGCCGCAAAGCAGGCCCAGATCTCACGATCCTCGTTCAACAGGACGACGATCTGCGGGTCACAGGGATCTGCGCCGGCCGGCAGGTTGCCTCCCCACACCCAGAACTTCATGTTGGGTTCGGGCACGGCGTCCAACGTCACTTGCGTGTCGTTGGCATAGGTGAGGGTCCGCGGGTTGTTGGAGTCTTCGAGGGTACCGTTAATGTAGACGTACCCTCCGCCCCGATTGTTCGGGTCATTGGGGTCAATCAGACCTTTGCACGCTCCAACCTTCAGCGTCCGATCCCGCGGCCACCAGAAGGCGCCAGCGGATGTCCCAACATACAGGTCGCCCGTCTTCGGGTGGAAACTGAGCGAGTAATAGGTGGTGATCACGTTCGTCAATGGGAAATTGGGGTCGTTCGAATCGTGACAGTTGGGGTCGCCCACCATTGCCCATGTGTTGCCGGCATCTCGGCTGAAGTAGATTCCAGGCCGGGGCCTATATGCACTCCAACACAGCCTGTCCCTTTCGGCACAGTAGATCGTATTGGGATCTTTCGGATCGATGGCGATTGCCGTAACGTAGGAACTCACGTATTTGGGATCGAGGCGATTCGGGTAGATCCTCTCCCACGCGAGACCTCCATTAGTTGTCTTCCATATGCCGTAGTCAGCGGTTGCGGGCCACATCGTACCCCAATCAATACAAGCTGCGTAGACTGTGTTGGGATCTATTGGGTCGACGACTACCGTGTGGATGGCAGCAGCCAATGAGCTGGAGACCAGCCTCGCCGTTTCGACCCAAGTTGCGCCCCCATCGGCCGATCGGTAGACGCGCCCTTTTCCTGTCGGCGTTCCCGAGCCCCATCTGTTGTAGTGGCGCCCGGTAGCACTGTAGATAACGTTGGGATCACCGGGTGCCACCGCTACGGTGTAGAACCCATAGTTGGGGTCGTTAGGATCGACGTAGTAGTTCGGGTCCACGACATTAGCGTCACGAGGTGACAGGCAGGTTGTCCAGGTATCGCCGCCATCGGTCGACCTGAGGACACCCTCCGTAGTGGCGGCTAGGTAGAGTGTTGTGCAGTTCGGGTCTGCGGCCATTTGCACAAAATGTCGATTGACCTTGGGTACGGGCGGATAGGTGCTCGGCTTGTTAGGATCTATGTTCGGATCGTTCGGGTCAAGCTGGAGACACGCGTTGTCCGGCATGACGATCGCCAGGTTCTTCCCGCCATCTGTCGTTTTCACCACGAGGCTGCAGTGAACGTTTGGTTCGTCATATGTGACAAACCACGCCCTATTGGGATCGGACGGATGGATGATCCCTGACAGAACGTTCGCCTCTACGCCCATCACCCAGAAGTTGTTTGGAGTGGCGTTGGGGTCATTGGGATCGTCGGCGAAAGATCGAGAAGGGTATTTGAACCAACTCGCTGGGTGGGTATAGGTCCTGCCGCCGGCTTTGTACGTGATGTATTCAGGCGCGCAATCGTCCCTGCACACGCCTAGGCTAAGGTATTTCCAGAACGACTTGCCTCGGTTCTCGGTCTTGAAGGACCCATAGCTGTCATTGCGCCCTATGAAGTATATGTTCGGGTCGCTGGGCGAGAATACGAACGACTGCGTGTGGATCGGCATGAGCCCGCGATTCGACCACAGGCCCGCGTTGGGATCAGTAGACGTCGTATACATGTTATACCAAAACGCTCCCCGGTCGTTCGAGCGAAACACGCCGAGCGCCGCATTGGAAATGTATGCAACATTGGGTTCGGCCCAGCATAGGTCGACGCAGTACATGGAACATGGTGTCGGCGCAGAATCATAGCCCACATTGTGGCCCAGGCTGATCGTGTTGGGATCATTCAGGACGATGGGGGCATCGAAATAGGTCTCACATGGGTCCATCGCCCATAGGTCGCGTCCGCGGAATAGCCCTGTGGGGGCGTGGAGCCACTCCCCTCTGAATGCGCTGAGAAACTCAACCAGGTAGCAGTTGTTTGGATCGACGGGGTCGACGACGAGCGAAGACGGCGTGTAATCTGCGACCCGGGCGAAGAACTCCGTCCGTCGCGTCCAGTCGGAGTCAAGCAAGTTTCTGGTGTAAACACTGCCGCGTTGACTGCCATCATTGTCTGCCGCAAGAACGAGGTTACAATTGAAGATGGATCCTCCGTCAACCAATACCAAACCGTTTGCCCCGACGCAGTTGGCGTCTAGGCCGCAACGCTGGTTGGGGTCATTGGGGTCAAACCAGTTCCAGAAGACATTGGGATCGTTCGGGTCGCCCAGGTTGGGATCGTACGCCTCAGGGTCGACTTGGTTGTGCAACGCCCAAGCATACCAGGTTCCCTTCGGGCACGGAACGGCGATGAGCCTACTGGTTGAGCTTGAATACGGAATAACCGCCATGAGTGGGTTCTGAGTCCCGTAGAAGACGCCTCCCCATCCTCCTATTGTGGGTGCAGTGTCCGAGAACGGGATTCTGGCAAGGGGGTACAAGGTCGTTCCCCCATCATTGGTGAACGCGACTTGCCCAAGCCTGTCTATCACGTAGAAGTTGTGGGTCTCAGTCTCGATCCCCGGACGCGGGTCCATGCATATGTCCACGACTGTCTTGAGATACACAGGCAGTAGGCCCCTGAACTCCCATTGCACCCTGGGTGTGCCACCCTGGAGTACTCTGCCGTGAACGAGGTGGCCGTGGGCACACGCTACCACACAGTTGGCATCCAGGGGATCCCATTTGAGGCGCCCTATAGGCGGTCCCCCAGCATAGAGCAATGTGCCGGGGGGCGCCCATGATTGCTCGGCAGCGACGCCGATGATCCCATCGTTGACGATTGCCCAAGTCTGGCCACCATCACAGGTCAGCGAGAAGCCGCTAGCGTCGCTGCTACAGATGACAATGTTCGGATCCTCCGGATTGACGGCCAGATGTTCTGTATCCTGTCCCGCTCCTGGGTCGACCGGCACCCAGCGGCCGTACGTGTACGGGGCGTATTCACCTCCGCCGGCGGTTCCGGTGAGGGCGGACAACAGGACGGCCAGCGTCCCTACGGCACATGCAAGTCTGGTGCACATACTCTTCGTCCTCCTTTCCACGGACACGTTCTCCCCCGCGACGCGACGAAACATCCCACACGACGACGTACGGCAGGTCCAACGCGGCGATCTCACTGCCCGATTCGCAAGCAAACCAATGATAGGTAGTTATACGAACTCAGTTGCCGTGACCACTCGCTAGACCACGGATTGGAAAGACTGATAACTAACGGCATTATACATGTTGTCATTATTGTGGTCAAGAATCGAGAGTTTTTTCTATTCGGAATAGCATGTATTTGACCCAAACTAGTAGGCTATATCCCTAATAAGATTTGTTGGTTCGCATCGAAATTCGGATGTGTGCGCAGGGTCGGGAAACGCCGAGGCCGGCGAGGTTTGAAACGGTGCCCGGGTTTAAGCCCTGGCACGGCCTCCGGCCATCCCGCACGCCACAGAACGGCAACCGGGCCGAGATGATCCGGCTTCGCTGCGCTACGCCGTGACAGGTTCCGGCTTCGCTACGCTAC
>CAZQTW010000029.1:0-71264 GCA_964596165.1 uncultured Planctomycetales bacterium | reverse complement strand
AGTCCTGCTTCGTCGCCTTCGGATCGCTGTTCTCGATGAACTCACTGCCCACCGAGATGACCAAGCCCTCCGGGGTGACGAGCTTGGCCTCCAGCACGTAGTGAGAGTACAGCGTCTTCCCGTTCACCACACGTTCCAGACAGTGGGGACAGTGTCGCCCCTCAAACGTCAATTGCCCCGTGCCGTCCAGGACGATCAGGAAGTGTCCGATCAGCCGACCCCGGTCCAGAACGTTCATCCGGATCAGCCGCCGAACCATCTGGCGACGGACCTTGGCCACCTCCGCCGGGCCTACGTGTCCCAGAAAGTGATTCAGCGTGTCGTGATGCGCCACGGCATCTTGCCGACATCCGGAGAGCCGGTTCAGATTCCTCAGGGCCTCCGGCGTGTTCAGCTCAAACCCCAACTGTCGTCGGGCCCCCAGCTTCAACAAGAAGAGCATCCACCCCATCCAGATCAGGAAGGGCGCGCCGTACACAATGCGCTCGGGGTCCCGCGTCTCCTTGACCTGGACCAACCACGTCCTCAGGTCCGGCCAGAAGTGGTTGACGGTCTTGGCCAAGACGCCGCCCAGGGCTACGCACGGCCCGCCTGGCGCTCTCGGTGGCTCACGTAGGACTGAATCCAGGCCAGTTCCAACTGGGTGATTTCCCGTAACAACCGTCGTATCCGTCGATGTTCCTCGATCGATGATTGGACCTCCTCCATGAGTTCCTTAGGGACATAGACCGTGCGGGTCTTGCCCTTCTCTTTGAGGGTCACGTGATAGCCCTCGGACGCCCCGCTGCGGCGTCCCAGGCTGGCGGCCAGGGGCGGACACCGGGGAACGAGTTCCTTCACGCGGGCATCCCGCATGCGCACGATGAGCGTGGGGTGTTTCGGCACCTTCATGGTGAACCTCCTTCGGCGATAGATAAGTATGTATACTTATCGTCCGAAGTCAAGAAAAAAAGGCGTTGTGAAAAAAAAGACAATGCTGCGCGAGGGCCGGAGGAGCATCCCCTGTCGGTGGGTAAAGCTCCTTACCCCATGGACAGCTCATGTCCTGGGTGTGCCCCGCCCTCTGGGCAGGTGCGAGAAAAAGCCATTCGTCAGGGCTGAGGAACCATTCATTGCCTTGACCGACCATCCTCGTCGGCTTACGATGCCGCCGATGCGTCGGTACGTGCCAGATAGAGAGACCTTTGCCCAACTCGCGGCGCACGGGAACATGATTCCCGTGTATTGCCAGTTGCTCGGCGACAATCTCACACCGGTGACCGCCTTTGCCCGGGTGTCGGCGACGAGCGAACATGCCTTTCTGCTCGAGAGTGTGGTCGGCGGCGAGAAGATCGCCCGCTACAGCTTCATCGGGGCCAGGCCCTTTCAGGTGTTCCATTCCACACGGGATCAGGTCGTCATCGAATCGGGCGACAAGAGGCAACGTGAGGAATTGAAGGCCGACGATCCCTTGGGCGTTTTGGAATCCCTGCTGGCGAGGTACAAGGCCGTGCACGTTCGGGGCCTGCCGCGATTCGTCGGCGGCGCCGTCGGATATGCCGGCTACGACATGGTCCGATACTACGAGGATCTGCCGAACGCCCCCCTGGACGATCGCAATCTGCCGGATCTGCTCTTTGGTCTCTACGACACGATGGTCATCTTCGACCACGTGGACAAGACGATCAAGGTCGTCGGACAATCGCACCTCGATCAAGGCAGTGTGGACGGCGCCTACGAGGACGCGTGTCGTCGAATCGAAGAGACCGTCCATGCGTTGTCCGAACCGCGGTTCAGCCAGGTCGGTCAGATTGTCACGGAAGGGCAACCCAGCCTGCCGTTTACCAGCAACTTCAAACGTGCGGACTTCGAGGCGGCCGTTGAGGCCTGCAAGGAGTACATACGAGCGGGTGACATCTTCCAGGTGGTCCTCTCGCAACGGCTTTGTGTGGAAACCGATACGGATCCGTTCAACGTCTACCGGGCGCTGCGCGTCGTGAATCCGTCGCCGTTCATGTTCTACCTCAAGAGCCCGGCCTGTGTCCTCGTCGGGGCGAGTCCTGAGATCATGTGCCGGGTTGAAGACGGCGTGGTGACGAACCGTCCGTTGGCCGGCACACGTCGCCGCGGGCAGACGGAAGAGGAGGACAAGGCCCTCGAGGCGGAACTCCTGGCCGATCCCAAGGAACGGGCCGAACACATCATGTTGGTCGATCTGGGGCGGAATGACGTGGGGCGCGTCGCGGAGCTGGGGACGGTTCGGTTGAACGACGTCATGGTGGTGGAGCGGTACAGCCACGTGATGCACATTTGCAGCGAAGTGCAGGGTCGGCTAGCGACGACCCGCACGGCGTTCGACGCCCTGCGGGCCGCCCTTCCGGTGGGGACGGTAAGCGGCGCGCCCAAGGTCCGCGCCATGGAAATCATCGACGAATTCGAGCCCACACGGCGCGGCCCTTATGCGGGGGCGGTGGGATACATCGACTTTGCCGGAAACATGGACACGTGTATTGCCTTGCGAACGATGGTCGTGATGGACAATCATCGCTTTGTCGATACGCCGGCAAAGCGCTACAGGATCTACATTCAAGCCGGCGGGGGTATCGTGGCGGATAGCCTACCGGCGGGGGAATATGAGGAATCCATCAACAAGGCCCGCGCCCTGCTCAAGGCGGTAGAAATCGCCGAAGGGGGCTTCCAGTAGTGTGGCACTCGGCGTCCCAACGCAGCCTCCGAATCGTGCTTGATGAGGCGCGGCGCACGCTTGCGTTCGTGATGGTCTTGAAGGACGTTCGCAGACGAACGATAATTCAGGAGTGCGGGCGCTCGTATGGCCCTTGGAGATGTCGGGATGAGCATGTTTTTCGGTGCGATCTGCGATGAGTTCTCGGTAAGTACCCGGCTTTTTCTCAAGCTGGATTTGCCTTCGAACCGTGAGACCGTTCTCCATTTCTTTGACCGGTTGCGCAAGGATTTTCCCGACCTGAACCGGCTCCGGAAACGGTCCGACGGCGCGCTGATACTGGAGCAAGGTTCCGACGTGCCCAGTCGGGTGTGGGTCCGGCTCGAGAAGGCATGTCTCCGGTTCGGCGACATCAATCCGCCTGACATGGATCGCTCCCAGCGCCTGGCCGAGTTGGTGCTTGACCAGGCCCCGTACCATCTCAGCCTGGGAGAACTGGACGTTGATCGGATCGATATGAGCTACCACTTCGACCTGGACTACCGAGGCAATCATGATCAGTTGGTTGCCGAGACGCTTTTCGCCGACAGTCCTCTGGCGGCCATGCTGACGGGCGAACACGCTCAGCACATCATCGAATGCCAGCCGTGCGTCGGGATTGCGCTGACGGAAGACTGCGAGGTCCAGGCCTACGCCGAGCTTCGTAGCCGAAGCACGACCTATGAAGCCTGCACCGGCCAGCATGAGGCGCGACCCTTGACCGTGGCGCTTCGTTTGCGGCAGTATTGGATGGTCGGTCGTGACTCGAGCCTGCTTACGGTGCATAACAGGCTTCGGCGGTATGCGGAGCGTCTGGCCGGCGAGTTTGTGGTTCCCATGATTGTCAATCCGCTGGCTCAGGCCATCGCCAGCCGTCCGTGAGCGAACCGACAGTCGGTGTCGGCCGCGAGGGCCGCCCGGCGGTTTCCCCAATGACGCATCGTCGACATCGCGGTTGCCGGCCGGGACGCGAGAGGCTTAGATGACGCCACGAGAGCGGTTTCTTCAGACGATGCTCTTCGGCACGCCGGATCGCATTCCATACCAGTTCGGCGGACCTCGAGAGTCGACGTTTGCAGCCTGGCACAAACAGGGACTACCGGTGGGCACCGATTGGGACCGATTCGTCGGGCACGATCACTGGGAGACGCTCCCACTCAACCTGCAGGCGTTGCCGGCCTTTGAACCGACGGTCATCGAGGAGGACGGCATCCACAAGGTGTGGATCGATGAAATGGGCGTCAAGCGCGTCGACCACAAGACGCTGCCCACGCCGGGGTTTGTCACGCGAACGTATCTGGATTTTCCGGTCAAGAATCGAAGTGATTTCAACGAGATGACCAAGCGATTCAACCCCAACGACCCCGGCCGCCTTCCGCCGGATTGGGCGGAGCGTAAGCAACGGTTGTGCGGGGCCCGCGACTTCGTCGTTGGGCTGATCTTTCCGTCCGTCTTCTGGAAGGTCCGCGATTGGGTGGGGTTCCATCGGATCTGCGAGTTGGTCTATGACGACCCGATTCTGCTCCAGGACATGATGCATTTCGTCGCCGACTTCACCATCGAGGCGACCAAGGAGACTCTCTCGGATTGCCAGTTGGATTATGTCTACTTCAATGAGGATATGTGTTACAAGACGGCCAGCATGATTTCGCCGGCTCACGTGCGCGAATTCATGTGGCCCTGCTATCGAAAACTGGTCCGACACTTTCGGCAGTGTGGCGTCTCCGTGCTCATCATGGATTCCGACGGATACATCGGTGATCTGATCCCACTGTGGATCGACGCGGGCATCCATGCCGTCGGGCCGGTGGAAATCGCCGCCGGCAACGATCCCGTGACGTATCGGAAGCGGTTCGGCAAAAACCTGGCGATGCTGGGCGGCATCGACAAACGAGAACTCCGGTTCGACAAGCAGCGCTGTCGCGCGGAGGTGATGAGACACGTGCCGTGGCTGGTCGAACAGGGGGGGTACATTCCCGGTTGCGATCACGGTGTCCCCCCGGATGTTCCGCTGCGAACGTTTCTCTACATGTGCGAGTTGTTAAAGGAGATCAGTTGCGGGGGACGTCTGGACGCGTTCGAGGTGCCCTGCTCGCTGGAGAAACGTCTCGGCCCCATCGTCGAGGCATGGCATCCGGACATGGCGCTGCCCGTGGACGAGGACGAAATCTGAATCTGGGAAGCGTCGCGGTGCTCCCGGGCCGATCGCCTTTCCGCGGTACCCGATTGCCATTCCGCGGCGAGAAGGTAATAATAGGCAGACGTAGGCTCCGCCGCCCTCTATGTCACAAGGAGGGTCACTCGATGTTGCTCGCCTCGGGACGCTCACTCCACACGCAGAGGGTGTTCCTGGGCATTGGGCTTGTGGGTTTTGTGGCCGCGAGTGCTTGCGGTCAGGTGAGGACGCGAGCCGACCTGCCCAAGCAGTTGCAGGCGAGAACCTTTCAGCCCAGCGCACCGGCGACCATCGTACGTTCGGCCATCAATCAACATCGTACAGGCAACCCCGTCATTCATTCGCGGTTCGGCCCGTCGGCGTGTCGTCCCGGCGGGTCCGCATACAGCCACGGCTTCAGTGGGCCGCGGCCGTCTCCCGGTCCGTACGTGAGGGTGGGGCCCCGTTCGGGTACAGGTTGTGGGCCCTATGTGGACGTACGACGGTATTCGTGCCGCTACCCCTACGTCTATCCCTATCCTGCGTTCGTGAGCAGCTACACGATCCTGCCGTCATGGTATACCTATGGCGCAGGGTCATACTGGAGCCCGTCGTATTCGTGGTATCCGCCTCTGGTGTACTCGGATCCGGGTCCGTGGATTGACGACGGCTACCGGTACGAACGGTACGAAGGGGCAAAGGAGGTGAGCCGAAAGCGGAGCAAGGGGCTGCTGAGCAAACAGCAGGTTCTGATGTCGGACGGTCTGAGAGCATTCGAGGCCGGCCGTTATGAGCAGGCCCTGTCGCTCTTTCGCCTTGCGACCGGCCTGAACACGTATGACCCGGCGGCTCGGATTCACGCGGCTCACGCGGCCTTCTCCGTGCGACGCTACAGCGAGGCCGTTCGATGGCTGCGCAGCGCCTTTGATCTCGAGCCCCGGCTTGTCGATCTGCCGTACGACGTGCGGGACGATTACGGCAACCGAGAGGATTTCAACGACCACCTTGCGGCCCTGAAAGCGGCCATCGCCGCCTCGCCCAATGAGAACGACCTGCTCATCTTGCTCGGGTATATCCACTTCTACTCAGATCGCCGCGGAGAGGCGGCACGGGTATTGCGGCAGGTCGCCGATCGCCGGCCGAAGAATGCCCCGAAAGACGAACTCGTCTCGATACTCCTGGATCGCTCGGAGCCTGAGAAGCGGTGACTCCGTGAGCAATCGGGCCTGGCGCGGACGACGGTCACTTTCTTGGCCGTGCGTGAATTTTCTGCTCAGCGCGCCTTTTCGATCTTTGCCCAGGAATCCTTTAAGGATACGGTACGATTGAGCACGAGCCGACCATCCGCCGAGTCCGGGTCGACGCAGAAGTACCCCTGCCGTTCCAACTGGTAACGGTTGCCCACGGCCGCACTTGCCAGACTTGGTTCGACGCGGCAAGAAGGCAGCACTTGGAGCGAGTTTGGGTTGAGATTGGCCTTCCAATCAAACCCTTCGGGCACGTCATCGGGGTCGGGCTTGGTGAACAGATAGTCGTAGAGCCGCACCTCGGCCTCCAGGGCGTGGGAGGCGGAAACCCAGTGGATTGTCCCCTTAACCTTTCGGCCGTCGGGTGAATCACCGCCTCGCGTCTTCGGGTCGTAGGTGCAGTGGATCTCAGTCACATGACCGGTGTGCTTGTCCTTCACAAAGCCCGTGCAGGTGACGTAATACGCGTATCGCAATCGGACCTCTCGTCCAACGGACAAGCGATAGTACTTGGGGGGCGGGTCCTCTCTGAAATCGTCCTGCTCGACATAGAGGACACGTGAGAAGGGGACCTTGCGGAGCCCCATCGCCGGATCTTCCGGGTTGTTCACGGCGTCCAGCTCTTCGACCCGACCTTCGGGGTAGTTGTCGATGATCAGCCGAAGCGGCCGCAGTACCCCCATGACGCGCGGGGCTCGCTTGTTGAGGTCGTCACGGAGGCAGTGCTCGAGCAGGGCGATGTCCACGATGCTGTCGAACTTGGCCACGCCGATTCGGCGGCAGAAGTTGCGGATTGCCTCCGGGGTATAGCCCCGGCGCCGCAGTCCGGAGATCGTGGGCATTCGAGGGTCGTCCCATCCTCGAACGTGTCCCTCTTGGACCAATTGCAGCAGGCGTCGTTTGCTGAGGACAGTGTGGGTCAGGTTCAGACGGGCGAACTCGATCTGCTGCGGATGGTATATGCCGAGTTGGTCGAGGTACCAGTCGTAGAGGGGGCGATGGTTCTCGAATTCGAGCGTGCAAATGGAGTGCGTGATCCCCTCGATCGAATCCGATTGTCCGTGTGCCCAGTCGTACATGGGGTAGATGCACCAGGCGTTGCCGGTTCGGTGATGCTCGGCGTGCAGGATTCGATACATGACCGGATCCCGCATGTTGAGGTTGGGATGTGCCATGTCGATCTTGCTTCGCAGGACGCGAGAACCGTCGGGGAACTCACCGGCTCGCATCCGCTGGAAGAGATCAAGGTTTTCTTCGACCGAGCGGTTGCGATAGGGGCTATTCTTTCCGGGCTGGGTCAGCGTTCCCCGGTACTCGCGGATCTGATCGGCGTTAAGGTCGCATACATAGGCTTTCCCGGCCTTGATCAGTTGGATCGCCCAATCGTAGAGTTGTTGGAAGTAGTCGGAAGCGTAGTACTCCCGGTCGCCCCAGTCGAAGCCGAGCCAGCGAACGTCTTCCTTGATGGATTCGACGTACTCGACCTCTTCCTTCGTCGGGTTTGTGTCGTCATACCGTAGATTGCAGAGTCCTTTGTAGTCGGCCGCGATCCCGAAGTTGAGGCAGATCGATTTGGCGTGGCCGATGTGGAGATAACCGTTCGGCTCCGGCGGAAAACGGGTGTGCACGCGGCCTTCGAAACGGCCGGTACGATTGTGGTCGTCGATGATTTCACGGACGAAGTCGGACGCCAAGGTTGACCCTTTGGTGCCGTCGCTTGCGTCGTGGCCCTTGGGCTCGGAGTTGGGTTCGTGCTTGTCGGGGTGTGATATCGTCATAGCTTCCAACCTTCTCACAAGAAGTCTTACTTTCGCATCTGCAGGCAGTGGTCGATCCGCGCGAGTGTTCGGTCCTTTCCCAGCAGCGAGAGGGTGTCAAAAATGGAGGGGCTGATCGAACTTCCCGTCACGGCGACACGCAGGGGCTGGGCCACCTTGCCCATGCCGACGCCCGCGCTTTCGGTGATGGATTTCAACAACGACTCAATACCTTCGGACGACCAGTCCTCGTGTGCCGCCAGACGCGGACGCAGGTCGATCAGCATGGCGTACCCCGCGCCGGCCCCCTTGGCCAACACTTTCTCCACGCTTTGTGAGTCGTACTTCAATTCGGAGTCAGGGGCGAACAGAAAGCGGCTCTTGTCGTCAACATCCCGGAAGGTTCGAAAGCCCGTACAGGCCTTCAAGAGCCTTGTCAGTGTGGCATCATCGGCCTGTCGAACGGGCGTTTCATTGCAGGAGAGGTAATCCTTCATTCCCGCCAGGAGACGTGCCGGGTCGGCCTCCGCCGATGCCTGGGTGTTGAACGCGACGAGCTTGTCGCGGTCGAACTTTGCGTTGCTTCGGCCGACGCCGTCGAGGCTAAAGAGCCGGGCCATTTCCTCAAGGCTCATCCTTTCGCGGTCTTGTCCGGGTGACCAGCCGAGCAGCGCGATGAAGTTCACCATGACCTCCGGCAGATAGCCGGCCGCCCGGAAGGCGTGTACGTCGACGTCGCCGTCTCGTTTAGACAGTTTCTTGCCCTGCATGTTGAAGATCAAGGGGAGGTGGGCGTATTCAGGGTGGGGATAACCTAAGGCCTCCTGCAGCGCCAGATGCTTCGGCGTGTTCATGAGGTGTTCCTGGCCGCGAAGAACGAGTGTGATGGCCATGGCGTGATCATCCACGACATTGGCCAGGTGGAACGTCGGCCCGCCGTCGGCCTTGACAATGATGAAGTCCTCGAGTTCCTCACGACGAAAGGCGACATCACCCAGGATCCGGTCGTTCACGACCATGTCCCGATCCGGCATGACGAACCGCACGACGACGGGACGGCCCTCGGCGCGGGCCCTTTGGGCGTCGGCCTCCGTCGGGAATGAAGCGGGTCGGGGATATTGGAACGTCCGCTTGGCCTCAATGGCCCGAGCCCGCATCGCCTCAAGCTCTTGCGCTGTCTCGAAGGTGTAGTAGGCTCTTCCGGTTTCAAGCAGCCTTGTTGCGGCGTCGCGGTACAGACCCTCGCGCTCGCTCTGTCGGTACGGACCGTACCGACCGCCGACGCGCGGCCCCTCGTCCCAGGTCATGCCGAGCCAATTCAGGTCTTCGCAAATCTTGTCGATGGCCTCTTCCACATGGCGACTGCGGTCGGTGTCCTCGATTCTCAAGATGAACTGACCGCCCGTCCTACGCGCAAGGAGGTAGTTGAACAACGCCGTTCGGGCACCCCCGACATGGAGATAACCTGTTGGAGAGGGCGCGAATCGTACACGTAGTCTCTCGTCGTTCAATGTCGGCCCCTATTTCAACCGAAGACGGGCCCCTGCAATTGTACGTGCCCGTCGAAGAACCGCAAAAACTTGCAGCATACACATTCCGGAGGGCCGATGCTAGCCGACTTGCTGTGGTTTGTGGGACCGGTCAGGCGGGTGGTCTTGCATCGCACCAGAGGCGGGCTGCGAAGTTGGGACGTAGGCGGGTTGCTGTCGTCCCAGCAGTCCGATGGGCCCGCTGACCGCATAGACGCAGGCACAGATGGCGACGAACCATTCGAACTTCAACACGATACCCGTCACGACGGCGACGAGAACAAGGATCAAGTGCCAGAGGGGTCGGCGTTTACGGAAGAAGTGATTGACCGCGTGGCTGTATCTGATGCGGCTGACCATCAATAACCCGAGAAGCATCGTGGCCGGAGGAAGGACGACGGCGATACCACCGGCCATGGCCGGGATACTGCGCTGGATGTCTTCATGAAGAATGATCAGGCTGGCGACGGCCGCGGCCGCGCCGGGCGAGGGAAGGCCCTTGAACCAATAGTGTGCCGCTTCATCGTGGACGTTCTCCACGTTGAAGCGGGCGAGTCGTAGGGCGGCGCACGCGGCGTAGACCGCGCCTGCAACCCAGGTGGCACGTCGCGCCAGAGCGGCAAGTGCGGGGGGCCAATGCGTCGGGTCATGCGCCGTGATGATCAGGCAAATCACCAACAGGGAAGGGGCCGCCCCAAAGGTAATCACGTCGGCCAGAGAATCGAGTTGCCCGCCGAAGTCACTGGTCCTGCGAGTCAGTCGAGCGACACGGCCGTCCAGCCCGTCGCAAATCATTCCAAGGAAGATCAAGAACCCGCCGATCGAGAGAAACGTCGGCAGTACTCGCTCCAAGTGATTACTTCCCAGAGTCAACTTCGCAAAGTCGCTCCCGTCCGCCTTGACGCTCAAGAGGCAACAGCAAATGGCCGCAAACCCACAGATCAGGTTGCCCAGTGTGAACAGGGCGGGCAGCATGGCAATCCGCTTCAGGCGACGTTCGTGCCGACGTCGTCGTCGCTCTTCTCGCGAGAGGGATGGTCGAAGAATAGCCACGTTTAGGACTCCTTGGGAGATTCACCTGGGGCCAGTCGAATAAGGATAGTCTTCCCGGCATAGACGGTTTGACCGATCCGAACGACAACACGGTCGCCCGGACGGCGAGGAATGGTCACCTCGGTCCGCGAGCCGAACTTGATCATCCCAAAACGCTGGCCGGTAGCCAACCGGTCGCCAACCTTCGCATGACACACAATCCGTCTGGCGATGAGCCCCGCGATTTGACGAACCACAATCGTCGGCGGTGAATCCCCTTCGCCGTCCATGACCAGCGTGTTGGCCTCATTGCGGTGGCTGCTGTCGGGGCTCATCGCATTGATGAATTCCCCCTTCTGATAGCTGACCGATCGCACGCGGCCCGCACAGGGGCTTCGGTTAATGTGGACGTTGAAGACGCTCAGGAAGATGCTGACTCGAATCGCCGGCCCGCCGATCTCATCATCATATTCAATCTCCGATATTTGAGTGACTTTTCCATCGGCGGGAGCCACGAGGATGCCCGGCTCGGCCGGGACGCGCCGCTCGGGATCCCGAAAGAAACTGATCGCCCACACCCAAATGACGGCCGGTATAGCTGCAAGGGGTGGATATGCCCACCCAAGTGCGGCGGCGCCGGCGCCCAGGACAGTCGTGGCCAGTAGCATCTCACGCCAGCCATCCGTCGTCAGAGGAATCCGCACTTGAGCACTCCCGTTGAAGGCACACCACCACTATGCCGCACAGGAAGGGCGGGGTCAACTCCGACGGTGGGTCAGGAGGGGGACCTCATGGGCTCGGGCGGGTCATGAGGTGGGTCGCACGTCGAATAGCATCCCTTGCCCGCAGATCACTGGGCCAGACCTCCGACGCTTTCCGATAGTGGTCTAATGCGTCTTGATGCCTGCCCACGGCGAGCAGGGCGTTGCCGAGATCGAGGTGCAACTCCGCCGAGCGGGGCGTGATCGGTAGGAGGGCCGTGTACAGCTCAACCGCCTCCTTGAGGCGTCCCTGTTTGGCGCGGACATAGGCGAGTCCATGCACGGCTGGAGGATAGCCCGGCCGTTCCGCCAGAACCTGTTGGAAGCCTCGCCAAGCTTCCTCGAGACGTCCTGTGTCGGCAATGGCGGCAGCCAGGTTGCAGCGGGCGATTGGCGATGCTGGGTCAACCTTGACCGCTTGGGTCCACAATGCCTCGGCGTCTCGCCACGCCCTAGATTGCATGAAAGACAGACCGCAGCAGGTAAGAATCGCCAGACCCATGGCCCAGCCGGCGGCGACTCGGAATCGCCTCCGCCTGCCGACGCCCGGAGGGCTCGCGATCCAACCCTGGAGGATGCCCCCCAAGACAACCATCCACGCAATCGTGGGGATGTAGGTGTAGCGATCGGCGGCAATGAACGGGCCGATGTGGAGGAAGCCCAGCACGGGTAGGAGAGTGATGACATAGCAGAGCCAAGCCGCAAGAAGTGCGGGATAGCGATGCCGCACACCCACCGCGAACACGGACACCACTGCGACGGCCACGCCACTGAGAATGAACTTCTCAGCGAGGGGGTCAAATGGATGGGGAAGTTCGTAAAGAGGCGAGAGTCCGATCGGAAAAACCGTCTTGGTCAGGTAGAAGACAAGCCCGAATGCAGCCTGAGCACACCGTTGTGCCAGGCCGAAATCGGCGAAGGAGACCATCGCCCCCGACCGTTCCTCGGCGAAGGGCGCAATGACCGACGCACCCAAAGACAGCAGGATGAAGGGCATCTTTTCAATCAATATCGAACGGCTCGGCCGATGAAACCAGCGAAGCGGGTTGGGTTCGAGACGGCGAAGCGGGTACACATCAAGCACGAGCAGCACCACGGGTAACGTAACGGCCATCGGTTTGCTCAATAGGGCCATCGCGTGCAGCAAGACGGGAACCCCAACCCTGTGTTGCGGATCGCCGGTGCGAGCCCTGTCCAAGTAGCTCAGGACGGACAGCAGGTAGAACGACGCGCAAAGAAGGTCGCGCAACGCGGTGGACCACGCCACGGTCTCCACCCGCAGGGGGTGTACGGCGAAAGCCAGGGCGACCACGCCCGAGACTACCAGCAAAGAAACGGGTCGCTCTCGCACTGCTTCCGGAATGGCCGTAGAGATGAGCCGTTGCGCCAGCATGTAAACGAGCAGGGCATTCAGGGCGTGAACCGCGATCCCCAGGCCGTGGTAGGCCGCGGCGTCCATGCCGGCCATGGTGTAGACGGCCGCCAACAAGAGAAACGCCACGGGTTGGTAGTGGCCGGTCTCAACGCTTGTGAACATCCAACGGAGATTCGTCGTGTTCAACCCGCGAAGAAAGGCGTTATTGACAAGCAGCGGGTAGTCGTCCCAGACGAACCCGTTATGAAGGATCGGCCAAAACGTGATGACGACCGTTCCCGCGACCATAAGGGGAATTGCAGCACGAATCGGAAGCGGTGCCGACAGTAAGGAATTCTCTTTAGCCATTGGATCTAGTCGAAACTCAACGCAACGGCCGGATCAAGTCGTGCAGCGCGATAGGCCGGATAGATCGATCCGATGACACCCGAGAGCAGACCGACGACGACAGCCAGAAGAAGAAACCGGACGGTAATGTCCACGGTCATGAGAGGCAGGAAACGCTCTATGCCCCACTTGGCCCCGTAGGCCAGCGCGATGCCCAGGGCGGTGCCTGTGATCGACATGATGAGGGCCTCTCCCATGGACTGTTGGATGAGAAAGGAACGTCCGGCACCGAGCGACTTCAGGATGCCGATCTCTCGCGTCCGTTCGAGCACCATGGTGTACGTTGTGAGCAGGATGAAGAACACGGCAAAAACCAGCACAATGACACTGGATACGTTGATGAAGACGTAGATTTGGCGGAAACTTTGATAGAGCAAGCGTTCGTATGCGGCCTTGTCGATTACCCGCAGTCGCGTCGCCTTTCCAATGGCTTCGGCGGCGGCCGCCATCATCTTGCTGTTGCGGCGCGTTTCCTCGCGCACGCGGACGAAATAGATGCTGCACCAAGGGATGCCGCCGTTCTGTATGTGCCTGAGGATTTGGATCGGCGCAAAGACGCGACCGGCCGCCCCCGCTTCGAAGATCCCGACAATCGTGAACGAACGACCCATATACTCAATTTGCTGACCGACCGAATAGCGCCCGGCCTTCGCTAACCGATCATCGATAATGAGTTCGCATCCCAGTTGGATCTGATCATCGGTGATCGATTCGGGGTCGTAGGCCCCCTGTGGGGTCCGTTTGGAATCGAGGATCTTCTTGAAGCGATTCTTTTCGTCGAACAGGCGTCCGCTTATCCAGCGGCGCGGACCCAGAAAATACTTGAAATCTTCTCGATCAATGCCGAAGACCTTCTGCTCCTGACCTGCCATGTGGATCTGATGGAAGAAGGTGGGAATTGCTCGCTCGACGGCGGCGATCCCGTCGGCCTTGACGCCTTCGATGATCGATTGGTACTTGTGGCTGAGCGGAGCTCCACTCGTGAAGATGAGGCTGCGTCCTTCGGGAAGAACCAGGAAATCCGCGTTGACGCTGCTTACCCGCTCGGCCACTTCTTCCAGAGTCCCATGGGACAGTGCAAGCATCGTGATGAGCATGGCTATGCCCATGCAGACCGCAAGCACGGACAAAGCTGTCCGCACCTTGCGGTGCCCGATGTTGGCAATCGCCAGAGCGGCGTTCATGATGACTCCTTCGGTCCGGCTGTTTCGATCAGGGGGACAAGATCCATGAGATTCCGGATCACGTGGTCCGCCTGAGAGTGCCATTCGGGCAGCCCGGGCCGCTGCCAGAGCAAGGCCGTCTTAGTGCCTGCCGAGCGGCCCGATTGTACATCGAAAAGGTAGTCGCCGACGACCCATGTGGACTCAGGCGAAGCCCCCAGTCGATCACAGATATCCCATACCGGCTTCGGCGATGGCTTGATCGCGCCGTCTTCGCGAGTGTACACGACGTCGAACGCGAGGCTATGTTTCGTCAGTACCTTCTGGGCCGATTCGCGCGAGTTTCGCGTGAGGATGGCCGTACGAATGTAATGCGTCTTCAGCCACGTGAGGAGGTCGCAAGCACCTTCGTTAAGCCGGCTCGACGCGGCCGCCTCGGCTTCGTGTCGAAGGAGGATGGCCTCCGCGCGTTGTCTGTCGGCACCGGTCATCCGGTCCAGCGCCTCAAGGATAGGACCTGCGTCCGCTGATAGGCCGATCTCCAGCCGGATCTTTTCAAAATCAAGATAGGGTTGGGTGATCGTCCCGTCGAGGTCGAAGATAACCGCCTTCGTTGACACGATAATCCGCTCCCGGCGTCACTGGGACGGCCTACCTTATTCTGTGTACGGCGAGCTTGACGGCGTACAGGCTGCCCCGGGCGGTGATAAAGAGGGTATTGCCTCCCGGCCCGCCCAGCTCACAGTTGGCGGCCGCCTCGGGCAGCAGGATGGTTCCGAGCAGCCTTCCCGCGGGGTCGTACACATACACGCCCTCACCGCCCGAGACATAGATTCGACCGTCCGCGTCGACGCGCAGGCCATCCGGAAGTCCTTTGGGAATCGTTGCGAGCACGCGCCCATGAAGGAGACTGTTGTCCGCGGCTACGTCGAACACCCGTATCCGGCGCACTCGTTCCGACGAATCGGCGATGTAGAGCCGCGTCTCGTCCGGTGAGAAGGACAATCCGTTCGGCATCTCAAAGTCATCGGCCACGGCGGTCAATTGCCCGGTCCTGGGATCGAGGCGAAACACGTAGTTCCTTGGTTGTTCGACGAGTTGGGCTTCCACGCCGTAGGGGGGGTCGGTGAACCAGATCGTACCATCCTTCTTGACGACGGCATCGTTGGGTGAGTTGAGCTTCTTGCCCCGGTATTCCGAGGCGAGAACGGTGATCCGTCGCGTTGGGTCGAGCGTCATTCGGGTGACTCGCCGGGTACTGTGCTCGCAACTGATCAGGCGGCCTTCTCCGTCCAGCGCATGTCCGTTGGCGTGGTGGCTGGGCTCGAGCCACGCGGTGACCCCCTGATCGGCAGACCAACGCTTCACTTGGTTGGACGGAATGTCGCTGAACAGCAGGTATCCGCCCTTTTCCACCCATACGGGGCCCTCGGTGAACTTCATGCCGCCGCTTAGGTGAATGACCTTCGAATCGGGTAGCAGGATCTTCCTGAACTCGGCCGAGCGGATGTCGAAGTCGCCCCCGGCGGCGATTGGAAGGATTGCAGGAGAGAGAACGCATGCGTACCAGGTCATGAGGGTGCTCCTAAGATGCTTGCTGCCTTATGCGAGGGAGCAGACACACCAGAATCGCGGATAGAGAGACCAGCACGCCGCTGGCGAAGAAGGGAAGCTCAATCGCCTGACTCAAGGGGAAAGGGATCGGGCCTCCGTATCGGGCAAGCCTGCCGGCAAGGATCGGACCAATCGTGCTGCCCACCGAACTCAGGGCCAAAACCGTGGCCACATTGGATGCCCGATGTTCGGGCCGGGCGTAGTGCTGCATGTACCACTGGTTGACGGGCGACCAGAGCGACGCTCCCAGTGCATCGTGGAAGAACCACAGCGCCACCGCCACCCGCACATTGTTGGGAAGCGCCGTAGCCGAAATGAACACGCCTTCGAAGAAGACGGTACCCACGAAAAGCCATTTGCTCGGTCTCGAAATCCACAGTGTGGAAAGCACCATCGGCACGCCGAGGCTGAGGCGATGCACGATACTGATCCACGCCGTATCACGACGCGCCAGCTCGAACTTCTCGTAGAAGAAAAGCAGCGACATTTGCGAGTGACTCATCGACAGGCCGACAAGAAAAACGAAGTTGTACGCGGTCAGAAGTAGGAGCGTAGGCGGTAGATCGAAGGGGTTGAACTTCCGCTGACTGAGCTCGGGTATTTGCGCTCGTTGAGGTTCGCGGAGCCAAACGGTAACGGACAGAACCGCCAAGGCCAACAATCCGCCGGCAATGTAGAAGGGGGGTCTTAGCTCACCGAGGGTTCCCTGGCGGCTGACAAGAACCAGAACGGTTGCGGAGCCCAACGCCGTAAAGATGGCCTCGCCACCTTGTGCGCGGGCAATGAGCCACAAGAACTTTGACCGGCTGCTCTCGAAGACCAGTACACCCTGAAGCGAAGCGTAAACGGCCGCGCTTGCCTGTTGGATGAGGCGAATGACCATTTGTCCGAAGAGCCTGCTCGTGACCGGGCTGAGCGCGTAGGCGGCGGAGCAGCATCCCAATCCGGCCGCGAACACCCTCTTTCGACCAAGCAGGTCCGCAACACGACCTGAGAGTATGGGGATGGGAATGATCGCCAGGTTGCTGAGGGCGAAGATCCAGCCCATCTGCGAGTAGTTGATGCCGTTGGCATGAAGCCAGTGGGGCCAAACCACGTCATAGATGCCGAGAGACAGCCCGAAGAGGATCGCAACCCCTACGATTACCACGACATTACCGCGCATAGGAACGGTACTTGTAGCCTATTGAGGGTGCCGCGTCGAGAGGCTGCGGGCGCGAGCGGTCAAGGAGCGAGAAGAATGGATGACTTGATGCCGTCATCCCGGGGGCCTATCCTCTATCGGTTCGACCGGGCCCCGAGGTTGGCTGGGCTCATCGCCGGCTCGATAGGCGATAGCGAAAAGGCTCCCTTGTTGCAGAGGTGACGATGTCAACCGCGATTCTCATTGTTTCATTGAACGGCGCCTGGGATCTTTCCTATCGTCAGGAGCCGGTAGACGACGTCGTCGATCCGGCATCCTTGGATTGGAAGGCGCTCAAGAACGTCGCCGCTCAGGTCCCCGGTAACGTGGAGTTGGATCTGGTTCGCGCCGGGCTGCTTCCCGACCCGTTTGTGGGAATGAACGCCAAACGGCTAAAGGAATACGAGAGTTACGAGTGGTGGTATCGGAAACGCTTCGAGGCACCGGTACCGCCGGCAAATCACCGCGCGGTGCTGGTTTTTCACGGAATTGACTGCTACGGATCGATCTGGCTGAACGGCCGTCGCATCGGCCAGACGGACAACATGCTGATTCCGTACGAGTTCGACGTGACGGACACGATTCGCCCCGGCCAATCCAATGAGTTGATCGTTCGCATCGGCTCGACCGTTCGCGCGGCGCGTAACCACGTTTATGACCCGTCGCTTCAATCGCTGCCGACCAACATGGAGGCGCTGTTCGTTCGCAAGGCACCACACATGTTTGGGTGGGACATCGCTCCGCGCATCGTAACCGCCGGTCTCTGGCGAGGCGTCGAACTGCAATGGCGGGCGAAGACTCGAATCAGGGATGTCTTTTACCGAACGGAGGTACGAGGTGAGTCGAACGCCCGCCTTGATGTGAACTGGCAAGTGGAGACCGACGCGCCAACTCCGGACGGCCTGAGCCTGCGCGTGGCGGGCCGGTGCGGGCAGAGCACGTTCGAGCGGAGCATTCCGGTTCGCTTCGTGGCCGACAGGACCTCTATCGAGATCACAGACGCTCGCTTGTGGTGGCCCGCCGGCTATGGTGCCCCGGATCGGTACGAGGTTTCCGTCGAATTGCGGAGGAACGGCGAAGTTCTGGATCGTCGGACGGACCGAATCGGGTTGTGTAGGATCGAGCTGAATCGCCGCGAGCCGGCCGGTCCGAAGGGGGAGTTTCGCTTCGACGTCAATGGCACTCCCATCATGGTGAAGGGTGCGAACTGGGTCCCTCTCGATGCCTTTCATTCCCGGGATGCGGCCCGGTATAGGCCGGTGTTGGATCTCTTCTCGGACCTTGGCTGCAATATGCTGAGGTGTTGGGGCGGGAATGTCTACGAGGACGATGCGTTCTTCGACCTTTGCGAGGAGCGAGGGATCATGGTATGGCAGGACTTTGCCTTCGCCTGCGCCCGCTACCCGAAGGATCCCACCTTTCTGTCGCGCGTTCGCCACGAGGCCGAGACGATCGTTCGGAAACTGCGGAATCACTGCTGCATTGCGGTGTGGTGCGGGGACAACGAGTGCGACTACAGCTACCTCTGGGAAGGCCTGGATCCGGCAACCAACCGTCTCACGCGCGAGGTGCTCCCACAGGTGATCGCAACGTGTGATCCCTGGAGGGCATATCTTCCGAGTTCGCCTTGGTTCTCACCGGAGGTGGTGGCGACCAAGAACGATCAGTTGTGCCCCGAACAGCATCTCTGGGGGCCGAGGGACTACTTCAAGAGCCGGTTCTACACGGAGAGTACGCCCCATTTCATCGGAGAGATCGGCTACCACGGCTCGCCCGGCGTAAGCTCAATCAAGCGGTTCATCGAGGAGGGGAATCATTGGCCGCCCATGGGAAACGAGCAGTGGATATTGCATGCCTCCGACTCAATTGGCGCAAACGGTCCTTACGCGTATCGCGTCGAATTGATGCTGAACCAGATACGGGAGTTGTTTGGAATCCGGCCACGCGACCTGGAAGAGTTCGTCCTGGCCTCCCAGATCAGCCAGGCGGAAGCGAAGAAGTTCTTCATTGAGATGGTCAGGTTGGGAAAGTGGCGGCGCACCGGCCTGCTTTGGTGGAATGTCATCGACTGTTGGCCCCAGTTCTCTGATGCCGTTGTTGACTACTATTACGGCAAGAAGCTGGCGTATCCGTATATCAAACGGGTCCAAAAGCCGGTTTGCGTGATGATCGGGGAGCCTGATTCATGGCACTGTCCGGTGGTTGTGGGAAACGACGGCCGGACCCAGGCGATGGGAACGTACCGCATCAGCGATGCCGACGACGGTCGGATCGTGATGTCGGGCGATTTCCAAGTCGGCGCGAACCAGAACCGGGAACTCGGGCGGCTTCGCGTGAGCCACGGGGAACATCGGTGCTTTCTGATCGAATGGGAAGTGGAGGGGCGTCGCTTAGGCAACCATTACATCCTGGGTAAGCCCCCGATATCGCTTGAACGCTATCGAGGATGGTTGCGTCGGATATCCGCCTTGTCGGAGCCGTTCGAAGTTGCGGCGCACGTGGACGGTTCCGTCGTCCGGGCTCGGTGACGGTTCAGCGCCGTTTCCCGGTTGCCCTTGCAGCTACAGTTGGAGGCGATATAATGAAGGGTTCGGGCGGCGCGGAATCGCGGCACGAACATGCCTTCCGCGGTTGCTTTTTGGGGTGAATTAGCTTCATCGGCCAATGGGAGCGCGACTACATGGAAGCCGACGGTGATTTTGCGGCAGTATTCCAGCAGGAGACAATCGATCAGCAGACCTACCGAAGACTTCGGGGAATGGTGTACGGGTCTTCACACGGACGGGATCAATTCTCAAGAATGGTCAGTGACCTTGCCGCGAAACTGGGCAGTCCCGAGCGGAGTGATCCGCAAGAGGCACTGCGGGTGGGCATGGGGTGCTGCTTGCTCGGCCAGTACGAAGAGGGGCTGCGGTGGTTGGCGGCAGGGAAGGACGTCCGAGAGCGGCGCTACTGCATGGCGGAGTGCCTGCGCGGCCTGGGGAAGTTCGCCGACGCGGCCACCGAATTCGAGCGGGCGGCGAACAAAGGATACGATCTGCTCGATTGCCAGTTCCGTGAGGTGGATTGTCACATTCGCGCGGGAGACTTGTCGAAAGCCGAGAAGATTCTTGCTCCTCTGGCGAGTCAGTGCGCCGACAACGCGGATTGGCACTACCACTATGGGTGTTTGCTGGAAAAGCAGGGGCAGAGCCTCGATGCCATTGCCGAGTATGAACGAGCGCTGTCCATTGATGAGAATCACGCCCCGGCGGCATTTCGCTTGGCGTACGCTCTTGACCTCAAGGGTGAGGATGAACGCGCTATCGAGCTTTATCAACGGTGTGTCTCGCGTCCCCCCGTTCACCTCAACGCGCTCATGAATTTGTCGGTTATCTACGAGGATCTGGGTCGATACGACGACGCAATGGCCTGTCTCAAGCAGGTTCTCGCCACGAATCCGAACCACGCCCGAGCCCGCATGTTCCTGAAGGACGTGGAAGCCGGTATGAACATGGTGATTGACGAGGATCAGGAACGCGTGAGAGAGCGGCGAAGCGCCGTGCTGGATATTCCGGTTACCGACTTCGAGCTATCGGTGCGGAGCCGCAATTGCCTCAGGAAGATGAACATTGCATGCCTCGGAGACCTGCTTAAGATCACCGAGGCAGACCTCTTGGCCTACAAGAACTTCGGCGAAACCTCGTTAAACGAAATCAAGGCGATGTTGGCCCAGAAGGGGTTGCGCCTGGGCCAGTCGGTTGAAGAGCAGCGACAGATTCGTCGCGCCGAGGCGCCGCAACTTCCCTCCAACGTCAGCCCGGACGTTCTCAACAAGCCCGTCAGCGACCTGGACCTGTCCGTACGTTCCCGTAAGTGTCTCCAGCGCTTGAACATTACCACGCTGGGTGAGTTGGCCATGCGGACGGAGGCGGAGCTTCTCGGCATGCGCAACTTTGGGCAGACCTCGCTCAACGAGATCAAGGAACGGCTCGCTGAACATGGCATACAACTCCGCAAGTTGGAAACCTAGCCACACAGTACGCCGCTCCTTGAGACGATGGGGGGGCGTGTGGACCCCTTGTCTGATGACGGTGTTGGCGGCACACGGGACAGGCTGTCACGTCTCGTCAGGTCGTCCGGGACATCCGGATGCCGAGGTGGTGAGCACCGCCGACCGGCGGCTACGTGTCCGGTTGGATGCCGGCGTCCCGGCGTTCACGCTGGCGGTGGGGTCCGGGTGTCTGCTGGACGACGACCGGGGCCGATCGCTGCACGATCCGCTGGAGGGGCTGGAGAAGTGCGTGGTCAAGCCCGATCCAAACTCTTCGGAGGGTCTGTTGCTGGGCAGTATGTGCCTGACGGGGCCCGTGGTGCGTGTATTGCCGAATGCCGACGGCTCACTCGAATACAACGACCGTCGTTATCGGGGATACCTCGTTGCGCGACGAAACGGCGATACGTTCGTGATCATCAATGTGCTGGACATCGAGTCCTATCTTCGCGGCGTGCTGCGAGGCGAGCTGCCTCGCTACTTCCATCCTGAAACCTATCGGGCCCAGGCGATTGTCTCGCGAACGTATGCCCTCTACCAGCGCTATCTGAGCGGATCGCAGCGTGCTTGGGACGTCACTGCCGATACCTCCAGCCAGGTCTACCATGGAATTGAAGGGGAGAGTTCCAAGAGCGACGATGCCGTCATGTCCACAACAGGGATCGTGTGCGCATGGGATTCCCCGCAAGGCCGCAAGATCTTCTGCAGCTACTTCAGCAGCACCTGTGGTGGGGTGAACCAAGATGTCGTGAACGTGAAGGGGGGAGCGCCCGTTAAGCCGCTCAGCGGCGGGGTGAAATGTCCCTATTGCGCTCAATCAGAGTGGTACACCTGGCCCACGGTTCGACTCAGCAAGGAGCGGATCACCAATGACGTCAAACCGTTTCTGGTGCGCAGCGGCTACACACAAGGTGAAAAGCTCTCGATGATAGACGACATCAAGGTGGTCAATAGAACCGCTCACGGACGGCCGATTACTCTGAGGCTAGTAGACAAAAGCGGGCTCATCATCGACCTGCGAGCCGAAGACTTTCGGCTGCTCATTGACAACGGCCGATCCATTAAGAGCACGCAGTTCGAGATCGTCGTTGAGCCCGATCACATCGCCTTCGTCAAGGGGCGCGGCTACGGTCACGGAATCGGCCTGTGCCAACATGGGGCCGAAGGAATGGCCCGGCATGGTTGCCAGGCCGGGCAGATCCTCGAGCACTACTATCCCGGATGCACCTTGGTGAAGGCTTACTGAGAAACACGCCCACGTTGTCGGTGAGCGTGTTCCTCACGTCCAGGACGGTGCTGGTCGGTGGTGCTCGGGCCGGCCGCCGCCTGCTTTCTTGCTCTATTCGACCGTCATGATCGTCGTCTTCTGTTGAATCACCTTGCCGCCTTCCACGGCATCACCGCCGGGCGGGCTGCCTACCATGCCGTGTTTCGGGTCGAACCACTGCTTGGCCACGGCCTTGCCTTCCTTGTCATACCACACGTGTGCGGTAATGCTGCGTTCGCTATCGTTCCAGGTCCACTGATCCGGCATTTTCACCAGGGGTTCGCCCAGGGTCTGTTGGACTCCCAACTGGGTCTGTCCCATGTGGATGAGTTCGAAACGCTGGTACGTGAGTTTTTGCTCACATCCGCCGTTCAGGGCCACCACCGCCAGGACCAATCCCACGGATACCAGTGCTCCACGATGCCTCATAATCTGACTCCTTGCTAAAAAAGGGTGATTGGGTCGGGCCGATTCCTTCTGGGGTCGAACCGACCGAATCCGCCGGGTGTTTTCGCACGACTGGGACTCGGGAATCATCCCTCTCTTGTTTCAGGACACCGCTGAAGTCGTAACGTTGGGCTGAAACCTCTCCGAAAGTCACTTCGTCATTTATCGGACAACGACTTGGATTCTTTGAGTCTGTCTCGATCCAACTCGAATTGGAGATCATGCGTGTCGGTCAATCGCTGACCATTGGGTCCCTGGTAGGTGGCCAGGAGGACGTAACGCTTCCCCGGCGGCGGCGCATAGTCCCAGGCCAGTGGAAAATGATACATTCGGGCAACCCGGTCCCAGTGTTGCTGTTGCTCGGCGGCCGTTGCGATGCGAACCTGCCAGAACTCCATCTGTTCGCCCATATGGTCTCCGGATGCCGGCTTGAAGGTATAGAGTTCGAACCGCAATTCTCCCACGATCTTGATGGTGTCATCAAATCGGTCGAGGGGTTCCAGCCAGACATCGATGCCGTTGGGGATGGTGCCGCCGAAGAGCGGCTTGATTTTGGTGAAATTGTGGAGTTTGATCTTCGCCGGGAGCAGCAGCGCGAGGGCCTCGCCGTCGACCGTCGCGGACGTCCGGCCCCAGCGAACCCCGTCCTGGCATGCGGCGGAAAGACACACAATCGCCACGATGCACGCCGATAGCATCCGGCCAATCGTCGATCGTCTGGTCACGTGGATGGTCCCGAGCCGTAAGGAATCAGCGTTCTCGACGCGTCGGATTATATGTGCTACTCTCCGGGGGTGTCAACGCGGATGGTCTGGCGTGCCGGGGCGGCGGCGCTCAGAGAAGGGCAGTATGGACGCGAACGTGCTACGTTTAGAGGACATCCTGGCACAGCCGCCCGGTATGGGCGAGACCCTCGACGTTGCGAGGCTGTTTGCCCAGGCGGGGCCGATCGAGATGGAGATCGGTTGCGGAAAGGGTGGGTTCTTGCTCCGTCAAGCACGGGCCCATCCCGAGAGGAATTACCTCGGCGTGGAATGGGCGAACGAGTTCTACCGATATGCCGCGGATCGCTGCCGTCGGTGGGGGGTGAACAACGTCCGGATCATCCGGACGGATGCTCGCCATCTGCTGATCCATCAGTTTCCCGCCGATGTCTTGTCCGCCCTGCATGTTTATCACCCGGACCCATGGCCGAAGAGACGGCATCACAAGCGTCGCCTGTTCACGCCGGCGTTCGTTGAGGCGGCCGTTCGAGCCCTAAAAAAGGGCGGACGCTGGGCGGTCCAGACGGATCATGCGGAGTACTTCGAGGTCATCCGTTCGTTGCTGCTTAACCGCTACGACCTAATTCCCATCGACTTCGACGATCCGGAGTATGGAACAACGGAGGAGCGGACCGAAACCAACTTCGAGATAAAGTACCTTCGCGAAGGCCGACCGATTTTCCGGTTGGCGCTGAGGAAGACCTGACCGGAGACGCCGGGCTATCTACCGATCCTTTGGTCGCGTCTGTCCGGTCGTCCGGGCCGTGTCAAGGTCGATCAGCTCGTCCAGGATTCGGAGATAGCTTTCATACCGTTCAGGGTGAATCCGTCCGTTCGCGAGTGCCTGTTTGACCCCGCAATGGGCCTCGTCCTCGTTGGTGTGGGCACAGTCGGGAAACTTGCAATTAACGAGCCAGGGCTGGAAATCGGGGAAATGGGCCTCGAGTTCGCCGGGCGCGATTCTCGGCAACTCGAACGACCGAACTCCCGGCGTGTCGACGACATATCCGCCGATGTCCAGCGACAGCAGTTGAGCCGTGGTTGTGGTATGACGTCCCTTGAGAGTCTCTTCAACGATCTCACCGACGCGGAGCCGCAGGCCCGGCTGGATGGCGTTGAGGAGCGAACTCTTTCCGGTCCCGCTTTGGCCCGCGAATACCGAGATCAATCCCCGCAGACGTGAGGCAAGCTCCGGAATACCCTGACCGGTCAAGGCACTTGCCGCGATCACGTCGATGCCCAGATCACGGTACCGTAGCGAAAGCTCACCCACGCGACCGTCGTCCAGATCGATCTTGTTGATGCATACGATGGGTTGGAGCGATCCGATCGAAGCGGCGACTAGGTACCGGTCAATCAGGTGAGGCTTGAGGGGCGGCTCATTGGCCGACGCTACGACGATAACCTGATCGACATTGGCTGCAATCGTGTGTTCTCGCACTCCGTAGCGGCGCGATAGTTGAGTGCGTCGGGGAGCAACCGCTTCGATGACGCCGCCGGGTTCAACGCCTTCCTGATCCACCACGGTGAACCGCACACGGTCCCCAACTGCGAGGGGATTCCTGTCTTCGATGAGACGTGTCCGAAGCACGCGGCGGATCGTACAAGGCCAGATTCGCCGGCCGTCGCTGACGTCCACAATCAGGCCGCGCATCGTGACGACAATGCCTTCCGCCTGTTGCTCCGAAGGGGCCGCGACGGGCTGACCGTGCTCGTCGACCCGTACCGTTCGCTTGCGTGACAACTCTCCCTTACGGCTAACGCGCTCGGTGGTTGGCAGGTCCTGCTTGTCGAAACGATCCTCACGATACCACTGCGTCCAGGCCTTCTCTCTACCCGGATCGAGCCGGTTAGATCGGAGGTGGATCCGTACCTTTCGCAGGCCTTTCTTGCGATCCTGACCGCGACGTTTGGACATGTCGCTTTGTTCCTGCCGACGTTGACACCACTGACCCGGGTGCATGATGGTGTCTTATCGGCCGGGTTGTCAACTTGCGCGCCCGGAATTACCAAGCCGAAGGGCGATGGTTCGCACGTTCGCTGAGCACGGATTCCGCCTGGGGTCCATGCGTTTCAGTATCTCGCCGGTGCGAACGGGTTCCTCGACCCTGCGTGTTTTGGACCGGAGTGAGGCCCCTTTGGCTGGAGCCCGGTCCTCGGCGTCACACACGGCTTGCCCATCCTGTTCGTAAGGGAATACGTGCTGCGTTTACGCTTCGGTTCCGGCGGACCGAAGCCGCAGCTCATTGGCGACGGGTCATCCCATGATCGTCCTGCCGAGGATCACCTCCGCTGGCCGTGTTTGATTGTCGCAAAGAACCCGCCGTACCGTTAAAATCGGGAGGGTACTGGACTTGTTCCTGACACAGGGTCGAATCCGGCCTAGTCACGAACAGAAACCGGCATGGGGGGATGGAGCCTCGAATGGACGTAAAGGACTTCGACGAATCACATGAGTTTGATCTCGTGGTGATCGGTGGCGGATGTGTGGGAACCGCGATCGCCATGTTGGGTTCGCGCGCCGGACTGGATGTGGCTCTGGTGGAGAAGGACGACTTCGGTTCGAAGACGAGTGCGGCGTCCTCAGAGATGATCCACGGCGGCCTCCAGTACCTGGCCAAGTTGCAGTTCTCAATCGTGCGCAAGTCGAATCAGTATGCCGGCCGGATCATGAGCTCCGCGCGGCATCTGGTGGAGCCTCTTGCGATTGTCTTTCCGTACTATCAGGGAGGTCCCGTATCCGGGCGAGCCCTGCGATTGCTGCTGCGGACCTACGAACGCTATAACACGCGGTTCAAGCACGCGCCACCGGGACAACCTCTGAATGCGCAGCAGATTGTCGATCGAATTCCCCTGATTCGTAGCGAGGGGTTGATGGGAGGAACCCTGTACTACGAATGGGGGATTGACGCGCCGCGGATGTGCCTGACAAACGCGATGTGGGCGGCGGAACAGGGCGCGTGGGTTCGGAATCACACTCAGGTCGTGGGATTCGAACGACAGAATGAGCGAATCGTCGGCATCTGGGTCGATGATGAGCGGACCGGGCGGCGGGCGCTCATACGCGGCAAGATGGTGGTCAATGCCACCGGGCCGTGGGCCGATCGGCTTTGTGAACTGGCCAAGGCGGGCGGCGGACCGCACATTCGCCCGACGAAGGGGGTACATCTCTTTCTTCCCCGATGCGGGGATACAGGACTGATTCTCCATTTCATCGATGACCGGTTCGGCTTCATGATTTCGCGAGGTCCCTATAGCCTGATCGGTACCACCGACGACGACTACTATGGGCTGCTCGATCATGGATTGGTGACCCGGGATGAGGTGGGGTACCTGCTGCAGGGCGCTCAGCGGTTCCTGCCGGGCCTGTCACAGGACGACATCGTCGATACCAAATGGGGCGTCAGACCCACCGCATTTGCCTATGGCCAGATCGAAGACAAGGTGAACCGCGATCACCGAATCGTGGACCATGAGGAATACGGTACTCCCGGATTCTGGAGCATCTATGGAGGCAAGCTGGCCACGCACACATGGATGGCCGAAGATCTGCTGAGCCGGGTTTTCAAGAAGCTCGGACGCGTATACAGGCCGATAGAGAGCTATCAACTTCCGGGCGGGCCGGACAAAGCCGTGAGCGACTACATTGACGAGGTAGCTCCAGCGGCAGCGTCCAGATATGGGCTGCATGTCGAAGACGTCGCTTCCGTCATTCGCCGATACGGAACGCGACATGAGGACGTCCTCGATCTGATCGAGGAGGACCCGAACCTGAGGCAGAACCTGTGTCGCTGTACGCGGAATGGGCAGCCCGTCAGAAGAGTACTGGCGGCGGAGGTCCTCTACGGCGTCCAACACGAAATGGCCCTGACGCTGGCTGACATCGGTCGGCGAACGGGGCTGGACACCGGGTTGTGCAATCGAAACCGTTGCCTCGACCAGGCCGGACAGTTGCTCCGGTCCCGACGGGCCAATGCGGTGGTCGCGTGATTCGCAACGCCAAGATCAGCCGATGGGCCGGCTGGGGTCACGAAGCGCACGCCGTCCGCTTGGCAGAGCGCCCTCGTCTGCTCGGCTACCTGACCAAGCAACTTGGAGGGATGTCGTCGATTGTGGAGGCGGTGCCGTTGGAGAGGCTTTCGCTTAACGCCGGTCGGCTGAGCGAACAAGAACGGGACTCTCTTAGCCGGTTGGTCGGCTCACAGGATGTCGACTTCTCCGCCGCGGATCGTGCGATCCATTCCTTGGGCAAGAGCTACAGAGACATGATTGAGGCGCGGTCCGGACGATTGCGCCACGTCACCGATGCCGTCGTCTATCCCCGGGAGGAACGGCAGATCGCGGAGTTGCTGGCGTGGGCCGCCCGTGAGGATTGCGCGATTGTCCCATTTGGCGGCGGCACCAGTGTGGTCGGGGGCGTCGAGCCTTGTTCGGGGAGGCATCACGCAACGATCACCCTTGACCTGATGAACCTTGCTGAGAAGTCCCTGGACGATGTCTCTCAGTTGGCCGACATTGGTGCGGGGGCGTTCGGCCCTGATATCGAACGGTGGCTGAACGATCAGGGGTTCTCGCTGGGGCATTTCCCTCAATCGTTCGAGTTCAGCACCCTCGGAGGGTGGGTCGCGACGCGGAGTGCCGGCCAACAATCGACGCTGTACGGCAAGATCGAACACATGGTCGAGGCAGTTCGCGTGGCCACGCCGGTTGGAATGATCGAGACGCGGCGTGTGCCCGCTTCGGCCACCGGACCGAGTATCGTTCAGTGTCTGACCGGCTCCGAAGGAACCCTTGGCGTGATCACGCGTTGCACCATGCGAGTTCGGCACAGGGCCCCATGCGGTCGCTTCCTCTCGTTCCTGCTGCCAGACTGGCCGACAGCGATAGGATTCGTGCGTCAGGTCGTTCAGGAAGACGTGTATCCCTCCGTTGTCCGATTGTCGGATCCGCAGGAGACACAATGGCTCATGGATGCGGGTTCGGAAGCCGGCGGTCTCGCAAAGCAACTAGGGCGGGCGTTGGTGAAACGGCTGGCCGGCTGGAACGGGCTCGACGGCGACCGGATGTGTCTGTGTATTCTCGGCCTGGAGGGGGCGACGGATACGGTGGCACTCCTGTGTGAACGCCTTAGGGCGCTGGCGAGGGCTTCTGGCGCACTCAGCCTTGGGAGTTCGCCCGGTGAGTCATGGAAGCGAGACCGCTTCCGGCTGCCATACTTGCGGGACGAGCTGATGGCCCGTGGGATCATGGTTGACACGCTGGAGACGGCCACGACATGGACGAGTCTGATCCGTCTGTATGAGGGAGTCAAGGATCGAATCAGAGAGGCCCTGGCGGATCAGGGCACGCCGGGCGTCGTGATGACGCACGTGTCGCATGTGTATCCTACGGGGGCGTCGCTGTACTACACGTTTCTTGCGCGTCAGCGGCCGGGCAATGAAATCGAACAATGGGAGTCCGTCAAGCGAGCGGCCACCCGGGCCATTGTGGACCTTGGAGGCACGCTCAGCCACCATCATGGAATCGGATCGGAACACCGCCCGCTGGAGGCAGAACATGGTTCCGTTGCCGTGGGAGCATTGCGATCACTGAAGGCATGCTTGGACCCCGCGGATGTCATGAATCCGGGCAAGCTTCTGTAAGACTTCATCTCCAGTGGATGCTCAGGCGTCGGGATGAGAGCGGATGATTGCCATCTCCCTATTCCCGACGGGGCGTAGCGGTTGCAGGTACTACAATTCGGACGGCGCCGGGAAGGTTCTCAAAGGTTGCCGGGGTCTTTGGGACGTAATCGCCGTCGATGCACATTTCGAGAGGCCTACTGGCCTCAAGAACCACGCGCCGACACGGGCGGTAGAGTATTTCCGGGTGCGTGATGTGTGTGCCGAGTCGAAGCATCTTGAACTTGCTGAGCAATTCCAGCCTGGAAACGTCCTTAACGATCACCACGTGAAACCGACCGTCATCATGGCGGGCATCGGGTGCGAGCCTCATTCCGTCGCCAAAGAAGGTTGTGTTTGCGACAGCCAGCATGTGGATGCGATCGTATCGGTGGAGCTGATCGTCCAGTTGGATAGTGGCGGCATAGGGTCGATAGCTAATGATGGCGCGAATAGCGCCGATGTTGTATGTGGCCACCGTGCTGACGCGATTGAGCCATTGCGGCATGAGCCGAACGCACGCGGCATCCATTCCGGCGCCGGCCTCGCTGAGAAAGTGTCGAGTGGTGCCGTCGGTGAAGGTCACCCGGCCGGCGTCGGCCGGCATGGTTTCGGTGGAGGCAAGAAGATCGGCCAGAGAGGCCGGATAGCCGGGAAGCGCCTTGACATAATCGTTCCCGGAACCGGCAGCCAGCGGGCCGATCGCCGTGGGTTGGCCAAAGGAGCCGTCTGCAACCTCGTTGAGCAAGCCGTCCCCTCCGGCGACGATGATCTTCTCAAAACCATGGGCGGACTGAGTACAGAATGTTCGAGCATGGCCGGCGCGTTCCGTGACGAGGACTTCGATTCGCCCGGGGCGTTCCATAGCCCGGATCTCGTCGAAAAGGCCGGTCCGTCGGATTCTTAGGGCACGCGGATTGACAACGATGAGTGTCGGCCGGTTGCTCATCCCTGTGCGATTGCCCCCTTCTGATGGGCGATGACAGCGCCCTGCCTCATCGCTCTACGATGGTCCCTGTAATATTGGATGCATGTCCGCCACATGTCTTGCCAGGGCGGTGGCGGGCGGACACCGAATTGGAGGTAGTTGCCGACGTGGTAGGTGGGGTTCGCCACGGTGTAGAATAGACTGTGTGGTTCGCATCCCATGGCAGACAAGGCCTTTTGGATGAGCCGGCCTAGGAGGGGGAGGCGCCCACTTCCGATGAGCAACCTCGTCGGGACGGGGATGTACCAACCATAGGAAATCGCGCCCCGAACGGCGCCCATGGGCCCACCCGAATAGGCCTCGTTGCGGAGGACGCTGAGCGTATGGCGCAGGAACTGCGCCCATGTCGGGTTGGCATCCGGCGGATACAGAAGGTTGAAGGTATGCCCGTAGGCCTCGGGATTTCCGGCCAATGTGGCGATGGCTCGGACGATGAAGTCGCCTGGAACGATCCAAAAGGGATCCTCGGCGGACCAGGGGACAAAGTGCCGAACCAGAGGCCATCGAAGGTATTCGAGGAGTCCGTAGGGGCCGTCGAGCTTCTCAATCTCTCCGGTCGTCGAGTCGCCTACGGCAATTCCTGGGCGAACGACCATTAGCGGCACATCCCCCGTCTGTGCCATGCGGCGCAAGGAGACCTCTGCCTCGTACTTGTGTCGGGAGTACCAGTCCGTATGCTTTCCCTCAGACAGCCGAAGCTCCTCCCCTGTTTCACCAAACGTTCCTTGATAGTTACCGGCGACAGCCAGCGTAGAGGTGTGGCAGAACCGTATCGGTCGCCCCTTGCGATCCGGATGGCGCACAAGGGCAACAGCCAGTTCATAGGCTCGAAGAGCGCCGTCCAAGTTCAGCGCCTTGGAAAGCTTCTCAGCGACCTCCAGGTCGTATAGGGCCGCAAGGTGAACAATATGGAGGGTCGGTCCCTTCGCCAATTGTGTGACCTGATCGTCGCTGAAGCCCAACATCGGCCGGCAGATGTCTCCGGCGATCCATTCAACCCGATCAACCGAGGAGCCGGTGCGCGCCCGAATGTATCGTTCCGCATCGGCTTGCTGAGGGTCATTGGGACGACTCATCGCAAGCAGCTTGCACGTGGTGTTCCTTGCCAACAACTCGATGACCAATCGCCTGCCAAGAAACCCGGTGGCACCTGTGATAAGGAAGGTTAGGGGCGCGTCGGTGGTCTGCACCATGAGCTCTCTCCAAGCCATGCGTCGGAAGCCGTGTCATCCTACTCTGCCGTGCGTCATTGTGCGAGTGGTCCCGAGTGATGAAACGGCTGGATGGAGTGAACTCACCGCGGTTGCAGTTCAAGGCGTTGGATCCGCATGGGGACGGGCGTCAACCGACCGGACCAGGAATCGCAATCAGGCAGACGCACCAATGAGGTCGATCAGGCGACCGACGTGGTGTGTGCTTTGGGCAGAGAAACGTCCGGTGGTTCTATCTTGCGTGCGGGGAAGGTAATGACGGAACCGCTAAGCTGATTGACTCCGACAACCTCCGTCACATTGTCGATCTTGCGTTTCTCGATTTTGATCGGACCTTTCAATTCCTTATCGAATCGCAGCTCAAGGTTGTCAACGGTCACAAGTGTGCCGGCGTGAAGACGGGATCCGACCAGCAAGGATGCCCCTTCCACGGGAGTAGCTTCCTCAAGGAGCTTTTGTTTCTCGCTTTCCAGCGGCTCCGTTTGGGCCTCAAGGTCGTCGGCCTTGAACATCAGTTCGGTGGCTCGTTCGCGCTGATCGGGTGTGAGCCGCTTGAGATTGGCGAGCAGGGGTTTCACATGCGTTCGTATCTCGTCGGCGGTTTTACGGATACTCTTGATCTTCGTGTCAATAGCGGCGATGGACGCGTAGACCCCCGGATCCATTCCAACTCCGATGTGAGTCTTGATCCCAGCCTCACTTCCCAATACGGAAACCCTGGCGCCGTTCCGTGCATGCGATCTTCCGCCAATGAGGCTTCCGTTGGGTATCTGAAGTGAGCCGCGGGTTGAGATGGTGCAGTTGATGGCCTCCCTTGCAATGTGGATGTCTCCGGCCGCGTTCAATTCCACGCCGCTGCAGAACTTGGCGCGGATCTCACCTCCCGATGTCACCTTCCCCTTGTCCTTGCCGCAGATTCCCCCGCGAACGAATATGTTTTCGGCGGCCGACAGTTCGGCGGCCTCTACGTTACCGCCGATCTCGATGGACTTGCGGCTCTTTACCGAGAAGAGGTCAAGCACATTGCCTCGAATCACCACGTCGCTCGTTGCGTCGACATTGCCCGAGTTGAAGTCGACGTTGCCATTCACGGAAACCACATCGAGAATGCTCACGCCGGACGCGTCGTTCTTCACCTGGCCGTCGGCCTCCGCGATCACGCTCATGCCGTCGTCGGCGATGCGCACGTTCTTCCCGAGCTGCATCGGGTGCCGTCGAACGTCGGGCTTAATCGGTCGTCCGTAGACATCTTCGCCGGCGGTGGGCTGTTCCGGTGGGAAGATGCGACCGATCACTTGTCCCGCGCTCACGGTAAGGATGCGGCGTTGTTCGTAGTAGTTGATCGAGTCGCCGTCTTCGCTGCCGTGCGTCTGCAGTTCCGGCGCGAGCTCGAATCGACCGTCGCAACCGGGATTGGCGGGCTTTCCCTTGGCAATGACGATAGAGTCGGTGGGGACCTGACCTCCTCGGATGGAGGACATGATCTCATCGACCTTGCTCTTGACGGCAGGGGTTACGGCGATTCCGGCCTCATTCACGATGTGGAGTATTTCCTCGGAGCTGAAGGCGGAGGCGGGCAGGCGGGAGTCAAGAAGAAGCGCGGCAGTCAATCCCTCGTGATCGACGACCACTCGGCATGGCACAGTGTCAACCGTACCCACGCAATTGTCTCCCGCTTGCACGGCATGAGGCTACCGGAGATGGAAGGGTCGGCATTGGGTTTTCAACCAACCCCCACCGTCACCTCTTTCTCGAGCTTCATCGCCACTTCAAGGAAGAACGGTCCAAGGCTCGTTTCACACGGGACCACCAGCCGAGGCGAAGTGTTGCTCTTGGATACGCGGTGACTGTCGCCAATGACAACGCTGGGCAAGGAGATGCTGATGGCGACGCCTTCAAAATCCTTCTTGGCGTTTCCAGCAATCATATTGGCGAGCTCGCCGACCGCATCGGCGAAGTCCGGGTGGTTCTCGCCAATGTCGGTTCCCGCGAACGTGGAAGCCGCCCGGACAGCAACCAACTTGGGGAAGCTCAGTACCACGCAGCCCGCGGCGTCGCCCGAGAAGCCGATAATCCCGCTGACATCCGCTGAGGCCGTATCCTCCTTCTTCACGAAAGGCTTGCCGATCTTCACCTCGACCCCGAGCATCGTGTGAAAGACGTTTCGAACGGCGGATACGAACGGGTTGATGTATTTGACGTCCATGACGAACCCTCTTCTTCATCCGGAGGCCCGCGCCCTGACCCTCTGCAGGCGCCCAAACGGACCAGCCGCCAATTGGTCACACCTCATTCCCTATATCGGTCGCGCCGAGAGGCAGGGTCAGTTACGGCCATCGAAGATTTCGTGGATCATCGTGGTAGCCGTCTTGCGCCCGTGTACCCAATGCAGTCTGGGTTGTGCGTAGGGTAAACCCCCGGTGAAACGTGCCGGGCGGGCTTCCAGGTTGCGGCGATCGCACCGAGAGAATTATCTTCACTTATGCCTACATCGATCCGAAAAAAGAACCGAGTATGACCATAACCCATGGCGGTACGAGAGGTTTGGGCAACGGTCCAAGGAGGCCGGTAAGTGACTGAAGCGGTTGAGCCCAAAAGAGTTGCGGAACTGGTCGATCAACTCGCCCTGTCCTCCACACTGTGTGACGTCACCGATCTCGGTGAACTGGCTAAGATGCACACCCAGGTCGGCGAACTCATGCGGCTCATCGATGAGGTCCCGCATCTTCAGGGAGCTAAGGAATTCGCACCCTTCGGCCAGGCGCTCGAAACCCTCATTGAGGGTATCGTGTTGGAGACCTACGGCGATCTGGAACGGATTCTGGAGGAGGTACGAAAAGCCATTGGCGAGATGCAGGCCGCTCTCAAGCACAGTAGCGGTGCCGCCCCAATTCCCGCCGACGCGGATTTCGTGCAAACGATCATCAAGCTGGCAGGTGGCCGTGAAACGCCGGCACCCGGCAAGGAAACGACCACTTCCGATTCCGTTGATACAACGTGGACGGATGCGGAGACGGCCGACACGGCGAAACGCGACGGCAAGACCGTCTCCTCGGAAGGATCGGGACGCATCGACTCGGGCGAAGACAACGAGGGCGACGACGAGGAGCAGAGCCGGCCACTTCTCATCAACTCGGAGGAAATCGAGTACGTTAGAAGTTTCGTTACGGAAGCATACGAACACATCGACGCCATAGAAGCGGCGGTTCTGGCGCTTGAGCAATCCTTGGACGATCAAGCCAAGATCAACGAGCTCTTCAGGCCATTCCATACCATCAAGGGAATGGCGGGCTTTCTGAACCTCCGCGACATCAATCGAATCACGCACAAGGCGGAGACTCTGCTCGATCTGGCGAGGAAAGGGCAACTCCAGTTCACCACGGACCACATCAATCTCATATTCGCAACCGTGGACATCCTCAAGGAGCAGGTCGGAGCCGTGGCGGAATACGTCCAACAGCCAACGGGCAAGGAAGTGCCTCAGCCGGACATCACCGACCTCCTTGCGCAGTTGACGGAAGCGGCGGTTGGCGGGAGAGCCACGCCACAAGGCGAGCCGGCATCTCCGGCCGGCGACGTGTCTGGACCGGCGGCAAAGGGTCAGACCGACCGAACCGATGGCGGAACCGGGACCGGATCAGCCGGTGCTCAGACGGCTGCGGCGGCACCCCAGGGGAACGGGACAGCCGAAGGCGGTCCCGCCCGCCCGGCAGCGAAGAAAGATCTCGTCGTCAGGGTCGATACCGCCAAGCTGGACCACCTGGTGGACATGGTCGGCGAGTTGCTTGTCGCGCAGGCACTGGTCACTCAAGACCCCGTGGTTGCCGAACATGATGTGCTGGCAAAGCACGTCGCACAGGTGGCCAAGATCACGCGCGAGGTGCAGGAGATCTCCATGTCGATGCGCATGGTGACACTGCAGCAGACCTTCCAGAAGATGGGACGCCTCGCTCGCGACGTGGCGATGAAGGCGAACAAGCAGGTGGAGTTCACGGTGTCGGGTGAAGACACCGAACTTGACAAGAACGTGATCGAGGAAATAGGCGACCCGCTGATGCACATGGTTCGCAATGCCGTGGACCATGGCATCGAAACGCCGGAGGTCCGTGTCGCATCAGGAAAGCCTGCTCGCGGGCATGTGCACCTTCACGCCTGTCACCAGGGCGGCAACATCGTCATAGAGATTTCTGATGACGGCCGGGGATTGGATCCCGAAATTCTGATCAAAAAGGGGATTGAGAAAGGTTTGGTCGGCGCCGACGAGCAGTTGACCGAGCAACAGGCGTTTGCCCTGATACTGCAGCCGGGGTTCAGCACGGCAGAGAAGGTGACGGACATCTCGGGCCGCGGCGTCGGCATGGATGTGGTCAAACGCAATATCGATAAGCTTCGCGGGAAAGTGGAAATCGCCAGTGTCAAGGGACAAGGCAGCAAGTTCACCATTCGTCTGCCGCTCACCCTGGCCATCATCGACGGCATGATCGTCGGTGTGGGCAAAAGTCGGTTCATCATCCCGACCATCGCCATCGATCAGTCCCTGCGACCGGAGGAGAAGCAGGTCTTCACCGTGCAGAATCGTGGAGAGATGCTGCGGATACGAGGCGAACTCTGTCCGTTGCTGCGCCTGGATGCGCTGTTCAACCTTCGTCCGGAACGACCTCCGGTTTGGGAGACGATGGTTGTGATCGTCTACGTGGACGGACGGCGTGTGGGGCTCGTGGTGGATGAGTTGATTCGCCAGCAACAGGTGGTGATCAAGACGCTGGGTGAGCAGTTCAAGCGTGTACTCGGGACGAGCGGGGCGGCCATCCTCGGGGACGGCCGGATTGGCCTGATCCTGGAGGCCTCGGGACTGTTGGCCCTGCACAAAAGGCATACGGCTGCCTGAGGTGATCGTGCTCGGGATACATAACGATGCCTCAAGGCGAAGCAGCCCGCGCTGCGAGGGAAGGTAGAATCCGGTGACCGGACCAATAGTCGGCTGATATGGCAGTCGGCGGTCGGGTTCCAGTGGAGACATAGTGATGAAGATCCTGCTCGTAGACGACTCTCGGACAATTCGGAACATTCAGAAGAATGTCCTGGCACGTCTGGGTCACACGGACATTATGGAGGCAGGCGACGGAGTCGAGGCCCTTCAGCAGGTTCAGAAGGATCGGCCGGACCTCGCGCTGATCGATTGGAACATGCCGAACATGGATGGGATCACCCTGGTGCGAGAGATTCGAGCACGTGACAAGGAACTCCCCCTGATCATGTGTACCACGGAGGCAGAGAAGAGTCGCGTTCTCGAGGCAATCAAGGCCGGCGTGAACAACTACATCGTCAAGCCGTTCACGACGGAGACATTGGCTGAGAAGATACAACAGACGATGGATAAGGCCCAGGCGAAGGCGGCGCCCACCACCGCCGGGGTATCCTAGGCCGGGGGACTTGACGGAATGGTGTTTGCGGTTCGCCTGATGCGTACACTCTAGGGTCACACAGAGATCTGGCCTGACCATGGACCATATCGTAGACATCGCCGATTACTGTGTAGCAAAGGCAAACGGGGAACCGGCGCTCCTGGTAACCTACTCACTCGGAAGTTGCATCGGGGTTGCCATCTGGGATCCGATCACGCATGTGGGCGGCATGCTGCACTACATGTTGCCGGACTCCTCGATTGCGCCGGAGAAGGCGGAGAAAAACCCGGCGATGTTCGCCGACACCGGTTTGCCCCTGTTGTTCAAGAGTGCGTACAAACTCGGAGCGGAGAAAAAGCGACTGGTCGTGAAAGCGGCGGGAGGGTCACAGCTTTTGGATGACAGCGGTACGTTCAATATCGGCAAGCGCAACTACCTCATCCTCAGAAAGATCTTCTGGAAGAACGGCGTCATGATCAACGGCGAACACATTGGAGGGAGCATCAGCCGAACGCTCAGGCTGAACCTCCAAACCGGCATCGTGACCGTTCGGACCAAGGAAGGTGAGGTGGAGATATGAATCGCGTCGAAGACATTGTGGCCGCCGTGGAGACGCTTCCTCCGCTGCCCGACACGACCGTCCGCCTCCTGGCCGTCATCCGGGATCCTCGCAGCAGCATGGATGAGATCGTGTCGGTCATCAAGTACGATGAGGTTCTCACGGGAGAGGTGCTCAAGCTCTGTAACTCGGCCTACTTCGGGCTCAATCGTAAGATTCATAGCCTGAATGACGCCATGGTATGCCTTGGCACGGCGAAACTTCTGCACTTGGTCATGGCGGCGCACAGTAATGCGTTGCTGGGCCATGAGCAGCAGGGTTACGGCATGCTCAAGGGGCAGCTTTGGCAACACTCCGTCGGCGTCGCGCTGGCGTGCGAAGCCATCGGAACGAAGACGAAACAGCCGAACACGAATCTTTTGTTTACGGCCGGACTGATTCATGACATCGGCAAAGTGGTCCTCAACCAATACGTCGGCAAGGAGTACGCGGAGATCGCTCGCCTGGTCACCGAAGAAAAACGCGCCTTCAACGAAGCGGAACGGATGGTGCTCGGCTACGACCATTGCGAAGTAGGGGCGCTGCTCGCCGAGAAGTGGAACCTGTCGGAGGTCATTACCCAATGCATTCGCTGGCATCACGAACCCGCGGCTTATGCAACAGGGTCCGTTCAAGATGCGGTGGGGGTCCATGTGGACATGGTCTACCTGGCGGACATCCTATGCTTGATGCTGGGGCTGGGATTGGGCAGCGATGGCATGTGCTATCGGGCGGATGAACAGATCCTCGAACGATACGGTTTGGCGGAGCGCGATCTTGAAATGATCGGCGCTCAGGTTACGGGCGAGTTGATACAGGTGAAGCACCTGTCCGCCGAAAGTTAGGGAATGATCCTATGGCTCACGATATCCTAGTCGTGGATGACTCCGCAACGATTCGCGCCATGATCAAGAAGGCGTTGGGGATGATCGGACTCGATGTCGGAGAAGTGCTCGAGGCCGGCAACGGGATGGAGGCCTTGGCGACCCTGGCGGATCGTCCGGTCTCCGTTGTCCTGGCGGACATCAACATGCCGGTCATGAGCGGGCTTCAATTGGTCGATGTCATGCGAAAACACAAAACACTGAAGGAAATACCGGTCATCATCGTTTCAACGGAAGGAAGCCAACAGCGGATGGACGAGCTGGCAGCCCACCATATTGCGGGCTATATCCGAAAACCTTTCAGGCCGGAGCAACTCCGAGAGTTGCTCGCACCTATGCTGGGGTCGAAAAATGAACAAGACCGCTTCGCCCACACTGCCGAAGATCTTTTCTGACATTCTGAGCAACATGGCTTTCATCTTCATCGCGAATGCCGATGAGGAGGAAGCCCAGTCGGCCAACTACACACTTCAGACAAGGATCTTTTACTTTGGGGCGTGCAAGGGCGTCCTTCAACTTCGCTGCGACGGACGATTTGCGGCCCTCTTGGCGGGTAACCTGCTCGGCGTGGATGCGGCGGATAGTTCGGCGGAACAGAAGCGCCTGGACGCGCTGAAGGAACTCATGAACGTGGTATGTGGGAATCTGGTCACGGCACTGTACGGGACGGAGGCCTTGTTCGATCTGAGCATTCCCGTTGTGGTTCCGTTGCTTGCCGGCGAACCGGTTGAGTCGCTGCCCGGTGCTGAAGTCTACACGTTCATTGCCGAAAACCACGTCATCGAACTTACGCACCAGGTCCAGTAGATGGGCATGGGACTCGCCTCCACGATCGCGAAAGCGACAAGTCCACCGCGGGTCGTCGAAACAGCGGGACCGCGCATTAGGAGTCGGCGGACGGCCTCTACCTCTCATGCGGTTACGGAACGATACCGCCAATCATGAGCAGCGAGAGCGCGAGGTACCCGAAACCCGCGACGCCGACTGCGGTCAGGATCATGGCGTGCCATCGGAACCGGTGAACAGGCTGTCTTCGTGACCATCCGGCGAAGGGATCGCCGGGTCTCCAGGTAAGCCTGACCGGCTTGGGCGTCGGAGTGGTTGAGGACGATCCGACCGATTCGGCAGATTTCTGCCGTTGGGCCAAAGCCTTCCGGAGCAGTTGCTGTCGCCTCTTCAGTTGCGCCTCTTTCCTTCGCTCGGTGACCAGGGTAACCCCTTCGTCGAAGCCCATCGTGCGAGCCGTCGCATACTTGTCGGCGAGCCATTTCGGTATTGCCGGCTGACCGCATTCGGACGTCTTATCGACAATCGGCGACGTTGTGGTCTCGGCTTGGCTCGGTCGCACGTTCGTAGCCGAGTGTCGCACCACAGGTCCTGCCTGCGGTGTCGCTTGGCAGGATCGAGGAGAGAGCGGCTCAACTGCGGCTTCTTCGCGGATCGCCGGCTCAAGCATGCTGTCTTTGCCGGGGCATTCACTCAGATCCTGAGGCCACGGGAAGCTAGACGGTATTCCTACGATCCACTCGTCACGGGGACCCTCCGTCTCCTGGTAGATGTCTCGAGCGAAGGCCATCTCCTGTTCGATACGGTCCTGGATGGGGTGCTGAAGACTTGTGGCCAGGAGCGAACTGTCATCTATGTCGATCACGCTGGGAATCTCATCAGACGGTGCCTCTTCCTTGGAGTGGCTCCAGGGCCCCGTCGAAGAATCGGCATTGCAGACCTCAAGGTCCAGAAGAAGCTGGGCGCCGGGCGTCTGGGCGTCCGTTTCGCTCGGCGCGAAGATGCCTGGGGGAGAGGCAGGGAGGGTACGAAGGAGATGAGGCGACCGCCGCGTGAGAACGTCAAGGACTCGCGCCGTTTTCCCGGCCTGGGTCATCAAGACAACGGGGTCGGGCATGCGGGAACCGGAATCGTAGCCACAGTCTCGCTCGTCAACGGCCTCCGCTACATAGTACAAGTGGGTGATGGGCGGAACGGACTCCGACGGTTGGAATGAGAGGCCTTCCGAGAGGTGGTTGGCCGACCGACGGATACCGAGAGCGGCCGAGGTCTTGAAGCCAAGAACATGGGATCGTGATCTCAGAGACGAATCGTCGGGTGAGAAGGCAGTTGTGCCGGACATGTCGGTACGGCACAAGTCCCTGGCTCGGCGACTGGCCCCGAGCAACCGAACATGACTGATCTGGCTTCGGGCAAAGCCTCGCGGCGAAGTGAATTGCTGACGCATTGCTGGCCATCCTTGCCTGAATGACGTCACTTAGTTGATGGCGGTGTCGCGCCACGCGCTATGGCGCATGTCCTGTTCCACCGGTTTCCAGGCGCAGTCCGGACTCCGTTTCTCTAGGTCCTTGCCTTGAGGGTGGGTGCTGCCACACCAGACCCTCAGTCCGATGCAGTCCAGCACACTCTCTCGGGCACCTGCGTTGCCCCTCGCTCGTCGGGGGTATGCACGCACTTGCGTGCCATGCACGGATGGGCTCGAATGAAGCCGCCGTGCATGCAATCACAATCGGTCAGCCGGGACGCACGACTTTATCGGAACTTCCCAGCTTACACGTGCCAGCAGTCTACCATAACTAGCGGCCGAAAAGCAACTTATAGTTCAACAACTTTTTGCCTGGGCAACGTATTCTATAAGTGTTTTTAGATAAATAGTTTACAACTAAGGAAGTGGTCTTGATCCTGGAAATCAGTCCGCTGACGAGAGTTACACCTTGTGAGATCTCGCGGGTCACCGCTAAGATTGTGACCTTGACCCTAGTGGGCAAAAAGGCGCACTGAGACTATGTCGGCGCCTGGTACGCTCTATAATTGTGCTTGACGGTTAAGGCATCGGTCAGACTGATTTCGGGCAGCCATCAGGTCGCGAGCAGCAGAAGGGAAGGTATCGGTGCATGACTCAGCTCGCCAGTTACTCTCACGGTGATTTGCACTCTCACAGTCAATACCTCAAGAACTCCGTCGAGGCTCAGACGGGACGGGCCAGCGCCCTGCTGATAGCAACTCTGCTTGGGGGAGTCCTTGTTCTTACCTCGTTCGTCATAACGTGGCCGTTCCATGACTACACCAAGATCGGGCCCGACGGCGAAACGGTCAACGCATACCGCGACCTGATCGCCTTGTTTGGGGCGCTGCTGCTGGGGGCCCCGTTGATTTGGAATGCCGCCGTTCATCTGCTTCGCGGGCATATGCACATGGACGAGTTGGTTGCCCTGGCGATTGTGGCGGCGATTGCCATGCAGAAGTATCAGGAAGCGGGCTTGGTGGCGTTCTTCATGATTCTCTCCACCCTGATCGAGACCCGAACGGCGTTGGGGGCAAAGGCGTCCATTGAGGCGCTCGTGAAGATCACTCCGACCAGTGCTCGGCGTGTGGAACCCGACGGTCGTGAGAGCGAGGTGGATCCGAGCTTCCTGAAACCCGGTGATGTGATTCGAGTGAGGCCGGGCGACAACATCCCGGCCGACGGGACGGTGATCAGCGGCGAATCGACCGTCAACCAGGCGACCATCACGGGCGAGTCGCTGCCGATCGACAAGTCCGCGGGGGAAGAGGTCTTCGGAGGGACGATCAATCTGACCGGTACGCTGGAAATCCGCGTGACCAAGGAGTGGAAGGACAACACGCTCCAAACGGTGCGCGACCTGATTGCCAATGCCGAGAAAACGCGCATTCCGCTCATGCGACTGATTGACCAGTATGCGGCGTGGTACACACCGACGATTCTGATGATTGCGGGCATCGTGCTCTTCTTCACACAGGAGATGGATCGCGCTATCTCCATTCTGGTCGTGTCATGTCCGTGCGCGTTGATTTTGGCGACGCCGACAGCGATGGTCGCCTCGCTGTCCGCGGCCGCCCGGCTCGGCGTGCTCGTCAAGAACGTGGTCCACCTGGAATGGGCTCGGAGCTTGACGGCAATCGTCTTCGACAAGACGGGAACGCTGACAACAGGCGAACTCTCGGTGACCAGTATGAAGCCTGCACCCGGGGTCGACGGAGCCGAACTGCTCACGCTGGCGGCCTCCGTCGAGCAGATGAGTCGTCACCCGGTCGCTCGAGCGGTGGTGGCCGTCGCTCAGAAGGCCAGGTTGAAGCTGGATCGTCCGGAGGCTTTCGAGGAAGTATCCGGTCGAGGTGTCAAGGGTAAGTGCAATGGGGCCGTGATCATGGTCGGCCGATCCCTATGGCTCAAGGACCAAGGGGCGGATCTCTCGCTCCTAAGCCTGCCCGAGTATCGAGAGCCGGAGGGAGTGAGTACGCTCTACGTGACCCGAAACGGTCGCTGCATCGGTTGGATCGGGTTGGAGGACCGGACGCGGCCCGAGGCCCGACAGGCAATCGACAGCCTCCGCAAGTTGGGATTGCGCGAGCTCATCATGGTCACGGGCGACCGCTGGTCGGTGGCCAGAAGAGTGGCCAGGGAGATGGGGTGCTCGGACGTCCACGCCGAGGTTCTCCCCGATCAGAAGCTGAGCTTGGTGGATGAACTCAAGGCCAAGGGACACCGAGTGGCCGTTGTCGGCGACGGAGTGAATGATGCGCCGGCACTTGCGGCCGGCGATCTCGGCATCGCGATGGGTGCCGCGGGCTCGGACGTGGCGATCCACTCCGCGTCGGTTGCCCTGATGAGCAATGATTTGGGTCGGCTGCCTTTCTTGATCCGGTTGTCCCGCGCCACCACTCGAGTCATCTGGCAGAACCTGATTTTCGGTGTGACGTTCATCGTTGTGACGGTTACCTTGGCCAGCATGAGTTTGATCAAGCCGATGCTGGCCGCGGCCCTCCACCTGATCGCGGCCAGTCTGGTCCTGTTCAACAGCTTCCGTCTGATTCGTGCAGGAGAGGAATTGATACCGCATACAAAGGAAGAACCGGAGAGCGATCGAGATCGAGAAGCGCAATCGACCGGGGGACGGCAAACGGTCGTCGAGGGATAGTGGCCGAATCGATCACCGAGACGAGGGAGTAAGAAAGGGAAGCGGCGTTCCGTCAACCGTTGGGGCCCTTTCATGTCCGTGGAACCACTGGAAACGGCCGAGGGGCATTCGGTCCCGCAAGTCAGGCAGATCTCCACGTTTCTGGAGAACAAAGTAGGCGAGCTGATGCGCCTGGCGAAGGCCTTCGAAGGGACCGACATCCGCATCCTGTCGCTGTCGATCATCAATTCGGTTGACTGCGCGATTATTCGGCTGATCGTCGATCATGTCGACCAGGCCGAGGCCATCATTCGGAACGCCGGCTTTGCCGTCAGTACATCCGAGCTTCTGGTTGTCGAGCTTCCGCCGGGCAAGACGGGATTGCTCAGCATTTGTTCGGCCCTCCTGGCGGCGGAAGTCAACATACACTATGCCTATCCGCTCTTGACGCGTTCCCATGGCCGATCAGCATTGGCGTTGCTTGTGGATGATACGGAGACCGCGGCGGCGGTCTTGCGCAGCAAGAGATTCACCATCTTGGATGAAGGCGATCTTCGACAAGCATGAGTCCGTCCGCCACTTCTGCGGGAGACCGCCATTTTGGCAACCATCACCTCCATGGCATGTGTCATATCTTTGTGTCGCGCCAAATGTTGCAGATGAAGATGTGTGGCATGGATCTTGCAATCTCGCCACGTTCGGATGAACGTATGGATGCAGTGAGCGTATATACTTGCAGGACATGGTCTCTGCGGGAAGGTGAATGCCATGTTTCGATTAATGAACAACGTCAAAACGGTCTTGCTCCTGGGGCTGATCATGGGCCTTGCGTTGGCCCTTGGTCAGTACTTCGGCGGGCCGAACGGCCTGCTGATCGGCTTTATGTTCGGCGGGTTGATGAATGTCATCGCCTACTTCTTCAGCGACAAGATTGCTCTGGCGACGACCAGGGCCCAAGAGGTGACGGAAGCGGAGGCCCCCGATCTGATTCGCATTGTTCGGGAACTGACGGAGCGGGCAGGCTTGCCGATGCCGCGCGTGTACATCTGCCCTGAGCAGGCGCCGAATGCCTTTGCCACGGGCAGGAATCCCAGCCATGCGGCCGTGGCCGTCACCGAAGGCCTGCTGAACACCATGAACGAACGTCAGATTCGCGCCGTCCTGGCGCACGAGCTGGGCCACGTGAAACACCGCGACATCCTCATCAGTTCGATTGCGGCGACGATCGCGGGGGCGATCACCATGCTTGCCCGGTTTGCGATCTTTCTGCCCAGGAATTCCGACGACGACGAAGGCGGCAATCCCCTTGCCGGCTTGCTCATGATGATCTTCGCCCCGCTGGCCGCCGTGTTGATTCAAGCCGCGATCTCACGTTCGCGCGAGTACAATGCCGACAGCTTCGCCGGGGAGTTGTGTGGCGACCCTCGCGATCTGGCTAGTGCGCTCCAGCGATTGGGGGCGTACAACGAGCGCATACCCATGCATGCAAGTCCGACGCAGGCCAACATGTTCATCGTCCAACCCCTGATCCCGGGCGGTTTCGTGGGTCTGTTCAGCAGCCACCCACCGCTGGAGAAACGAATCGCGCGATTGATGGAGCAGGCATCCGGTCGCGACTGATGCAGGCGCGGGTCTGTACAGACGGCCAACGTGAAGCGATACTGGGACGGCGTGATGGTCAGGATAGGCCATCTATGGGAGGTCCGACGCTCATGAAAATCCGAGGTAAGTCATCTGTCGTGACGGTTGTCGGTTTGGTGGCAGGTAGTCTGGGACTGGCGGGATGGTGTCGTTCGGTTTTGGGGGCGGACGCGGAGCGTCTGCTTGTTGTTGAGGCCGGTCAACAAGACCGGGTCATGGCGCCCATGTCAATCGAAGCCCCGGAGGGCATCGAGCAACCCAAGATGATCGAGGCCGGGTCGGGCCGGGACGTCACATGCCAAGTCGCGGATGGAAGGCTCTGGTGGATTTTGGACAACCTGCCTGCCGGACAGACAAAGACGTATCGTCTGACGGCAGGTGAGAAGGCCAAGCCTATCGTGGAGGTCCAACGTGACGGAGAACGGAAGATCGTGGTAAGAATCGCCGGTAAGCACGTCACAACGTTCGAATTTGGCCCTGATGTTCCAAGGCCTTTCTTTTACCCCTTGCTGGGGCCGGGGCAGACCCCGTTGACGCGCGGTTTTCCCATGGTGAAGGACGTGCCCGGGGAGGTCCGCGACCACAAGCACCACCGAAGCTTCTGGGTGGCCTACGGTGAGGTCAACGGCGTGGACAACTGGTCTGAGGAGAAGAATTTCGGTCGGCAGGTCTGCCGCAAGATCGACCGTGCGGAGGGAGGGCCCGTATTCGGTGCGATCGAGGCGACGATCGACTGGGTAAATCATGAAGGGAAGAAGAACCTCGAAGAACGGCGACGTGCCGTTGTCTATGCCGTTGATGGCGAAGCGCGAATCATCGATTTAACGGTGATCTTCAAGGCCACTGAGGGTAACGTGCATTTCGGTGACACGAAGGAGGGGGGGACTATTTCGCTCCGCGTCTCCGAAGAGCTCAGAGAGCTCGGGAAATGTGGCGGCACCGTGACCAACAGCGACGGAATCGTGGGAGCGAAAGAGGGCAAGGCCTGGGGCAAGCGCGCCAAGTGGGTGGATTACAGCCGAACAAAGGACAAGCAGTACGGTATTGCCGTCTTTGACACGCCCGGCAATCTTCGCTATCCGACGCATTGGCACGTTAGAGACTACGGTCTGTTCACCGCGAATCCCTTTGGGGTCAAGTGTTTTGACAAGAACAGCGCGGAGACCGGCGGTTACACGCTGGAGAACGACAAGGAACTGGTCCTTCGGTATCGCCTCTTCATGCACGCAGGCGACGTGAAGGCATCCCGCGTGGCCGAGCGCTACGAGGACTACGTCACGCCGCCAAAGGCAAGCTGGAAGCAGTGACACCCGAGGGGGCCGGCCGTTCGAGGAGGAGGATCCCTCACCGGCGCATTCGAGCCGCCCTGTCCTTGCCGCTTGCAGCAGGGAGGTGAGCTTGCGTCAGACTTGGGGCAGGGGAATGGCCCGTCTGCGTCGTTGGTCGAAGACACAAAACGAGTCGAACCCGGACTCGCGAAGTAGCCGAATGCCGTCGACAATGTTGGCGCCGACGTGTTCCGCATAGTGCGCATCGCTGCCGATGGTCACCGCCCGCCCGCCCATTTCGCGGTACCACGCGAGTAGGGTCGCTCCCGGAAAGCACACGCCGGGTTTCTGTCGAACACCGCTGGTGTTCACCTCCAGCGCCAAGTCATTCCGTATGACGGCTTCGAGAACGGATCGGATCGACTTCTCGTAACGACGGGGATCGAAGACCGGCATGTCTCGCTGGCAGGTATATCGCTGGAAGTAGTCCAGGTGCGCGACGACGTCCACCAGGCCGCAAGAGGCAATCTCGAGCTCCATGTCGAAATACTGTGACAAGGCCGATTCCAGGGGGACCTCGTCGAACAGACTGCCGTGAACGCCCCGAGTCCCGATGTAGTGTACCGAGCCGATGATGACGTCAAACGGCTGCCGGGCTACGTTCTCCACGATCGTGCGATACTCGTGAGGTTCGCCGATCTCGACGCCTATTCGGACGACAAGCCGTCCCGCATACTCGACCTGAAGAGGCTTGAGGCGGGCTATGTAATGGTCCGCGCGAAAAAGCCCCGCTCCCTCATCGGACGGATTGGTGTCGAGATGGTCGGTCACGGCGATCTCGTCGATGCCTGCGGCAATGGAGCGTTCGCATACCTCGCGAGCGCCGACATGCCCATCGACGGAATAGTCGGTGTGCAGATGGTAGTCGACAAGCATGGTTTCTCCTTGTTCCCCGAGGTCATCGGCGGTGCGGCCTTACGATGACGGCTCCGGCCCCTTGCCGAGTGAACCCACGCCCGCGACCGTGCGGACGCGACAACAGACAGAATAGTCGCAATGTTTCGGAACGAGAAGGGCCTGGCGACCGGGCAAACACCTACGTCAGGTCGTCGCCCTTGAGGTCTTTAACGGCGGGTTTGGCTTGGAGGTAGTGGTGCGGCGACTCGATGAGCGCGTGGATGACCTCTTTCATCACCGGGGCTGCTCGCGTTCCGCCGCTCTCGCCGAATTCCACCAGCACGGAGACGGCGAATTGGGGATCGGCTGTCGGGTCTCCGGGGACGTATCCGGCAAACCAGGCATGTGCGTTGTTGTCGGCCTTGTCGGGCCACAATTGGTGAGGTCTTGAACTGACAATCTTGGCGCCGGGTGTCTCTTTCAGCCGATCTTCAACCTCATTCTTATGCTTCGCGATGATCTTTTCACGTCGTCCGCCAGGATACTCAACGACGAATTGACGATTGAGGACAATACGAGAACACTGGGCGCTGCCCGTCTTTCCGGCCACCGTGATTTCATCCATCCTCGCGTAGTTGTAGGCGGTGCCTTTCGGATCGTTCACCACGCGGTATAGCCCGCGGCGGATGGTCTTCAAGTGCTCCTGCTTTACGGGGAGAACCCAGGCCGGGCGCTGGCGTCCGTCGTTGGCTACGACCGTCGGCCACATGTACTTTCCTGTGGCGAGCGTCGCCATCAGGTTGGCAACCTGGAGTGGCGTGACGCCGAGTTCCCCCTGTCCGATCGCGAAATTCCGGGAATCCCCGACGGTCATCGGGCGTCGCTGTTTCTCCCACAGCCACTCGGCGGTGGGGATGACTCCCTGTCGTTCCTCGATAAGCCCTGTTCCGGCGATGAACCCCTCAGCAGCCGGCGGACCGACCCACAACTGCTTGAACCACTGACAAAGCCGATCGGCATGGATAATCTCACCCACTTGATAGAAGTAGCAATTGCAGCTCTCCTGGAGGGCTTCCTCCGCATCCAGGCCGTCGGGATAACCTCGTTGATCGTGGCTGATGTTGAACTTTCGGTAGATCCAACACTGGAATCGACCGTCGGGCTTGTGAAGGTACCCCCGACAATGGAACCGCGTTTGAGGGGTAATGAGGTTGAGTGCCAGGGCGGTAACCAGGGTCGCCGGCTTGGCGACCGAGCCTGGCGGATATACGGCAGCGACGGCCCGGAAAAGCGTGGGACGATACTTCGTATCATCCAGCAACTTAGGGTATTCCTTGGCGAACTTATTGGGGTCAAACGCCGGATAGCTCACCAATGCGATCACCTGACGCGTTGGAATATGAAGTATCACAGCCGCAGCGCCGGTGCACAAGGGCGTGGCCGCGACAGTCTTCCCCAGAATCTCGTAGACATGATTCTGAAGGCCTGCGTCGATGGTCAGAATGGCGTCGCGACCGTCCTCGGGTTGGGTACGATCCATCTCCTCGCCGTCAATGTCAACTTCAATCAGCCCGCGGTGCCCGCGGAGAATCGGTTCGCACAGTCGCTCGACGCCGGCCACACCAAATGTCTCCCAGGGAAGGTATCGCCGGGTTGAGTCGTCTTGGTAAGGATCGTTTTCTCTGATCTCCGCGGTGACCGGCGCCAATCGGCCCATGACGTGTCCCATGGCCTTGGTGCACTCGGAGTAGATACGCCGCGTGCTTGCCTGAATGCTGAACCAACTGAGGTCTCCGAGAACCAACCTCGCCCGGACGGCCGTTTGGTCGTCCAGTTCACGAACCACCGGGTGAGCCATTCGCGTTTCTTCGGGCAAGACAAAGTACCCGCGTCTTCGAATAAGAGACCGTTGCAGCGCCGACACTCGATTGAGAACCGACTGACGCTGCTGCATGATTTCGTCGAGGGGGCGCCCCGTAAGTTCGCCCACGAGGGCATAGCTCTCTTCTATCTTGCGGGAAATGGCCTCGGCGTCCGCCCGGGCCTGTTCCTTTCGGTCGAGGTCGGAATGAATAGGCAGCCAACCTTTGCGACGCCACTCAGCCGCCACCTCTTGGATGTAGTCTCGGTCGCCGGCCAGCGCCCCGTAGTGCATGCAGATGTCCCAACTGGGTTCGTCGCGAGCGAGAACCGTCCCATTCCTATCGAGGATCCTTCCGCGCACGGAAGGCACGAAGCGGGGGGGACGAACGAGGGCCTTCTCGGCGATACTCTGAAAGTGGCCGGCCTCAACGACCTGGAGGTGGATCAGTCGAACGACAACAATCAGTATGGGCACCAGGAGAAGGAGCAGGAAGATCCTGACTCGTCGGTTGAACATGTCCTAGACGATCCGTCGCGGACGAATCCGTCGCGGCTGCGCCACTCCCAGCACACCGCGAATCCGTCCGAGCATCCAGTGCAAATAGGGTGCAATGGCGGCAGTATACATCGCAGTATAGGTCGAATGCAGGAGCATCTCAATAGTGGAACGTGGAGACTGTGGATGGGTGAGAATGAAATAGACCCCCGCGATCAGGTGGGCGAGCCACGTGCAAATCAACGTGACAAACAACGACGTTAACGGATGGTCGCGGAACATGGATTCCCGGAATTGAACGACCAACAAGGCCATGAGTCCATAAGCGAACGCGTACACCCCAAGCTGTCCCTGACTGCACAGATCGACCGCGAATCCGAGGAACCACGCCGCTATCATGGCCTCGGGCGAAACGACCTGCAGCGCGTAGTACAAGGCCGCGATGAACATGAAATCGGGTCGAACGTGGTTGATTTCGAGGCGCTGCGCCAGCGTGGTTTGAAGCACGATACCGACATACAGGAGAATGATGAAAGGAAGCCATCGCATGGGTCTTGCCTTCGCCTGATTCCGTTGAAGCGATATCCTAACGGGAAACCGCCGGTGTCTTTGGCGGGACGCCGAGCGAGTCGTCGAGAAGCGCCTCATCGGGATCCGAGGTGATTCGAATGATTGCTCGCGCTGCCGCGACCTGGATTCGAGGGTCGTCCGATTTCGTCATCATCTCCTCCAGATCCGGAAGTACGCGTCGGGCCCGCATGGCACCGAGCGCCAGCGCGGCCATCGTCCTTACCCGCATGATCTGGTCCTCTGGGGTGCCCGCACGCGGGTCGGGATTGGGACTGTTGAACCGGAGCGATCGGCGGGCCAGCTCGAATCCGTCGTCGTGACCGAGCATCCCGAGTGCCCGTGCTGCCGCCAGCCGGGACTCGAGATGATCCTCCTGGCGTCCCAACTTGTATCGCAAGGTTTCACAGCTCTTCTGCTCGCGGCTTCGTCCGACGGCGAGCATGGCCAGAACACTGATGTCTTCACGGCCACTACCGATCTGGGTGGCGACCCGACCGAAGGCCTGCGCATCGCCCAGCAGCATCTGCGACTCAAGCGCTTGCCACGCGACCATGTAGTCGGAATCCTTCTGAGCCCGTTTCAGGAGCTTGATCGCCTTGGTCTCGCCAAGCAGGCCGAACAGCATCGCCACGTTTCCGCGTACCTGCTTGTCCTTGTGATAGAGCAGCATTTCCGCCAATTCCCCGGAATGGCTGAAGTCCCCCATTCTGTGGAGGGCGAAGATGGCCGCGGCCCGAACGCTGTGGTTTTCATCGCCGAGGCGTTGTTGAATCATGGGCTTGGCGGACTGACAGCGGATTCGCCCGAGCGCAACACAGGCTGCAAACCGCACGGCCGGGCTTTCATCACCGAGGGCTTCGATGAACCAACCTTCGACGCCGCGCGGTGATTCTTCCGCCAGGGCCTCGATTGCCTGGCAGCGAACCGTGGCATTCTGAGGGTAAGCGATGGCCTGCTTCAGGTAGGCCATCGCATGGTTCCTCAAGGCGGGTTCGTTCGTCGAGCCTGTCATGGCCCAATTCTGGCATCCTGCGAGGAGGGGCCCCAGTGCAAAAACGAGACTGCCGGAGATGCAACGAGCTATCCCCATCCCGGGACGGCATTCGTTCCGATGCCTCAACATCCGCGGACGTGCGGCCCGCACGGTCGCGGGACGCGGCGTAGGGGGGCTACCCTTAAAGGTTGATCCACGATCGACCATTACCGATCCTCGGCTGTGTCAGTCGGTGTGGGTTTTCGCCGCCGGAACACAAGCAGAGCCTTGGCTACCAGTGCGTCCACCGACATCAACGTCAGCAGCACGGTACATGCGTGAGCGAACCAATCGCCCCAACGAGTGTACAGAGAATGGCGGGTGTCGGTCCAGATGGTTGCCACCTTGGATCCGACGATTCCGGAGCCAAACAGCCGTTCTCCGCTGGTCACGCAATCGTGAACGCGTCCCAGGGGGTCGACAAAACCGCTGATTCCGGTGTTTACCGCGCGCGCGACGCCTACCCGATGCTCGACCGCCCGGAACACTGAGCCAACAAGGTGTTGGGGCAGCTCATAGCCGTGGTTGAACCAGCCGTCGTTGCTGATATTCAGAAGGAAGTCGACACGCTTGTTCCCATCGGGTCCATGCACGAAGCCCCGACATATCTCAGGTGTGGTGTCTTCATAGCAGATCGGTACGGCGAATCGATAAGGTCGGTCCGCCTGCGAACGGGCCTTCATCTCATAGACGCGCAAGTCCTGGCCGGCTGTCAGGCTGTATTCGAACCCCGATGCCCCCCACGGTGTGATGCTGTTCAACCATACGTAGAACCAGTGGAGACGACCATAGCGAAAGGGCACGTATTCACCGAACAGGACGCAGTGAACCTTGTCGTAACGCGGCTGAATCTGTCGACCGGAGGGATCGTATACGTAGGCGCTGTTGTACCGATCCAGCTTTGCCCGAGGGGGCGGTGGGTTGGGGTTGAATTCGAGCCCGTAGCCGCCTACAACGAGCCATGCGGGTGCTCGAGGGGAGAGCTGGGACAGCCCGATCGTATCGCGCATGTCTGATCCCCACATCCGATCGATAACGTCCAGGGGTTCGGCCATGTCGGAATACCGTCCTGTGGCCAAGGCGGACAGTATCTTGTTTACAGCGTGTCCGAAATCCCATTCGTGGAAGAACAGGCCGATACGCCATCGCCGGTGCGGGTCCGACTGGGCGACCTTCTCGGCCCATGATCGCGGGATACCTTGAGCAACGTACCATCTGGCCAAGACCGTTCTGAGCTCGTCAGCCTGCTTCTCGTCGCCACCAGTGAGGTGCCGAAGGGACTGGACGGTCGGCAAGGTCCTCAGGTGTCTTTGGCCAATGTAAATCCGCATTCGTTGAAGGTCGTTGGGGTCTTCCATCATGAGGTCGGCTAGGGTCTTGGGACTGAGGAACTCCTGGTTCAGCGTCGCCACTGAGGCCGTCTCGGGCCAGACGATCAGGTCGGGCTGCTCGCTCCCCGCTTGAATGGAAAGCTTCACGTACTCAGCGAGCATCTCGGGAGGAGTATTGCTGTCGCCTCCGGAGACCAGACACGGATAGTCCTGCTGGCAGACGGCCGTCTTGGGACCCGGTTGAAGCGTGCCGCCGGAGAGCCGAATTCGGCCGTAGACGAGGGTGAACACGACCAGGATGGCGGTGAACAGGGTTGCGACCGGGATCCGGCGCGGGCGGCGAATGGCTTGGTTACGCCAGACGAGAATCGGTTGGATCAACATGTCAACGATCCAGCCGTTTACCGCCGCAATGACGAAGCTAACGCCATACGCGCCCGCCAGGTCGCTAATCTGTATCATCGTCAGCACGCGATGCTGACTGTGGGAGAGATAGAACCAGGGAAACCCCGTGAGGACCACACTCCGCAACCATTCCGTTCCGACCCATAGAAACGGAAGGACTAGGGCCACGCTTCCGCGCCGGCGGCTGACCATATGGCGGACGAGCCAGGCGATCAAGGGGAAGTAAACCGCCAAGTAGAGGGCGAGGGCCACGTAGCCCGGGGGGGTGACGTCATACAGCCAATGGATTCCTAGAAGCCAGTAGGCGACTCCGAGCAAATAGCTGGCTAGGTAGGTCCATCCGGTACGACGGGCGGAGGTAACGGCAACCAACCAAGGGACAAGACATACGTAAGCCAGTGGCCAGGCGTCAATCGGCGCGAAGATGAGGCTCAACATGCCAAAGGTCATCGCCGCCAGCACACAGGTGGGCCAGCGTGATTCGATAACGAGTCCTCCGCCGACAAGCCTTGAAGGAGGCGGGATCCGTCTGGCATGCTGTGATCGCAATGTATCCTCACTTGACAAGGGTGCCCGCCTTGCTCTATTAACCATACTCCACGGCGCGAGGACAAGCACAAAGAGACCGCCTGCGCCTGGCGTGGCGGCATTCTTTCAGACCCGTGCGGTGACGTCAACGGTGCCACCCAACACTTCGTTCGGCTGATCGCGCCTAGGCAAAGGTCGTCCTGGAGGAGCCATGAACGATCAGCATTGTGCGTCAGTACCCGGCTTGCCTCATGAAATGAGTCGTCGAGGGTTCTTGTTGACGGCCGCGGCATCGGCAACGGCACTGCGATCCAGGTGTACCGGCGCCGACGTCGCGACGGCGCCTACTGCCAGGGCCCGGGCCAAGTATCCGATGCAGGCGATCACACGAGGACCGAAGAGCCACTTTTTCGGGTACTACGACAAGTGTCCATGGGATCGAACCGGGCGGTACCTGTTGGGTATGGAAATCGGCTTCTGCGATCGGCAACCGAATTGCGGAGAACCCCTCACTGTGGGGATGGTGGATCTCCAAGGCGGGAATCGCTATGTCCCGTTTGATGAGACAACCGCGTGGTCCTGGCAGCAGGGCACGATGCTCCAATGGCTCGGCTCCGCGCCGGACCGAGAGGTGGTTTACAACCGTGTCGATGGCGGCGACTACGTTTCCATCATTCGAGACGTTCACAGTGGCAAGACCCGCAAGCTTCCGCGCCCTGTCTATGCCGTCAGCGCGGATGGGACGCAGGCGGTGACGCTTGATTTCGATCGCGTGAACAGGTTGCGACCGGGCTATGGGTACATGGCCATTCCGGAACGCTATCCCGACGTGGCCGCTCCCGCGGAAGCAGGGATATATTGGATGGACTTGCGATCGGGTCGGAACAAGCTGATCATCCCCATCGAATGGGCTGCGAGAAACAAGCCCGACGATCGGTTCAAGGACGCTCACCATTGGTTCAATCACCTTCAGTTCAATCCGTCCGGAACGCGGTTCATCTTCTTGCACCGGTGGCGGCCGCTCGGAAAACCGTGGTACACAAGGATGTATACCGCCAAGCCGGACGGTACCGATATCCGCCTCCATTCGGATACCGGCATGGTCTCGCACTTCGACTGGCGGGATGACGATACAATCCTCGCCTGGGCTAAGGCAGAGCCCAAAGGCAGTCGTTTCTACCTGTTTGACGTCAAGACGAACCGTATCGAGGTTGTTGGTGACGGCATACTCACCTGCGATGGACACTGTTCCTATCCGCCCGATCGCCAATGGATCCTTACCGACTCGTATCCTGACAAAAACAACATGCAACACCTCATGCTCTATCGCGTGGCGGACGGCCGCTTGCTCGAAGTGGGGCAGTTCTACTTGTCGCCCGAGCTGAGGGGCAAGCCCTACCGGTGTGACCTGCATCCCCGCTGGAACCGTGACGGAACGCAGGTCTGCATCGATTCCGCACACGACGGCACGAGGCAACTGTACGTTCTTGATGTCAAGGAAATCACGAAAGGGAGTTGACTGAACATCCCGCGCGGACGTTCGGAGAGCCGTGGCTGCATCTCGAGACCGGTCTGCCGACGGTGGTTGGAAAGTCGCCGCAGGCCAAGGACCGCTATTCCCGCAACGCTCTCTGGACTCGCCCGATCAGGCCCTCCGATTGGGCCCCATGGGCAAGACATATCAGGCGCCGTTGCTGAGCGGCCGTGGGCTCAAGGGTTACCGTTAGCCGATCCTCGGGCATGATGTCGATAATACGGTCGGCCCATTCTACGACCACCAAGCCGCCCGCCTTGCACATCTCGTCGAAACCGAGCGCCGCGATGTCCGCCGAGCAGACGCGGTAGGTATCGACATGGTAGAGTCGCATCCGCCCGATGTGTTCCCGGACGATCACGAACGTGGGCGAGCAGACGGTTCGCACCTCGGGGACGTCGAGTCCGGCGGCTATCCCTTTGACCAAATGCGTCTTGCCGGCGCCGAGCGGCCCGATCAATCCAATGACGGCATTGGGCTCGACCTGTTGGCCGAGCAGGCGTCCGAAATGGTACGTCGCTTGGGGTGATGCGCTGTCGTAGACGAGGCGCGGCTCGAGGAACATTCGTTGGTCGCCCAACCAAACCGTAGCGATGTCGTAGGCAGACTACCCGGCCTTTCCACTCGGGACGATATCCCAGCCTTGCCTTGGCTGAACAACCCTGTGACAAGGCCGCGTCGGTCCACGAGAGAGAAGAATAGCCTCGCCTTTTCGGTTCAACAAGCGGTGTGAGTCGACGCACTGGACACCACGGGCAACCTGTCCTGGGGTATGGGCGAGGGGGTTGGCCGGTGGGGCTGTCTTCGGTTCGGGCTTGACGTTCATGCGGCCATCGAAAGCGTGGGCTTTTTTGGAGTGATGATGAGCAGGCCCGCGCTTCGCCTCCTTCCAGGAAAGCCCGGGCCTGCCCCGACGCCGGACGTCCGCGATCGGGAAACCAGGGTAAGTGGTCACAGATCACGGGTGGTTCGGATCAACCGGATTGTCCTGGATCTCCGGCCGGTCGGAACATGAATAGACCCTCCTGCCCCACTGGTAGTCACCGGGATCGAGGGTCTCCTTCAGTGTCGCCTTAGCCGCATGGCCGTCGACATAGGCGTAATTGCTGCTGTCCATATGGGCACTGGGGTTGACATAGGAGATGTGGTGACTGGTGGTTGCGGCATCGCGGTTGGCCAACACGGCATTGATTGCCGCCATGGCTTCGTCAAGGGTCAGCTTGAATACCTGTGTGCCCAAAGTATATCCCTCGCCGTCGAAGACGCCCCCGTTCGCGGTCTTGACCCCATTGGTTGGACGATGACTCTTGTAGGCCGCGCCTCCTCCGACGGAGCTGCCCCAGATGCAGTTCGCGCTGTTACTGAATTCGGCCAGCAGAATCGTATTGCTTGCCCTTTCGATGACATCGGGACTAACCACGCAAAGGTTCTTCGTCCCGGGAGGGCTGGCCGCATCATGAGCGTAGCTGTATTTCTTGCGGGGCATGATGATCTCGTTGGCAACGTAGCTCAGCCGGGGGGCTTGCTGATCATCCTTCGTATTGGTTACGTCCTGCGATGCCTGGCCGGGGGGCGGATTGGGGATACGCACCGTGGTGAAGTTGGACGGAGCCCAGCCTCCCGGGATGTGAGCGGGGCACACATACTGCTTGTCGGTCCGGGGGTACTTGCCGCTCGTAATCGGGGTGTTGTATTCCTCAGGTTCCAACGCTGCCGTCCAATGGTAGTATCCGTTGGCACTGCTGTGGCCGTCGATGTAGCCGTAGGCGGTGGGGAAATACAAGTTTTGGGTGGTATACATCGTGAGCGACATCCCGACGTTCTTGAGGTTGCTCAGGCACGCGGATGACTTGGCCATACTCCTTGCTTTTCCCAGCGAGGGCAGAAGTATGGATATGAGCAGGGCGATGATTGCGATAACCACGAGCAGCTCGACGAGCGTAAAGCCCATGGCCGTACACGGCTTGGTTCTCCTACAGATCATGTCCTTCATGGTGAAATCCTTTCCTGGAAGAAGTCTTCAACATCTCCTACTTGGTTCAGCTTTCCACAAAGCGGGCATTGGGCAACTGCTACTGCTGACACGCTCGCCAGGAACAGCGTTCGAACACTCACCTCCTTTCCGCTTCTGGCCAGCACTGCTGAACGGTCGCGGGAAAGCGTAGATCGCCCGGATTTGAGGAGTGTTTGCGCTTCGTTAAGAGATGGTGAATCTGTGACCTTATTGACGGGTTTGACGCGTGCACGGGAGAAGGCGATAGGGGCTTTCAGGTCGTAACGTGCAGTAGTCGCAAGAGATAGAAGAGGCCGGCGGAGATAACAGCGGAAAGCGGGATGGTCAGAATCCACGCCCAGACTATGCGGCCGGCAACACCCCACTTGATCCGAGAGGCGTTCGTAGTGGCACCGACACCGATGATGGCGCCGGTGATGGTGTGAGTCGTCGAAACCGGAATACCCGCGTGTGTGACCAGAAATAGCGTCGCAGCCCCGGCCGTCTCGGCGCAAAACCCGCCGACGGGCTTGAGTTTGGTGATCTTCTGGCCCATGGTCTTGACAATGCGCCAGCCACCCAGCGCGGTACCGATGGCCATGGCGGCATGACACGATAGGATAATCCACACCGTCTTGAGATCACCCATGGACAATTGGGTTCGAGAATCCATCATTCCGGCGGCAACGAGCAATGCGACAATGATGCCCATGGTCTTCTGGGCGTCGTTGCCGCCGTGTCCCAGGGAATACAGCGCGGCCGAGAACAACTGTCCCTTGCGAAATACCTGGTCAACGCCTGAAGACGACCACCTACGGAACAACCAGAAGATGGCGACCATGATTGCGAATCCCAGCGCCATGCCGATAAGCGGAGCAAGTGGAATGAACTGGGCGGTCGCCAGAATCTTGTCCCAGCGGATCACACTCCATCCCGCGTGCGCAAGTCCGGAACCGGACACGCCTCCGATGAGCGCGTGCGAAGAGCTCGTCGGTAAGCCCCACCACCACGTCAGAAGATCCCAGACGACGGCCCCGAGAAGGCCGGCCAAGACGACGTAGACAAATGCAGGATCGCTGGACTGGATCTTCACGATCTTGGAGATCGTATCGGCCACCTTGGGTGGAAAAACGAACATGGCTACAAAGTTGAAGAACGCTGCCCACAGGACGGCCGTCCGAGGGCTAAGTACGCGTGTTGAGACGACGGTTGCGATCGAATTGGCGGCGTCGTGAAACCCATTCACGACGTCAAAAAGCAGTGCAATGACCACCGTCAGGATAACCAGAAGCCAGATTGTGCTCATCGGCCTAAGTCGCCTCTATGACCAATCCTTCAATGATGTTGGCCACTTCCTCGCAACGATCGGCGGCCTTCTCGAGACGTTCGTAGATCTCCTTCCACTTGATGACGAGGACGGCTTCGGTCTCTTCCTTGAATAAGCGGCCTAGGGCCGAGCGAAGGATGAAGTCCGCCTCGTTCTCGAGGCGATGAACCTCGATACAATGGCCGGTTACGCTGGTTGCATGCTTCATGTCCCGCAGTCCATGGATTGCCTGCGAAAGCTCGTTGGTCGCCCGGACGAGGACCTTGGCGAAGGCGTTTGCTTCCGGTCGCATCTCCTTGATTTCGTAAAGCTCGATGCGGGCGGCTGTGGAGTCCAGAGCATCCACAATGTCGTCCATCCGCTTGATCAGCCGGTGAATGTCCTCCCGATCGAGTGGAGTAATGAACGTCTTGTGAATCGCATCGATGCAGCGGTGTGTCACTTCGTCCGCATCATGTTCGATCTTCTTGATGCGAGAGTTCATCGTAACCAGGTCCGATTTGCCCTCCGTGAGCTCAAGGAACGCCTTGCACGCATCGGTCGTGTGCTGAATGTGGGCCTCGAAGAAATTGAAGAAATCGTTGGTCTTGGGCAGTAGCGATCGAAACATTGCAGAGAATCCGCAGTCTTTTGGGTGTTATTAGTCCTTGAATTCGATGGGCTAGCTCATCTTCCGGCACGCCGCCCCAGGCGTCGGCACTAGACCAGATTCCGCGTGACCAGTCAAGAACAAAGGCTTGGGATCAGTTGTTCGCGTCACTGCGCACCGTGCACCTGACGCATGGCATCGAACAAGGCCCTCGCCGAACCATCAAGAGCATGGGACGCACAGGCAGGCCGGCCTTGCGAAACCTGCGCAAGGTGTAGTAACCCTTCTGGGCGCAATCCGTTCGTTACCACAGTAGCCGACTGGGTGGGCAAGGTCGAAGGGACAACTACTGCCCAGTCTGGGTGCTGGACGGGGGACTGCTGTGGCCACGTTTCTGGCTTTCGAGTGCGTTCTTGGCGGTTTCCACCGGTGGTCGGAACGTGTCTCGCAAGCCTGCCAAGTTCTTATGAATGGCCTCTTGGTCGGGGTTTAGTCTGACTGCCTTTTCGTATGCGTCCATGGCCTGCTGCAGCTTGCCAAAACGCTCGTGACACACGCCGAGGTTGTTTTGGACGGCTGCATTGCCGGGGTCGATCTGGAGCGCCTCTTGAAACTGCTCTTGGGCCTTGTCCCACAGACCGTTGGACGCAAAGGTGATCCCTCGCTTGTTGGCCTTTCCGGCGTCGCCTCCGGTTGACAGCAGGATCTTCTGGCGTTCGACGTAGTGCGGGGCGATCTTGCCGACGAAATCTTTGGCCACCTCCTGGGAGAGCTGGTTGAGGATGCTCTCCTTTCGCTCCCCGGCCATGAACTTCGCGTAGTTCTTGGCGATCGAATCGGAGAAGATGACCTTGGCCGATTGAACGCTGACCATTCTAATGTTGATGCCGACGGTCGCGTCCTTGCCGAGTGCCTTGCTTCCTGCCTCGTATGCCAGGACCTCGCCCACAATGACACCGTCCACGCCGAGCAACTTGCCGATCGACGTGACCGTGGCCGTGTCAACCATGCCACTGGTACCGAACTTCTGCTCCTCAAGTACCTTGGCTACCGCGCTTCGCTCCATGACGTCAAACCCACCACTTTGGTTGAGCTCAGCGACGATGGTATTGGCGAGGTTCCTGCCGACTTCCGGTTTCTGCGCATACGTCAGATCGATGACCGCAAGACGATTAATGCCCGTGATTTCCTTCATTCCCGGTTCAACGGCACGGATTGTCACCGTTTTGTTGAAACAGCCGGCAAGCGGAAGCAGAAACGCCAGCCCCATCAGCGTTGTCGACCTGCTCATATCGCAATCCCCTTAGCAATCACACAGCCTGCAACGCACGTGTAAGTCGGTTCGCACCGGACTCACCTGCTCGGAACGACGGGCTAGTGGCCGGAAGGGAGCCCGATACTAAGAAGCCATCAGGTTCGCCCAATTGTGGTGAGACGGCCGGAAGAGGTCAAGCCGACAGTGGCGAGACAGAAGGATTGCTGGGCAGCGTGCCGGGGTTGAACTAGCGTTCCACACGAGAGTCGCGTCTGCGAGACGCCCACACCGTTGCCGCGACCAGGTGGACCAGGGATACCCACAGGAGAGCTTTCTTGAACCCAATCAACCGGGCCTCGTAACCGTCGATTCCCATCACGAAGACCCAAGCCGGCAGTGCGATACAGAGCAAGAGCGTCAAACCGGCGACGATACCACAGCCCCAGAGGATAACGGATGGCCTTCGAACCGGCTGCCCGACGGTCGTTGGGACCATCGTTGGAGCGTGTACCCGCGGAGCCGAGGTCGGCGCGGGGACGGGTTCACGCCCGGTTTCGCTGCGAGCGATCTCCCTTGCACCGGCAAGGGAGGCAAGCAGCGCATACAGAACGGACGTGAGCAGCCATATCGGCACGAACAGGAAGAATTTGTCGCCATCCGGCCTGCCCGAGCCGATCAGCCTATGAAGGACCTGAGCTTGGTCAAGTGAAACGGCAACCGCGACGGCGATTCCCCAGCTACCAAGTGCGGGCCAGTTTACCATCAACCCTTTGTTGTGGGCCCAGTATCGCGTCAGGCCGATTCGCGGGAAGATCCAGTGTTCAACGAAGACGATTGCGCCGACCGGCATGAGCAAAAGCCCAAGCCAGCCGACGAAGTTGAGCAATTCGCTGAAGACGAATGGAAAGCAGGCAATGACGGTGGTTGCAGCGCCGGCGGCCATGGTGACCGCCCATCGCGGCCAGCCGGGCGTGACCGCTTGAAATGCCAAGCCGGCGCGATACATGGTGGGATTTGACGTCGTCCATCCCGCCAGGACAACGGCAATCGCACCGGAGATGCCAAGGGCCTGGGTGGCAATCGCGCCGGCATCAAGTCGGTCCATGGTCGTGTTGAGCGCCAGGGCCGCGCCGGCTCCCATGATTCCGGCGCATATCCAAGCCACGTAATGCCCAAAGAACATTCCAACGGCAGAGGTCAAGCCGCATGAAACGCCCTTGGCATAGCGGAATAGGGCCATGTCCGAAAGACCCGCATGTGTGGCGAGATTGCAGACCCAGGCAAACGCGGCGACCTGGCAGAACGACATGGAAGGGCCACGGGGAGCTTTGCCCGTCCAAATCGCCGCATCGGCCAGGCGCCAGAGGTCACCCCAGCTCGTAATCGATCCGGTTCCCGATTTCGCCGCCAGTCCGGGCAGCACGGCCAGGCCTCCGGCCACGAACATCAAGAACATCCATGGCGTACAGACCTCGGCGAATTGCGCGAGCTTCTTGAAGCCCAGGACGGCCACCGTGACCACCACTGCCCCCAGCACCAGCACTAAGAACACGAAACGAATGTCCTCGGGGTACCACTTCGTTTGAGCGGGAATTCCAAATAGGATACGAACAGACGAGGCCGACACGGTGATCATGCAGCCCGCCAGGATCGAAAAGAGGACCGCGTTTAGGACATTGTACACCGTTGTGGTTACCGGCCCGGCGATCTTGCGAAGATACCAGTAGAGCGTCAATCGGGTTTGGATCGCAATGGGCACACAGACCAGTGTCCACGTGAGAACCGCCAGGAGGTTGCCCACGATCAGGCCCACGACGATGTCAGAGGTTCGAACCCCCCATGCGACGAAGAGCGCGCCGATCACGAACTCGGTGCCGGCGACGTGCTCGCCCGCGAAGAGGGCGGCGAAGTGTCTGGCAGGCTGGAGTCTCTCCGTGGGAACCGGTGCGCGCTCGAATTCGTACAACTTGTCAAGCGCCTTGAACGCCAGGGCCGCGCGACTATCAGGCATGAGTCGATCCTTTCCGGACCAGTAGTGGAAACCAAGCGGCCGTGCCAAGCAAGGGGATAGCTACAGACCTGTGCGGACCGGAATCTACCCACGTGGTCTATGATCAATGGTTGCGCAAGAAAGCGAGCATTCCTGCAAGCCGATCCGCCCAATCAGCCGTGCCCTGTTGGTCCGGCGTAAGTCCTCGCCGACGAACCGAACTCGCGGGATCGAGTCGGGCGAACTATGCCATTTCCGGAGATGTTCGTCTGCGCAGGTACGGCCGGCATTGACGCGACGGCGTCGGTGGGGATGCTTCGGCCTCGTCGGGTTTGCATCACGGCGGATTCGGAGGGGGGTCCGGGCTTAGCGGCAGCCGGATTTCGACGACGAGGCCCCCGTCGGGCGCATTGGAGGCCGTAATGGACCCTTTGTGGGCCTGAACCGCGCGGCGGCTGATCGCCAGCCCCAATCCCACCCCGCCGCTCTGTCGGTCGCGGGCGTCTTCGACGCGATGGAAGGGTAGGAAGATGTTGTCCAATTCGCTTGGAGCGACGCCGGGTCCGCGATCTCGAACCCGAACGACGGCCTCGGTGATCCCGCTCCTCCGTTCGCAGACCAGACTCAGTTCGACTTGCGTATCTGAAGGGGTATAGCGAACCGCGTTTCGGACAACGTTTTCAATGGCGCTGCGGAGCAATCGAGGCGTGCCCCGGATGATGCAAGGCTCGGAATGAATAATCCGTGTCGACAGACGACGACTCCTAGCCTCAAAATCGGCATCGGCGGCCACCTCCGCAAGGAGCTTCGAGAGTTCAACGGGTTCGGTCGCCATGGCTCCCGGACCGCCTTCGAGGCGCGAAAGGGTAAGCAACTGACCGATCAGGTCGTTCAGGCGATCGGACTCGCGCTCGATCCGATCGATCGCTCCGGCGGCCTCAGGGCCGGTGCGCTGCCGTACGATACCCAGAGCCATGTTGAGTCGTGCGAGAGGCGACCGGAGTTCGTGGGACATATCCCGCAGCAGATTCCGTTGAGTGGACATGAGCGACTCGACCCGCTCAGCCATGAAGTCAAAGTCGCGCGCGAGCTCGCCAATCTCATCGCGCCGCTTGGTGACAGGGGGGCCAACGCGGGCATTGAAGTCTCCTGTCGCGATGCGGCGGGCGGCGGATCGCGTCTTCTGCACCGGACGGGTGAGGCGACGGGCAAGGACATAGCACACAATGCCGGAGGCGGTTGTGCCCAGGAGGATTCGCATGGTCAAGGACAAAGGCTGCCAACTCCCCTTACCGATCGACGTGAGGGGGACTTGTCCCACGAATAGATAGGGCTGTGCGTCGGGCCCGGCGACGGACGTTGCCAACGTTGCGGTCCTTGAAGAGACGGCGAACTCCGTTCGCTTGGTCTGGAAGGCCTTTTGGGCAATTTGCGCGGGCCTTGTTGCGAGCGGCCGCCCGAGCACATCCGCTCCATTCGGATCGAGTAGATGAGCCTGCAGCTCCGTTCGACGCTCTATGTCTCTTGCATGCTGGACGGCCGCAGCCACGCCCCCTCGGGCCATCGTGGATTCCACGCTCTGGGCGTAAAGCGAGAGTAGATCCCGGGCCGCCGCTCGCGTGAATCCGATCCCCGGGTTTTCCAGTAGCCGTGCCGGGGCCATCAGGAACGCGATCCAGTAGAGCGTACCCGCCAACCAGAACCAAAGGAAGATCTTGAAGAACAGGCTTCTCATAAGACTTGGCCTGAGTCGATCCCCTCATGCGGAAGAATGATTTGTCCTCTGCCTGCCATCCTCCGCGTTGACCGGCTTCGTGTAGACGTAGCCTATCCCTCGAACGGCCTTGATTCGCTCGAAATCCTCATATCTCTGTCCAAGCTTCTTGCGTAGATTGCTGACATGCATGTCAATGCTTCGGTCCAACGGTGCGGCCTCTCGGCCCAAGACGGCCTCGAAGAGCTCCTCTCTCGTGACGGGTTGACCCGCCTTGCGAAGGAATGCGACCAGCAGATCGAACTCGGCACTGGTCAGCTCGATGGGTTCTCCGGCTTTCCTCGCAACGCGCCCGCCGATGTCGGCCTCGATGTCGCCAACCACAATGACCTCGTTGTGTGGGACGTGAGCATCCTGTCCGGCATGTTTATAGCGCCGAAGAATCGCCCGAATCCGGGCTAGGAGTTCGCGAGGATTGTGCGGCTTGGGAAGATAATCGTCGGCGCCCAGCTCCAGCCCAACGATCCGGTCCACGTCGTCGCCGCGAGCGGTCAGCATCAAGACCGGAATAGCCGACTGCGCTCGAATCGCCCGCAACACATCCAAACCGTTCATGCCGGGCAACATAATGTCAATTATGATCAAAACATGATCACCCGAGAGCGCTCTTTGGAGCCCGGAGCGGCCATCATGAACGCCTTCGACCACGAACCCTTCCGGGCTTAGGTACTCACTAACGAGCTCGCAGAGTTCAACGTCGTCATCGATGATCAACAGGCGATCCATTACAGCGTTACCCTGGCACAGGCCGCACAGCATCGTGTCAGTATCGCTTCATTCTAACAGATGTAAGACTTTATGAGCGCGTGGTTTGAAAAAGGCATGTGTAAAGAATAGTCATCAACGTTGACCAAACTATACACTTAGCTGACAGCTATGAGGCCCGCTAAGCCCAATAATCAAAGCCTAGTCCAACGGTTTTTCGAATGGACTTACCCATCTCCAGCGGGCGAGGCTCCTTAGGCGAGGGTGCTTCGCCCATATTTTCTTCCGATTAGATCCTTTCCGCATCCATCCAAGCGACGTTCATACGAGGGTGGGACGTGTCATGAAAGGCACTGGAAGGCCGGCAAGGATGAACGCCGAATTTCACATGTTCTTGTGTTGAGCGATACGGCTGCATTACGGACAATACGTCGCGCGGCTGTGGGGTCTGTTCGAGCGAGGGCACGGGGTGGGTACGGACGAGGTGCGGCATACCCACGGGCGAAAGCCTTGGCGATCCGGTGAGTGGAGGCGAGGACAATGGCGGGAGGAATGCAACTGGGGGGCATCGATATTGCGGTCTTTGCTGCTTACATGATCGGCATCGTCGTTCTGGGCATCTATGCCTCCCGAAAGGTGGGGGCCACCAAGCGCGACTACTTTCTTGCCGGTGACAGGCTGCCGTGGTGGATGGTAGGGGGGAGCATCGTCGCGGCGAACATCAGCAGCCATCACTTCATCGGCGTCATCGGTACAGCGTACGCGCGCGGTTTCGTGGCCATGTGCATCGAGTGGGGCGCCATTCTCGTCGGGTTCAACGCACTGCTTTGGATCTTCCTGCCGTTCTATCTGCGGAACGGATTTTACACGATGCCCGAGTTTCTTCAGCGCCGGTTCGGTGCGGGGGCCCGCGTCGCGTACGCCGGTCTGATCTTGATCGTCTACATCTTTGTGGAGGTCAGCGCGGTCCTATACCTCGGGGCGATTGCGATCTACAGCCTGTTCGGCATCAGGATGATGACGAGCATCATCGGGCTGGCCGTCTTCACCGGCCTGTATACGATCCTCGGCGGGCTGCAGGCTGTCGTGTGGACGGAGATGTTTCAGTTGGGCGTACTCTTGGTCGGCGGATTGGCGTTGTCGTTCGCCACCCTCAACGCGGTCGGAGGCTGGTCGGCTCTGATGGCCACATCGGAACAGTGGGATCTGCTTCTACCCGCGACGGATCCCGACTTCCCCTGGACGATGTACCTCGGCTCGATCCTGTGCATCAGCACGTTCTATTGTGCCACCAATCAGTTCATCGTTCAGCGGACCCTGGCCGCCAAGGACGAATGGCATGCGCGGATGGGCGTGGTCTTCACGGACTATCTGAAGTTCTTCCTTCCGCTGATCATCGTGGTTCCCGGCTTGCTTGCTCCCAGACTCTTTCCAGATCTTGAGAAGTCTGATATGGCCTTTCCGACGCTTGTGGAGCACCTCCTCCCGAAAGGTCTGATCGGCCTGGTGATGGCCGGCCTCATCGCTGCGGTCATGTCGCACCTTTCCGGTGCGGTGAACTCCTGCACGACCATCCTCACAGTTGACTTCTACCTGCCATTCATCAAGAAGAATGCGACGGACGCCGAGGCGGTTCGGTTCGGCAAGATCATGGGTGCGGTGGTGGTCATCCTGGGGATCGCATGGTCCAGCGTCTTGCTCAAGCACTCCGACAGGCCGATTTTCATTTACCTGCTCAACGCCTACGGGTATGTCACGCCGGGAATTGCGACGATGTTCCTGCTGGGAATCCTGTGGAAGCGAACAACGCACGCCGGGGCGCTGGCGGCCGGACTGCTGACCATTCCGCTGTCCGTGGCGATCGAGAAGTTCGCCCCGAGTTTGCCTTCACAGTGGGCGCAATACATCACACCCTTTGCAAATCGGACGGGTATCGTCTTCTGGGTCTGCATGCTGGTCGGGGCGGTCGTCAGCCTGTTCACGAAGGCCAAGCCCCCCGACGAGATCAAGACTCTGATCTGGAATAGAGAAAGCCTCCGCTTGCCTGCGGCGCTTCGTCACAAGATGCGCGGGGTAAGAAACCCCACCTATTGGTGGGCCATTGTGACCGGGGTAGTGCTCTACTTCTACGTCCGCTACAGTTGATTGGCGATGACTCCAGCCCCATCCTTCAGCCGATCCAGGTTCCAACTCGCCCGTTGGTCGGTCTTCCTGGTTCTGATGGTCAGCTACCTGTTGGTGTACTTTCATCGCATCGCACCGGGCGTGATGTCCGGGGACCTGATGAGTGCCTTCCGCATTTCAGGGACTGCGCTGGGGTCACTCGCGGCGATGTACTTCTACGTCTATTCACTTATGCAGATTCCGTCGGGGGTGCTTGCCGATACCCTGGGCACGCGGCGCGCCATCACGGTCGGACATGCCAGCGCGGCGATCGGGGCTATCCTGTTCGCGACGGCGGGATCGTTCGCCGTTGCGAGCGTCGGGCGTCTGATGATCGGGCTTGGCGTATCGACGTTCTATGCGAGCATCATGAAGAGCCATGCGATGTGGTTCAGCGAGCGCCGCTACGGCCTGATGAGCGGATTGACGATCCTCGTGGGCAACCTGGGTGCGGTCATGGCCGCAGCGCCCCTGGCCCTGGCAATTGAAGCCTTCTCCTGGCGGGGCGTGTTTCTCGGCATGGGCCTGGTGTCGGTGCTCCTCGGTGTCACCGTATTCGCGGTGGTTCGTGACCGACCGGAGCACGCGGGCTTTCCGCCTATCTGGGAAATCGAGGGCGGAAGGCTGGTGCAGTCCAGGCAGCAGCATTGGTTAAGAGATTTCTGGAGCGTCGTGAGGGTTCCTCAGGTCTGGCCATGCTTCTGGGTGAACTTCGGCCTCGGCGGCACCATGTTTACGTTCATCGGTCTGTGGGGCGTGTCCTACCTTCGTGACGTCCACGGCCTGACGCGGGGCGAGGCATCGAGCTACCTGACGGTGATGCTGCTGGCATGCGCGGCCGGCTCGCTGTTCTTCGGCTGGTTGTCCGATCGTCTCGGCAGGAGGAAGCCGGTCCTCATAGCCGGCGTAGGCGTGTGCCTGATTTCCTGGTGTGCACTCACATGGCTTCCGTGGTCGCCGGGCCTGGGCATCCATCTGCTGCTGTGTATCATGGGCTTCAGCCAGGTCTGCATTCACCTGATCGCGCCCTGCGTGAAGGAGGTCGTCGACCCCAACCTGGCCGGGACCGCGATCGGCCTGGTGAACAGCGCCAACTTCCTGGGCACGTCGCTCCTTCAGCCGCTGTTCGGATGGGTGCTGGACCTGACCTGGAACGGGACTCAGCTCGGGGGCGTCCGTGTGTATTCGTCCACGGACTATCGTCATGGTTTCTGTGTTCTGCTGGTGTTCGCATTCGTGGGAGCCCTGGGCTTGCTCAAGGTGCCTGAAACACGATGCCGCAGCATCTATAGACCGTCCGGTGATCGAGAGAACGAGAGGCGCCTGGACTGATCACAATGGCGGCGCAGCCGGCATCGTCTACATGTGCCGTGCCTTCAATCCGGCCCTTTTTGCAGCGAGGACTTGTCGTTTGTCGGAGGAGGCAAACAGGTCACAATGCCACTCCAGGGCGCATGCCACGTGCAGGGCGTCCATGGCCCGTACGGTGTTTGACTCCAGAATGGCGATGGCGCTGGTGATGTCGGATGGAACGGGGTCGATAATGATTGCGTCCCGGACATTCGCCGAGAGACGGCGTTTGGCCGCTACGTAGTGCGGCTGGGTCAAGACGCCCTCTCGCACGCGGCGGTTGAGCGCGGAGATGATTTCGGGAACACAGACTACGGCAAGAGCCAGTTCGGTCGCATGGGCGCAGAGTGCGTCTACCTCTCGACTGCCCGGTTCCTCGACGTACCGCTTGGCCAGCGCAGATGAGTCAAGGAATACCCGCACGTGCCCGCTCCTCCAGGATTGCGGCCGCCAGGCTCGCCCCCTTGACGGATAGCTTCAGTCCCGGCCTCTTCCAGGAGGGTGTCCGCCCTTGGGCGGCGGACACGGGTTTGATTTCCGCGACGGGCATGCCGTGGCGAACAACCAGCAGGTGTTCACCATTCTCCACATCCTAAAGCAGGCCGGAAGCATGCTTTCGGAATTCCGTGAATGACACAATCTTCACGACGGCGTCTCCCGCTTAAATCGCACAGAAGTGTACACTATTCTGCACAGAATCACGCGTCTGCCGAATGAGCGCATTTCTGTCCGGCATCGTGCCGGCACACTGGGGAGGCCAGCAACGATTGTCTGAGAATCCTGCAATTACGCCTTGGCTTGCCCCAGATAGCCGCTGTAAGCGGCAATGACGGAGGATAGGATCAGTAGCACCAGTCCCGCCGTGAGTCGCAATCGCGTCCGGGCGCTGGTTCCTTTCCACTCGCCGAGTAGAATTCCCAGGAGTGTACTGAAGAGGATGGCACTGGCCATCAGGACGGCCCAGCCGACATAGGCCGTCTTGCCCATCGCCGGTTCGCCGGTTTTGAAGCAAATGAACTGCGACGTCCAGATGGCGCCCGCCAATCCCGCGAAAAGGAGGTTGGCCAGCAAGGGAGTATCCTTCTTCGTGTAGTCGCCCAGTGTTGTGTTCTTCAGATGGAGATAGAAGCAGTACAGGAAGTTGACGGTGAAGCCTCCGAGCAGGACGACTACGAGGACAGGCATGCCCTTCCAGGCCGAGGAGGTAGTCGGTACCACCGTCTGAGCGAGTCTCTCAAGGTTGGTGCCGCCTTGAAGGCCAAAACTCATTCCCGAGCTCATCAGGCCGGAGAAGATGGCCACAAAGATGCCTTTCTTGAAGTTGTATTCGGCGACGGCCTTTTTCTTCTCCTCGTCAGGGAGTTCGTTTTCCTTAGACATGCCTGCCATGCCGACCAGGACGATGCCGACTAGCGAGACAACCACGCCGGTCATGGAAGCGTACCCTGAGGAAGACTCGAACAGTTGCAGGAACTCGCCTTTGATCATTTTCGGAACGACGGTGCCGGCGGCGGAGCAGAGGCCGCAGCCGATTGCCAGACCAAGGCCGACACCCAGATAACGGATCATCAGCCCCCAGGTGAAGCCGCCGAGACCCCACATGGCGCCGCAGAGGTAACAGTAAAGGAGTTCCTTGCCCGGGGTCTGTTTGATGACCGCCAAGGTATTCGGAGATGTGGCGAAGGCCAGCACCCAAGGCACGATGATGAGGCCGAAGACGGCGTAAATCATCCAGTAGGTTTCCCATGCCCAGTTGCGAACCTTCTTGAAAGGCATGTAGAAAACCGCTCCGGCCAGTCCGCCGAGTGCGAAGATGACGACGCCTAATGCGGGATTGGGTTCCATGACATTCTCCCTGAGCGGCGGCTAGGATCCGCCTCCCGTTGCATGCGTGGCGGCTGGCACCTTTCGGCCCTTCAGCCGAGAAGTCGCAGGTCGCCCCGTAGGGTAGCTAATGGGTGCTTTCCCGAGCTGTTCGATTTCAAACCTACCGTCGTTTCGAGAGGACCTTCTTCTCGTACGCCTTCACCTCTTGCACCCAGGCGTGTCCGACCGGAACGCCCTTCGTGGTGCAGTAGTAATCCCATACCGCGCCGTAGGGCAGCGTCTTGAGTTCTTCCAGACAAGCCAATCGTGTGGTGAGGTCGCCGCTGATTTCCAGCTCGCGAAGCCTCGCCGTCGGCTCGAGCAGGGCGATGAGCAGCGCCTTGATCATGCAGCGAGCGCCGATGGTCCATGCGGCAATCCGGTTGATGCTGGCATCAAAGTAGTCAAGGCCTACATGGACCCGGTCGAGGTAGTTGCCGCGGACGAGTTCCTCGGCAATCGCCCGCAGGTCGTCGGTCAGCGTAACCACGTGGTCGCTGTCCCAACGAACGCCACGGCTGACGTGCAGGAGCATTTCGTCGACGAAGGTCAACACGGCCGACAACTTGTCGGCGATGCCTTCCGTCGGGTGGAAGTGGCCGGCATCCAGCGTGAGGAGCTTCTTGTTGGCCACCGCGTAACCCATGTAGAACTCGTGCGAGCCGACGACATAGCTCTCCGAGCCGATGCCGAAGAGTTTTCCTTCCAGAGCGTCGCGGCAGTATCTCCAGTCGACCTTGGGGGCAAAGATCTCGTCGTACGACCTCGCCAGGATCTCGCGAGGAGTCTTCCGATCGGCGGGCGTGTCCTTGTAGCCGTCGGGAATCCAGTGGTTGTTGATGCAGGGGCTGCCCTGGGCCTTTCCCATGGCCTCGGCGATCTTCCGCGAGGCGATCCCGTGCCGGATCCAGAAGTTGCGGATCCCCTTGTCGCGGCTCGACAGGGTGAAGCCGTCGTTCGCCTTGGGATGGCTGAAATACGAGGGGTTGAAATCCAGGCCGATCTTGCGGCTCTTGGCCCAGTCGATCCAGCGAGAAAAGTGCTCGGGAGTCAGTTTGTCGCGATCGACCCTCTTGCCCTTGAATTCGGCGTAGATGCCGTGCAGAGCCAGGCGGTGCCTGCCGGGGAGGAGGCTGTAAACCTTCTGGAGGTCCGCACGAAGCTCGTCGGCCGTGCGGGCCTTGCCGGGATAGTTGCCGGTTGCCTGGATGCCGCCACCGGTCAGGCCGGCGTCCGATTCGAATCCGCCGACATCGTCGCCTTGCCAGCAATGCAGGGAGATCGCCACCCGGCTCAGGGCCTTCATCGCCTTCTCCGTGTCGACGCCGATTTCGGCATATCGTTCTTTCGCTATTCGGTAGGCCTTCTCGATTGATACCTTGTTTGCCATGTTAGGACCTCTTTCCGAGCGATTTGCCCGTGTGATCGTGATGTAACTCCAAGCCGTCAGTTAACCGAAACGATATATGACCAGCAGGCCAGAGAAGATACCAGAACGTGCGACGAATACAACCACTACCGTCACCTCTCCGCGAACCGATGTCGGTGAATGTAACACTCTGCAACAAAATGCAACAGAAGAGGGGGGCAGGGGCGGGGC
>CAZQTW010000028.1:0-71460 GCA_964596165.1 uncultured Planctomycetales bacterium | reverse complement strand
TGATGCGTGCATCCGATCTTGGCGGCGAACTCGGCCGCAGCGATCTGGCCGGCCTCGGTGGCCCACTCGGGATGGGCGGCGGACCAGCTATACCGGTCGAAACACTGCGACACGAACGGCAGCGGCGAGGGCTTGCCGTCGCGTTTCGGGACGTAGTGAAACAGCAGGAGCCGACGGAAACGGTTGTGAGCGGCCAGACGATCGCCCTTCCACGGCATGACCAGGATCCGCGGGCTTCGAATCCGCTCGCCGGGATGCAGGAGGAGGTGCGTCAGCTCCATCCCCGCCCGCATATGGCCAGGACCGTTCTCGGCGCGATCGAACGAGGCCGCCCATTGCCCGGACCACCCTACAGCGGTGATCACGCCGCGATTGGCGTACTGCACGTTCCAGAACGGAAACGCCGTGGTGTTCGACGGCCGCCCACCGGACGGTGCGAACCTGACGCTTTTGCCGCCATCAAGGTTGTGGGCGGCGGGCAGGAACGATCGCTCGCCGCAGGCGTCGCCCTCAAGCGTGTGAATGACCGCGGGACGCCTGGCGAAACCCGTCCGCAGCCCGACGTCGAGCGCCTGGATCTTCTCGATAATCGGCGTGTCTTGCGAGCCCCTGTTCTCGAAGGACAGGACCCAGTCGATCGCCGGGTATTTCTTGAAGACGCCGACGATGGCCGTGACGCAAAGCTGGGTCTTCGGATCGGTCCAGCGGACCTCGTATTGCGTGCGATCCGGCAGGTCCTTGCTGTCGGTCTTGCGATCCCACGTCTTCAGCAAAGCGGCCGAAGGCGTGCCGCCGTAGACGAATGAGAACGGTGGGTCGGCACCCAGAAACATGGAGTCAAACTGGTTGTCATCCAACCACAGCGCCGTGCCGTCCTGTAGGACGATCCGTGCGTCGGCCCAGTCGGCCTGATCGTGGGAGACGCCGTCGGCGGTCGGATCGACCTTCAGGACGAGCTGCGTGGTCCCGTCGGGGATGTCCACCTTGATTTCGAGAGGTTCGGCCCCGCCGCGGAGCGTGGGCGTGCGAAATGCCTCCTTGCCGCCGATCTCAACGATGAACTGCACGCTGCCGTGCTTGCCCTGCGTGTCGAAATTGTTGTCCACACCCACGAACGCCTTGAACGCCTTGGCGCCCGCCGGCAAGGTCACCGCGATCTCGCTGGCGGCATGCGTGCCCAGCCCGTGCGCGAACTTCCGCGGGCCGATCTGAATCGGCGTGTCCATGCACGATTCGCCGAAGGTCAGAACGTTGTGGTCCTGGCGACGAACCTCGAGATCCAGATGGGATACGCCGCCCGTCGGCTTTGCCCCGGTGAACGCCACCGCCGCCCATTCATGTGCGAGGGCGATCTCGGAGGGGCGGGCCATCACGGCATCATTGACGGCGTCGGCAGGGATGTCGGCGGCGGCGGCCATCAGACGCGCCGCCGAAAGCGACGTGATCAGGCTCACCAGAGCCAGACTTGAACGAAATGCGTGTCTCACGATCGTGCTCCAATGGTTTGAGATCCGTCCATCACAACGGCGAGCGGTAATCTTGGCAAGTGTTCATCGGTCAGTTCAACGGGAAGCAACCCCCCAGTGAACTACTTCCCGATCTGCATCACCAGCCAGGCCGATCCGATGAGAAAGCCGACCGAACCCCACGCGAGCAGGAACCCCACGAGGTCCTCCCGGTATCGCCTGAAAAACCCCTTCCACCGTTCGGCCGTGAGCCAACCGGGCAGGTCCAGCAGGATCAGGTCTTCGCCCCGTTCGGCCGCGAGCGGTTTGGGCGACCCTGCGGGCAGGCCCTCGTCGTCCGTGGAGCGGCGCATGTTGTCGAAGAGGTGTTCGATCCGGTCCTTGTCCTCCGGCCGGGTGATCAGGCTGAACACCACCAGCGAGGCGAAACCGACCAGCATCGCCCAGCCGAACGGCGCCGGTTTCCAGGTGTAAACGAGTTGCAGATGACCCGTCTGTGAGTAATTCAACCAATAGTAGAGTGCGAACGAGGAGAGCGTCGCCGCCCATGCGCCATAGCGATTCGCCCGCTTCCAGAGCAACCCTCCGATGAACATGATGCCGATGAAGGCCGCGATGGTCTCGGTGAACAAGAAGGCCTGCAATACCTGGTCCACGGTCAGGGCGAAGACGACGCCGAGCAACGTGAGACTGAGGCCCGAGATTCGGCCCACCCAGAGAAGCGTCTTATCCGTCGCCTGGACGTTGATGTACTCGCGGTAGATGTTCCGCGTAAACAGGGCGCCTGTGTTGACCATGAAGTTCGAACAGGTGGACATGTTGGCCGCCAGGACGCATGAAACCATGAGGCCGGTCAGTCCCGGAGAGAGCAGGTGAAGGCTGGCGTAGCCGAAGGCGTACTCCTTGTCCGCAAGTTTCACGCCCTTCTGGACGACCAGTGCGGCCACGATGAGGCCCGTTAGAGCCCAGCCGATCGTGCAGAACCGCTTGACGAATGAGCCGTAGGTCTGCCCGATGCGGCCGGCCCGCTCGGTCCGCCCCGTGGCATTCATCGTCAGGATGTGAGGCATGGCCGTGATGCCGACGAGGCCGTTGAGCGTGAGCATCGCGATGGTAAAAGCATCGAGCCCGCTCACCTCGCTGTAGACGGCAAAAAAGCCCGGATCCAGGCTCTGCCTCATGCCCGCGAACCCGCCCACGGCATTCAGACCGGCGGGGATCAGCAGGAACGACAGCAAGATAATGAGGAACCCCTGAACGAAATCGGTGTAGGCCGAGGCGATGAGGCCGCCAAAGAAGCTGTAAAGGATGAACGCCCCCGTCATCGCCACCACGACGCCGTTGGGCGAGATGATCTCACCGCCCGTCGCCACGGCAATGATCTTGCCGGCGCCTTTGAGCATGGCGCCCTGATTGAAGACGAAGAACGCGACCGCGAAGATCGTGTAGGCGAAGGCCAGCTTCCGGCCGTAACGGTCCTCGATCATCTCGCCGATCGTGGTCCGCTCGCCGCGGCGGTACCAGGGCGCCATCAGCCAGTAGAAGGGCGTGATGAGCATGTTCTTCCACTGGTACCAGATGGTGGCGAAGCCCGCGGCGAACGAGGCTCCCGTCTGGGCGACGGGGTTCTCAGCGTTCGTCCCCGTGCCGAACGATTGCCCCACCATCACCCACCAGGGAAGCTGGCGATCGCCGAGGAAGTAGCCGCCGCTACTCCTGATCTTTCGGGCCACCCACAGCCCGAAGGCCGTGATGCCGATGAAGTAGCCGATGAGGACGATCCAATCCAACAGGCCGAACACGCCGGCGGTATCCGGTGTCATCTGCGTCGTTCCCACGAGGACCCTCCGGGCGTTTCAGACTGCCGCTACTCCGGTGAAGCAAGGGCTTCCGTGCCGCTTGCGTCGCGGATTTCGGCGGCCATGGTAATCGGGCCGCGGTAAGTTTGCCAAGCGGAGGATCGGTGAGAGCCGGCCCTGACGGCGATGGATGTAGATGCGACGTTCCGTCGCATTCACGCGACAAGATGTCGCGTCTACGCCGAACGTTCACCTTGCGCCCCTTGCCAACCGCGCTCGCTAAGGGTAATCCTGCTCGCTCGAACACAGATCATTCTTACTCGGAGGTCGGTTCACATGGGGCGGATCGCTTTGGCACGCGTCTTGGGGAAAGGACTCGGAAGAGGCTCACCGTTTCTATTCGTGGCGGCGCTGGGCCTGGTCGTGTCACAGAATTCTCCGTCATGGGCCCAGGCCCGCGACAACGCGTGGTACAACCAGAAGGAAATCGAGAAGAAGTTTCCGGCACGGTACACCGGCGAGGTTCGCACGTCGCGTTACCTCACCATGCGTGACGGCTGCAAGATCGCCGTCGACGTCTTTCTTCCGAAGGGCCTGAAGTCGGATGAGCGCATCCCAACGATCGTGCACCAGACGCGGTACTGGCGTTCCGTGATATTGCGATGGCCGTTGAATCTTGTCCGCGAGTCGGAACGTCTGCCGAAGGTGCGGCATTTTTTCGTCCCGCGTGGGTACGCCTGGGTGGCCGTCGATGTTCGCGGATCGGGGGCTTCGTTCGGATACCGACCTATCGAGTATTCGCCCGATGAGATCAACGACGGCAAGGAGATTGTCGAGTGGGTCATCAAGCAGCCTTGGTCCGACGGACAGGTCTGCGCGACCGGTGTTTCGTACGACGGCGGGACGGCCGAATTCCTGGCCACTCACAAGCACCCGGCCGTCAAGGCCGTCGCGCCGTTGTTCTCCATGTTCGACCCGTATCAGGAGGTGGTGTTTCCGGGCGGGGTGCACATCCGGTGGTTCACGGAGATCTGGGGCAGTCTTGGCCGGGACCTCGATCGTAACCTCCCGCCGGCCTTGCTTCTTCGACAGTACGGCCCGCTGATCAAGGTGTTTCTGGGAGGCGTTCGACCGGTGGATGAGGACCACGATCGGTCGATCCTCACCGCCGCGATCCAATCACATGCCTACAACTGGAACCTGCACGAGACCACGCTCCGCGTTGTGTTCCGCGACGACCGGATCCCCTACGACTGGACGTTGACGTTCGATGCATTGAGTCCCTACGTTTTCGCCAAGGACATCGACGCGGGCGGCGCGGCCGTCTACAGCTACAGCGGCTGGTATGACGCGGCATTTCAGCACTCGGCAATCAAGCGGCACCTGACGCTGAAAAACCCGAAGAACCGCCTGATCATCGGGCCCTGGAATCACGGCGGCGATCGCGATTGCAGTCCGGCGGCGCCGGGCAAGAGCGAATTCAGCATGTCGGTGGAGCTCTTCCGGTTCTTTGAGCACATCCTGAGGGGTACCGACACGGGGATCCAGGCCGACAAGCCGATTCACTACTACACGATGGGCGAGGAGAAGTGGAAGGCCGCCGACACCTGGCCGCCGAGTACCAACGGTCAGGTCTACTACTTCGGGGCCGACAACACCCTCACGCAGGAAAAGCCGACGTCGCCCGACGCGGCTGACACGCACACGTTCGACTATTCGCACGCCACGGGCAATCGATCGCGCTGGAATTGCCTGGTGATGGGCGGCAACGTCTTCTATCCCGATCGGGCGGTTCAGGATAGGAAGTTGCTCTGTTATACGACCGCGCCGCTGGCCAGAGACATCGAGGTGACCGGTCATCCGACGGTCACGGTGTATCTCTCGTCGCCCATGAAGGACGGCAACGTCTTCGCCTACCTGGAAGATGTGGACGAGGTTGGCCGCGTCCTTCTCGTCTCGGAGGGCATGTTGCGAGCCGTGCATCGCAAGATAAGCAAGGAGGAGCCTCCGTATCAGCTCCGTGTCCCACATCACACCTACCGCCGGGCCGACGCGATGCCGCTGGAACCCGACAAGCCGGCGGAGCTGACGTTCGACATTCTCCCGACGTCGTACCAGTTCAAGGCCGGCCACCGAATCCGTCTGGTCATCGGCGGCGCGGATGCCGATCACTTTGCCAATCCGCCCGGTCCGCCGCCGACGGTGAAGTTGCACCGAAGCGCCGACATGGCCTCACGAGTCGTACTGCCTGTCGTTGGACCTTAGCGCCGGTTTCCGTCGGGAAGTGGTGCCGGCTTGGAGCGCGGGCATTTTGCCCGCATCCGGCGGATTGACCGTCCGTTTGGGCCTTTGGGGGCGGGCAGGATGCCCGCGCTCCCGTCCCATGGAATGTCCTCTGAGAATTCGTTTCCGCCAATGGTGTTTGGCGTCGACGCCTGTACCGCTATACTGATGGAGTTACGTCCACGGCTCGTTGGCACGGCCATGAGGGGATACTAATGGAAGCCCGGGGAACGGGGGCCTGCAAGCGGAATAGCCTGATTCGAAGGAGGGCCGTCCTCACTTGACGCCCCTGCCAGGATCTGTCTTGATGACGTTTTGCGCACGAAGAACTCTACGAGGAGGCAAGGAATAATGGCCCGTAGTCTTCCACTCTCACTCTCTGCCGCCGCACTGTGTGCCGTGCTGCTCATCCCCACCGTCCAGACCGCACGGGCCGAAGCGCCGGCCGCCGTCGTCAAGCAGGCGTCCTGGCAGGAAACGATGCTTGCCACGCGGGCCAACGTGGGGGCCTGGCTGGCCGAACAGGAACGCAATCTCCGATCGCTCAAGCTCGGACCCTGGTACACGACCGGCCCGCTGAAAGTGAAGGGGTTCGGCGACGCCCAGTTCCCGGAAAAGGGCATCGACCTCGGCGCGAAGGGCCCAAACGGCAAGCCGGCGTGGCAGAAGACGGACTATAAGGATGGCGAGGTCCATCATCTGCCCGCGCAGGATGCCGCCTCGACCTACCTCTATCGAACGATTGCCGCCGACAAAGACTTTATGGTGGCCGCGTTCTTCGGCAGCGACGACGGGCTGGCAGTCTGGCTCAATGGTAAGCGGCTCATCGCCAACGATGTGCCTCGCGGCGTCGGTCCGGACCAAGACCGGGCCGACCTGAATCTGGTCGCCGGTGAAAACCGCCTTCTGATCAAGATCCACAACCAGACCGGCGACCACGGTTTCTACTTCTCGCTCCAGCGTGGACTGCCCCAGCAGATGTGGCAGCAGATCCAGCAGGCGTTTCCCGTCGAGACGGGTTGGATGATGCGGGACATCCCGCGCCAGGGATACCTGGCCTGGTTGCGGAGCGGCGACAGCACCGACATGGAAAAGGCCATGATCGGCAAGGTGCTGGGCGACATCGGAGCGGCCGGGGACGGCGTCCGCAAGGAACTCGACGCCCTGGTCCAGTCAAAGGCGACCCCCAGCGACCGGCGCTGGCTGGATCTGTACGTGAAAGCCTGCCGGTTCCGCGACGGCCTGGTCCGCGTCAATCAGGTCAATTTGAAGGCGCTGCGACTGGCGATCGAAGATCTGGCCAAGACCTACCCCGATAAATACGCGAAAGGACCGGAGTTCCTCGGACGTCTGGCCGCCTGCGAGAAGCTCGTGTCCGAGATCACTCAGGCGCTGGCACGGGGCGACGAATCGATGCTCAACCGGGTCGATGACGCCATTGCACTGCAGCGCGAGGCGCTGCTGGCCAACCCGCTCCTCGATTTCGATGAGCTGCTGGTCCTTCGGCGCCGCACGAACAACCTCGGTCTTCCGCAGAACTGGCAAGGCAACTGCGCGGTATCGAGGACCGGGTACGATAACGAAATCGCCACGCTCTCTCCCGTCGGACCCAACGGGAAGCTCAACACGTTCTTCCGGCCGAAGTCCACGGAGTTTGTCGGCGATGTCGACCTGAACTTCGACGCCGACAAGATGTTGTTCACCATGCCGGGCAGCCATGGGCGATTCCAAATTTGGGAGATCAAGGCCGATCGGAGCGGCCTGCGCCAAGTCACGCCGGGCGAGGAGCCGGATGTCGACAATTACGACGCCTGCTATCTGCCCGACGGGCGGGTCTTGTTCGACTCGACGCGATGCTTCCAGGGCATCCCGTGCGTCGGCGGGGGCAACACGGTCGCCAATCTGTGCATCATGGATGCCGACGGCAAGAACGCCCGCCAGCTCTGCTTCGACCAGGACCACAACTGGTGCCCGACGGTGATGAACAACGGCCGCGTGCTCTACACGCGGTGGGAGTATTCGGACACGCCGCACTACTTCAGCCGGTTGCTTTTCACCATGAATCCCGACGGCACGGAACAGATGGCCTACTACCACAGCAACTCCTTCTGGCCGAACTCGACCTTCTACGCCCGGCCGATTCCGAACCATCCCACGCAGATCGTCGCGATCATCTCGGGTCATCACGGCGTGCCTCGGATGGGCGAGTTGATCCTGTTCGACCCGACCAAGGGCCGAGCGGATGCCGAAGGGGCGGTGCAGCGGATCCCCGGTTACGGGAAGAAGGTCGAACCGATCATCATGGACACGCTGGTGGACGGCGTCTGGCCGAAGTTCCTGCATCCGTATCCGTTGAGCGACAAGTACTTCATCACGACCTGTCAGCCGACGCCGGGCTCCTTGTGGGGCGTCTACCTGGTGGATGTCTTCGACAACATGCTGCTCCTGAAGGAAGAGCCGGGGTACGCGCTGTTCGAGCCGGTTCCGTTTCGAAAGACGCCCAAGCCGCCCGTGGTTCCGGATCGGGTGAAACTCGACCGGCGCGACGCCGTCGTCTATCTCTCGGACATTTACATGGGTGCGGGTCTGGCGGGCGTGCCTCGCGGTACGGTCAAGAGACTACGGATCTTCGAGTACCACTACACCTACCCGGAAATGGGCGGCCACATTAACGTCGGCATCGAAGGTCCCTGGGACGTTCACCGGATCCTCGGCACGGTACCGGTCCTGGAGGACGGTTCGGCGGTCTTCAGAGTGCCGGCGAACACGCCGCTGGCCGTTCAGCCGATCGACGCGGAAGGCCAGGCCGTCCAGATCATGCGGAGCTGGTTCACCGCCATGCCCGGCGAGGTCCTCTCCTGCGTCGGCTGCCACGAGAAGCGAAACTCGGCGCCGCCGTCGCGCAAGACCCTTGCCGCCACTCAGAAACCGGCGGAGATCGAACCATGGTATGGACCGACCCGCGGATTCAGCTTCAAGCGGGACGTGCAGCAGCCCGTGCTCGACAAGTATTGCGTCGGCTGCCACAACGGCCAGGCGCGGCCCGACGGCAAGAAGATCCCCGATCTGACCGCCAAGCCGAGGAACGGCTGGGGTAACTTCACGCCGTCGTACATCGCGCTGCATCCGTATGTCCGCCGACCGGGACCGGAAAGCGATTACTACCTCCAGATCCCGCTGGAGTTCCACGTCAACACGAGCGAACTCTTCCAGATGCTGGCCAAGGGCCACCACGGCGTGAAGCTGGACGCCGAAGCGTGGGATCGGTTGGCCACCTGGGTCGATCTGAACGTGCCCGACCACGGCACCTGGACCGAGCACCGCCCCATCCCCAAGAACTATCACCAGCGGCGCATTGAAATGCGAACCAAGTACGCCAACCGTCCAGAGGACCCGGAACTCATCCCGGACATCAAGCGCGATCCGGTGACGTTCGTTGAGCCGCAACCCGTTGCGAAGCCCGAACTACCGAAGCCGGCGATCTCCGGCTGGCCGTTCGATGTCACCGAGGCGAAGAAGCGGCAAGCGGCGGGGGGGCCGAAGACCGAGGTGAATCTCGACCTCGGCAACGGCATGGCGCTGACCCTGGTGTACGTTCCCGCCGGCGAGTTTGTCATGGGCGATCCGGCCGGCGAGATCGACGAGACACCGCCGGCTTGCGTGAAGATCGAAAAGCCCTTCTACATGGGCAAATTCGAGGTCACGGCGGACCAGTTCCGGCAGTTCGACCCGCGTCACAAGAATGGCTTTTTCGACCAGCACCACAAGGACCACACGACGCCGGGTTACCCGGCCGACGGCCCGAACAAACCGGTCATTCGAGTGTCATGGAAGCAGGCGATGGCCTTCTGCCAATGGCTGAGTGCCAGGACCGGCCGGTCGTTCACGCTGCCGACCGAGGCCCAATGGGAATGGGCCTGCCGCGCCGGCTCGGCCACACCGATGTTCTACGGCGACTTGGACACCGACTTTGCGAAGTTCGCCAACCTGGCCGACCTGTCGATTAAGTTGCTGGCGGTCGACGGAATCAATCCGCAACCGATCGCCAATCCCAGCCCTTACCAAGATTTCCTGCCCAAGGAGCCGCGCTTCAACGACGGCAACAAACTGATGGCCGAAGTCGGGAAATATCAGCCGAATGCCTGGGGGCTCCACGACATGCACGGGAACGTGTGGGAATGGACGCGGACGACCTACGCCGCGTATCCGTACCGGGAAACCGACGGCCGCAACGATCTCCGGGAGGATGCCGACAAGGTGGTCCGTGGGGGATCGTTCTACGATCGGCCCAAGCGCGCCCGTTCGGCCTTCCGCTTGTCATACCGGCCGTATCAGGGGGTCTGGAACGTGGGATTCCGCGTAATCTGCGAAGCGGGTCCGGCGGAGGTGGCGGTAAAGAAGGAATCGCGATAGGCTACCCGCGACAGACGAGGCAAAAGGCAGGCGGGACCGATCCGCCGCCGCGAATCGGAGCATGGCATTGATCACTGCACGACTGTGGATGGGCGCGGGTCTGCTGGCACTGCTCGCGAGTACAACATCAGCTGATGAGGTGTTTCTGTCGCCCGAGAACGTGGTCGCGGACAAGGACGGCAAGACGCTGTATGTCACCGAATACACGGCCAAGGCGGTGGCGACATTCGACGTGGCCGGAGCCAAGGTGACCCGGACGACCGCGCTGCCGGATCGGCCGGGCGGTATTGCTCTCGCCCCCGACGGGGCCTGCCTCTATGTCACCGGCGCCGAACCGGCGGGGCGCGTTCATATCGTGAATGCCGCCGACGGAAGGATCGTCGGGGAGATCTTGGCGGTGGGTCACACCCCGACAGCGCCGGTGGTCAGCCCGGACGGCAAGACCCTCTATGTCTGCAACCGGTTCAACAACAACGTTGCGGCAATCGATCTGGCGGCCAAAAAGGTGGTAGCCACCATTTCCGTCGTTCGCGAGCCGGTCGCCGCCGCAATCACCCCGGACGGAAAGCAACTGTTCGTCGCCAATCTGCTGCCTCTCGGACCCGGTGATGCGGACGTGGTAGCGGCGGCCGTATCGGTCGTTGACATCGCCAGCAAGACCGCGACCACAATAGCCCTGCCGAACGGGAGCAGTGGCGTCCGTGGGATTTGTGTCGCTCCCGACGGCAAGCACGCTTACGCCACGCACCTCCTGTCCCGCTATCAACTGCCGACGACGCAGCTCGAACGCGGCTGGATGAACACCAACGCGATGAGCATCATCGATGTGGCCGGTAAGACGCTGGTCAATACCGTGCTGCTGGACGACGTGGACCACGGCGGGGCCAATCCGTGGGGCATCACCTGCACGGCGGACGGCAAGACCATTTGCGTCACCCATGCGGGAACCCATGAGATCAGCATCGTTGACCGAGCGGCGATGCACGACAAACTGGCGAGACTCGCCAAGGGTGAAGAGGTGCCCGGCGCGTCGCGGACGTCGGCCGACGTACCGAATGACCTGGCGTTCTTGGTGGACATTCGTCGCCGGCTGAAACTCGCGGGAAACGGCCCGCGCGGACTGGTGGTGCTTGGAACGAAAGCCTACGCGGCGGAGTACTTCACGGACACGCTGGGTGTCGTCGACATCAATCCGGCGGTCAGGCCGAATGCCCAGTCGTTGGCGCTGGGCCCCCGCAAGCCGCTGACGGTCGTCCGCAAGGGCGAGATGTTCTTCAACGACGCCGCCCTGTGCTTCCAGCACTGGCAGAGCTGTGCAAGCTGCCATCCCGACGCACGGGTCGATGGATTCAATTGGGACCTGCTCAACGACGGCATCGGCAACCCGAAGAACACCAAGAGCATGCTCCTCTCGCACAAGACGCCGCCCGTGATGATGACGGGCATTCGGGACACGGCCGAGGTTGCGGTGCGTTCGGGGATCAAGAACATCCAGTTTGCCGTGCGTCCCGAGGAAGACGCGGTGGCCATCGACGAGTTCCTCAAGCAGCTCGAACCGGTACCGAGCCCGTATCTGGTCAACGGTCAACTCCGTCCGGCGGCCAAGCGAGGAGAGGAGCTTTTCAAGACGGCCGGCTGCATTAATTGCCATCCTGGTCCGTTGTACACCGATATGAAGCCGTATGACGTGGGCACGGGCAAGGACATGGAGAAGGGCCGCAAATTCGACAACCCGACGCTGGTCGAGGTGTGGCGAACCGGTCCGTACCTCTATGACGGTCGGGCCGTGACCATTGCGGACGTCCTGACGAAGTTCAACGCGGGGGACCGGCACGGGAAAACGTCCAACTTGACGCCGGAACAGATCAACGATCTGGCGGAGTATGTTCTCTCCCGTTAATGAGTTCGCCTCTTTCTTGGGGGACGGAAGACGATATGGAGCGAAACATCACGGTGGAGAGGACAGGTCTGCAGCGAAGCATTTCACCCCACTACCACGTCGCGACGATGCGTAGACCGTCGTGTGAGGAGCACTTCATTGCCGTTGTGCACCAACGGGGTGAATCGCCCGCGGCGCTTTTCGCCAAGGTGGCGGACGCCGTTCGACAGAGGCGGGCCCGCATCGTCTCCCAGGACGTCTTCGGGCTGTCCGACAAGGATGGCGGGGGAAGTGCGACATTGAAGGCCGCCCTCGGCGAGGTCACCTGGCCCGTAACCTGGATCGAGAACGAAGCCGAGGATAGCCCCGGCTCTACGATGGCATGGGCTATCACGGGCGCCCGCACGGAACCGGTGCGGGTCGAAGGGCGAATCCTCGGAACCCTCATTGAGGATGATGACGCGCAATACTGCCGCCTCGGCGGGTTGATGCCGAGGGACAACACTCGGTCACGATTCGATCAGACGCTTGACGTCTTCGACCAGATGGAGGCCGGCTTGCGCGCGGCGAAGATGGAATTCGCCGAGGTCGTTCGGACCTGGTTCTTCAACCACCGTATCCTGGAGTGGTATGCGGAATTCAACAAGGCGCGCAACGAGTTCTTCACCCAACGAGGTGTCTATGACGGCATGGTGCCGGCAAGCACGGGCGTGGCCGGTCCGAATCCGACGGGCGGCGCGCTGACCGGCGGCCTGCTCGCGCTCCGGCCCAAGACGAACCGGGTGCGTGTCTTCCCCGTGCCCTCGCCGCTGCAATGTCCGGCACTCGAGTACGGAAGCTCGTTCAGCCGCGCGGTGGAGATCGAGACACCGGATTACCGAAGACTGCTGGTCTCCGGGACCGCGAGCATCGATCCGGCCGGCAATACCATTCATGTCGGCGATGTGAATGCCCAGATCGCGCGAACGATGGACGTGGTTCACGCCATCCTCGAATCCAGGGGGATGGGCTGGTCCGACGTGTCGCGTGCCGTCGCTTATGTAAAGTCACCTCCCGCTTGGACCGAAGTCCAGCGATACTGTCGCACGAAGGGCCTCCGCTTGCCCGTGGTGCCCGTGCACGAAGACATCTGCCGGGACGATCTGCTCTTTGAAATCGAACTCGACGCCTTGTCGCCCACGTAGCGTGCAGGAACACCGGGCTTGAAGTGCAACACCGCGTGCCGAACGGTTGACACCCGGCGAGGCTGAGCGTAGCCTGCCTCTATTGGACGCGAACACCAGACCAGGGATGGGTTAGACCGGATATGGCCCGCCGGCACCTCACATGGCATGCCCTCTCGGCGATCGTACTGGCCTCGGTCGCCGTCTTCTGCTCTCCGACCGGTTGCGCCGAAGGCGGTTACTTCGGGGACTGGGGAGTCGCGGACGACCGCCTCCACGACCGCCTGCCCGATGCCACAAGCGATCCGTTGCCTTCCCCGGCCGACGCCTTTGTCGCTCAGACATCGCAACCCGCGGCTGAACCGGCGAATTTGCTCGACTCGGCGCCGGAATCCCTGGGCCACGGCGACCCCAGAATGACACGGCTGACCGTCGGACTGGACCTGCTGCGGGTTGAGGTCCCGATCGGATCGATCAGTGAATCATCGAGGATTTGGTCGAGGCTGGACGAACAAGTGATCGGCGCGCAGCACGCGATCACCTTGCGTCGAAATGGGCTCCGAGCAGGTATCGGACGACCGGAGGCATGGGAACCCATCAAGGTCATCCTCGATGCGATTCCCGACCATCTCGTGTATCACGAATCCGTGCCGTTAAGAGCGGGCGTCTTCTGCCTGGAGGTCAGCGGAACGTCCGACGACCAGACCGTCTTCTTCTTCCGAGACGACGGAACGATGAAAGGCGAGTCGTTCCCCGGCAGCAGAAATGTCCTGCAGGTCCATCACGAAGTGGACGTCGACGATCCCAACACGGTCGTCCTCACGGTGGTGCCCGAAATCCGCCAGCACGAACGACGGCTGGAATGGGCGCGACAGGGCAATCGCATTACCCGGGTTCCCGTGTATCATGGGAGGATACTCCAGGAACTCGCCGTCACGGCCCGCCTCCGGTCGGGCGGATTCCTGGTGATCGGCCCGGGCGACGAGGTCAAGCTGGCTTCGGTCGTCGGGAGGGCGCTGCTGACTCGCAAGGTGGATGGCAAACAGTATGAGTCGATATACTTTCTGGCGCCACGCGTACAGTGGATAGGGTCGGGCCGAACTCCCCATCCGTAGGTGCGACCCTCCGAGGAGCGTGCCCGGGATCCGTCAGGAGCCTTGAGTTGTCGGACGTTCAACACGCGGATGAGACGATCACCGGCGAATTCTTCGAACAACTGTGTCGAAGCGCGGGAATCGCCATCATCGCCACCGATGTGGACAGGCGCATTCGCGTCTGGAACGACGCGGCGGCGGCGATGTTCGGCACACCGGCCGAACGGATGCTCAACCAACCGCTGGTCAACGTCATGCCGCCCAATCGCCGCGATCTCGCCGAGCAGATGTTCAATCGGGCGATCAGGGACCACGTGGTCAGCGAGTTCGAAATCGTCCATACCCTGCAACAATCCGCGCCGCGTCATCTGGGCGTGACCGTGTCGCCTATCCTCTCAAATGACGGACGATGCATCGGGGCATCCGCCTGCATTCGGGACATCACGCGTCGGGTCGACCTGGAAAAGAAGCTCCAGGAATCGGAAAAGATGGCCTCGCTCGGCTCCCTCGCCGGCGGCGTCGCCCATCATTTCAACAATATCCTCGGCGGCGTGGCCACTCAGGTGGACTTCGCGATTCAAAGTGATGAGCCGGCCGTTGCTCGACGAGCCTTGCGCATCACCGCTGAGGCGGTCAACCGAGCCGGCAACTTGACGCGCGACCTGCTGGCCTTCGCCGAGGGCGATCGACGGCCGGATGAACTCGGGGACCTGACCGAAACCGTCCTGTCTTTCGTCGATCAGCTCGAACCCGGGCTGAGAGATCGCAAGATCGATCTGGCTTTGGACCTGAACTCGGCTCCCATCCGTGAGGTGCCGCGGCATCGGCTCTTGACCGTCCTTCGCAACCTCGCGGATAACGCCATCGAGGCGATGCCCAACGGCGGACAACTCGCCATCGCCCTCTGGACCGAGGGCGACGAAGTTGCTGTCGAGATGACGGACACCGGCTGCGGCATCGACGAGAACACACAGCGGCATGTCTTCGAGCCCTTCTTCACCACCAAGGGCCCCCGCCCCGTCGGAAGCGGCGGGGGGACGGGGCTCGGCTTGGCAGTCGTCCACGGACTGGTGCGGGACATGGGGGGGACGATCTCCCTCAAGAGCAGCCCGGGCCAGGGCTGCCAAGTGGAGATCAGACTCCCTATCCACAAGCCGGAAACCGACTAACGTTCATCCTCCTCGCGTGTCTAAGCGGGTGAAGCCCGGATGGGGCTCGCCGAGTCCGGGAATCGAGGTGTGACGTGAAATCCGTGCTGATCAACAAGACTCTGGTGCCCACGGCACTGGTTATTGGGACGTGGATGATGGTGGGATCGGGCACTGGCGGTAAGACCGAAGCGGCGGAAGGGCTCACCACCACCGCCGTAGCCGAGGGATACCCACCCTCCTGCACGGATCTCTCGCCCGGTCAAAGACGTCTGATGGCCAAGCGCGCGGCCGAGGTTCGAGCAATCCGCGATGCCTTGTCCGACACCCTCGGGGCACCCCCTCCGAGCTCAATCCGGGATGGACAAATCGCCGTCGGTGGGCGAATCGCGGGCTTCCGCATTGTGGAATCGCAAGAACTGCCTGACGGTCGGTGGCGGGCGGTCGTCGAAGTAACGATGCCCCCAGACGAGGCGCAACAGCCGACAGACCCCGTGAGCGTCGTGTTGACGGACTATCTTCAGTTTCGATCGGCTATGCTGGCATCGCGGGAACGATGCCGGCGCCATGAGGCCCGGCTTCAACAACGGCTAAACGAACCCGTTGAGTCGATCAGGTCACAGGTCGACGCCCAACTGCGGGCGTGTCAGGCCGACATTGCCGTGATAGACCGGGCACTGGCGGATCTCGAAGAGAGAACGACCCGGCGTCTGGGCCTATCAGAAACCACGTCGAGCCCAGCCCCGCATGACGTGAATGAGTCAAGATGATAATGACGCTTACAAAGGTATTCAAATAAGCTTTTTTATGATTACTTGATAGGTGACTTCTGAACTAATCCGAGAAGCATCCAATCAGAGTTTAACCTCTTCCAGCAAAAGACTTAACATCATGCAGCGGCGTAGCGCTGCCACTTCGTTTTGCTCAACGGGTACAATAGTCCAGAGGTGCTGCGACGGGGGTCAGCCAGCAGTGGCAAGATTTTTCTAACTAGGGACTTGTAGCCCGCTGAGCATCTCACTATCCTAAGCACTGCTTTCTAGGTGATTCGAGCCCTTACGGGCCACTAGTGGCGTAGGGGTCGGATCAGGTTTGAGGCGCGGCGTGGGACTGATCTGTCAGGCAGTGGCGCACTGCCAAAGGTTTCCTTGGAGCTCTCGACTGTACCCGACCGATAACACCAGCAGGTGCGTACGCCGGGTGTTCAGAAGTGAGAGCGAGAAACGATCGGTCCCAAAGGTTCTACCTGAACGAATGTAGACCGCATCGCACTGGGACGACTGCTGTAGCCCCCGTGGAGGGTATTTGTGTATCCTCTCGGCGGAACACGCGAAAAACAGTGGACGTCCAGCCCGGTGACCGCCGCTCAATCGCGCTAGTACAAAGGAAGGCCATACATGACGAGCATTCGTCCGAGGCTGTCTGGTGGACGGATCCGGCTGGTGGTGGGGTTGGGATTGGCGGCGGCATTCTGTATCCAAGGACGGAGTCTGCTGACCGGATTAAGTGGCTCGAACAAGGCACCGGGACTTGGTGCAACGGTTGCAGTCGCCGAACCTACCGATTCCGCGATTCAGCCACAGACGGTATACGACGATCCCATCGACAAGATGGCCCACGAAGCCCCGCTGGACCTCCTGAGGGAGGCCCAAAGGCGTTACCGCGATGCAGTGGTCGACTACACGTGCCGGTTCACCAAGCAAGAGAACTTGTACGGCCGCATGACTCCGGTCCAGAGCGCCAACGTGAAGTTCCGGCATCAGCCATTCAGTGTCTACATGCATTGGGTGGAGAACCCCGACAAGGCGCGCCGGGTGTGGTACGTAGCCGGTAAATGGACCACGGGCGGCATGCCCGCCGCCAAATGCGAACCCGAAGGCGCGATTGCCCGCGTTTTTGTCAACAAGATACTCATGCCAATCCACGGCCCTGATGCAAAGGCCGCTTCTCGTCGGACCATCGACCAGTTCGGATTCGCCAACGTTCTGGATATGATCGTGAAGTACGCGTTGATCGCCGAGCAGAGCGGCGAACTCAAGCTTGCGCACCTGGGCGACGGCGAAGTCGACGGCAAGGCGACCTACGTCTTCGAGCGTCGGTTGCCCTATACGGGCGAGAACGGACGGTACCCCGACAAGGTCTTGGTCTATCATCTCGAGAAGCAGACCCTCCTGCCGGTCATGTGTGCCAGTTATGCCGACGACGCCAAGCAGGAGCTGCTCGGACGTTACACGTTCACAGACGTGCAACTGAACGTGGGCCTGAAGGAAACAGACTTCGACGGAACGGATTGATCATCCCTTCAGCCGACCGTTGGATGCATTTCCGGCGGAATCAACGGCATCGCGACCTTGCGGTGCCGTTTTCGTTTGCGCGACGCCCATTCTTGTTGTACAATGCCGGCCGATCCCCCACGGAGGTCGGGGCTATCGATGGCCAGACAATGGATCATTCCACCGCCCTGGTCGGGCCGCAATGACATGGCCGCCCGACTGGGAATCGCGCCGATCGTCGCACAGGTGTTACACAACCGCGGGCTGGAGGGAATCGATGAGGCACGTCGTTTCCTTGATCCGCAGCTCGGCGATTTGTACCCACCGGAGATGCTCTCAGACACAACCGCGGCGTCGGAACGTATCGCGACGGCGGTCCGCAATCGTGAGCCCATCGTCGTTTACGGCGACTACGATGTGGACGGCATTACGGGGATCTCGGTTCTGTGGCACTGTCTGAGGATCGCAGGCGCTCAATGTGACTTCTATGTTCCCCACCGCGTGGAAGAGGGATACGGCCTCAACACGGATGCGCTGGAGCGGTTGGCGGCAGACGGTGCCAAGCTGATTGTGACTGTTGACTGCGGAATCACGGCGCACGAACAGGCCCGCCGGGCGCGCGAATTGGGCGTCGACCTGATCATCACCGATCATCACACCCTCCCCCGTCAATTGCCGGAGGCGGTTGCCGTCGTCCATTCGGGACTGGCGGACTATCCCAATCCCCACCTGTCCGGCGCGGGGGTGGCGATGAAGCTGGCCTGGGCGGTGGCGCAGCGCCTGACGCCCGGGTTTTCCGGCCGGGTGTCGGACGCTTATCGCGAGTTTCTGGTGGAGGCCGTCGCGCTGGTCGCACTGGGAACGATCGCCGACGTCGTTCCCCTCGTGGGTGAGAATCGTATCCTCGCTCGTCACGGCCTCATCGGCCTACGGCACTGTCGGACGCCGGGCATCCGGGCGTTGATCGAGGTCGCCGGTCTCGAAGGCGAGCGGCTGGATTCGTATCATGTCGGATTCGTGCTGGCTCCACGGTTGAATGCCATCGGTCGGATGGGACACGCTCGACTTGCCGTCGAATTGCTCACCCGTGCCGATGCCACCCGTGCCCGCGAGATTGCCCTGTACCTGGATCAGCAGAATCGTCAGCGCCAGGCGCTCGAGAAGAAGATCCTCCGAGAGGCCCGGCAGATGGTGATCGACGCACGGATGGACGGCGACCATCGACGGGCGATTGTTCTCGCGCGAGAGGGCTGGCACGTCGGCGTGATCGGAATTGTTGCTTCTCGTTTGGTGGATGAGTTCTGTCGGCCAACCGTCTTAATCGGATTGGAATCCGGTCTCGGCCAAGGATCCGCCCGCAGCATTCGGCATTTTCACATGTACCGGGCATTGGAGCGATGCGGACAGCATCTCATCGGCTTCGGGGGCCACGCGATGGCGGCGGGCTTGCGAATCAAGGCGGAAGCCGTCGAGGCCTTTGCCGATGCCTTCACGACGTATGCCAACAACACCCTCACCGCGTTCGATCTGAAGACCCAAGTCCGGCTTGAGGGCGAGATCGGACTGTCCGACCTGACCGAACCGGCAATTGCGGAGCTTCAGCGACTCGGCCCGTTCGGAACCGGCAATCCGAGACCTCGCTGGGCCACGCCTTGGGTCGAGCTGTCCGGCGAACCCCGTGTCGTCGGCAAGGGCGGCGAACACATCCAGCTCACTGTCCGAGAGGGCGACACGATTCGCAAGGCCATTGCCTTCGGACAGGCCGGATGCGAGCAACTCCTGCGCGACCATCGTCGCTGTCGACTCGCATTTGAACCCATCGTCAACGAGTTCAACGGGCGCAGAACCATCGAACTCCAGGTCGTGGATTTCCAGTGGCCGGAGTGACCTTCACGACGGATGAAACGGAGCTCCGCCCCGCAAGAAAAGCCCGGCGGGACGGGCAGACACTCGCAATCGCGCTGTTCCATGGAGGGGCGGTAGAAAACGCTTGCTTGCGCGCTCTCGAAATACTAGTCTCCAGTCGGGTCACGCGTGTCTTCCCGGATTCGCGTGACGCCGCATATCGCAAGGGAAAAGCAGCCCCGTGAATCGCCGAGGTCAACAGCGTCGCCGCCGATGGCTCCAAGAGGTCCGCGTGGTGCCGGCGGAATGGCCGACCGACCGGCACCGTCGGCTCGCTTTCGACGTCGCCGCGATGGTCGTGCTCGCCGTCATGGTCCTCGTTCTCGGCTGCAAGGACATCCGCGTCGGAGGATTCGGCTGGTCCGATGCCCCGCTTCATGCCATGGACGGCGTCGCCTTGTACGATCTCGTGCGAACCCGCGCGGGCGGCCAAAAGCTCTCCGACTGGGCCGCGCAGTACTACGCTCGCTATCCCTGTCTCGGATTGCTGGTGTACTACCCACCGTTCCATCCGTTGATCGAGGCGGCCGCCTATGCGCTCTTCGGCGTAAGTGAGGCCGTCGCCCGAGGCACGGTCGTATTCATGGCCTTGCCGGCCGTCCTTGGATTGTACTGCCTTGGTGTGTTGTTGTTCGGCCGCCCCGCTGCCTGGTGTGCGGCCGGTTTGATGGCCACGGTCCCGTTCGGTTTGCCGTGGCTCCGGGACGTGATGCTGGAGTGGCCCGCCGCGGCAATGGCAATCCTCGCGACCGTCTGCTACCGCAAGTGGTATGCCGGGCCCTCGTGGCGATGGACCATCCTGTGCGCGCTCTGCACCGCCGCGGCAATCCTCACCAAGCAGACGACCCTGTTCCTGCCGGCTCTGTTTGCGCTTCACCTGGTTGTCGTCGGGGCAGTGGCGACGTTTCGTGGCAATTGGCCGCCCAAAAGGACGGGCAAGCCGCGATTGAGCGAGGTAAGACTGGCGATGATGGTCGCCTCCGCGGCCCTGCTGATCCTCGCGATTCTCGGTGCATACGGCCTCGTCGACAAGTACTACGCCGATGCCGATTTCAGCCGCAGCCTCGTCTCCGGCCGGCGCCCCTGGCATCATCTCGGCGAGTGGAACACGTATACCCAGTACTTCCAATGGTGCGACGAGATCCTCGGCTGGCCGTTGATCGTCGCGTATCTGATCGGAATGGCCGCCATCATCGTACAGCGACAGTGGCAAGGAATCCGGTTCGTCCTTCTCTGGTTCGGCATCGTCTGGCTTCAACAGACGTTGGTGGCCTGGAAGGAACCGCGTTATTTGTTTTTTGCGATACCGGCGGTGACGCTGTTGACGGGCCGAGGCTGGACTTACTGGCCCCGCCGGCGAAAGGTGCCGGTCGGGTTGGTCGTACTGACTCTGCTGATCGGCTATCAGTTTGTTTCCGGCGTCATGACGCCGACGCGGCGATTGCCGGACTACGCCGCCGCCGTCCAATTGCTCGTGCAGCGCGGCGACGCGGATGTCGTTCTGGTCGACGCCGTCCGCGACGGGCAGTTCGTCTTCGACGTCCGTGCCAATCCCGGAGCGGCCGACCGGATCATCACACTCCGAGGAAGCAAGATGCTCTACTCTCGAGCGGCCAGGGCCCGCTGGCGGCACACCACCCATCGCGATACCCCGGAGAAGATCACCGAACTGCTCCATCAGTACGGCATCCGTTACATCGTGGTCGAATCCCAGTTGCCCGACATGCCGGAGGCGGCAAGGGCCGACTGGGACGAACCGGCCGCCAAGGTCCTGCGAAGCATGCTGACGGACACGGACCGATTCGAACTGATCGGTCGATTTCCGCTGGCCTGCGGCGACCCGGCGTGGGCCGATGTCGAACTCCGCGTGTATCACCATCGCCAGGCGCCGCCGCGTCAACTGAGAACGATCGTTGTCCCCATCCCGGCGATGAACAAAGAGGTCAAATTGACGCTGCCGCCGCCCGGCCGATCGCGATAGCCCGTTCGTCGATCTCTACTGGGCCAGTTTGGACAGAATTTCGCAGCCGCGGACGATCTTGTCGTCCGTGGTGGCGTAGCTGATCCGGAAGTGCGTGTCGCGGCCGCTGAAGACATTGCCGGGAACGATGATCACGTCGTGCTCGGCGGCCACCGTAACAAACTCCGTTGCGTTCGCATACTTCTTCGGCGTCTTCGGAAAGATGTAGAAACCGCCTCCGGGCCGCACGACCTCGAACGCGTCCTTGAGTCCGTTGTAGACCAGATCGCGCTTGTGGCGATAGTCCGCCACATGACTTGAGACATCGGTGTCCATGGCCACCACACCGGCGTACTGAACCATGCTCGGCGCGCAGACGAAGGTGTACTGTTGAACCTTGATCATCTCTTGGATTAACGGTTCGGGTCCGGCCGCGTAGCCCAGCCGCCAGCCGGTCATGGCGTGGCCTTTGCTGAAGCCCCTGAGAAGAATCGTCCGCTCGGGGGCGTGGGGCACGATGCTCGGACAGGCGCCGTCAAACGTCAGGTCGGCGTAGATCTCGTCGGTGACGACGAGCAGGTCGTGCTTGCGGGCCAGCTCGGCGGCGGCCTTGAGATCCCCTTCACTGTAGATCGTGCCCGTCGGGTTGCACGGCGAGTTCAGCAGCAGAATCCGCGTCCGTTTCGTGACGGCGGCCTCGATGCCGGCGATGGGCATGCGGAAGTCGGGATAGCTGCTCACAAAGACCGGTTTGCCGCCCAGCATGTTGATCACGTGCTTGTAAAGCACGAAATACGGATCGGTCAGGATGACCTCGTCTCCGGGGTCGAGACAAGCCAACAGGGTCAGCAGGATGCCGCCCGACGTGCCTGAGGTCACGATGACGCCCGGCGACCAGTCATACCGGCGTTTCAGTTCTTCGGCGATTCGCTTGCGGAGCTCGGGGATACCTTGGGTTACCGTGTACGCATTCCGACCGGACCGGATCGCGCGAATGGCCTCGGCCTTGCAGGGCTCGGGCACATCGAAATCCGGCTGGCCGATGGTAAAGCTGATCGCGTTGGGTCGAGAGGACGCCAGCTCGAACATTCGACGAACGCCGGAGGCGTCGATGAGTCCCATCCGCTTGGCGATGAACCGGTCCGATGACATGGCGCGTTTCCCTTACGTTGTCGATCAAAGCAAACGGCCGCCGCGTTTCACCGCACGGCGGCCGCCAGGCAATCCGATCCAATGAGCACGTTAGCCCTTCTTATCCGCCGGCTTCTTGGCATCGGCCGACTTCTTGGCGTCCGCCGGCTTCTTGGCATCGGCCGTCGCCTCGGGCGGCGCCCCGGCGCCTTCGGCCACAGCGCCCTCGGCCGCCGGTTTCTCTTCCTTCTTGCCTTTGTGTCCCGCGGCGCTCTTGCGATGGGCGACCTTCGGCAGTCCGAAGACACTCTTCGACTCGTCCCACCGCTCCTCATCTGCCAGCTTCTCCAACCGCTCGGCCCGACTCAACACGTTGCGATGGCGAATCAGGGCACTGCGGCTCTTAAGTGTTCGATCCAACGACATCACTACCTTCCTTTCGGTATGCGCGATAGTTTCATGGCGTAGGCATCTCGGAAGTCGTAACCACCGCCCCGCTGGCGGTACAGCTTGCCGACATTCACGATGGATTCCTGAAACCTGCGGAACGCCTCCTTGCCGACGGCATCACCCGAGGCGTAACCCAAGGTGCTGAGCACCATGAACCCTCCATCGGGATGGGGTTCGACGGTCACGGGTGGTTGTCCGTTCTCGGCCGGAAGCTGAGAGCAGATGAACCGCTCGGCTTTCATGGCCTCATTACGGGCGTCCTCTCCGCGGCAGTGCTGGATCAGCAGGTAATTCCAGCCGAGGTGGCGGCTGACCTTGGCGGGCGATTCCGACTCACTCGGCTTGGAAACCGCGGGCGCGGATGGCGCCGACGGCCTGCGCGCCGGAACCACCGAAGCCTTGACCGAACCGGCCGACGGATCCGAGTTGCCCAACGCCAAGACCGACCCGTCGGGCTGCATGCGACGTGCTCGCTCGACGCTGTCGACCGCTTGATCCTGTAGCGACTGACGAGCCAGTTCATAGCCCGTCCCGCGGCCGTAATGATGCCCAATCACGAAGCTCGCCGTCAGCGTCAGGATCACGACGCCCACCGTGATCACGGCGCCGGCCAGATCGAGCGAGAACATGATCCGTCCGTCCGAGACCCGGACGATGCTCGACGGCACATCTGCGGATGATTCGGTCGGCGGGTCGGACTCCGTCGTCCAACCAGGTTGCGGTGCCTCATCCAGACTCTCGGATGCGTGGCTTTCCTCTTCCTCTTCCTGAGTCCAATCCGGTTCGGGCCGGATCGGCAGGGTTGGCGTCGCAATCGCCGGATGTTCGGTAATCGGCGGCGGTGCCGGGTCTTTGAGCGCCTCGTTCTCCGCGGGCTCTTGCCGGACCACCGTGCCTTCCGGCGAAGGGGGCGGAGCGAGATTCGGATCGCCCTGAGCGGCCTCAAGGGTATTCCGCCACCATTGCGGTATCTGGAGGCGAGGCTCCTGACCACTGATCTGAGCGCGATTGATGACCTCAAACAGCGCGGGAGATCTCTTGCCTTTTGCCACGGCTGACACCTTTCCGACGGCGAACACGCGGCCGACTCAATGCAGAGCGGTCGGTGCTGAATTCAGCCCGACCGCGCATCGACAGGTTATTCAGCTTATCCGATTGCCCCTTGAAAAACAAGGTGAACGCCGCGCCCCGGCTCGCGGGGCATCTCAACGCCCAAGACGATGAGTCAACACCGCCAAACCCTTAGCCAGCCGACGGTTGTGGTGGTACAATTCCCGCGATGATGAGAGTCGCAATCGTCATAGAGCGGCTGGAACCGTGGCGCGGCGGGGCTGAGACAAGCACCACCCAGTTCATCCGTCACTTGGCCGGACGGGGTTGTGAGGTCCACGTGTTCACCGCCAGTCGGATTCCGAGTTCACCGGTAATGACCGTTCATTCGCTGCGTGTCCAGGTGCCCACGCGAAACGCCCAAACCTCACAATTCATACGGCGAGCCGAAGCCGCCATCGAGCGGGAGCGGTTCGACGTCGTCCACTCCATGTTGCCCATGATCCGATGCGACGTCTATCAGCCCCGCGGCGGGACGGTCGCCGAAAGCGTCGAGCGAAATCTCGCCCTTGTCCAATCGCCCTGGTTGCGCGACGTCAAGCGGATCGCCAACCGATTCAACGCAAAACAGCGGTCGTTGTTGAGGCAAGAGGCCAAGGTCTTCGCCCACCGCCCCAGGCCGTTGATCGCCGCCTTGAGCCACTACGTCGTCGCGCAGCTTCAACGGCACTACCACGTGGACAACCGACGTATCCGGCTGGTGTTCAACGGGGTGGACCCGCCGTCCGATTTCGAGGACCGCCGATCGGACGAGCGCCAAGCGATTCGCGGTCAATTCGGTCTTGGCCCGGATGACATCGCCCTCCTGCTGGTAGCCCACAATTTCAGGCTCAAGGGGGTCGGTCCGGGTATTGAGGCCGTCGCGCGGTTGACGGAGAAGGAGGGCCTGCCCGTCCGGCTGCTGGTTGTCGGCCGCGATAACCCAGGTCGCTTTCAACGATTGGCTCAACGACGAGGCGTGGCCAACCGCGTGACATTCGTGGGACCCACCGAACGGGCCGCGGCGTTCTACCAGGCTGCGGACATCTGCATCCATCCCACGTACTACGATCCGTGCAGCCGGGTCGTGCTCGAGGCGTTGGTCAGCGGCCTACCCGTCATAACCACGCGGCACAACGGCGCGGCCGACGTCATTGAGGACGGAGTCCATGGTTATGTCATTGATTCAGCCGACGAGGTGGACCAGTTGGCCGATCGGATCCGACGCTTGGCGGATCCCGACCATCGCCGGGCCTGCGGCGCGCAGGGACGAGGGCTCCGCGACCGGCTGAGCATGGCCAGACACGCCGAGGAGCTGTTGAAGGTTTACGAGGAAGTGCGCCACGACAGGAAAAGGTCATGAGCCTTATGAGCGTGTGTGTGTTGTTCGTCGTCATTGGCTACCTGGCCGGCTCGATTCCGTTCGGTCTGATTGCCGGTCTAATCAAGGGTGTGGACATCCGAAACGTCGGAAGCCGGAACATCGGGGCCAGCAACGCCGGACGGGTCTTGGGCAAGCCGTGGTTCTTCATCGTTCTCGTACTCGACGCCCTCAAAGGGTTCGTCCCCGTCTTGCTCGCGGGACGTTGGCTCGCGCCGGGCGCCGAGGTCGACCCCTGGCGCCAGGTGGCGTGGTTGGCGGTGGCACTTGCGGCCATCCTGGGGCATCTTCTCCCGATCTTCCTGGGGTTCAGGGGCGGTCGGGGAGTCGCCACCGCGCTGGGCGTCGTGCTGGCGATCTGGCCCTACTACACCCTGCCCGGCCTACTGGCGTTCGTCCTCTGGTGGATCGTGAAGTGGGCCAGCGGATACATCTCGGTGGCATCGATCGCGGCCGTTGTGGCGTTTCCGTTGCTGATGGTGGGAACGGCCTTGGCCGCGAGATGGTCCCTGAGATCGCTTGTCCCACTGGTGATCTTCGCCGTGGCAATCGCCGCGTTGGTGGTCATCCGGCACTGGCCGAACATTCAGCGGCTGCGGGCAGGACAGGAATTGGCGCCGGACCATCTCGAGCGGGGGCAGGACGGCTCATCGAGCTAGGTGCGTAACATGAGGTTGAAAGACAAGGTGGCGGTCATCACGGGCGCCGGTCGTGGAATCGGCGAGGGCATCGCCAGGCTGTTCGCGGCCGAGGGCGCCAAGGTCGTGCTGGCCGCCCGGACGAAGAAACAGCTCGACAACGTTCACCAAGCCATTGCCGCCGCGGGCGGAGCCGTCGCCAGCATCATCACCGATGTCGCGGTTGTGAAGGACATCGAACGTATGATCGGGTTTGCCGTCGAGCAATTTGGCCGGATCGACATTCTGGTCAACAATGCGGGCGTCGGTTGGCCCTGCTACGCGATCGACGACCCGCGAACGGTCGAAGAGTTTGACCGTCTGATGGCCACGAATCTGCGCAGCGTGTGGATGACCACTCACTTCGCCGTCCCCCACATGAAGAAGGCCGGCGGGGGGTCGATCATCAACATGTCGTCCGTCCACGCCCTGGCAACGGCCGGACCCTACTCGGTCTACGCGGCCAGCAAAGGGGGCATCATCGCCGGAACGCGGGGGTTGGCAATGGAACTGGCGCCATTCGGGATTCGCGCCAACGTGATCTCCCCGGGCGCGATCGAGGTCCACGAACAGGCGGAGGCGATCAGACGGCGATATGGGGAGGAATACGAGGCCGAGTTTCAGCGACGATTTGGCGACGTGGTCAAGGAACGCTACAAGTATTACCAGGCGCTTCACCTCACCGGACTGCCCGAGGACATCGCCTATTGCGCCCTGTATCTGGCCTCGGACGAATCACGTTTCGTCACCGGCATAGACATCACCGTCGACGGTGGTCTGACGGCGAAGTTGACGCTGGGGACGGACATAAGCCCGGAGTTGCAGCGACGAGAGAAGGAGATGCAGGAATGGGTTGCAGGGCTGCCGTCGTAGGCGTCGATGACGGCGTGCGGAGCCGTGCGGCGGATCAGTGAGAAGCGATCCCTCCCGGGCCTCGATCGCCTGTGTGGTTGTCGTCCGGTAGCCCTTCCTCGGGCGGCCTTCCATCGATCGGTCGACAAGGCAGGTCCACGTTTCATCCCGGGCGCGTGAGTCTTCACACCGCTGCCGAGAGGGGCGTCAGCCGATGGGGCGTGTTTCGCCCACCGGGCATAGGCGTTTCCGAATGCCCGAACGCGGGCGGACAAGACCACTCCCCATACGCTGCTCGCGGACACCGCTTCCCAACGCGGCTTTGATTGACGGCGCAACCGGCGTGCCGGTTCGTCTAGTAGAACACGGTCACGATCAGGTGCGGTTCGGCGTGTTTGCCCTCGACGACGCCGATGCTGCTGGTGGCGAACTTGATGCCGACATCGGGATTCGAATCGACCCACTCATTGATCAAGTTGTCGAGGTAGGACAGTGAAGCGTCATTGAGCTTTGCGTGGAACGTGCGGCAACGCGTCGCGACCTCGGCGCTTTCCACCAACGCCCTGCGAAGGTGGGACGTATCGTGCGAGGCCTTGCCGGCCGTGATTCCGCCTTCCCCAAACCGCCGGATCTTGGACATGCCGTCGGGCTGGGGCGCCTCGTCCTCCGGTTCCAGGGCAATCTTCACTTCGGTGATGTCCGGCTTCTTGGGCGCCGCCGCGGTTTGGGCCGGTTGACCGGCAGGAGCCGGTGCACCCGGTGAAGCCGACTTTGCCGCCGGAGCAGGCGCCGGAGTATCCGTGATGTCCTCGAGCACCAGCGGCGGCGCCGTCTCCGGTCCGCCCAAACTGTCCACCTCGGCGGCGTTGAACCAGGTGGTTCCGTCCTCCTCAATCACACTGAGCTTGCCGCTCTTTGCGAGGGACCTGAGCTCGAACTCGCTCCGACCCGAGTGTTCCTGAGCCTCTTGCACAGAGTAGAAACCGATCGACATGCCCCTTACTCCCGGCGCCGATGCGCCAAACGACTGCAGAAATGACTTCCGAAATGTCCTGACTGCATTTTAGTTAAGTGGCGACCTGAACGTCAACGTCTCCTGAGCGCGACTCTGCCGGCCCGACAAATTCCGACAGAAATGGCCCACCTTGACCGGTTGACGCAAGAGGGTCTCGGAGGTGGTTCCGCCGAGACCACAGGCGGCGACGAGGCAGAATCGCTGCTTCGCCCACCATGCGGTCGAGGATCGTCACGGCATCATCGTGCCGTGGTACCACGGCCAGAACGGGCAATGCAATCTCTGCGTCCACATCGCCGCCGAGGCGATGGAACATTATCCCCGGACGACGCCGGACCGCGCCGTCGGCATCGCACCCGAACACACCTCCAACAGCGGTTAGCGGATTGCGCAGGACGGCACGATTGCGATCCCGTCGACGAACAACTGGATGCGCGGCGACGGAGAACAGATGGGCGCGCGGGCATTGCCGACGCGGGGCGTGTACTATCGGAACGGTCTGCTAAAAAGCCGGCCGGCGCCCGATGACGATCCACATCAATGACGAGAAGGTCGTTAATGTGTTGGCAAGGGCGGAGGGGGTCAACAAGACGGTCGATCTGGACTTCCGCGGCATCTTACCCAAGAATGGGATCATTGGAGTTCGGTTCAGGGGCGGGACGGTCGGCGGCGCGCAGCGTGAGGCCATGATCCAAGGCGATTGAAGTCCTGCCTCTCCGCTGATCGGGCGAGGACGGGATCGGTTGAGGTTCATGAGGTCCGGTCATGGGTGATTTCAATGCCAGGCCGTTGAAGCATCCGCCAAAGGCGCGACTCTCGCTTCCGGGTTCTGCCCTCGCCGGCACCGTTGCGACCGTTGCAGCCGCACTGGCCGACGGAATGTCGACACTCCGCCGAACTCGATTGGAACGGGGCACGGATGCCATCATCGACCTTCTGCGAAGGCTGGGGGTTCTCATCGAGTCGGACCCGATCGGTGGCACGCTTAGGATTCATGGCCGGCGCGGACACTTGCCTGAGCAGGAAGGCAGCTTCGAGTCGCTGCCCACGCCCCTTGCCGCCCACCTTGCGATCGCCATCTGTTCGCTTGGATTCGGACCCTTTCGTATCGAGGGGGGAACCGCCGAGGAACGGTTTCATGTCGGCCTCATTGTTGATGCCTTGCGGGACCTTGGCGCGCGAATCGGATACGAGAACGACGTGGGTCGGCTGCCGGTGACGATGCAGAGTGCAGGCCTGCGCGGCGGTCGGATCACCGTTGCCGAGCTCTCACTGGAAGCACTGGCATCTCTGCTGGTCGTGGCCCCCTACGCCTCCCACGATGTCCTCATTGAAATCACGGGCACGCCGGCGCCGGCCGAACTGGCCACCGTCTGCGAGGTCGTGGACGCTTTCGGCGTGACCCTCATCGAGCAAAAGAGGACTCAGTTCATCGTCGCCGCCCCACAACGGTACCAAGGGCGCGAGTACGCCGTGCCGCCTGATCCGGCGGAGGCGGCGGCATTGTGGGCCGTGGCGGCGATCACCGGCGGGTACGTCGCGATTGAGCTGGGCCCCGACCCTCGTCCGTCGATGATCGATCGGGTATTGACGGCCTATCGCCGGTTTGGGGCGTTGACGAAAGAGTCGGCGGATGCCGTGGCTGTGGCAGGTCCGCCGCAGGGTGAAAGGCTCCGCGGAGCGGAAATCGACTTGGCGGGGCACGCCGGCTTGGCCGTGCCACTCGCCTTGGTCGCAGCATTCGCCGACGGGACCACTCGATTCCGTGGGGTGAGCAAGGACAACGTGCCCGTGGCGCTACCGGATAACCTCAGACGACTTGGTGCCAGGGTGGACCTCGAGGAAGATGTGCTGACCGTCGATCCGCCGAAGGCGCCACACTGGGGTCCACTCGACGCACAAGGTGAGCCGCTCTTGGCTGCCGCGCTCACCGTCGTCGCGCCGGCTGCGCCTGAACCGATTACCGTTCTCAATGTTGGAAACCTCGATCCTGAGTGGGCGGTCGTGATCAAGCACCTGGAAGCGTCTGAGAGCATCTGAGCTTGCTTAGAACCCCTGCAGACCGCGTAAGAAGCCCCAGCATCCGCCCACGAGACACCATCCGACCGTGATCAGCAAGCCGGCGAGCCCAAGGATCTGTCCGGCCGTTGCGAAACTTAATCCGCTGTAGAGGTCGGGTCGCATGCGGATCTCCAGCTTGGCCTGAGTGGCCAGGGCAAGCGCGGCAACGCCGAAAACAGGCGGACACGCGAAAGGTCCTATGATCCCGCATACGAGTGAGGCAATCGCCTTCCGATGGATCCGGGGCAAGGCGGATGGAAAAGGGGCGTACTCGGTCTGGGCTTGGGTGGGTTCGTAGACGACCTCGGGGGGCGTGTCCTTTGATCGTGGCCAGACCACGGGAACCGGATCCCCGCTTCGTGGCACCGGGGGAACAGTAAGAAGGGCGCCGCAGCCGGGACACTGGACATCTTGGCCCACATGCTGGGATTCGACGATCATGTTCTGCCCGCAGGTGCAGGCGATCTGGAAGTCCAAGGCGTACCCTCTCACGTCACGATGCAGCCCAATGGTATACCGTCAAACCGAAGCCGCCAAGGCTTGCGGAATCCGGCGTCGTTGGCTTCCTCAGTAAGGTCGTCATGACAAACGACTTACGCGGCAGAATTCGATGTCTGAAATCGACCTGTTCCTCAAGCCGCCCCCCTTCATTGTCCGATAATCAAATAGGCGGCAGATCCTGCGCCGCGCCGTGGGACCGTGCGCAAGGAGTGCGCATATGGCCGACGTTCTTGATCAAGCGGAAGTTGATGCCCTACTGGCGGCCGTGGATTCGGGCCAGCTTGCGGACGGCAAGACCGACATCTATACGCGAGGCCGTCAAAAGCAGCAGCATGACGTCCGTTCCTACGACTTCAAACGACCCGAGCGCGTCAGTAAGGACCAGATGCGGGCCCTCGAGGCCATTCACGAGGGATTCGCACGCAATTTCGGGGCCTCACTCAGCGGTTTCTTGCGGACCATCGTCGAGGTCCGTGTGACCACGACCGAGCAGTTGACCTACAGCGAGTTCATCTACTCTCTGCCGAACCCGACCTGCTTCAACTTGCTGGCGGCCCCGCCGCTCGACGGCCAGATGTGCCTGGAAATCAGCCCGCTGATCATCTATCCGATCATCGATCGTCTGCTGGGCGGAAGCAACGCCGAGATGTTCATCCCTCAGCGTCCGCTGACCAGCATCGAACAGCGTCTGATTTCGCGGATCATCGACCGCGCGCTGGACAACCTGACTGAGGTGTGGTCGGCGCTGGTCGAGGTCAAATTCCGGTTGAATGAAACGGAGTCAAACCCTCACCTGGTTCAGATCGTCGCCCCCAACGAGGTCGTCGTCGTCGTCGGTTTCGAGCTCAAGATGGGGGCGCGGGCCGGCACGATCAGCCTGTGTATTCCGTTCAACGTCATCGAGCCGGTAATGGACCGTCTGGCCACTCAGAGTTGGCTGCTCTATCAGCAGAAGGCGGTGAGCGAACGCCAGATCATGGAATTGAAGAACCACGTCCAGCGCAGCCACGTCAACATCCGCTCGTTCCTTGCCGAAACAACCATTACGCTTCAGGACCTGATGAACCTTCAGCCGGGGGATATCATCGAAACCAATCGTTCGGCCAAGAGTGAGATCCTCATGCAGGTCGAAGGCCGGAACAAGTTCGCCGGCCGGCTGGGCCAGTACCGAGGTTCAAAGGCGATCAAGATCACCCGTCCCATCGACCCATCCACTCGGTTGTAGTAATCTCTGGGCACACGGTTGCGGTGTCGCGTCCTCGTTGAAACGTCTCGCCTGCGCGGCGGCGCGGAGACCGCGAGGTGAAGGGAGCGCGCCTTGACCTCAAGCAATCACAGCGTCGGTCGTCTTGCCTCCGAACGTCGGCGATTCCTTCGTCGAATTGACCCGACGGGCAGCGTCGCCACGCCCCCGGCACTGGCCCGTTGGATCTGTCGTCGCGCGCTAGGTCTATGGAAAACGGCCGGGGCGGGCCGGCACGTCGCACAACGTCCGCAGGTGCTTGACCCGGCGGTGGGGGACGGCGTCTTCCTCGTCGCGATGCGAGAGGAAATCAACGCAGCGCCCAGAGGAGGCGCCGAAGGTTCGGCAAGCCTGTTCGGCGTCGACATCCAGTCGGGTCCGGTCCGCGCGGCGCGGACAAGGCTTCCCGAAGCGCAAGTCGTCGTCGGCAATTTCCTGCTGGATCCGCCGCCCGGACCCGTTCAGTACGACCTGATCGTCGGGAACCCGCCCTATCTTGGTCAGCGCGACGTGACGCGACTCGACTATGCCGACCGGCTCTTCGACCGGTACGGTTTCAAGGACGACCTCTACGTCTACTTCCTGCATCGTTCGCTGGAACTGTTGAGGACGGGCGGCGTTCTGGCGATGGTCACAAGCGATTCGTGGCTCAACTTAATGGGCAAGGAACCCCTCCGCCGCGAATTGCTGGCGCACCGCATCGATCACGTGGTCCGCCTGCCCGTCACTACCTTCGGCCGGAAGATCTACGCATGCTGCTTTGCCCTTGTGTATGGAAAGCCGCCGGCCAAGGTCTGGTACACCGCCGCGCCGACCTATCGCCCGTCGGATCCCGTCTTGGCACCCGAGAAGGGGCATTGGATCCGGCAGTCTCTCTACGCAAACGCGCCGGGCGCGGTGATCTTTGATCCGACCCCCGCCCATCGCCGCGTGTGCCGATTGCACGGAGACCGGCTGGCACGTTGGCAGGCCGGCCGATTCACACAACGAGAGCGGACAGGCCCGTGGAAGCCCGGTAACGTCGTTCCCTTCGGAACCGTCGCCGACGTCGCAGACGTCGGCATCCACACGCGGAACTGTCGGCACAGGCTGTTCTTTGCCGAGAAGACGGCGCCTCACCTGCAACGACTTCTCCAAGGACGACAGATCGAGCCTTGGGTCGTCCGTTGGGATTCGCCCGCGGCTCGCTTCAAGTGGGTGGACATAACCTATCGCCCCCGGCCCGGCGTCAAGGGGGTCGGGCGCGGCGGACGACCCAGTCGCCATGATGAATACTGGGAGTTCCAGGGCGACCCGCGGATCCATCACCTGTCGCGGCGCATTCTGATTCGTCAGACAGGCGATGGTATCATCGCGGCCTATCTGGGCCAGACCGATCGGACCTACTACACCGACAATACCCTTTTCACCTGCCGGTTGACCGAGCGCGGGATCCAGTGGGGGTTGACGTATCCCTACCTGCTCGGCTATCTCAACAGCGTCGCCACCACCCAAATCTATCGCTTCCTGTCTCAGGAAGAATCGCGCCGGCAGGCCCAGATCAAGATCTCTCTCCTGCGGATACTGCCGTTGCGTCTGCCCTCACGGCGCCGGATCGACCGGATCGACCGGTTGGTCCGCCGGATCATCGCGGCCGCCAAGCGGAAAAGCCCCGCTGAAGCGTCCACTCTGATCGCCGAATGTAACACCCACTTCGAGTCGCCGGCAAACGGATAGGGATCGGTGAGCGAGCTTTAGTCCGATCCCTTCACGGAATACCTTCGCGGTCCGGCACCAACGGTTCCCTACACTGCCAACAGCCGGAACCTTCGCGAATCTCGAGGATTCCAAGGGAAGGCGAATCGGCCTCGCTCCGGACTTGCGGGCTATGCCCGCCCCCGGGAAGAACCCAGACCGTTTGCATTTCGAGTTCCACTCTGCTATTGTCTGACGGCCGTGGGGGATTAGAATCTATTTGTGAATTCCTCGCGGGGTCAGCTTGGTCTGCAATCCGGGAGATGAAACGATGGAAGAATACGAACAGCTAAAGAAACTGGTCGAGCAGACCGCGGAAGATGTCGCCAAGGCCGAAGGCGGAAACAAGGCCGCCGGCACTCGCGTCCGCAAGTCCATGCAGGAAATCAAGGCGGCGGCTCAGGCGGTTCGTCAGAAGATTTTGGAAACACGCTCCGCGGCGTCGGAGCCCGAGCAGCAGTGATTGTCGACGACGCGAACGGGGCTGCCGTGGACCTCATGCGGCCGCAGCCTATCAGCGAGACACCGGAGCCCTCGCACGCGGACGACTGAATCGCCCCGGCTCACGGGACTCACAAACTTGAAGTATCCGTTGTTTCGGCGTCTTAGGTTTCTCGTATCTTGACGTTTCTTGCCGAAATCCGATATGCCACCTCCTCTGTTGTTTGAGATGAGCCAGTATGATCTATCTCGCATCGTGCTCACGCGCGAGCAGATCTACGAGGCGTTGCCGCAGCGCTACGAGTTTATGTTGCTCGACGGCGCCGTGATGGTCGACACGCAGGCCGAGCGGATGATCGCCTTTGCCGACATCCGCACCGATGCCTGGTGGACGCGGGGACACATCCCGGGCCGGCCGCTGTTGCCCGGCGTGTTGATGATCGAGATGGCCGCCCAAGCAGCGGCCTACTACACACACGTCGTGCTCAACTTCAAAGGATTCCTCGCCTTTACAGCCCTGGACGGCGTCAAGTTTCGCGGCGTGGTCGAACCGCCTCGCCGTCTGTATCTGCTGGGCACCAGCGTGGATATCCGCCCTCGCCGATCGATCTGTGCATTCCAGGGGGTCGTCGACGACAAGATGGTCTTTGAGGCGCGGATCACCGGCATTCCGATCTAGACCGCCGCGCGCTCCGTCGCATCGACCTCGCGTCCCCTGCCGGCGATGGCGGCTCCTCGTTCATGATCGTCGCGCAACGACGGTGTCGAAGGCCAACAGCGCCAACAATCCGATGAGCGGAAAGATGCCGAGCAAGACGAAAATAAAGTGATAGTTGTGCGTCGTATCCACGTAGCGGCCGATCCACGGGTTGACCGTCGCGCCGACGACATTGCCGAACGAGCCCAGGATGCCCGCAACCAGGCCGACGCTGGCGAACGAGATGTCCTGTAGCGCCGCCAGGTAGTTCGCCATGATCGCCATGATGCCGACAGCCGCCATCGTCAACAGACCGATGCACACATAAGGGTTTCCCACATAGCCGGCGGCCACCACGGGTAGAAACAATGCCGCACCCATGCTGACCGCAGTCCCCCGTGCCCGGCGGACGGACCATCCAAGGGCGCAGAGGTACTTCACCAGCCCGCCACCGCCCAGGTTGCCCAGGTCGGCACCCAGAAAGATCGGCGTGGCCACCAGCCCGGCCGTCAGGAACGTGAAGCCTCGCTGGTCGTGCATGTACTTGGGAATCCAATCGGCGCAGAAGTACCAACAGGGGTTGATCGTCGCCGAGACGATCATCAGCAACCAGAAGCCGGGGTGTGTAAGCATGACGACAAGCTGGGACCCGAGCGACGGACCGCCGAACGCGTTCACCGACTCGATCGTCCTGCCCGACTTTGTCCCGTCGGGCGAACCGGACCCGCGGGTGGCGACCCACCATAGGATCAGCCACAGCCCGCCGAGCGCCCCGACCAGGAAGAAGGCTGTCCGCCAGCCGAAGTAGTGAGCCGCCGGCGTAACGATCAGTGGGGCGATGATGGCCCCCACCGCCGAGCCGCTGCTGAAGAAGCCGTTGGCCAGACCGCGATCTTCCGGCGGCAGCATGTTGGCGGTCACGCGCAACGCGCAGGGCCAGTTGAACGCCTCGCCCACGCCGAGGACGCGCCGGGTCCACGCCAGCATCCGCGGTCCGGCGACGAACGCGGCGGCCGCTCCCGCCGCCGACCACAGCCCGACGGCCAATGCGTAGACCGCGCGAACGGAAAACCGGTCCGCCAGATAACCCGCGGGGATCTGAGCGATCGCATAGGCCCAGCGGAACGCCGAAAGCAGATCGCCGAATTGCTCGTTCGAAAGGTTGAACTCCTCGGTGATCTTCGGCGCGCAGATCGACATCGTCTGCCGGTCGAGGTAGCACAGGACGGTCGCAAGGAAGAGAACGCCACAGATGAACCACTTCCCCATGCCGCCGCTTCGATCGGCCAGATGGTTCATGCCGTCGCTCCGAGTATCCGCGACCTCTCGAATGGGTGACGGTCATGGTAGCCCGACTCGGGGTCTGCGGCTAGCTCATCCGCCAGAACTGAAGGCCGGGGCAATTGGAGAACTGCCAATCGAACGTACCGACGACCGAATCGGGGAGCGCCTTGCCCAGGTAGGCCAGCGTCAGCGTGCGAAACCACGTGGGGAACATCGCGCTGACGTTGGGACCGGACGCCAGGGCGGGGTGCCCGTACTCGAAGGCCGCGTCGCGCATGAAGACGAAGCCGCCATCGGCGTTCTGATTGACGAGGACGCGCTCGAGGCCGCGCCGCAGCGATCGACGGATCTCGTCGCGACGATACGTCCGAGCAACCATGAGCCTCGCCAGCGGATCGATCGAGTCGATGTCCTCGCACGCACTGCTGTTGAGGGGGTTCGCGGCGTTATGCACGCCCCATCCGAAGCCGCCGGCGGCATTCTGCGTCCGCAGGATCTGGTCCACGGCGCGATCGGGGTGCGGGATCTCGACGCCGTCGTAGAAGTAAAGCAGCCAAAAGTGGTACGCCGCCTGAACCGCCCGGGACAGCTCTTTGGGATCGTTCAAGTCGAGTCCGCCCCACAGCCCGCTGGCCGGATTCATGTGGTGCGCGTTCATCCAATCAAGCATCGTCTTCATCGCACCGGCGCATCGGGAATCCTTCTGAAAGTCGCGGGCGTATTGAATGAGTGTTCCGACGTTGAGAACCTCGTTGCCGACGAAGTCCGGTCGGCTTCTCCAATCGCGAGCTTCGAGCCATTTCACCAGACCCTCGCCCCTCAGAAACGGTTCGAGGAACCGCATCGGCTTGGTCGCCACGGCGCCCAGGCACGCCAGCGCGGTGACCACATGACACGTCAGGTGCCGCCGCCCGCACCACTCCGGATCACCCGTGTACCAACCCTGGTTGTGGATGACCGGATCGCGAAACAGCCCGTCGTCGTCCTGATGCGACTGGAGGTAGGCGATCCATTCCTTCTTCTGTTGTGACGTCAGCGAGTCCAGATCGTGATAGAGATGCCGCGTCATGGCCGCGTAGGTCGAACTGTAGAGCGTGGGTTCGGACATGCCGACGGCGTATAGGTAAGCACCGTAAGGACCGTCCGGCCGGCGCATGCTTTCGATGTATTCCAACGTCTTGGTGCGAATCGTTTGGAAGGACCAGGACCTTGTCGCCGTTTGAGCAAGCGAGGCCCGGCCCGCCGTAGCGAGACCGAACGCGCCGCATGCCGTGGCCAGCAGAAGGTCGCGTCTGGAGATGCCGGGACTTGCCTGATCGGTCTTCCTGTCGATGGTGCACAAGATCGTCACTCACAACCGACGCAAGTGGAAGCCGCCGTCAACGTTGATGACCTGGCCGGTGGAGTAAGCCAGGTCGCCGCGGGCGATGCCGGCGACCACGCGGGCGACGTCTTCCGGCGTGCCCCATCGCTTCTGCGGCAGCAGATCCCCTTCGAGGATCAGCTTATCGTACTTGGCCTTAACCGGCGCGGTCATGTCGGTGGCAATGATCCCGGGCCGGATCTCGTATACGCCGATGTCGTGTTTCGCCAGCCGGTCGGCAAACAGCACGGTCATCATGCTCAGTCCTGCTTTGCTGATGCAGTACTCGGCGCGGTTCGTCGTGCCGGCGTAGGCACTAATCGAGGAGATGATGACGATGCCCATCGGTCGGCGACGTCCTGCTTCGACCTGAGCGATCATCTGCCTGGCCACGCGTTGGGTCAGGAAGAACGGGCCCCGAAGGTTGATCCGAATCAGCCGATCGAAGCTCGCCGTGGTGGTCTCGAGGATGTCCATCCGCTGGAGCAGCGACACGCCGGCGTTGTTCACCAACAGGTCGACGGCACCGAAGGCATCCAACGTCTCGTCGAGGATGCGCTGCCAGTCGTCGTCGCATCCCACGTCGGCCTTGATGACGACCGCCCGCCGCCCCAATTCCTCGACCTCCGACCGGACTCGATAGGCTCCCCGGTCCGTCACCGCCGGATCGGCGTTGACGCTTACGATCGACACGTCAAAGCCCATCCGGGCAAGTTCCAGTACGACGCCGCGGCCGATACCCCGCGACCCGCCCGTCACGAGTGCGACTTGGTTTGCGTATTCGTGGGACATCCGAGATCTCCGGACCAACTGGAAGCCGACGATAGCCAACCATACCCATATGCCGGCCGGCCGACAACTCCCGCGCTCGAATGTAAACCTGCCCGAAGGAGTCGCAGGAATTCCATGCAATACCAAGCATTCCAGACCGTTCAGCCTTGTCAGGGAGGCCGGTGCCGTGGCGCTCCGGACACGCACAGGGCGCAGGATTCGTTCAAGTTCTGGGCATGGTTTAAGAACGGGGACAGGCGCCTCGCCGAAACGTGCGTTCAATCTGACAGTGGACGGGTGATTCGAAGCCCGTCACCGTTCTTGAACCATGCCGCGTCTTTCCACAGGAGAACTCATCATGAAGCGGTGGTGTTTGACACTTTCGGTGGCTGGTTTGCTCGCCTCATCAGTGGCCTACGCCCAGGACCAGAATACCGGGCAGGCCGACGGTGGCCGACGGGGCGGCAAGGGCATGCGGGGTAGCGACCCGATGACGAACGTCGAAAGGCTAACCGAGATACTCAAACTTGACGCGAATCAGCAAAATCAGCTCAAACAATTACTTACGGAGTACCAACAGGCCAGGAAAGACCTTGAAAGCAAAACGCCTCAAGACGTTCGTGACAAGCAGAAGGATCTTGAGAACCAGATGCGTCAGGCCCGCAAGAACCGCGACAAACAGAAAGGCGCCGAACTCGCCAAGCAACTTCAAGAACTCCGCAAGGGCGATCCGGCGGCACAAGAAGCGGCCAAGCTCCGCCAGCAGTTGGTCACCGAGATCGAAAAGATCCTCCGCGATGACCAAAAGCAGGTATTCCGAAGCGAGTTCAAGCTGGGTCCCAAAGGCGGGTCGTTGAACAATCCGGGCATGTTGAAGGCTTGCCTATCACGGATCCAGGTGCGGCCCGACCAGAAGGCGGAAATAGACAAGCTGGATCAACAGTATCGCGAGGCCATCAAGGGCTTGCCGAAAGAGGCCAAGGGGACACAGAGATCGGAACTTGGCCGGAAGTATTGCGAGGACGTCATGAGGCTTCTGGATGAGAACCAGAAGAAGCAGCTTCAGGATGTGGCGGCTGCCATGGCCAACGCTCCAAAGGGCGCATTGGCCAACCCCAAGCAACTGGAAGAGGCCGTCAAGACACTCCAGCTCAGGCCGGATCAGCAGACGAGCATCACGGCACTCTTTGACCGCTACAAGACGGATCGCCGAGCACTCCCCAAGGATCAGCCCGCTGCCCAGTCCGAATTGAACCAGAAGCTAGCCAATGACGTACTGGCCGTTCTGGACCAGGCACAAAAAGAACAGTTGATGAAATACCAGCCGGTCGGACGTGGTAAGGGGGAACCCAAGAAGCGGGGCAAACAGGGCGAACAGGTAGGCCAACAATAGGACGATGTGGCTCACAATAGCCTGAAACCCCAGGGGGGGCCGGGGGAGAGGGGTAGGGTCCACACCGCGGGACGACGGGGCAAGCTCCCGTCGCCCCGCCCGTCTGTTGTACCCCCGAAAGGCTTGCCACCCTGATTAGCTTGGGGCAGTATAATGTCTCTGTGGGCCGGTTGTGGCGCGCGTGACGACCGGCCGTCGATGGCCTGCAATGGGGTGACCCTGGGTGCCTGTCGCGGGCGAAACGGGGATTGGCGCTTCCCGTAACAGGCTCGAATGACTGTGGAGGCGAGTGATGAGACGGTATGTGCTAATCGGTATGGTGCTGGGAATGATGGTCGTCGGGTCGGCCCTCGCTCAACAAACGAATCCGCCTCGACTGGGGGACAGCCGGGGATCGTCAGGTCCGCCGATGATCGGCGACAGCCGACATGACGCAAGCCCACCGCCTGCGCCACTTGGTGCGCCCGCTCCGGGGGGGGCTCCGATGCGGCTGGGTTCCGATCAGGACCGTCGGTCCGGAAACGTCGACGTGCGGGGCTTTGGCGGCGGTCGGGGACAGGAGATCAATACGAAAGTCCTCGACCCGAGGATCCTGGAAAAGGAACTCAAGCTCGAATGGAAGCAGAAAGACGAGGTGGAACAGATCTTCCGCGAGTATGAGGCCGCTGTCGACGATTTGCGAAAGAAATCGCAAGGCAACCAGAATCAGATGGAAAAGGAGCGGCTGGAGCAGGAACTGAAAATGGCCCGCCAATCTCGCGACGTCCAACGAGCGGCGGAGATCCTCGGCAAACTCCGGGAGTTCCGCACGGACGTTTCGGATGAAGAGCGAGAGATGCGTGAACAGCTCATCGAAGAGATCGAGAAGGTCCTGAACGAAGGACAGAAGATCCAGTTCCGGCGTATGCTTCGCCCTTCGGAAGCCGGCGGGGCCCCTCCGCCACTGGAAGATCCTAAGGTTCTGTTCCAGTGTCTCGAACAGGTAAAGCTCCAACCGTTCCAAAAGACGCAACTGGACCAACTCAAGAAGCAGCACGACGACGATATGCAGCGTCGCACCCAGATGGGTCAGAAGATGTCGCCCGAAGAGGAGAAGATGGTGCAGAAGCGTCTGATGGATCAGGTGTTGATGGTGCTTGACGACGAGCAGGAGAAGGAACTGCGGGCGGTCCACGCCAGGATGGGCGGCGGGGCAACCGCCGGCAGCGTTCCGGTCGACATGAAGAACCCCCGCGCCCTTCAGTTCGCCCTGATGCAGTTGAACAACACCAACAATCGGTTGGACCAGCAGCAGATGACGGAGATGAGCCGGATTCGCTCGGAGTATTACCGACAACTTCGCGAGACTCGAGACGACGAAGATGCCCGCGCCCGGCTGGATGAGCAGGTTTCACAGCAGATTGTCAACCTGCTCCGGCCCGAACAGAAGGAAGCGCTTGAGAAGATGCAGGTCCCCTCAAGCCCGTTCATGGGCGGTCGGTTTGGTCGCAGTGACAGAGACGGGCGCAGGAGCGATCGGATGAGAGGAGGGCTTGATCGTTCGGGCGGCGTGGGTGGCGAGCTCCATACGCACGGGAGCGACGACGGGCGATCGCGTGAGCCCGGCGGTCTTGGTCGCTGAAGTCCCGTATCGCCGGCAGTCGAGCGACCGATTGAACGGAAGAGTGCCACGGGCCTCACCCACTGGGGTGGGGTTCGTGGCACGTGTTGTTTGCGAGAGATCGTCCCCTACTCCCCGTCTGATCCGTAGGATATGATGGAGTCGCTCTGTCAGATCATTCATTCGAAGGAGGCTGTCATGGCCGGCACATTCGATCGGAGAGAGTTTCTTCAGATCACATTCGCGGGCGGAGCGCTGTATTTTGGAATTCCAAGCCTATCGGCGTGGGCCGCACAGGCCAACCCGACACCGCTCATCAGTCCGGGGTGCCGCAAGTCGAAGGTTCGAGTGGCCAAGTTGTATCTTGGCAAGCCGAACGCCCACTGGCCGACGCCGAAGATGGACATCAACGCCGAGATGCAGAAATACGAGGGTGAATTCGCGCGGATGGGCAAGGAACTGGCGGACGTCGAATTCGTCGCCAACGAGTTGATCACCTCACCCGATCAGACCCGCGGCCTGAAGGAGAAGCTGGGCGACGTCGACGGCGTCTTACTCATCCACGTCTCGATGGGCGTCATGCCGATGTTGACCGAGATCCTTGCGATGGGCCGGCCGACCATGCTGTTCGCCGCGCCGTACTCGGGTCATGAATGGAGCGGCTTCGGCGCGATCCAGAAATCGAAGGTCGGGGCGATGCTCGATTGCATGCTGACCAGTGACACGAATCAGTTGGCCGTCGTGGTCCGGCCGTTCCGCGCGATTCACCACATGCGCGAGGCCAAGATCTTGAACGTGACGGCCAATCCGTATCCCGAGGAACGCGCCAAGGCGGTGAAGGAGAAATACGGGACGGAAATCAAGACGATCGATCGCCGGCGCGTCCTCGACACGTACAACACGATCGACGACAAGGATGCGCAGGCCGAGGCCGACCGGTGGATCGCCGGGGCGACCAAGATCGTCGAGCCGTCGAAGGACGAGATCTTCCGTTCGGCCAAGCTGGCGCTGGCCCTCCAACGGATTCTGGACGAGGAAGAGGCCACCGTCACAACCGTGGACTGTTACGGAAGCATGTACCGGCAGCTTCCGGCGTTCCCGTGCATCAGCCACGTGCGGATGAACAACATGGGGCTCGGCGGGATCTGCGAGTCGGACATGGAGTCGGCCCTGACGCACATCCTGTTTCAGGGGCTGGTCGGCAAGCCCGGCTTCATCAGCGACCCGACGGTGGACACGTCGAACGGGACGATCATCCTGGCCCACTGCCTGGGCACCACCAAGATGGACGGCCCGAACGGCGAGGCTGCTCCCTACAACCTGCGGTGCATCATGGAACGACAGGAAGGCGCGGTACCGCAGGTGTTCATGCGGAAGGGGCAGAAGGTCACGCAGGCCCGGCTGATCGGCACGAAGTCGCTGATCTGGTTCACGGGCGACATCGTCGACACGCCCGACACCGACCGCGGCTGCCGTACGAAGATCACGGTGAAGGTCGACGGCGACATCGACAAGCTCTGGCAGAACTGGACGAACGGCCTGCACCGCATCACGTGCTACGGCGACATCACTCGCGATCTCAAGCGGTTCTGCAAGTTCAAGTCGATCGAGATGATCGCCGAGGCGTGAGGCGCGGCAGCATTGAGAACGGACTGGTACCGCTGGCCTTTAAGGATGCTGTGTCGATACAATGAATTAGCAGCTCTATTTTCGAGAGATGTCGATGGACCACATTCACAAGAAGATCCTGACTGATGAGCAAAACAACCCCATTGCGGTGCAGATAGACTACGCCGATTGGCTTCAGATCGAAAGAGTCCTTTCCAGTGCAGAACAACCCAAAGCCACCGAACTGCATCGCTTCATCGGCACCTTGGATTGGGGGGAGGATGGCGTTGAGTATCAACGTCGGGTGCGAGAGGAATGGGGTTCGTGAGGGTCCTGGACACAAATATCGTCATCTACTTCTTGGAGGGCCGGTTACAGGAACTGCTCGAGCCCCCCGGTCTCTGTGTTTCTGTGATGTCCGAGATTGAGCTGCTTTCCCACGAGAAGCTGGACACACGTGGTGAGGCAAGTATACGAGCGTTTCTCAACTCGGTTTCGGTCATCGGACTGACGCCTCAGGTCAAGGAGGCCGCCATCGCCCTCCGCCGTCGGCATCGGCTCAGGGTACCCGACGCAATTATTGCCGCAACTGCCATTGCTCTGGGTGCCGAACTTCTGAGTAATGATGCAAGGCTCGCGGCCGTACCCGGCCTTCGCTGCCGGGCGATGTCGATCAAACATAGGACATAGGCATCGGAAGCGATCACTCGGATTGTCCACGGCCCGAAGTGTGAAAGGCCCTTGCCAAGCCTCGATCCGGGGACCAGCCATGCCCCTCGAACAGGCTCCCTTGGGATTCGATGCCCGCAGGATGCGCTCCGATGGGGAGTCGGCTTGGCCGCCAGATTGTCGGGACTGCTGTCTGCTTCGATGCGCGACATTCCTCACCGTCTCTCCACAGACGACATGGTCTGGCCATTCGTCTTCGACCATGGAGCTTCTCCTATCTCTCGCAGCCCGAGCGGAAGCATCTGTGCGTTGATGGATTTGCTCCGCCCAACGGGATGGGCGCACAATGCCCGTTGTGGAAAGACCTGAACCGGTTGAAGTAGCATCTCAACTCGCTCGGCCCTCAGGGGTTGTGGGACCTTGCTGGGTGATCGCGATCACCCACTGGGTCGATACGGATGCGGGCGAGGTCAAAGACCTCTTGGCTTGATGAGTCGTAGACACACCCAACCGCTGGGGAAGCCGTATGGGCATTCCTTGGCTTGCATGCCTCGGATCAATGGTTGTTCCTGAGTGGACTGCCGAACTGCGGCTATCGCCCCGCGGAGATTGAAGCAGCCCGGCAGCGAAGGGCACCCTATCTGAATGAACACCTGTTTTTCGACGCGATTGAGCCAGCGGTTGGTTACAGTAACCGAGAGAATGATCGGGTCAGGGAACACGCGCTGTTCCTTTGGCCAATTTTCGTAATGACCTTCGCGAAGTAGGCGTTGTAGTCGGAGATCTGCGAGGGAAAGACAACATCGCTGGGATAGAACATGTCGCCTGCCTCGACCCGTTGCTCGTAGGGGTAGCAGCGGACCCACGAATCGTCCGTCCCGTCGTTGGCGTGGTCCCATGCGACGAGCAGGCCGAACGTCTCTTCCCGCCGGGCGAGATTGGCCCGCATGAAGCGGCACTCGTCGGCCGTGAACGCCAATGCCTTGTCCACGTGGCAGTTGAAGAGGTGTATCGGCTTCACCTCTTCGATCAGCACGATGCAACGGTCGAACCCCACGTCGCGTCCGAGCCAGCACCGATTCTGCGCGCAATAGTCCTCGATGCCGGCGGGTGTGAACGAATCGCCGACAAAGAGCATTCGAGTCCTCTGTCCCTCCACGAGCAAGCCCGAGTGATAGAGTGTTTGTGCCGGCAAGTGGTACGCGGTCATCTTGAACTCGTGCCATCGCCACGACTCGCCGTTACACGTAACTCGGTCCACTTGCGCCTTCTTCGGCGAAAAGCACGGCAGCCGCCAAGCGAGCGGATCCGTGATGACTTGCGCCACCGCGCCGTCCGTGATGCACGGGCATTGGAATGCCTCCAGAAACTCGGGGACGAAGTCCACGTGATCGTCGTGGTAGTGCGTAATCCACAGTCCCTCGATCGATCTCACTTCACCGCGATCGACGAGTTCGCGTGTTCGCCGCACGACGTCGGCACTCCCGTAGTCCATGACACACGCGGCCTTGTCCTGTGAGATCAACACCCAGGACGTGCCGAAATGGCGGAGGCATGATGAGACCGGCTTGGTCGCGGCGCGAGACATGTGGCGGTACATGCACGTGGGACAGAACGCGGGCCGTCGCGCCTGACAGACGCTGACCGGGCGAACGCCTCGCAAGGGCAGGTCCGACCTGAGACGAGACGACCAATGGATACCCCGCAGATTTAACTTGAAATATTAAATCGGAAGCCCTATGCTCGCGGGCAATGAAACATCGCATTCTATCCAAGGTTATTCAGCGGGCGGGAAGGTCTTTTCCCGCCATCGTGGTAACGGGACCGAGGCAGTCCGGCAAGACAACTCTGGTTCGGCAATTGCTTCGGCAGACGCACCACTACGTCAACCTCGAAGATCCCGATACCCGAGCCCGAGCCCGCGAGGACCCACGCGGGTTTCTCGACGCATGCACCGGTCCGGTCATCCTGGACGAGATTCAGTACGTGCCGGGCCTTCTGCCGTACATCAAAACCAAGATAGACGCACACCGAAAGCCGGGGCAGTGGGTGCTGACGGGATCGCAGAACTTCTCGCTGATGCACGGCGTCAGCGAATCGCTCGCGGGAAGAGCCGCCGTCCTCACGCTTCTGCCTTTCTCCTTCGCCGAGCGGATTGGCCAGGGGAAACAGTCCGTAGACGTGGCATCTCTGTTAGGCCGTATGGGAGAGATCAACACGCCTCGAGGCAAGCTTCCGTCGATTGCCAATACCTTGCTTCGAGGGCACTATCCACAACCCGCAAGTCGTCCCTCCGTGGACAAAGATATCTGGTGCGGCTCCTACGTGGCGACTTACTTGGAGCGCGATATACGCAATCTCTCGCAAGTGGGCGACCTCAGCCAATTTCTGCGATTTCTCCGGTTGTGCGCGACCCGAACCGGCCAGATCCTGAATGTCTCGGAATTGGCACGAGAGATCGGGGTTTCGGTGACCACCACGAACCGTTGGCTCTCTCTGTTGGAAGCCGGATACCAGATCCTTCTCCTCTATCCCTATTACAGGAACATCGGCAAGCGTCTGATCAAGAGCCCGAAGTTGTACTTCAACGACACGGCCTTGGCCTGCTATCTGTTGGGCCTACGTGATCCGTCGGCGCTACTGAACAGTCCTCATTTTCCCCATCTGTTCGAGACCTTTGTTGTCACCGACTTCTGGAAACGATTTCTCCATTTCGGCCAATTGCCGTCCCTGTATTACCTTCGCACGCGCGATGGCCTCGAAGTCGATTTGCTGGTGGAGATCGGTGACAAACTCAACCTCATTGAGGTTAAGAGCGCGGCAACCATCTTCCCAAAGCATGCGGACGGACTCGTCCGAGCAACAAGAGAGTTGGGTAGGCTTGTGCGCACATCGGTCATTGTCTCTCGGAGTCCGGGCAGTTTTCAGCTACGCCGGGGGATTCACAACTGCTCCTGGAAGGACTTTCTATCTCGCTGATTCAGCCGTGGGTTGTCCATCCGACCGTATGCGGGCAATGCCGCACACGGTGCGCTTAAGGTGATGCCTGGATACTCTTCTTCCGAAGCGCCGGCAATTCTTCCGAAAGCGTTCGCTCCAACAGGCCGATCTTCCACTCGATCGTGGCGGCGGTGAAACACCCGCGGCCATGATTGAGATGACCCATGCGGCTATCGCGCAAGTAGAGTGGCAAGGCGGCCCGGGCGGCGTCCAGCTCCTCGCGGCCGATGCGCTCCAACTCGTCCAAGGCAGTCCCGGCCTCCACAGGGTTCTTGGCCGCGTAGAATCGCCCGCGGGCATCGAGCCAGCGCACCAGCCGGAGCGTGACCTCGGCCTTGTCGCCGAATGACCGGGCGGTGCGCCACTGAGATTCGGCCTCCGCCTTTACTGACGCCGGCGCACGATCGGCGGCCTGCCTCAACTGTTTCAGGCCGGCGCTCCAATGCTCGTAGAGCTTGGCCAGCCGCGCGCGATTCTCCGGACCCGAGCCCGGTCCCTCGCCGGTCGCCTTCATCGACATCGCCTCCAACGAATTGATGAATCCCCGACGCCATGGGCGGGGGTTACGGGCTTTGGGGTCCAGCCAGAAGGGTTGGGCGTAGCCCGCATTCATGGTGTAGCTCAGGTTGTAGTAGAAGGGGTAATGCCAGATCGCTTCGGAAAAATCGGCCCACGCGGCCAGCACCCAATCCTCCTGGCCCGGCCCGAAATCGCGGCGGGCAATCGCACGCAACAGCTCCTCCAAAGGCATCGGATCGGTGTAGCTGAGCCAACCGAACAACTCGGTCACCGGCGTCGGGTGGAATCCCTGATGATACCAATTGCACAGCATTCCCTCGATCGGCGGCGGACCGAAGTCGTTGACGGCCTGATAGCGCCGGGCCCAGCGTTGCATGCACGGAATCTCAGGTTGCGTGTTCGATTCCTGGCTGAATCGGGTCTCGATCTTGGCCCAGAGCGGTCGAGGAGACTTGCCCTCGCGCTTTGCCTCGGCGAGCAAGGCCTGAGCCGTCCGGGTGTAATCGTCCGCGGGCCCCTTGAGGCTCAAGCAGTAGTCGTAGGCGTTTTGCAGCAGCCCATCGCGACGGCGGGCCCACCAACTGTCGAAGTTGGCCATCAGCGCAATCCGGCGATCGAGCTTGAGCAACCGGTCGACGTACCGCTGGTAGGTCGGTAGATCCGGTGCTCCGGCCGTCGCCCCGAAGGTGTACGTCCAGGCGACCACTCGAGCGTCCGGCCGGACCTCCCAGAAAGCCGGCGCCAATTGCGAGCACGTCGACACCCAGGCATCGAGTCCCTGGGTCATCGAGCCCATGCCCTCGTCCAACAGGACGATCGTTCGGATCCGCGGCACGTCGCGGAGGAGTTGCCGGGCCTCGTCCTGAAGCGCCCGAAGCTCGGACTCGTTGGCGGGATGCATGGCGGCGTACTGAAGCACGACTTCCAGGTCGTACCGCTCCGCGCGTTCGGTCAGCTCGCGCAGCCTGGCCGTGAAGGGCTGATAGCTGGTCCCGCGCGGTGTCTGGCCGGGTGCGATGCGGGTCGGCAACTCGTTTGTGCGTTCGGGTCCGGGGAACCAGCACATCCAGATCGCATCGTAGCCGTAGTGGCTGATCAACGACAGATGGGCATCGGTGTAGACGGGCGCCGGGGTGGCCAACTCACCGAGGCCCCCCCACGTCGAGCAGGTGGCCCGCGGCGAGTAGCGGGGTTCTCGCGTCCTGGCGCCGGGTTGCAGAAACGGCCCACCGCGCAGCGCGAGCAGGTCCTCCAGGTACCACACCCCGCGAAGGACTCCACCTGCGTCATAGCCATGAATGGCAATCTGTTCTCCCTCCGCCGACATCCGGTAACCGCCCCGCCGGCGCGGACCGTCCTGAGGGCCCGGCCCCAGCGTCAGTGTGATCGACCGAGGTGTCGCCAAGACGGTCGCATCTCGGACGATGCTCGTGGCGACCTTCATCCGATCCCGCAGGAAAGCCTGCAGATCGGCGACGGCCGTCTCGACTTGCGGGGAGCGTCCCGTCGCCACCCGGATCTGCCAGCCGTCGGCAAGGGCGATCTCGCCGGGCTCCGGGCGAACATCCGGACGCGGCAAGCCTGCCCATCGCGGATCGATGCCCGCGGCCAGTCGATCCACGAAGTCATAGGGCTCTTCTTCGCCGGGCATGAGTGGCCGCACACCCGCCATCGGCTGCGCCGTGAGTAGGCGGGTCATCATGCTCGCGCCCTCGATCACCGGCCGGCCCGACGCCTCCATCGCCGCTCCGTGCGCATCCGGCCGGAGCATTCGAAACATCATCCCAATCTTGCGAATGCCCTCGTACGCGCGGATCTCCGTCTTTTCGGCAGGCGCCTGAGCCCACGTGCAGTAGACGGCGTAGTAATCGTCGGGACAGTTGCCCGATGTCGCCCGAAGCCGGACGAACAGCGGCTTCGTGCGGGTGGGGCGGATGGGCAGCGTAACGAAGTGCTCGTAGTGAACTCGGATTCGTTCGGCGGGCACTTCGCCTTGGCCCAGGTCCTTACGATCCCATGCCGAGCCGATCTGCCACTGCAGGGGACCGGGCGATCCGATCCGTTTCATCTTGATCTGCACGGCGGAGATCGGGACGTCGACCGCCATATCGATGCGCTGGCCCCGGCCGGCGAACTCGTCCGAATCGATCGCCAATCCCGTTTCCAAGTGGGTGACCGCCGGGTCCGTGCTCAGCCAGTGGTACCACCGCCCGCCGGGCTGTGACGTGGGCAGCGTGGGGTCCATATCGTTTGACTGAGCCACATACAACGGTTCGTCGGATGCGACGCCGACCGACGCCAGTACGACCCAGCAGAACACCCCTCTTGCGATATGCGTCACGGTTGTTTCTCTCCACAACAGTCTTGCGGAACGAATGTATCCCCCTTGCAAGGGGCGTTGCGACGCCCGCTACGGATTCACCTCGCGGCGGAACTTTTCAACGTAACGATTGCCTTCGCGACTGGCCAGCAGTCCCCCGGCGCGCAAAGCCTGAAACGCAAATGACGACATCTCCGGTGTGTACCGATCCACCGCGGGCGGAAACTGGCTGACGTGCTTGGCCGCCGCCTTGATCTTCGTTTCGATGATGCCGGAGACGTCCACGGTGTAGTTCGCTTCGGTGGTGTAGTAGTAATACGCCACCGGCACTCGGTAGGGCTTTAGCTTCTCCACCTGCCAATGATCGGGATAGTAGAGCGGCCACTCGGCGGCCATGAAGGCATCCTTGGTGATGAAGGCGGCCATCCGGTGATCCGTCTTGTGCCAACGCATGTGGTTCGAGCCGGGATCGATGCTGAAGATGGCATCGGGCCGGTGGATCTTGATGAGCCGGCATGCTTCGCCGCGGAGCTTTCGCGGGTCGGCGTATTCGAGATTGCCGTCTTCGTAGCCCAGCCAGATGATGTTCTCCTTCGGAATGCCCAGCACTTCACAGGCGGCCTCTTCCTCGGCCTTGCGGATGGCCGTCAGACGGGCACAGGTCATGTTCGGATCGCGCGACCCTTTGTCGTCGTTCGTATAGATCACGATGATGATCTTGTTCTTGTTCTTCGCCAGGATGCCCATGATCCCGCCACACATGAATGTGTCGTCATCGGGATGGGGCGTGAAGACCATGACCGTCTTGCCCGTCCAGTTCTCGATGCGGTCCTTGGCCGGAAGGTTGGGCTCGGCCGCAAATGCGGCTTCGGACAGCATAACCGCCCCAATGAGAAATACCGGGCATTTGAATGTGTGCATCAGAGGGCTCCCGGAGAAGTGCACCACCCGTCAGGTGCACATCTAATCGCGGTACCTCCATCCGTGCAAGCCCGAACATGGGTGCTGGACAGTCCGGCATGAATAGGCTATCTCACAGGGGGTCGGCTGAATAGCACGGTAGCGACAAGCCGAAAACGGCGCGAGCCACGGCTTCGAGCCTGCGCAATGGAACAATCGACCACACATCACGAGAAGCCTTGGCCGCTCTGGGTAGCCCTGCCGCTGTGGTGGCTCATGCCGGCCACCGCCGCGAGCCGGAGCACCAGTGTGTCCTTGGCACGCGCGTACGGCATTCATGTGATGCTGTCGCTGTTTACGGCCGGGCTGATTGTCCTGTTCGCCATATGTGTCGACGAGGCTGAAAGGGTCCGATCGCACGGCCTATTTCAAGTCATAGAGCGGTTCTTCTACAGTCTTTTCCGTGAGGTGACACGTCATCCGACTCTCAGCTTGGCGATCATTGCGGGCGTTACGGTGGGCGTTGAAGTAGCCGTGCTCGCCCTTGCCCTGTTGGCCACACCGTGGGGCGCAAGGGACGAGCCGATGCGCCGGAGCATTGCCAACGGGCTGCGGCGGACCTGGCTGAACACCACCTGTGCGATCCCAGTGACACTGACGATCGGGCTGTCCACGCTGAGCCTCGAACTGGCCAAGAGAGACTGGGAGCACCGCCATCCTCGACCGACCCCGCGCAATCGAAACACCATTGAATCCAAGATTGAAGTCGTCACGGGTTCGGCCTTGCAGGACTACAACAAGGCTTTTGAGGATTGGATGCGCCGGCGTCCGTGGTACCTGAGGCGAGATGTCCAAGAGGGACTCGTAGCTTATGTTTGTCTGCTTGCGGCGACGTGGTTCTTGTGGACGGTGTTCCGAAGTGTGGGCGCCGATCGGTTCGTGCGGCCGCCGGAGCGAACGCCGCTCTGCGAGTCCTGCGGCTACAATCTGACGGCTGCGCGTATGGACGGCCGCTGCCCTGAGTGCGGCGAGCCCGTCGTCCTGTCGCTGGGTCCGGAGGCCCGGCCTGGGACGCCTTGGCAACGGCGAGCGACGGTGGGCAGGTGGCAAGCATGGCAGCGGTGTGCCCGCGAGGCGGTCTTTCGGCCGAAGTCATTCGGAAGGCAGATTCAGATCGGGGGTGGTGCCGGTGATCACCGGTCGTTCCTGTCGATGCACCTACCGGCTGTATTCGTCGTCGGTTTCTTCGGGATCATCCTCTGTTACGTGACCGATATGAGGCGCCTCCCGTTCCCACATGATGTGGAGGTCTTGTGGCTGGCGGCCCCCCTCGTGGCGTACTTCTCGGCGATCGCCGCGTTTGCATGCACGTTGGTCACGTCATGGCTGGTCGCTCTCTACTATCAGGTCACCGACAAGAGAAACCTGTTGGCCGGGGCAATGCAGATGGCATCGTATCTGGCGACATGGCTCCTTCTCGGCGCCTGCCTTGCCGGATTGATCGGAGCCCTCCTATTCGCACTGAAGCCGTTGTTCAAGGAGTTCGCATCGTCGTATAGGTTCGGCAACGGGGCATTCATCCTGGCGTTCTTTGTCTGGGTGGGCTTCGCCCTTATCTGGGGCTTCGGATATCTGCTCCTGGTCTACCGCGGCATGGCGGGCTGCCGATACGCTAATCGCTAGCACCGCATTCGGCAGGCAGCCCTTGCATTCATCAGCCGATCGGAGACGCGATCGTTGGGAAGCAAGCGGAATGAACCGGCAGACCAGCCACGTGTCGGCGCGGCCGTAGTCGCCTGCGCTGATCGCGGCGTGTCCCACGCGCGGGACTATGGTATGCAGGCAGACCCGAGGGCGCAGTCGTCCGTCCGACGGACGAGTCTCCCCGTGTGAACCGAGTGACCTTCGACACCGCTTCGGATGAACTGGCATGATTCGCCAGGCAGGATCCCGCCGGCGAATACGCCCCGGACGGTCAGGTCCTTTAGCCGAACGCCACCATCTGCCGTCCTACGTCGTTGCGGCTCGAGCTTTGAGATGCCGCGGGTAGAGTTCCTGCGGGCTCGCGTAAGGAAAGGCGTTCGGGAGCCTACCGGTGTGTGATATTCAACGTGCACAGTCTCTGCGGCGGCAGATCCAGCGAGACGCGCGTGTACGGACCCTTCACGGTGATCGCACGGCTTGAGAGTGGGACTGACCGGCCGTCAGCCGGGGCCAGCGTCAGCCTGTAGTCCCCCCGAGCGAGGAGATACAGCTCGGCGGCCAACGCTCGTGTGTCCTTGCCGAAGTGGAAGAGCTCGGCGGTGAATCGGTCCCTTCCGGAATCGGTCACCAGTGCGGCGATGTCTCGAGGGGGCGGCAGCCAACGGACGGCATTCAGGGGAAAGTAGCCGACGCCGCGCGGACGGCGAGAGGGAAAGTCGCCGGCAACAGGGCGATCGAGATCGACAGCCTCACGAAGGAGGGTCCAAACATGACGGTCCCTTTCGTGAAAAGACGATATCCCGAACGCGAGCGCGACGTCAACAGGAGCAAGGAGCAGTCTCGGGAGAGCGAGGGCATACACAAGCCGCAAGTGACGCACCATGGACCGGTGCACCACCGTGCCCGGATCGTCGTCGAGCCGGGTCAACATCCTGGCGACGGCCGACGCGGTGGGTCAGTTGCGTTTTCTCAGCCAGTCCGCCCCAGAATACCATTTCACAGGAGTCCTGTTCGCATGGGCACATCCCAGAAATCTCGCCTCATACGCCGTCGACCGCTCGAAGCAGCAACCGCCTTGCACGCCGCGGTACAAGCCTCAACGATCGTCGCAGCGGCCTACGGCGGCCGAGGACGTGGTTCAGAACTCAACATGTCGGATCGTCTGTCCTTCCTGCCGTCTGCCGCGATGGCGAATGGAACATCCTCCGTCGCGAGAGGTGACCTGTTTCTGCGCCGGGAGAGCTTGCTAAAGGCGAGGCATGCAACCGAAATGTCCGAACCGGCACAGACACATTAAATTATAAGTCTATTCATAGCAATATATTAAAGAAACCAACACGAAATAGCAAGAAAACGGTTGACATAAGAAGTCTGTCTTGTTACTATTTCGATTGACTTAATGAACAATACTTCCGTGGTGTTCGATGATTTCACAGAAATGCCAGTATGCCTTACGAGCCGTCTTTGAACTGGCCAAACGCCATGGGCAAGGACTCGTGAAGATCGGCGAAATCGCGTACGCCCAGGCCATCCCCCTGCGGTTTCTGGAAGTCATCCTGAGTCAATTGAAGCAAGCAGGCTTCCTGACGTCGCGGCGGGGCGCGGAGGGCGGCTATGCATTGCTCCGATCTCCCGCCTCGCTCACAGTAGGCGAGGTCATTCGCTCGGTTGAGGGCCCGCCAAACGTTGTCGAATGCACGATGGGGCCGTCCGCAGAAGAATGCCCCATGCGGGGCACGTGTGTATTCGAACCCATGTGGCGCAAAGTGGAAGAGGCCATTGCCGAAGTGTATGACGGAACAACGTTCAAGGATCTGATCGAACAGGAAGCCATCGGGAACAGTCACTTCGTCCCCAGTTATGCGATTTAGCCGGGCCCTCGGGCGCGGTGCCTCTTTTGGTAGGCGCATGGTACAGTTAGTTAATGGACATACTAGACTAATCGGAGGTATTCGATGAGCACGGAGTCGGTGGTTCAGGACGTGAGAGAATTGGTCGATGGGCTCAACTTCGCCCAAAAAGTCGATCGGGCATTAGGATTGATTCGCGGTGCCCATGAACAGTATGGCGACAGACTCGTGGTCGCGCACAGCCTCGGCAAGGACTCATGCGTGGTATGGGACCTGGCAAAGCGTGTCAGCCCGGCGATCCGAGGGTTCATCGTCACGACCCGATACAAGCCGGTCGAGACGGTCGCGTTCATGAACGAGACGGTTGCCGTCTATCCCGAGCTCAAGGTGTACAAGAACGACCAACCCCTGCCCGATCGGCTATACGAAACCAATCCGGATCGATGCTGCGAGATCCTGAAGGTTCAGCCGACGCGCCGCGCGATCGAGGAACTCAACGTAGCCTGCTGGGTTACCGGCCTGCGTTGCACCGAGGGGCGAACGCGAACCGACTTCCAGGAGATCGAAGAGCGGGACGCGGGGCTGGTCAAGCTCAACCCGATTCTGATCTGGCATGAGCGAGAGATCTGGCAGTATCTGGCCGTCCACCAGGTCCCTGTGAATCCTCTTTATGCGCTCGGTTACCGATCGCTGGGTTGCGCCACATGCACGCGGATTTCGACCGGCGCCGATGAGCGGGCGGGCCGGTGGATCGGCACCAGCAAGTGCGGCGGCGAGTGCGGCATTCACACGCGGCCACTGAAGGATACCCGACCCGATACCCGGAGCGAACACGCTCAGCCGCACGAGGTAGTACACGGATGAGCGAGCCAGCACCTATTGCGTTCCCTTGCGAGGGGCTGCCGGATGATCCGGCGGTCGCTCGCCTCCTTGGCATCTATCCGCAACGTCAGCAGGGACTCTTCATGCAGCGAGTCAAGATTCATGCGGGCCTGCTCACCCTAGCACAGTGGCGGAGGATTGCCGATGTGGCGGATCGCCATACGCTCGGGACCGGGCTTCACCTAACCACCCGGCAGGACATCGAGCTGCACAACGTCAGCGCGACCGACCTGCCAACGATCCAGCGTGCGCTCCACGAGGCGGGCCTGTCCACCGTCGGTGCTTGTGGCGATACGGTGCGAAACGTGATCGTCTGCCCGGGTTGCGGGCTATGTCCGGATTCGGTGGACGTGATCGGACTCGCCAACGCGATCAAGGCCGGCGTCGAGTCGTTGCCGTGGATCCGGCGACTACCGCGCAAGTTCAAGATCAGCCTATCGGGCTGCTCCGAGGCGTGCGGTCGGCCCTGGGTCAATGACGTGGGACTGATCGCCGAGGCCGACGGGACGTTCCGCGCGATTGTCGGCGGATCTCTGGGCGCAAAGCCCGGAACAGGCATTCCCTTCGCACGAACTCTGGCTCTGGACGAGGTGATTCCCTTCGTCGTCGCTGCGCTGCGCCTCTTCGAGGCTGAGGGCGACCGAACCAACCGCACCCAGGCGAGACTCCGCCATGTACGCGAGCGGCTGGGTAACGACGTATTTCTCGAACGTCTAGCAGAGATCCTTGAGCAGGAGAAGTCTGCCAACGTCTGGCCCGTACCCGCTACACCTCAGCGCCTGGGTGACGGCGTTCGGCAAATCGGCCGCCCGCATCCTCCCCTCGGCGATATCCAGCCGTCCGATGCCCTCGAACTGGCGGACGCCCTTGAAGCCGTGGACGCAACGCTGCGGATCGGCTTCGATCATGATCTGCTCATCTTCGGACAAGTATTTCCGCGCCTGACGAAGACGCTGAAGCGGTGGAGGGATGGACCGCGAGTCATCGCTTGCCCAGGCATGGCCTCATGTGCAAGGGCGATCACCGATACGCATGCAGTCGCCGGTCGGATTCACAAAGTCTTGTCGGCCGACTGCGATCTTACCGTCTGCATCTCCGGCTGCCCGAACGGCTGCGCCCGGTCTTCCGTGGCCGACATTGGGCTGGCGGGATGCATGCGGACGATCGACGGCGAGCGAACGGAATGCTATCGCGTGCTGGTCGGCGGTGGCGGCGGCAAGAGCGCCGCTCTGGCCCGCGAAGTCCATGCGGCCGTGCCGGCCACGGGGGTGGCAAGTGTGGTCGGCCAGATCGTCGCGACGTCCGACGAGTTGGGCATTCTCAAGCCGTTCTCACCGAACGGACGAGAAGTCGACTGTCGGGCGAAGATGACTAGCCAAGAAGCCACATGACGTAGGCCTTCTTGGATTTCGCGTCCCACAGCATGATAGCCGCCTCAACTTCATGCGGGCCACGTTGCCATTTGTAGAGGATGGGCTCCGAGATGTGCGGCGGATTCTTCCACTTGGGTCCTGGAAGAACTAGCATGCGTATGAATAGATCGTCCCAGAGCCTACTCGTGTTCTGCTTTTCGCCCCAGTAGGTCTCTATTCTGTCCATGTCCGGCTTGAACCCGCGATGGGCGACAAGCCTATCGATCGTAGGTCGGTCCGCGGTGAATTGAAAAAGAATCGTTTGGTCTCCCGGTCCGCCGGCGTAATGACGTTCGGCCAGCAAGTCCTTTACACCCTCCGGCGGGCGCATGCCGAATGCCCGCTCAAAGAGTCGGTCCGGGTCCGCCCGGAAGGCAAGGCTGACTCCCCACGCTACCAAGAGTGTCCAGGCAAGCTGTGACCTACGACAACCGGCCACCACACACAAATATCATTGTCTGTAGCTGACAGTTGACGGCTGAGAGCTGACAGCTTCTTCTAGAACGACAGCAGACACTGCCAGATAAACATGTTACCGAGGGCGTCGTTGGCCTCCCAGATCCGGCGGACGAGGTCCTTGTCGCCCGTCATCTCGGGCAGTTCCTTGACCTTCTCTTCCCAGGGGAAGCAGACGCCGGGTCTGATCTTGGGCTGGGGGCGGTCGGCCATGCCGTAGCCCTTCTTCTTGGAGATGGCCTTCAGGTCCGGCTCGGCCGGTTTGGCGTTGAGGGGGGCGGCGTGCCCGCGCGAGTACACGCCGTATTCGCGGCAGGCCTCGGTCATCGCCTTGACGTTCTCCACCTTCGTGTCGTTCTGCATGATCGCGCTGGCGTCCAGCACATAGCCGCCGTCCTTGGCGACGCCGTCGATTACCTTCTTGACGCACGCGCGGGTCTCCGCCGGCGGCCGGTAGCCCAGCAGGAAGTTCGGGATACCGCCGGTCAGGCAGAACTTGTCCCCGAGCTTCTTGTGGACCTTGAAGATGTCGCCCTGGTCGACGTGATAGACGATACTGCGGTCGGGCAGTTCGGCGAAGCTGTCGAGGTGGGCGTCCCAGTTGCCCTCGGCATAAAAGAGCGTCTGGTGCCCGTTCTTCCAGATCTCCTCGATGATCGGCTTGAGCGTCGGCCAGTAGTGCGAGTGAAACTGGTCCTTGGTGATGAACGGCGTGCAACCCCGATGCATCCAGAAGCCGATGGGGACCTTCTTCTCGGCGTCGGCCGTCGTGAGGGCGACGTGCATCAGGTGGGGCATCAGCGCCTCGCAGGCCTTCAGCACCTTGTCCGGCCGTTCGAACATGTCCATCGTCAGGCCGATGTAGCCGCGGAGCTTGTCGGCGATGATGTCGAACGGCGCCTTGAAGATCCCGGCGATGGCGCCCACGGTGCCCGACTCGTTCCGGAGCCGCGTAGCCTGCGTGCCGAAGCTCATGAAGTAGCTTAACATGGCCATGGCGCCCTTCACGAGCGACAGGTTGTTACGATAGGTGTTGGGCATGCCCGGCGCGGCCGCCTCGCTGCATATCCGCGGGAACCAAACGTTGTAGAGGAAGCCCGTCGGATCCTCGATCAGTGCGTCGTACTCGTCGGGACGCATGAAGGCGTTGTCTTCCGACGGCTCGCGATACTGGAAGCCCGTGTCGACCGGGATGTCGATCCCCGGGATGGCATAGTACTTTAGCCCGATCGCCTGCGTCAGGCCGGTCCAGACATAGACCATGTTGCCGACGGTGGCGTCCCAATCGAAATCCTTGGCGCACTTGCGAACGGCGGCGAAGGCCATCTCGTAGTCGTGCGTGACCTGTTGGCAGTTGTAGCCGGCATACTTGGCCGCGAATTCGGCGGCAAACGGCCGGATCGGGACGCAATCCGGCATTTCGTTCCGCATGGCCGTGACGTAACGACTCAGACGCTGCTGGTAGAGCTGCTCCATGGACACGTGCGGGCCTCCTGTCTTTCAGACAACCGCCTCAGGATCTGTTGCGGGCAACAGTCTACCCCGCAAACTGCGGTGGGGCCACTCCGGCCAAACGTTGAAATGAGGGGGGGTTGGACATACACTTTCGCCTTGCGCGGAGGCGTGACGCGCCATGAGCGTGCGCGTGTGGACGACGTCCGAAAGGATGATACATGTCCGGCAAAAACATTCTCGTCGTGATCCTGGTCCCGGTGGCGCTGGCCATTCCCGTGGTCCTGGTCAAGATGCTCGTCAAACAAACCGATCCCTTCCTGCCGGTCGAGCTGCTCCGGCGTTACGAGGTAGTGACGGCCGAGTACTACGGCGTTCGCCTGGATGAGAAGGCTTCGCCTCGGGACGTGGCCTATGTCCTGCTTCGCAGCATCGAAGACGGGGCCAAGGCGGCCGAGGCCCCAACCCGGCAAGAGCAGTCGACGGGCCTCCGCAACGCCCGGGAGATCCAACTGGCGGTCGCGGCCCCGCTCGGTATCCTCCATGACTTACTCGGCCTTCGAGCCGAAACGCCGGACACCCGGTCGGGTCAAGAGCGGATCCTCACCAGCGTTCTGTCGTGGAGCCAGATGCTTCAGTTCTACTGCGGTGGGTTCGGACTGGATCAACATGAGGCGTGGGAAGAGCGAATTGATCCTGGTCAAGCCGGTCAAACGGATCGGGCCGTCGTTCGGCTGGTCGCGACCAAGAACGGATACAAGACGATGGTCTTGGTCCGTTTTGTTCGGGAGGCGGGCCGGTGGCGGATCTTCGCCGTGCAGCCGCTTGAGGTGCCGGCGACGATGCCGACCACACGGCGCGTGACGATCACGCCCCAGACGGTTCCCGCTCCGGCGCCCGCGCCAGGGGCCGAACCGCCCAAGGTTCCGCCGCCGCCGGCGCCTCCACCCGCGTCCGCGCCGGCCGCCGGTCCCCCCGCGACTGTCCCGACGCCGGTGACGGGTCCGGTACCGGTGCCGCCACCCCCGGCACCGGCGACGCCGTCCGCAGCGCCTGCTTCGACCGCCCCCGTGACGACTCCGGCCGCTGCCCCCCTTTCGTCATCGGCGCCGGCATCCGGACCGGCCGCGCCGGCGACCGTACCGACTGCCCCCGCCCCGGTGACCGCCGCGCCCCCGTCGGCAACCACTCAGCCGACAACGACTCAATCCGCCAAGTAAGGAGAAGTCATCCGATGGTCAATACACCTTCGAACAACACTGCGGACTCCGCCGCGATGTCGGACGAGGCGATCGCCCGCTCCGTCACACCTCGCGACATTCGAGAGATTGCCGCTGCCGTGGGCTTCGCCTCGGACGAGATCGAGACACACGGTCCCCACGTGGCAAAGGTATCCTTGTCGGCCCTCGATCGGTTGAGCAGCCGGCCCAAGGGCCGCTACATCCATGTGACATCGATGACGCCGATGCCGGGTTGGGAAGACCCGACCATTACGGCGATTGCCTTAGCCGACGCCTTGGTGCAACTAAAGAAGACCGCCGCGTGTTCCCTTCAGCAACCCTCGCTGGCGTGGGTGTTGAGCGGCGGTCCGATTCGCGCCGGCGGCGGACGGTGTCAGGTCGTCCCCAGGGATCGGTTCGCCCTGGGACTGACGGGCGACCTGCACGCTGTGGCGGCCGCGCATCAGATGCTGAGTTCGATGGCCGACGCCGTGCTGGTCCGGTCGGGTCCGGAGGGACTGGACCCGAGGCGGATGGCGCTGCGACGATGCCAAGAAGTGGCCGATTCGGCGCTCCGTCAGATGGTCGTGGGGCTGGGCGGTCACAGCGTTCCGCGAGAAAGCGGCTTCGACTCGCCGCCGAGCAGCGAGTTGATGGCGATCCTGACGTTGTCGACGTCGAAGGCGGATCTGCGAAAACGCCTCGGACGAATCGTCGTAGGGTACAACCAGCACGACCTGCCCGTCTTCGCCGAGACGCTCAAGGCCGCGGGAGCCATGGCGGTTCTGCTCCGCGACGCCTTGTGTCCCAACCTCATGCAGACGCTCGAGGGAACCCCCGTTTTTGTCCACGGGTCGAACGCGGTCGATCTGAGCCACGGAAGCACAAGCGTGATCGCCGACGCCATCGCCCTGAAGTGCTGCCAATACGTCATCACGGCTTCGATGGCCGGCGCCGAACTCGGCCTGGAAAAGTTCTGCGACATCAAGTGCCGAGCAAGCGGGTTGACGCCCGATGCCGCCGTCCTGATCGCGACGCTGCGAGGCGTGAAGTACCAGAGCGGTCGCTATCGCGGGCACAATGACCCCCGCTTGAACGAAGCCAGCGTTCAAGCGGTTAAAGAGGGCAGCGCAAACCTGGCCAAACACCTGGAGAACGTTCGTTACTACGGATTGCCGTGCGTGGTCGTGATCAACCGGGCGCCAAGCGATACGCCGGAGGAACTGGCGGCCTTGGCGACGGTGGCGGGCGTGAGCGGGGCAACGGCCACGGTCGTCAGCGACCATCGCAACACGGGAGGGGCAGGGGCCATCGAGCTCGCCGAGGCCGTGGTCAAGGCCTGCGAAGGCGGAACATGCCGCTTCAGCCACTTGTATGAGACGACCTGGCCGATCACCAAGAAGATCGAGACCATCGCCACGACGCTCTACAACGCCGGGCGCGTGGAATACTCGTCGAGGGCGGCGGCGGCGATTGAACGGTACACGCAGTTGGGCTGGCAAGACCTGGCGATCTGCATGGCGAAGGCGGTCTACTCGCTATCCCACGATCAAAAACTGCTGGGCCGACCTTACGATTTCGTGCTGCCGATCGAAGACGTGCGGGTGGCCGCCGGAGCGGGGTATCTGATCGTGCGGGCGGGTCCGGCGCAGCCGCTGTTGCCGCCGGTCCGTCGTCCGCGGTCGATGAACATGGACGTGACCGACGAGGGCGGCGTCAAGGGACTGTTCGATTGAGAAGGCGGGGACCGATCCATGCCGCGACCCACACATAAGACCCGGTCCGCCGCCCCGGCCTCGCCGGGCGGGTCCGGTAAGATCGGGCTGCATCGAGTGCTGATGATCGCGGTCGGTTTCGTGATCGCGGCGATCCTCGGCGTCTGGCTGATTCGCACGCATGTGGGCGCGGGTCGGCCGATTGTCGACGTCGCCGAACTTGATCGACAGCAGGAAATCCGCCGAAACTCCATCGAGGCCGTCACACGGGCCGAACGATTGATGCGCGACGGCAATTTCGAGGAAGCCCGTCGAATCGTCGAACGAGTGACGGAAACCGACCCGAAGTTCTACCCCGGTCATCTCGTGCTCGGATTCATCCATATGCGGTCGGGCAAGCTGGCCCTGGCCGAACAGGCCACCCGAAAAGCCTACGAGCTTGAGCCGAACGACCATGCGGTCTGTTTCCAGATGGGCCAGACCGAGCTCTTGCAGGGCAAGGGGGGGGCGGCGATCGAGGCGCTGGTTCGGGCCGTCCGGCTCCGGAAGCAGACGGATTCGCCGCCTGAAATGAAATACCACCTGACGCTGGCGGACGCCTTTCTCCGCGAAGGTCAGCCCGATCTCGCCGCCGACCAGATCCGGACCGCTCTGGAGATCAATCGGAGCGAGACGCTGGCGGCGACCGCCATGCTCAGCCCGCAGGTGCAGGTGGCGGTGGCGCGGCTTCTGCTCGATCGGCGGGAGGTGGCCGACGCCACCCGGCTGTTCGAGCAGGCGGCCGAACAGGTACCGGATCAGGCGGAAATCCAGTATCAGGCGGCCCGGGCGCACTATGTGCAGGGCAAGTTTGAAGCCGCCGCGCCGTTCATCGAACGGGCCATCAGCCTCGATCCGTCGAACCCGATGTATGTGCAGCTTCGGCGGCAGATCAGCACACGACAGTTTGGCGTTCCCGAGACCGCCCCCGTGGTGGACATCGACGCGCTACTGAGGAAGAACGGCGAAGCCGGCGAGCCGGACCAGGCCTTGCCGGACCTGTTCAAGCGATAAGGAGCTGGTGGACATGGCGGCGACGAGGACGTTTATCATCATCGGCGAGAACATCCACTGCACCCGCAAGGTCAAGCGAGGCGGCAAGCGGACGACGACGCTCCCGGACGGCCGCGACGCCGTTGTCTATCAAGACGCCCAGGGCAAGACCGCCGCGCTGCCCGTCCCCGATGCACTGGCCAAGACCGCCGGTCAGTCGGGCATGATCGCGCACGTCCGGTGCGCCGTGGAGTCAGCGCTTCATGGCAGCGATGCGGATCGCCGGGTCGCCGCCGAGTATGTCCAGTGGGTGGCGAGACGGCAGCTTCAGGCCGGGGCGCATTTCCTCGATGTGAACGTCGACGAGGCATCCGGCGACATCGACGCGCGAAACGCCGCGATGCGCTGGATCGTGCCCGTCGTTCAGGCCGTCAGCGACAAGCCTCTTTCGATCGACAGCAGCGCGATCGAAACGCTCAAGGCGGGTCTCGACACATACGACGCGCGGCGCGGCGGCGCGGCGATGCTGAATTCGGCGTCGCTCGAGCGGCCGGAGGTTGTCGAACTGGCCGGCAAACACCGGTGCCACGTCGTGGCGCTGCCGGTATCCGACGCCGGCATGCCCTGTGGCCGCGACGATCGACTGGCCAACATCGACGCCTTGGTCGGCCTGCTGAGCAGCGCGGGCGTGCCGATGGAGAACATCTACGTCGATCCGCTGATCCTGGCGGCCTCGACTGATCCGGCGGCGCCGCGGGCGGTCCTGGACACAATCCGGGAGGTTCGGACGAAGTATCCGACCATCCACGTGGCCGGCGGACATTCCAACATCAGTCATGGATTGCCGATGCGCCGGCTGCTGAACGCGGTCTGGCTGGTGCTCGCAACGGAGGCGGGCGCCGATTCGGGAATCATCGATCCGCTGGCCGTCCGACCGGCCGAGCTGGGATCCCTCGATCGCAACAGCATTTCGTTCAAGATGGCGCAGGCCGGACTCATGGGCCAAGACGAGTTCTTCATCGATTTCATCACCGCGTCGCGTGAGGGCAAGCTCGTCGAACCCTGGGGGGATTAGGGCGGGTCATTCGCTAGGACAGCGGGCTTCGTTCGGGACGGTACGTACATCCGCAACCTCTCCATCGCATCTTGGAGGACGTCTATCGACGTTGACGATTCCTCCGCGTTCCGAGCCGGACGGACTTCGGCGAGCTCAGTCGAGCCGTCCTCCGCCCGGTCGACCGGCCGGCTCGGAGCGGCTCAGGACCTCGCCCGATCATCTGTTCAAAAGACTCTCTCGAATGAAACCCCCTACATCGCCCCGATCGTCTTCAGCCGCCGAATCGTCGGGCCGAGCATCCGCAGCCAGCCGCCAAGCCGGCTAAGCGGACTGGGTGAATGGCAGGCGGTGATCATCGCCTCGACCATCGCGCGGTGGTTCACGTCGTAGGGAAAGATGTGCGGCATCGATCGGAGGTCATGTCCGCGATAGGTCACGGTTACTTCCGGGCGGGTCATGGCGAGCAACCCGTCCTGTCCCGAGGAGTGCCCGGGTCCGGAGGCCTTGCACCCCGTCCACGGCCAGCCGCCGGTGGTCGTTACGACGTTGTTGACCCACTTCATGCCGGCGTCGAGGCGAGCGGCCACTTCCTGGACGCGCTGACGATCCTTTCCGAATACGCTGCTTCCCAGACCGTAAGGTTGGGCGTTGGCCATCTCGGTCGCTTCCTGCTCGCTGTCCACCGGGACCACGCAGAACACCGGCCCGAAGAACTCTTCTTGAAGCAAGGGCTGGTTGGTTCGCGCGGACTTGGGCACGAACCACAGACTGGGGCGATCGGCACGGCCGGGCGACGTTTCGAGCAGACACTGAGCGCCCGCCGCCTTCACGCGGTTGACCTGTTCGGTCAGCACCCCCGCCGCCTCGGTGGTGATGACCGGACCGATGTCGTATTCGCCGGGACTGTTTTCGGCCAGTCGCAGCGACGCCAGCAAGGTCTTCACTCGCTCGGCGAATTGCTCGGCCCGTCCCGGCGGGCTGTCGACGACGATCGCCCGTTTGCTGGCGACGCACGTCTGACCGCACGCGATGAGACGACCCCACAACAGCGCGCGGGAGGCCACGTCGAGGTCGGCGTCCGGCAGGACGATGAACGGATCCATTCCGCCCAGCTCGAAGGAGATGGGAATCGGACGCGGCAGGTGCCGCCAAATGTTCTGAGCCGTGTCTGTCCCGCCGGTAAAACTGAGAAAGTCCATCGGCTGTTGGACGACATGGCGGCCGAGACCTTTTCCGTAGATCGTCTGCACGAGGTCCTTCGGGGCCCCGGCCTCTTCAAAGAGCCATTGGACCAGCGTGGCCGGATGGGAGACCGTCCAGTCGGGCTTGACGACGATGGCATTGCCCGCCGCAACGGCGAAAGCGGTCGCTTCGAAGGCAAACTTGAAGGGATAATTGAAGGCCGAGATCTTCGTGACCACGCCGTGCGGCTTGCGGCGGAGGACGGCCTTGTAGCCCATCGCGCGAAGCAGGAACGGCGCCGGTAGCCTTCGCGGCGCCAAGATCTTGCGGGCATGCTTCACCAAAAACGCACAACCGTCGAGCGTGTTGTGAACCTCGGTCAGCAACGCCTCGCTCAGCGGCTTGCCGGTTGCCTGGGTGACGGCGTCGGCCACGTCATGACGATGTGCATAAAGGCACCGATAGACGCCGGCGATCAGATCGATCCGGTCGTCCGGGGAAACATCGGCCCACTGCTTGAACGCGGCGTGCGCGCGCTCGTAGACGCTTGGTAGCTCGTCCGGCAGCGTCGGCCGGACGGACTGCATCGAACGGCCGGCCATCCGTACGCGGATGGGTTGACCGGTAAGCGGCGACACGATGTCGCGCTCAAGGCACTCCTGCCTCGCTGTAGACGGTACGGTTTCTGTGGACATGGTCGCCTCGCTTGAAATTGCGAGGGACTATTATAGTCCGTACCCCCGGTCCAACGCCATCGGCCGTCCGGAGATCACCGGTTTGCGCCGATGACCGCAAGCAGGGTCGCCAATCCCGCAACGACGACGACAGCCTCGCTTAGACGGATGAGAAGGGTAGAGAATGGGTGAAGCCGCTTCATGTCGCTTCGAAAGCCATGGCTCGAATGCGCTCGCCCTCATTTCCGTTATCGTCATTTGGCGCGGACAAGTTGAATACCCCTGCCGACGGCGTGACTTTGACGGAGGTCGCGCGTTAGGATGGCGTGATTGTCCGGCGAGAGCGACATGGGCAAGGCGCAGGGCTGGAAACTGACTCGAACGATCTGGCTGGTCGGGGTGCCTGTCTGCGTGCTGGTTACCGCGGGCATGATCGCCATCTACGCAACCGAGAGGCAAACGGGCGGCGGCTCGCTGGGGCACACGTTGCGCCAAGGTGCATTCCTGCTGGTTAGTCTTGTCGTCATGGCCATTGCCGTGGCCGTGCCCTATCAAAAGATCGGTCGGTATTCCTACACCTTCTTCACCATAGCATTGTTGCTGACCTTGGTGCTGGTCCTCGTTCGCAAGTTACATCTCTCACCTCTGTATCCGATTATCCCCGTCGTTCGAGGGTCCGCCCGATGGATCCGCCTGGGCACCGCCACCACCTACTTCCAACTTCAACCCTCAGAGCTTATGAAGATCGCCTTTATCATGGCGCTGGCCCGCTACCTGCGGTTTCGCGACAACTACCGGACCTGGACGGGGCTGATACCCCCGTTCCTGTTGACGTTCGTCCCGCTGATGCTGATCCTCATGGAACCGGATCTGGGCACGGGACTCCTCATGTTGCCGGTTCTGTTCGCGATGCTCTTTGTGGCCGGCGCGCGGATTCTCCACCTTGGATTGGTTGTCCTCATGGGCGTCGTGTCCGTTCCCATGGCTTGGCGGGTCATGGAGCCTTATCAACGAAGCCGCGTCATGGTGCTGGTCGGTCAGCTCGCGCCGCCTCGCGAAACGCTTTTGCCGTCGCATGGACCTCCGACGTCCGAGTCGGTCGCCGCCACGGAGATCACCGCGGCCCCGCCGATCCGTCTCGCCTGGTACGAGAAGGCCGCTCTCGCGCTTTTGGTACCGACGTTTCGGCAAATCCAGATCAAACAGAACGAGCGGGTGTTGGCTGAGGGCGAGCTTGCCGGCAATGAGGAAATACCTCCACCCCCGGACATCACCGGCTGGACTCTGCTAAGGTTCAAGACCCACTTTGATCCCGATCCGGAGCGGGATCTTCAGATCCGCCGGTGGATCGCCAGCAAGCTTGCCGACTTGCACCGCGAGCAGGGATATCAGCTCCGGCACAGTAAGGTGGCCTTGGGCAGCGGCGGTGTCGTGGGCCGGGGACTGTGGGAGGGCACGTACGTTCGCTACGGTTTTCTTCCCGATCGCCACAACGATTTCATCTTCGCCGTCCTAGGACACCAGTGGGGACTGGTTGGGTGCATCGTCGTCCTGTTGATGTACTTGCTGATCGTGCTGGGAAGCGTTGAGGTAGCCGCCGCCACCCTCGATCCGTTCGGCCGCCTGCTCGCCATCGGGGTCGGATCGCTCATGGCCGCCCAGGCCGTCGTGAACGTAGGGATGACCATCGGATTGATGCCGGTCACGGGGATGACGCTGCCTTTCGTCAGCTACGGCGGCAGCAGTCTGATCATCAACTTCATGGCGGTGGGCCTGCTAATCAATGTCTCGCAGCGTCGCCCGCTCCTGATTGCGCATAAGCCATTCGAGTTCGGGGAGGAAGTCCGAGAACAACCCGCGTCCCTGGAACGGTGGATTGAGACACGGAGATGACGGGTAGCGTTTCGTCGGGGAATCCCTCCAGCATGGCCCGGTCGTCGTAATAGACATACCACCGAGTCGCGAGGATGACGTAGACAAGCATGACCAGACAGGTCGACAGCTCGGCCTGTGGCTTTCTTCGGTAGTGCCAGAGTATGGCGGTCCCCAACACCATGAGCGCCAGCTTATAGACGACAATTCCTCGTTCACCGTGGACACCCAGGAAGTAGGATGCCAGGGGATTGAGTTCGTGCAAGATGCCCATGGATCGCGCCACAATCGTGAACCCCAGGTCGAATCCGCTCAGGATCCAGGCCGCGGCTAACATGAGCAGAACTCGCCGCTCACGCGATGAGGGCCGACGAATGAATCGCTGCAACCCCCTGCGCAGGCTCCCGCCGACCAGTGCAATCGAATGCATCGCGGATGTCGCCATTGTCTCTGTCATCGGTTCCTGAATATCCGTGCTTTTGCCAATGCGGCCGAGGGATTGCCCGATGTTTCCCGGACTCGGAGAATCGGCCGTCCCTGCCGCTGATGTACCGCGTATGGCCGGTCGTCGGTTTCGTGCAGACAGTATGCCCAACGGCCGATATGGACGCCCGTGCCGAATCGGAGGTGCGTCGGGTCGAACAACCGATAACTGGGGGGCGCAGCAGTTTCGTAAGGTGGGTTTTACCCGCCGGTCCTCGCGCTGTCGGGCACGTCAACGCCCCGCGGCTGTAACCCGCCCTGCGCGGCGTCCGACGCGACTTCATTCCGAGGACCGACAATGAGTGCCAGAACGATGCCAACCAGGCGACTCACTGCGATACCGATCGGGATCCAGATCTCCGGCAGAGGACTCCTGGGCTCCAGCGGCACCGTGGCTTGCCGGAAGACGGAGATCCGCGCCGGCTCCCGCGTCCGGACGACCATCAGCAGTTGCTGATGTTGCTCGGCAAGCCGATCGCGTTCTCCTTCCACTCTGTCTCGCCTGCGAATCAGCTCATCGTAGCGACGCAACTTCTTGTCAAGGTCCAGTTGGGCGTTGGTCGCCGTGGCCATCGATTCGCGCAGTTCGGCAACGGCCTGCAACGAGCTGAAGTAGACCGTCCGGTAGGACTCCAGGAGGAGACCTCGCTCTTCTCTAACCGCACCCTCCCGAGCCTTGGCGATGTCTTCCTCGGCCGTGGTTATGATCTTGTTGATCTCAACGATCTTGGGATCCGAAGCACCGGAGGAAATCAGCACGTCGTCGCGCTTGTCCTTCAGACGACGCACGCGTTGGAGGGTTTCCGTCACCTTTGCGTTCGCTTCAATGCGCGCCAGGATCTCGGGACTGGCCTGCATGCTCTCCGGACTCGCCTCGCTGTAGGTCTTATAGCGTGCCCGAAGAAGTTCCATCTCGGATTCCTTCCTCGCCAGTTCATCCTGGAGGCTCGCCAGACGGGCCGTAATCGTGGGGGCGCCGCGGAGCATGGCAGGGATCGACCCCTGACCTTCGAGTTCGCGGATGTCAGAGTCAATCGCATTCAACTCGTTATCATTCAGACGAAGCGCGTTCTCGAATGCCTGCACATCATTCCTGAACGAGCGCTGTGCCCAACCCTGGACCCGTTTGATGTAGAGATTGACTAACTTGTTGACGATCTTGGGAGAATCCTTGGGGTTGCGGATCGACATGGAGACCGCAAGGAGACTGGAGTCCCTTACCGGCTCGGCGATGAAATGCTTCTCAAGATTCACCAGGGCATTGTCCGTGTTGCCCGCAAACTGCTTGAACCACTCGGTCTCCTCCCGAATCTCAGCGCTCACCAGCAACTCCCTGAACAGCTCCGGGTCGAGGACCATTTTCGCCTGATTCCGAAGATTACGTTCGATCGTCTCGCGATCCGGAGGCTCCTCCTAGGGATTGAACGGGTCCCCTGGCGTCATGGACTCAACGAGAATGTGAGCCGTGGCCGTCCACCGTGGAAAGTACTTCAGTGTGACCACAGTCACCCCGACGGTCACGGCCGAGCCCAAGAGCCATATCAGCAGGATGAGGACAGCTCGCTGTCGAAGGGTCCGGCCGCAATTGCACGCACGGTGTTCCGTGGTAAGGTACCTCCTCTTGCGCGGCAGTAGGCGGAACCAGGTTGCCGCAATGGGGTTCTCGGGGACTTTTGACTTGGCTGACCTACGTGTTCGAGGATCTCAAGATGACAGTGGATTTCGCTCCACTATACGCCCTGCAAAGTGAAAGGTTCGTCGGCTAAAGAATTCCACCGAGTGATTGGAGGGAAATACCGGTGTGAAGAGGAGACAACAACAGGGATGCTCTACTTCGGGAAGGAAGTAGAACACCCCTGTTTCATGAGACACCGCGGTTGCAGTGGGTAACGTCAAGCCGCGGCGCCGAATCGTGGTACTATCAATCCACTGATCGTGAGCCGACCTAGCGAATCCGCCTGCGGATTCCGAAGGCCACGCCCAGCAAGGTCAACGCGAGCGTCGTCGGTTCGGGAACCTCAACGATCCCGTAATAGGCGCCGTTCAGCGGGAAGCCGCTGGGGCCCACGTCGTGCCACTGGCCGTCCAGGGCTCCGATGTTCATCATGCCGTAGTTGTCCTCGGACATCCAACCGTCGGGTTGCCCACCGCCCCAGTTCCAGTACATAGCGGCCTCCCCGCTGATCCAGCTCCAGCCACCACCCGGTTCCGACGAACCTTCCGGCTGATACAGACCGATGAAGAGCGAGTTCTGCGGGAACGTGCTGACCAGCCAGGCGTTCTCCTCGGCACTGTTGATCGTGACCAGGTGCCCGCCATAGATCTGGGCCTGGGACTCGAGGGTGGCCCAGGTGCCCGCGGTCAGTGTAAGGGCGTACTTATGCCCCTGGTACGTGTACCAGGTCAGGTCCGGTACTTCCATGATCCCCTGGTACGTCTGGGTCTCGGGATAACCGATGACGTCCACATCATCCCACTTGCCGTCGGTGGCACCGACGTTGATCTGGCCGTACTCGTTGCGCCCGAGGTAGTCATCGGGTTGACCGGGCCGCCAATTCGTATAGCTCAGGGCGTCGCCGTTGATCCAGGCCCAGTTGCCCGCGGGCTCCTCGCTCTCGGAGGTCTGATACAGCCCGATGAAAGCGGATTGCGGATACGTGGAGAGCAGCCACGCATTCTCCGCCGCGCTGTTGATGGACACCAGGTGCCCGCCGTATTGAGCGGCCTCGGCCTCCGTCTGCGTCCAGTTGCCCGACGTCTCGCTGAGGGCGTAGTAGTGCCCGTCGTGGAACGTCCACGTGGGAGCCGCCATGGCCGAACCGGCCAAGACCGCGGCCGAAACCAATCCCGGAATCCAAAGACTCGCTTTCATGATTCTTTCCTCCAACAGGAAGTCCCGAAAGTGAATCCGTCCGACTCCGCCGTCGAACGCGATTCTGACCCGACGAACGCCTTCCCTCCTCCGCAGGAAGGTCTTTCACTCGATCTGACAATCGAGTTGGCATGCCCGATTGGGGGATGCGCCTATTCTCCAACTCCTGTGCTATCGATTCTGTGCCCCTTCTCGGAGGACGGCTCGATGTCGTCGCCCAATCGCTCTTCCATATGATGGATCAAATCCATGGTTTCCTGCGACCATTCGACGCCATGCCGCGACATGGCCTGTTCGCGCTGATGCCAGTCGAAGCCCGCCAGGTGATACCTCTTCGCATCGGCGATGTGCTTCTCGGTCCAACGCCGGGCGGCGAGCCCATCTCGGCGCCGCAACGCTCGGAAGATGCAGCGGTGAAAGCCGAGGTCGCGCGCCATTCGCCACTGAATCGGCTCACCGGGCGGATGCACGCGGTCTTGAAGCGAGACCGTGAGGATATGCAGATCGCCAACGACCTTGATCAGCCGTGGGTTTCGAGAGGCCCGCATCAACTCAAGGTGAAACGCCACGTTGAGCCGCGCGCCTCGCTCGTGAACCGCCCCGCTCAATAGACGCCCCTCGCGGCTGGCCTCGGGCATCTCGCGCAGGACCTGGCGAACGCTCAGCAAGTCCTGGCGCTGATCCGTCAGGTTCTGCTGAAGACTGTCCAATTCGTCCGACGTGATCCGCTCGGCGGCAAGCCTCGCCGCGCCGCCTTCGATCACCGCGCGAAGGTCGAAAATATGCTCGAGGTCCTCTCGACTCATCCGCCGCAGGCGAACGCCCCGTTTGGGAACCGTCTCGACGAATCCTTCACTCTCCAACCGGATGATGGCCTCTCTCACCGGTGTGGGACTCATGCCCAAACGTTTGGCCAGTTTGCCCGGAAGCAAAACCGCTCCCTCAGGCCACTGTCCGCCAGTCAGAAACTGCCGGAGGTGCGTGTACGCTTGTTCTTTCAAGCTCACGGACACGAGAAGGCGCTCCAGGAGACGTAAGGGTCGAACTACTGGTATAGAACTGATCAATACGATACTTCTATAGAAGCTTATTCTAATCAAGCATCCCCCCCTTGTCAAGCTCCCATCTTCCCCTTCACGATCCACCCCGGCACCAGGCTCACCCGTACAGCCAACGCGCCGTATCTAGTTTCGAAACAAAACGTTATATCTAGTATCCGCGTCAAAGGCACCCACCACCTGCCCTCACCAACTGCTCCGAAAATGCGTTTTGCTGCGGGCTTCCTGCCCGCCGCGGCGGCCAAGATGGCCGCACCCCGTTTTCATCCTCTAGGGGTGGGCCGAAGGCCCATGACCAACTGCCTCCTTTTCGACCGACCTCCGTCGCATCACCTCCCGCACTCATCGGCCGCCCGTAAGCCCGCCCTGCCCTTGCTCCGCCACTTGCAGGTACAACTCTGACCGTAACCGTTCAGGCCCTGGGGCCGACGAGGGACGGGGCGGATTGTCCGGAGCG
>CAZQTW010000027.1:0-73517 GCA_964596165.1 uncultured Planctomycetales bacterium | reverse complement strand
CGACGCTGCCCAGGCCGGAGTACAATCCCACCCCAGAAGTGCCAAACTCCAGGGTTCGGTGGCCACCGAACGGGCGGACCGCACGTGGGAGTTCCTCATCGCCCAGCCGATATCGCGGGCCGACGTCCTGTTCGCCAAGTGGGCGATGGGGCTTATCCAACTCGTCGGCATGCTGGCGATCGCAACGATGGTCGGCGTGCTCGCCCTGCTGAGTCGTCACGGGTTCGGCCGGACGTCTTATATGGAGCAAGCCGGAGTGGAGGCGCCGAGTACTATGATCGACCTCCTGCTCCGGATCGCGGCCCACCCGACACTCGCCCTGTCGCTCCTCGGCCTCATCGCAACGGCGTCGCTGGTCAGTTGGTACACGCCACTGTTCCTGCTGCTGACGCGGGCAAGGAACGAGTTCACCGCCGCCCTGGGCGGGATCATGCTGACCATCGCCCTGCACGCGTGGCTGGCTCAGTTCCTGGCGGCTACTAGTGTTCATCTGCATTCGTCCTTGCCGTTTCTGATCTCTGCCAGCCTCAATCCGATCGCCCCGCTGGTCCTGGCAATCCATCCCGGACTGATCTGGCTGGCGCCGTTTGGGATTTTCGCGCACCCGCTGGTCTGGGTCGTTTTGCCGATGTGGTTGTTCGTTCGCCGTTCAAGGAGGGCCCCGGTCCAATGACGAGCCACTCCATAAGCGCAATCCCGATTGGAATGCCGAGGCTGCTCGGGGGGACACCGCTTCGCGCCTTCGGCAACCTCCTGGCGAAGGAACTCCGCGAATCGCGCGGTGCGCTCATCGCGGGGCTGGTGATCTTCTGGCTCATGCCCGCACGTAGGGAGGGCATCTACATCCTCGTATACCCGCACCACGAACTCCTAGCGGGCTTCGCGTGGATCCTCGTGGGTGGGGCGGGCTGGTTGTACGCCGTGGTAATCGGCGCGAACACGGTCTGTCGCGACTGGGGCAGGGGCGAGGAACGGTTTCTGGCCGCCCAGCCGGTCGATCCGAGGGCCGTCGTCTGGGCCAAGTTGATCGCCGGAGTGGTCACAGCCGCCTTGCCGATACTGCTCGCTCTGGGCTGGGACTACCTGGTTCTCCTTACAGCCTGCTCTCGAAACCAGAGCGACCTCTTGCTGGGACTGCTCGTATCCTTCATGGGCATGGGCATCGGCTTCGCGGTCGCCTTCGCCTGCAGTGTAGTGACCAGGCAGACGTTGGCCAGCATTCTGCTGGCGGTCCTGACATTGATCGTCTGGCTCGTCGCACCGCTGCTCTCGGGCCGGTTGGCCTGGCTGCATCCCAGTTGGGACGCCATATTCATCCGCGGCCAGCGTCCGGATTTCACGTTTCTCGCAATCATTCCTCTCGTATTCGTTGGTTGCGTCGGCGTCGCACTGGCCACATCGCGGCGTGAGATCACGATTCGCCTGGGGAACAAGCAACTGGCCTGGACCGTCGCGCTGGTTGTCGTGGCACTTTCACTGATGGCCCTGCGCGAGGTGGGCAACTCGCTCCACATTTGCGATCAAGAGAAACTATGGAGCCCCGTCGCGCGAATGCCGGAAAGAGCCGCCATCGGGATCCGTGTGTCCCACCAGGAAAGCCGGTTCTATGTGGTCGGGGAGACTGCCTGGGCCGACACCAAGGACTACGACGTTGCGTCTGACCGTCCGGTGGCCGCGTTTCGGATCGACGAGCGCGGACAGATCACCGACGTGCGACGAGGGGAACTGCCTTCGCCCAACCGTCTCTGGCAGCAAGAGAGCAAGTCGGGGCAAAAGCGCGTGGGGCCGCAAGGACTGATGATGAATCAGGCCGGACAGCTGGTCCTCTCGGGCTGGCGGATTGTGCCCGCGCAGGTCAGGCGAGAAGAACGCCCTTACCACCGCCGAATCGGCCTATGGCAGGTCCGCTACGCTTGGCCAGACGACGGACCACCCGTTGTCGTCTCGAAGGCGGAGTTGCCGCTGCCCGAAGACCCCGAGCCGAATGCCGTACTTATGGGTTCCTGTTCCTGCACCGACAGGTTTGCTTACCTCCTCTACACGGTGAGGGCCCCCGATCAGGCGAGAGGAAGCCAACCCACATCAGGCAGGTATCAACAAGACCGGGCATTTCTCCTGGTGATGGACTGGTCCGACGGCCTGGCGGCCAAGCCGCGCTACCGAATCGATCTGCCGGCGATGGTCTCCTACACCAGAATTGTGGACGGTCGGCTCAAAGCCCATGGCGTCTGGCAGCAGGGATGGTTCCTGGCCGGCTCGTTTGACGCCGACCATCCAGAGTCGGTGGGCACATCCCCGCCTGGTACCGCCCACGCTTTTCGCTGGTACAGTAGGCCGGAGCTTGAGAACGCCCTTCTGTCCGTCGCGCGCCCGTACGGCGGGGCACGAACCTGTGTCTTCGGAAGTGACCTGGCGTGCGTCCGCGACAACCTCGGCCTGCGTGTCTTCCGCACGAAGGTCGGCGAAAAGCTGCTCACGCCGGAACTCCTCGGCGAATGCCGCGACTCCCCATTGGCGATGTTCGCCAGTGGGGGCGGGGGCAGCTATGGCCCGCCGTGGCTGATCGATGATTCGCTCTTCATCACGGCCGGCCGCAGCGGTCTCTTCGGCAGTACGCTGGATGTCTATGACGGGTCGGACCCCCGGCATCCCCGCCGGGCCGGGTTCCACCACCAAAGCACCGCGGGCTGGGGCCCCGGCAGCAGTCCGGTGATCATCGCCACGGATCGCTACCTGGTCTTGTTCCAGGATATCTATGGCAGGTCCGGCTTGGAGAACTGCCTGGTGACCGTCCTCGACCGGCCCAAGCCTGTGCGCCCTGGAAGTCGTACCGGAAGACGTGCTGGTTCCAGTTAGTGTTACCCCTTGGACAGAAGGAGAGCAGACATGCTATCGAAAGACATCGCGAGTGTAGTGTGCGGTCTGGTCGTGGCCACGTGTGCCGGGCGGGCATGCGCCGGCGACGGAATGACCTGGACGACGCTGGACTGTCCCAAGGCATATGGAGCCTACCAGGCGGCTGCCAATGCCATCGACGGCAGCAGTATCGTCGGGCTGTATTGTGTCAGGAGCAGCAGCGGGCCGAAAGCTCACGGCTTTCTGTACGACCTTGCCACGGGAACGTGGAAGAAGCTGGACTATCCGGGCGCAGTAGACACGATGCCCTGGGGCGTGTCCGGCAACAAGATCATAGGGGGCTACGACTCCGGGGACCCGAACTCTGCTCACGTCTTTCTCTACGACGGAACAAACTGGACCACACTGGACAGACCGCGTGCGGTGAACGTGATTGCCCTTGGCGCCTCCGGCGGCAACAGCCTCGTCGTCTACAGCCAGCCCAGCAAGCCGACGCACGGCTTTTTCTACAACGGCAAGGTGTGGACCACGCTGGACTACCCGGGGGCGCGTTGGACGCAGGCCGAAGGCATCTCGCGCGACGGGAGCCGCATCATTGGACGGTATGCGGACAGCGCCAACAGCGGCAGGCACGCGTACGGGTTTTGCTACGATGTTGCATCGGGAACGTGGACGGCGTTCAGCTATCCAGGGGCTGATTGGACGAATCCCTACGGCATCGACGGGGCCAACGTCGTCGGTTTCTATACGGAGAAGGGTAGCAAGGCGATGCGCGGGTTTCTGTACAACCTAACAACCACGGCCTGGACCAAGTTGGACCATCCTGACGCGTTTACGGCGCCCGGGTGTGGGACATTTGCCTCCGGGATCTCAGGCAACCACATTGTTGGACGGTACACCGACACCAAGTATCACGACCACGCGTTCGTATTGACCATCCCCGGCCTCGCCGCTCAGCCCGACCCCGCCGGGGCCGGGTCGGCTCGCGGCGGCAAACAGGTGAGCCTCTCGCATCGGGGGGAATAGTCCCGTAGGGCGCGTCGTGACGGAGTGCCGTAGGGTGCGTCGTGACGCACCTTTCCCTCTTGATAAGGGGGGGATTGAGAGGGGGCTAGTTGGCGTCAAACCTGCCCCACCAGGCCATTCAGGCCTTCTGCCAGCGATCCTGGGCGTGGAGGGCGGCGCGATAGAGTTGGAGGCCCACGTAGCGGAGCGGGTCGGGCGGCAGGGCGATCGGCTTGCGGTTGAAGAAGAACGGCGTGAGGAGCTTGGCCGGCGATGTAGTGCGTCCTGCCCCCTTGAGAATGTGCGGCGCAAGGATCCTGCCCGCATAGTTGCCGAGCGCCACCCCGTGGCCACTGTAGCCGCAGCCGTAGGAGATGTTGCCCTGCTCGCCGCAAACACCGAATGTCGGCAGCATGTCAAGCGTAACGCCGAGCACGCCGCCCCAGCGATGGGCAATCTGCACGTGATCGAGGGCGGGGAAGTACTCCCGGAATCTTGCCTCGAGCTTTCGAAACGTCGGTGGATGCGCGTCCAGGAGTTTTCCGCCGTAATAGAGTGTTGCATCCTCACCACCGAAGAGGATTCGATTGTCCGCCGTGAGGCGGAAGTAGTGGATGAAGTTGCGGGCCGTCTCGAGGCTCGCGCGTTTGGCACCCCAGCCGATGGCCTCAAGGTCGGCCTTCGCAAGCGGCTCGGTCAAGATGATGTAGGTGTGGACCGGAAGGATCCTCGAGCGCATCAGCCCCAAAGCGGGACCGTAGCCGTTGACGGCCAACACCACCTGATTCGCACGCACTGTGCCACGAGGCGTCTTCAGCAGGACCGGCCGCCCATCGCTCAATTCGACGAGCGGCGTCTGTTCGTAGACCCGTACACCCATGCTCTCGACCAGTGATTTCAGACCGCGGACCAGCCTGGCCGGATTGACGACCGCGGGACTGGGATCGAACACGCCGGAGCGAAACGCATCGCTCCGGATGTACGGGTAGAGCAACTCGCCTTCAAGCCATTGCAGGTCGAAGCCGAGCCGGCGGGCCAGATCGAGTTCCCGCCGGAGGTGCTCGACCCTCGCGGGACAGGTGGCCAACAGGAGGTAACCGGTCTGTTCAAGATCGCAATCGATCCGGTTGTCTCGGATCACGCCGATCGTGTGGGCGACGGCGTCGTACGTGAGGCGATAGGCGTCGCGAGCGCCGGCCTCACCCACCTTGTGGGTGAGATCGGTCAGGTCCCATCCCATCAGGGGCATAATGAACCCGCCGTTGCGCCCGCTGGCCCCATAGCCGACGAAGACCCGCTCGAGCAAAACGACGTCGAGGTCGGGGGCGGCCTTCTTCAACTCATAGGCCGTCGAAAGCCCGGTGAACCCGCCTCCGACGATCGCCACATCACAGGACAGATCGCCTTCGAGCGGCGCGCCGGGAGTGATGGCCACGGTTTCATGCCAGAACCCCACACGCGGAGGGCCACCCGCTCGCAATTCAACGGCTGAGACCGCGGCAAAGGGGGCGTTGTTCGCTTTGAGATGCATGAAGGGGTTCCCTTGAGAAACAGAAGGTTCGTTTCGGCTGACCTCGGGAATCGTATCAGACGACGGATTGCCAATCAAAGCCAACTGAGAAGACGCGGGTCCATGCCCCCCCCCGGTCTCCACTTGTTCACCCATCTTTCGAGTGATAAGGTGGGCGGGTGTCAGCCGACGAGATCGTTTGCCGAGTGAAATCGTTACCTGGAGGAGGTCGTTCGATGAGGCGGATACGTGCCGTTGCGTCGACGCCGATCTGCCGGCGTCAGTTCATGTGTGCGTGTGGATGTGCCGCCGCGGGGCTGGCGCTGGGCCGCCGGGGAGTCGGCGGGGCTGCACGGGCCGCCGAAGGCGTTGGTATTCCTGTAGGACCCGCCGTCGTTCGAGGCGCCTTTCTCTATCCGAGCACCGAATCGCTTAAGAAAGCCGGATACTATAGTTGGCCGGGTTCGACGTTCAACGCCGAGGGACGCCAGAAGGAACATACGGTCAAGATCGAGGCTATCGCCGCGAAGCTCGGGATGAAAATCGTGACGGATCAGGACCCGCTGCACGAGCCGGCCACCGTCGAGAAGTTCATCAACGAGGTCAAGGCGTCGAAACCGGACGGCCTGCTCCTAATCCCGTTCTATAAGGCCGACTGGGTGCACGTCTGCCGGATCGTCAAGGAGGCCGGCGTGCCGACTGTGATCCTCGCGACGATCGGCGTCCTGCTCAGCGGGCACATCAATCAGCTCAATCGCACGCCGGGCGTGTATCTGATCTCGGCGTTGGAGGATTTCGAGGCCGTCGAATACGGCATGCGGATGATCCGGACCATTCGACGGATGAAGCAGAGCTGCCTTATCAGCCTGGGCGCGGCTGCCCCGGGCGAGTCGATCGTTGAGGGCATCGGAACGAGGGTGCGGCGGCTTCCGCACAGTCGTCTCGGCGATCTGGTGAAGCAGACGGAATTGAAGGGCGACGCCAAGGACCTCGCGGCAGACTATCGTAAGAAGGCCCGGAAGGTCGTCGAGCCCACCGACGCGGACATCGACGACGCGGCCCGTACGACGATCGCCATGAAAAAGCTCATTGCCGAAGAGAAGGCCGACGCCATCATGATGGATTGTCTGGGCGGCATTCAGAAGCGGTTGTTCCCGCCGCCGTGCATGGGGTACATGGACTTGCGTGACGCGGGCATTCCGGCCGGCTGTCAGAACGAACTGGATCCGGCGCTGACGCTGATGCTCGTGGAGAACCTGTTCGGCAAGGGCGGCTTCCAGCAGAACCCGGCGTTCGACACCGAGCGCAACCTCTACTGCGGTTCGCATTGCACCAGCCCCAGCAGACTGGAGGGACCCAAGAGCAGCCCGCAACCGTACATCCTGCGGAGCCATGCGGAGGCCGGCGTCGGCGCGGTGCCCGAGGTCATCTGGCCGGAGGGAATGGACGTGACCATGGCCTACTACACGTCCGGTCAGAAGCCGAGGATGATCGTCTATTCCGGCAAGATCGTAGGACGGCTCGACACGCCGCCGGCGGGCGGCTGCCGCACCAATCTGGTGATGACAATAAACGAGCTGCGCGACGTGACCGAGACGAAGGGCGCGCACCAGATCATCTTCGCCGGGAATCATGCCCGTCAACTCCGGGCCTTCTGCCAATTGATGGGCATCACGGTGACGATCTAACGGTTCACGACCCGTGATTCCGTGGGAGGGCGAGCGTATCCGCGAGCCGGGGCCGGATTTCCGAATCGTCAAGGCTGTCGAAAGATGAACCGTTCGTTGAACCGGACAGAAGCCATTCCTGAGACGCCTGCCGAACGGGTGCGAGTGGGGTTGGCCCGTCGATTGCTCGTGTGGCGCGAGCGGCGAGTGATTGCCGCCGCCCTCCGGGATTTAGGTCCGATCACCACGGTTCTTGACATCCCGTGTGCGCACGGCCGGCTCGTGCCCGTGCTGAATCGTTACCACCTTCACACCCTGCTGGTAGACCTGTCTCCCACGATGATCCTCGAGGTTATGGCGGCGAACCGCGCGCGCGATCGGATTCTCCAAGGCGTGGTCGCGTCAGCCTTCCGATTGCCGCTGGCCGACGAGAGCGTGGACGCCGTGCTTTGCTCTCGGTTCTTGAACCGCCTGCCGCTTGTTGAAGACCGAATCACGGTCTTGCGGGAACTCGGGCGCGTGTGTCGGGTGGGTGCCGTGGTAAGCTTCTACGATGCGGCATCGTTTAGACACCGTCGACGCCTGCGGAAAGGTCGTCGTTCGGACCATGGCCGGTGGGCCCTGCTGCGAAGCGAGTTCAAGTACGAGGCCTCGCGAGCGGGTTTCAAGTGCTTGGCCATGCACGCGTTGCTTCGATTTCACTCCGAGTTGACGGCCGCCGCCCTGATCAAGCAGGATTTACCCGACGTGAAATCTGGTTTGACGGTGTCGCCAACGGAAACGACGGCGCGTTCATAATCATACATTTCCACACTACGAAGTCTGAGAATTATTCCAAATCGAGCTGGGGTAGGTGCCCGTTGACGTCCGATATACGGATACAAGAGCGAGTGTTTCTTTACGCCGACATCGTCACGTGGGGGAAGAAGGTCCGAAGCCAGGCGGGTTCGGACAACGGCCGAACCTACGGACCTGGCGAACAGGGGAGTTGCTCATGAGATCCGCCCTGATCGTGTCTGTTTCCATCGGTCTTGTGCTCGTCGCGGCGAGCTGCAACAAGCCGAGCGACCGGCTGAACGCTCCGCCGCAAGGGGCCTGTGACTATCCGAGTCCACTGCAAGAGTCTTTTGCCTACATGGTGGACAACGCGATGTTGGAAGACCTTTCGCTGGCGGATATTCACTTCGTTCCTCACTCGGACGAACTCAACGGGACGGGGGCGCGGCGACTCGACCGCTACGCCAAGCTCCTGACGGTGTACGGCGGGTCGATCAGGTACGCGACGTCACTAACCGACGACCGCCTGGTGGAAGCGCGAATGAACAACATTCGAGGCTACCTGGCCACCACCGGCATAGCCTCCGAACGCATCAAGATCAGTCGAGACTTACCGGGCGGGGTCGGAATGACCGCGCGGGAGGCGATTGTCGCCAAGGCGAACAGTGCGGCCTTCAGTTCGGAGGCCTCGAAGGGCGGCAAGGGTGGTGGCCAGTCGGATCTGACGTCCTTGGTGGGCGGGGCCTCAGTGGGAGGTCAGTAGAATGAGGGCGAAACTGCTGAGCCTGTGCGGCATCGTGCTTGCCGTGGCCATGGGATGCCAATCCACATGGCAGGACGACTTCATGAAGTCGGGCAGGTCGGCCCGGGACTCGCACTCGAAGCCGGATGTGGAACAAGCCGATCCCGAACCGGAACCGAAGATTCTGCCGGAGACCTACCTGGCCGCGGGCCGGCTGTCCGAGTCGCGTGGCGAGGTCGGCCTAGCCATCACGATGTACCGGAAGGTGATTGCGCTGAACCACGAATGCACGGAGGCTCACAGCAGCCTGGGGCTTCTGTTGGAGAAGCTGGGCGACTACCGTCAGGCCGAGCAGGCACTCAGGACGGCGGTGGAACTGGCCCCCGACAAGGCCTTTCACCGAAACAACCTGGCTTTCGTCTACATTCGCCAGAAGCAATGGGAGCGGGCCGAGTCCGAACTGCGGCGCGCCCTCGAGCTCCAACCCGATTTCGCTCGGGCGAGGGCGAACTTGGGAATGGTGCTGGCAAACACGTCGAGGTATCAGGAGGCCGTCCAGGAGTTCTCGAAGATCCTGCCCCCTGAAAGCGTGCAGTACAACATGGGGCTTCTGTGCGAAGCGAATCAGCAGCATGACCGGGCTCGGGAGTGCTATGCGCAAGCCCTCGCGCTGAATCCGCGGATGACTGTCGCCCAGGAGAGTCTGAAGCGGCTGGCGATGATATCACGTCCGGCGGAAGCAAGTCCTCCGCCCCCGGCGGAGGATGTCGGTCGGCCCCACACGAGCGTCGTCGTGGAGCCGCTGGTCGAGGCGGAACCCGCCACGGCCGTTCTTGTCGAGCCGAAGGTTGTGAACGAACCCCCGCACGAACCCCCGGCGAACACGGCAAGTCTCTCAACGATTCCGGTCGAACGGATTGAGCCCTTGCCGGTCCGACCCGGTGCGTCTCAGGGCGAGGAGCCGGCGGGTTCGCCGGCCGAATCCACGCCGACGGTGGGTCCCACCAGCCATGCTCAGCCACTCAAGGCGGCGGATATCCTGGCGATTGAATCGAAGCCCGCGCCGAGAACGACCGGATCGCAGGCCCATGCCATGGCGGCGGCCGATGCGCGGGTTCGATCCTTCCGTGAACTGACCGATCTGATCTATGAGGCACGGGTATGGTGGGCGGGTGAGGGCGGTGAGCGAGTCCGCCGGTATCTGGATGGACTGTCGGTCCCGATCGGGAGCCACAGCCCATCCGCCCGTTCGTCGGACCCACGACCTCCGTTGGTCCGTCCCGAACAGATTGGCGGCGACTCGATTGTCGCCAACAGCCGCTGACCGGCCATCGGATGACAGCGCGCGAACGCCCCGACGGCTTCCTGTTTGTTTAGGGCCGCTGTACGTTCGGTCCTTCTGATCCACGTCTTGCCGGTCGAGCCCTTTGAATGTCGCGGCCGGGACGCTATGCGGTCACGTCCAAGTTGTGGCCCAGTGTCCGTCTGCTGTCTTCGTGTCGTTGAGTCTCTTCTGTCTCAGCCTGAAAACGGCTCTGTGTTTCGGCGCGGCGCCGATCCGCTTCCGCTCGACAGAATTCCGACGACTGTACCGCGGAGCGCAGCAGTGTTACCACCGCTTGTCCGGGTGTGACCATGCCGAGTGTGTGGCTTCGGCCGGATCCACGGGCCGCCGAATCAACGTCCGACTGGACCTTGGCCTGGAGGGGCGTTCCGGCCACAGATGACAGGCCGGTCATGGCTTCTCCCCCATCTCTTCGGCGAAGACCTATTCATCCATTGATTGTCAGTACGATATCGAAATGGCCAAGTCAAATCCATAACGCATTTCTCTTGGAAGGATTGCGCGAGCTGAGGGGCGGGGTACCCTGCGAGACGAGTGCGATTGGGGCGGGAATCGGCGGACTGGGAAAAGGGTCACGTTCATGGTAGCCTCCTCACGGAGGGTGGTTGGCGCGTCGTCGGAACGGAGGATCTGCCCGGCGGATGCTAGGCCCGGGCGGCGGCGACAGGACGGCTGAAGGTCCCTCAGGCGGTCGCAAGCGATGCTTTCCGTGCATGATACTGATCGGGAGCCACGACATGGACATCCGCGTCGGCATCGGGTTTGACATTCACCGGCTCGTGGAAGGGCGTCGGCTGGTACTTGGCGGGCTTGCGCTTGAATCTCGGGTCGGTGCGGTCGGGCACAGCGACGGCGACGCGGTGCTGCACGCCATTACCGACGCGTTGCTCGGCGCGGCCGGCTTGGGCGACATAGGCGAGCACTTCCCGGATACGGACCCCCGGTGGAAGGACGCGGAGAGTACCGTCTTCCTTCGGCATGCCCTTCAACTTATCGGACAGCAAAGCCTGGAGGTGGGCAACATTGACGTCAACGTGATCGCCGAGAGGCCGCGGCTTGGTCCGGCCAAGCAAGCCATGAAACAGCGGATCGCGGAGCTTCTCGGTTTGCCGGTTGCCCGCGTGGGGGTTAAAGCAAGAACGATGGAAGGGCTGGGCGACATCGGCGCGGGACGGGCAATTGCCGCCCAGGCGGTTGTCACCTTGCGTGGCCCGGTCGATTGAGGTCTCCGTTCGAAGTCCGTTCCGTGGGCCGACGACAAGATCTGTGTTGACGCTGCAGTAGCGCTGTTATCGGAATCTCACCGACTTCCGATTCCGCCTCGATAGGCAAGGCAAGTCACTTTATCGTTCAGTCGATATCGGAAATGCGTAGGACTGTAGCGCGCCGGAGGGTCGGATGGGGAACCTTTCCCGCCGGTCCGACGGACCGAGGACGTAAGACGTATGGACATCGCAACACTCGTAGGCCTGATCTTTTCGATATGTGCCGTCACTTGGGCCATGTACGAACAGACCCACGGCAAACTCGGCGCGTTCTTCTCGATGGAGGGCGTCGTCCTGGTGTTCGGTGGGTCCTTCGCAGCGGTCTGTCTCTCCATGCCTCTGAAGTCGGTCTTGGAGGTCCTGGGATACCTCAAGAATTGGATGTTCGCCAAGGAAGTCCATGCCCACGAATTGGTGAGACAACTGGTGGGCTATGCCGAGACGGCGCGCCGCGACGGGATTCTGGCGCTGGAATCCACGGCGAAAGAGCAGAAGGATCCGTTCTTCCAGAAGGCCCTGTTGCTGGCCGTGGACGGCACGGATCCGAAGGATATCGAACAGACGCTGCGTTGTGACATCGCCGCCTTGGCCGACCGGCACAAGAAAGGCAAGAAGTTCTTCGAGCTGATGGGCAAGTACGGTCCCGGCTTCGGATTGACCGCCACCCTGATCGGGCAGGTGGGTATGTTCCAGAACATGGGCGGCGACACGGCGGCGATCGGAAAGTCACTGGCCGTCGCCCTGTTGGGGACGCTCTATGGGTGCGTCATATGCAACATCATCTGCGGTCCCATTGCGGACAAGCTAATGATCCGGTCCGCCGAGGAACAGTTCGCCAGGGAGATGATCCTGGTGGGGGTGCTGAGCCTGCAGGCGGGCGACAATCCCCGTCTGGTTCAGATGAAGCTGGAATCCTTCCTCTCGCGGAAGGAGTTGAGGGCACTGAACGTCGCGACCGCGTAGAGGCCGAACTCGTTTGGAATCGTGAGTCATGTCCGAGAACAAGAAGGCAGCCGAAGCCGAGGAGCATGGTGAGTCCGCACCGTTGTGGATTATCAGCTTCGCCGATCTGGTTACGTTGACGCTGAGTTTCTTCGTGATCCTAGCCGCCGGAGCGCCGAAGAAGGCCGACAAGGACCCCGAGTTTGCCGGCGTTGCCGCGGGCGTCAAGATGGCCTTCGACTACGTCCCGGCGGAGGACTCCACCGATCCGATCGATGTCATTGTCCGCAAGCTGAGGTCCGGACACGGGGACTACCCCAAGGACGGCGATGTGAGCGAACGGACGGAGGGTGTGGTGGGTCGCAACGACCTTGTGAAGACGATCAGGACGGGAACTCAAATCACCCTCGGCGGGCCGATTCCCTTTGCGAAGGATTCGGCCGAACTCAGTCCCGAGGCCGCCAAGACGGTGGCACACATCGCGGGACTCATCAAAGGTCACGCCAACGTGTTTCTTGTAAAGGGCCATGCCTCGCGCGACGAGGAATTGCAGGAAGGGGGCGCCCGGCGGGACTTGGGCTATCAGCGCGCGCAAGTCGTCGCGGCCAAACTGGCCGAGGCGGGCGTGCCCAAGGATGCGCTGCGGGTTCAGTCGTGTCGCGATTATGAGCCGATCAAGGAAGGCGTTTATACCGACGACGGGCGGGCGGTCAACCGTCGGGTTGAGGTGTACTCCACCGAGGCGTTCGTCAATGAATTCCGCGACCCATCCGTCGCGACCCAGCCACGGTCTTCACCGTCCGCCTCCCACGATGTTCCCCAGGGGCATTGATCGCGGTTCCCCGCTCATGATGACGTTGTCCCGGTCGGAGGATGCTGTCTGTCGGGCGAGTCTTGTCCCAGGCGAGGTCGGCGGTTTTCTCATTTCGTTACGCTCGTTGCTCAACCTTTCCCCAAACCGGTCCAACCGTTAAGGTGAGGACATGGCGGCGGTACCTTCAGGTACGGATGTACCGAATCGGGGCACGGCGTCTGCCCAAGACGGTTTTGGGCTTGTGTCGCCGTCGTCCGGCCGTCTCTTGGCGGTGCTCACCGCGATTGTTGCCGTTATGGTGTTTGCCGTCCATTATCCGGCCCTGTCGGCCAACGCTCAGTGTTTCGACGACGACACTTATCTGACCGACAACCCCCTGGTTCAGAATCCGAGTTGGGAATCCGTCCGTCGACTGCTGACCGAAGTCTTCCGGCCGACGACGGTTAAAGGATACTATCATCCCCTGGGCACACTCACGATCATGTTCGACTACGCGATGGGGGGCCGCCCGGAAGATCGGCGGGCGTTCAATCGGACGGCCCTAATGCTGCACGTTTCGAACACCGTCCTGATCGTTCTCTTGATGCGACTGTTGTTTGGTCAACCCTGGGTGGCCGCGATGACCGGGCTGCTCTTTGGCCTGCATCCCTTGACGGTCGAACCCGTGGTCTGGCTGGGCCAACGCAAGGCGATCCTGGCGGGGACCCTTGGTACGGCGTGTTTGGTGCTTTACGTCCTCTGGGTTCGGCGGCGAGGCTGGGGCTGGTACCTGGGGTCCGTTGTGGCATATGTCTTGGCCTTGTTGAGCAAACCGACGAGCATGCCGTTGCCTGTTCTCATGCTCTTGCTGGACTGGTTTCCGCTTGGACGGCTGAACCGTCGCGCTCTTGTGGAAAAGCTGCCCTTCTATGTCGTCGGTGGGTTCTTCGCGATCGTTACGGTTCTATCGCATGCATCGACTTCGGTTGTCGCCGTCGGCAGCGGTCAGGGACCGTTGGAGTCCCTGGCTCTGGCCTGCTACAAGCTCATCTTCTATCTCGCCAAGATCTGCCGGCCGACGAACCTGTCGTCTTGTTACTCGGGGCCGGGGACCGTCTCCCTTGCGAACCCCGCGGTGTTGGCGGGCGTTGTTGGGACGGCGATCTTGGCGGCGGTTGTATGGATGTCGGTGCGGTGGACACGTTCGGTGGCGACGGGCATCGGCATGTTTTTCCTGGCGATCTTGCCGACACTCGGATTGGTAGAATACAGTTGGGTGTTCGCCTTCGACAACTACGTCTATCTCCCTGCGATCGGTTTGCTGGTGCTGTTCGCGGCGGTGCTGCGGTGGGGTTGGGGCATCTCCGGCGGCGGACGGCATGCCGCCGTTCGAAAGGGTGCCATCGTCGCGATCGTAACGCTGCTGGCTGCCGCCGAGGCCCGTGGGACGCGCGCGTACCTATCCTACTGGCGAGATACGGAAGCCCTGTTCCGCCGCATGTGTTTCCTCTCGCCCGATGCCTATCGGGCTCGCAACAATCTGGCGTTGTCGCTCATGCAGAAGGGCCGCCTTGATGAAGCCGTCGAGCAGTTTCGAGCCGCTCTTCGCGCCAATCCCCAATACGAACTGGCCCACAAGAATCTCGCGGACGCACTCGTTCAGAAGGGGCGATTCGACGACGCGATCCGCCACTACAGAGAATCGCTTCGCCTCGAACCCCGTCAGGAGGCCGTCCAGTACAAGCTGGCCAATGTGTTGCACCGGCAAGGCGACGTGGACGGTGCCATCGCGTGCTATGTCGCATTGCTCCGGCTGAAGCCCGATTCGGCCGTGGCACACTTTAATCTGGGTACCTTACTGATGTCACGGAACCGGCTTGACGAGGCCGTCTTTGAGTTCCGAGAGGCCATACGACTCAAGCCCGATGTTGCGGAGATGCACAACAATTTGGGCGCCGCCTTGTTCAAGCAGGGAAAGACGGATCAGGCCATCCTTCACTACACCGAGGCCCTACGGCTGAAGCCCGACTTTGCCAATGCTCGACGGAATTTGGATGCGGCCATGCAGGCCCGGCACGCAGGGCCCTCGTAGACCGTCGAACGACGTACCCCCTCAAAAACGGCTCCCGCTTCCCGGCAAGAGACGAAAACACCCCTTCGTGAAGGTCTTCTCGCGAGACCGCATCGGAAAGCTCGCGCTCGGATCCGCGTCGGAGATCGGATGGCGGCATCCTACTTTTTCATCGGCGATACGATCATAATCAACCGCCGCCCTTCGAACATGGGCGGCCTTTCCACCTTGATCGTGTCGCCGAGTTCGGCGGCCACCTCGCGGAAGATGTCCATCCCAATCTCCGGGTGGAAGCGCTCTCGGCCACGGAACATCATCGTGAACTGGACCCGGTCGCCTTTGGCGATGAACTCGCGGGCCCTTCCCAGCTTGGTCTCACGATCATGCTTGTCCGTCTTTGGACGCAGGCGGATCTCCTTGAGCTGCATTTCATGCTGAGGCTTGGTCTTCTGCTTCTTCTTCTGCTGATACCGCCATTTGCCGTAGTCCATCAGTCGGCAAACGGGTGGCCGCTCGTTGGGCGCCACCTCGACGAGGTCCAGTTCGACGTCGTAGGCCATCCGCAGCGCCTCTTCGGTCGGTATCACGCCCACCTTCTCGTTGTTCTGATTGATCAGGAGAACCGGCGAAATCCTGATCTGCTCGTTAACACGCAATCCCTGAGCGATAGGCCCTCACCTGCCTTTCTAAGTCTCGGCCTTCAACGCGGGGCGCCGTCGACCGGGTGCGGTCCGCTACCGCACACCCATGTGATCGGCCGACGCCGTCCTGTCGCCGGGCCATGATGAACGATACGGTGCATCCCCAATTCAATCGACATACGCTTACCGGCTGTCTGCCTTAATTCCTCGCGTGGCGATCTCGTTGAGACACGCGACAATGAACTGATCCAATCGCGGCGAGCCTTCCTGCAAGTACTCGTCCGCCTTTTCCGGACTTCGCCTGTGCACCTGGACGGTTCGCTGCTGAACCTCTTGCTCGCCGATGAAGACGATGTAGGGGACGCGTGCCTGGCGGGCTCGATGCTTCTTGGGACCCGGCCGATCGGCCGACAGGTCGATATCGGTCCGCAGACCGGCTGCCCGAAGCGTCTCGCAAACCTCCTGGGCATAGGCGGAACTTTTTTCGCTGACGTTGATGACGCGGATTTGCTCCGGCGCAAGCCACATCGGAAAGGCGCCGGCAAAGTGCTCGATCAGCCCGCCGATGAATCGTTCCATGCTTCCCAGCACCGTTCGGTGAATGATGATCGGTTCGTGCGGCGAGTTATCGGCGCCCACGTAGCGGATATCGAATCGTTTGGCCGCCTGAAGGTCGACCTGATGGGTCGGCCCCTGCCACTCACGGCCCATCGAGTCGATGAGCTTGATGTCGATTTTGGGGGCATAGAACACGCCGCCGCCCTCGTCGACTTCGTACGTGAGCCCTCGACGTTCCAGAGCGGCCCGCAGCTCGTTCGTAGCCCGGTCCCATTCCTCGACGGTTCCGAGGTACTTTTCGGGGCGCGTGGCCAGATAGGCCTTGTACGTGTATCCGAACGACCGCATCATCAGGTCCATCAGTTCGAGGATCAGGTCCAGTTCTTGTCCCAACTGTTCGGGCGTGCAGAAGGTGTGTGCGTCGTCCTGGGTGAAACCGCGGACCCGAAGCATGCCGTGGAGCGTGCCCGACGGCTCATAGCGGTAAACGGTGCCGAGCTCGCACATCCGGATGGGCAGATCCCGATAGCTCCGGGTGGCCGTCTGGTAGATCATGTAGTGCCCGGGACAGTTCATCGGCTTGAGGTAGTAATTCACGCCGTCGATGTCCATGGGCGAGTACATCATGTCCGCGTATTTCTCGAGGTGGCCGCTCTTCCTGTAGATCCGCTCGCTGGCGATGTGCGGCGTGTAGACCAGACTGTATCCGCGCTTCAGGTGTTCTTCTTTCCAAAAGCTCTCGATCAGGTGGCGGATCAGCGAACCTTTCGGGTGCCAGTGAATCAAGCCCGGTCCGATCTCCTCGTGAATGCTGTACAGGTCGAGCTGTTTGCCGAGTACCCGGTGGTCGCGTTTCTTGGCCTCTTCCAGCAGGTGCAGATAGGCCGTCAAGTCTTTCTTGCTTGGCCAGGCGGTGCCGTAGACTCGCTGGAGCATCTTTTCCTTGGCATCGCCGCGGTAGTACGCGCCGGCCACGCTGGTGAGCTTGAAGGCGGGAATTCGCCCGGTACTCGGCAGGTGCGGCCCTCGGCAGAGGTCTTCAAAACACGTCCCCTGGTCGGTTCCGGTGACATAGAAGCTGAGTGTGTCGCCTTTCGCGCGCTCGGCGTTGTCTATTTTGTAGCGATTCCCTTCGGCGCGGAGTTTGGCCATGGCCTCAGCCCGGGGCAGGTCATACCGACGGAACGGCAGGTCCGCCTTGACGATCTCGGCCATCTTCGCCTCGATGGCCGGAAGATCCTCCGCCGAGATCGGTCGGTCGAGATCGATGTCGTAGTAGAATCCGTCTTCCACCGCGGGCCCGTAAACCAACTTCGCCTCGGGCCAGAGCTGGAGGATCGCCTGCGCCATCACGTGGGCGCAACTGTGCCGCAACAAATCGAGGCTCTCGCGATCCTCGACCTTGAGGGTGATGATTCGCAGGGCACAGTCCTCGGTGATCGGCTCGGTCATGCCGACCACGCGGCCGGCGCCGCCGGTAAGGGGAGCGATGGAGCCCCCAACGGCCGCCTGGGCCAAGCGCGGCCCGATCTTGGCGGCCACGTCGCCAACGGTCGAGCCGGGCTCAACCGCAAGGACGGTCCCATCTGGCAATGTAACGTTGGGCATAATTGGGCAAACAAAAAGCACAGACACCCACTTCGCGCGTCAGCTCTCCACCGACCAGGCCGGCTTGTAAGCCGCCTCGAGGATCATGCTGTTGTGCGCGCCATCGGTCTGTGCTGCTTTTCCGAAGAAGGCTGCTCTTATCAGACGTCCGCCACCCCGCAGCGTTTGAGTCGGCGGACCTTCTGGATGATCACTATACAACGTCGGCTATCACCGTCAAGTGGTTTAGCCGGGTCGCAGACCGCCGGGGGGCGTCGGAAACCAGTCGGGAATCGGCTGGACCTGCCCCTCTCTGTTCACGCATGCGAGTGAGATGGTCGCTTCCGTCAGGATTCGCCCCTCCCGCTTGAGCTGGTAGGCATGATCGATCCGGGCGCGGGTCGCCCGGACCAACGTGGTCGTGAGGGTGAGTTCGTCGTCAAACCGCGCCGGCGCCCGGAAACGGCACTCGATCTTGTTGACGACGAAGAAGACGCCTCGCTCTTCACACTCTCGATAGCTCAGCCCCAGCCGGCGGAGCAGCTCGACACGGCCGGACTCGAAGTACTCGAAGTACCGCCCATGGTGAACGTTCCCCCAGGGGTCACATTCGGCGTATCGAACGCGTATCTGAAGGTCACAAGACAACTGATGCTCATCCATGGCCGGGATTGTCCTCAGATCCGCCGGCCAGTCAATATCGTTCGGCAGAGTGTGGCGGCCGACGCCCTCCACCCGGCCGAGATCGTAGCGGCCTGCGCTTCGCACGCCGAACTCCGGCCGGCGAGGTCGCAGGTCGCCACACCCAATCGTGAACCGCGCTAGTCGTCTCTTGCCAGTGCCTTCAGTACGGCAAAATCGGTGTCGCTGCGCGCCGGATCGAAGCCGACCGAATTCTCCTCGGCGACCAAAGCTTGCCGTTTCCGCTCCAGTTGGGTTCGCAGGGCTCGATCCGGTGAGGCCACGTAGACGGCCACCTTCGTCTGCTTGTCGGTGATTTCGATACCGGCCTTCGTGGCCTTCCAGGTTGCCTCGTATACGCCGTCGGCGTCGATCCGAAACACGTCGACCGGCTTGCGGAGATAGACCGGCAAATCGAAAGCGAATCGGGCCTGGCGCGGCGGGCCGAACACAAACACCTTTTCCTTCGGGTCGGGTAGGTAGTCCAGATCCAATGCGAAGAGCAGGGCGCCCCGGGGGGAGGCGATGCTTGCCAGGTCCCAATCCGGCTTGCCGCCCCGGCGGGTCCGGCGGTAGCGATAGGCGTCGCCCTCGACGTAGAACTGATCGAGCATCCGTATCTCGCGGCCGATGCGTGTCAGTTCGTCGATCGTGTCGCGAAAGTCCACCAGGGCCTTCAGGCTGGGGTTGAACCAGTAGAGCGACGTGATACGGCTTGCCAGGGCATGGTACGCCTGGAGCCGTATCTCGTCGGCGGTGGGCGAGGTCCGTTTGCGTCCCCCATAGACTTCCCATCCGCTGCTGCACGCCTGCGACCAATAAGCCGTGGGGGCCGGTCGGCTCAACTCCCGGAGCGAGCGGCACATGTCGCCGATCGTCTCCAGCGGCGAGCCCCAGGCGATCCGCGTTCCGCCCCAGCGGTCGTAGAGGACCCAGAAGTCCGCCGACGGCGCGGTGACGCGGTAGGCGTCGTAGTGTGGATAGTCGGACAGGCCGGCGTAGTATCGCCAGTTGGACTCATCGCTGAGCGTGACGGTAGTGGCCAATCGCGTGGCGGCATAGGGCTCCAGGGCGCGGAAGACCTCCTGCGGCAGCCGCTGTCCGCGCCCGCCGCCGAACTGCGGTTCGCCGAGGCATTCCACGGCGTGAATCCTCGGCAACATCGCGTCGGTGTCCCATCGTTCGATCGGTTCAAGCCCGCCGAAGAACTTGATGGGGTAGTGGGTGTAGAGACCGTCCGGTCCGGTCCGGTCGGTATAACCCGGTATCAGCCCGATGTGCCCCGTATTGATGTGCAGCCGCTTGTACGTCTTGAGCACCGGTTCGTGGGTAAGGGCGCTCTTGCCGTCGGCGGCCGCCCCGCCGATCCAGCCGCCGCTGATGTCGAAGACTTCGCGTTTGATGCGCAACCGAGCCCACAACGAGAACGTCTTGCCTGCAGGATCGGTCAACGTGACTTCCAGCACCGTGTAGGTCAACGGCAGCAGCCCGGTCGCCACGCTCGCGCCGCCCTTGTCGCCGGGCGGGATGACGGCGTCGGCCGGAAACGTCTTGATATCCTTCAAGGGCGGCTGGGGATGGAAGACGCGGTAAGCCGCCTGGGACTTGGGCAGGTAGAGTCGGGCTCCGGTGACTCTGACGGTTCTCGACGACTGGTTATCGATGTGGAAGATCATCGTGTCCGGCTGGACGGACCCGGTGGAGCTGAGGAACGTGACGGCCGACAGCCAGACCTTCTGCACCGGGACTTCGGCGGAAATCTGATCGATACGATCAGCCATCCAGTCTTCAACTGAAAGTGTGATCTTGTTGCCCGCCGTCCATGGTGGACGAATGGCGTTGAACGTCCAGACGGTGATTGCGCCTGGTGGGACGGCCCTCTCGTGTTCGGGCCATTGACTGGGTAGGTCGAACCATGTCCACTGAGCGTCCATGATCAACCGAAGCGGATAGTCCTTGTTGAACCGAACATCGTCGACGTTGCACATTGCGACTTTTCCAAGGCTCGGCGAATTGGCGTTGCGCACGAACAGCCGTACAAGAGCGCCCTCGGCCTTGCCGGGATTCCTGATGTATCGCATGCTCTCCGCGCGGTTGTGGGGCGTCGCGGTCACGCCGGCGATTTCAAGCGGAGCGCGCTTGGCTTGAGCCGTTTCCCCGGCCACGACGGAAATCCAATGGCCGGCGCTCGCCAGACAAACGAAAGCCGAAAGAGATCGGCAACGCATCATGGAGTATCCCCAGACGAATGCCCCGTCGTTTCGGACGACCGCATCGCTCGGACGCCCGGTGGCCTCCCCCACGAGGGGTTGGTTACGGGCATAAGGATACTGCCGGATGTCATTGTCGGGAACAGCCGTTCGTGCCTGTCCTTCCCGTATCGGGCGTGGTAGTGTAAGGGTTCGGAGCGACTTGCATGATCCGTTTCCGTAACGTCACATTGCGAAACCCGGTCGTCGTCGGCAGCGGCCCCTTAACCGACACGTTCGGGAAGATCGCCGCCGCTGCCGCCGCGGGCGCGGCGGCCGTCAGCCTGAAGCTCACCTTTGTCAAGGTGCCCTTTCCTTCTCAGATGCGAAGTTTCAGCCGGCCGGACGAAGTCATTCTCTCGCCGACCAACCGCCGGCTCGACCTCAATGAGGGCGTGGAACTGATGCGGCGCGTCAAGGGTGAACTTGATATTCACGCGATGGCCAACTTCAGCGCCGTCGGTTCCGCCGTGGACGAATGGGAGCTTCTGACCGAACGGTTTCTCGACGCGGGCGCCGACATCCTCGAGCCGAACTTCTGCTGCCCGAACCTCAACACGTCCGATCCGCGAAGTCACATCGAGTACGACCACGGCGGCGTCTCGATTGCCGATCATCCGGACGTCTGCGGGCGGCTGGTCGAATTGATGCGGAAGATGACCCAACGCCCCATTGTTCCCAAGATCATGCCGTCCACGCGCGGCCTCCTGCTGCGGACATGCAAGGCGATTCGCCAGGCCGGCGGCGACGGCGTGCATGTCGTCGGCCATCCGGCGAGCGGGTTACCGCCGGTGCTTCCCGATGGGACGCCCGACCTGCCGTTCCTGGAGTACGTCGCGCCGGGGTCGACAAACGGTTCCATCTGCCGCTACGCGACGTACCTGATGGTCGCCCAGGCGGCCCGGGCGACGGACATGCCGATCATCGCCTCCGGCGGGCTGGACACCGGGCGACACGCCATCGACGCCGTCATGTGGGGCGCCTCCGCCATCGCCGTATGCAGCGCGGTTATGTGGCACGGCTGGGAGGTCGTCGGAAAGATTCTTAACGGAATCAACGACTTCCTTGCCGAACATATGATCTCTTCGCTCGACAAGATTCGCGGCAAGGCGCTCCAACACCTCACGACACCGGATAGGGTGCAATTGCTACCCGGTCACGCATGGGTGGATGAGGACAAGTGCATCGGCTGCGGTCGCTGCCTCAAACCGGGGCATTGCGAGGCCATCCGCATGACCGAAGACAAAAAGGCTCGTGTCGACCCCCAAGCGTGCATTGCCTGCGGCGTCTGCCGGGCACTCTGCCCCGTCCGGGCGATTGTGTACCAAGTGGAGGGCGGACCGGACTAGGGCCTTGTCGTGCGTGATATCACGTGCGAATGGAACGGCGAGCGTTCCCGCCGGCAGTTGCTTGTCGGGGGCCGTTCCTTGATACGGACGGCTCCTCCGTGTTCCGAGCCGGGGCGTCTGGCGCCGGTCAGACCGGACCAAGGACTGTGGCACGACTTGCGGCCGAGCCGTGGCAAGCGGACCGGCCTAGGACGGCTCGCGGGGTCGCGCGCCATTCTCGTGATCAACTCTCCGGCGCAGGATTTTTCCTGGGGAATCGTGTAGACTAACGACTTTGTGTGATGGGCGGAGGTATTTCAAGAACGCATGTCATCAATCACGCTTGAACAGATAGCCGGTTGCGGCATCGTCGGCGCCGGGGGGGCCGGCTTTCCGACCCACGTCAAGCTGAATACGAAGGTCGAGGTCGCGATACTCAATGCCGCCGAGTGCGAACCGTTGCTGCACAAGGACAAGGAACTCCTCAAGGCCTACCCGGCCGAGGTTTTGGCCGGTCTTGCGGCCGTCATGCGTCTGTCTCAGGCCAAACGCGGCGTGGTGGGCATCAAGGGCAAGTACGAGGACGTTATCGAGATCTTGAAGCGGCAGCTCCCGCCGAACGTCGAGATTCAGTCGCTGAGCGACAGCTATCCCACGGGGGACGAGTTCATCCTGGTGTACGACGTTACGGGTCGCGTGATTCCGCCCGGCGGCCTTCCGAAGGACGTCGGCGCGGTCGTGGTGAACGTCGAGACGGCGCTGAACATCGCCCGCGGACGGCCGGTCACGCGCAAGTTCCTGACGGTGGCCGGCGCGGTGGCCGAACCGGTGAGCATCGACGTACCAATCGGCGTGACCTTCGCCGAATGCATCGCGATGGCGGGCGGGGCCACGGTCGATCATCCGTCCGCCCTGGTGGGTGGGGCGATGATGGGCCGACTGGCCGGCTCGTTCGACGAACCGGTGACCAAGACAACGGGGGGGCTGATCGTCCTGGACGAATCCCATCCGCTGATCCGGCGCTATCGGAATGATTGGCCGGTGATCCGTCGGATCGGGGCGGCCGCGTGCGACCAGTGCAGCTTCTGCACCGAGTTGTGCCCGAGGTTCCTGCTGGGACATCCGATCGAGCCGCACAAGGCGATGCGATCGCTCGGTTTTACCCTGGCGGGCGAGAGCAACGTGATCGGCACGCTGTTCTGCTGCGAGTGCAACCTCTGCTCGCTGTACTCCTGCCCGGAGGATCTCGACCCGAAGAACGTCTGCAGCCGGAACAAGCGAAAGCTGATGCAGGAGAAGCGGCGGTGGGAGGTCGAGGCGAACGTAAGCCGTCCCGCGCTGCACCTGGCCAATCGCCGTGCGCCGATCAAGCGGCTGACGGCCAAGCTGGGGTTGAAGGCGTATCGCAACGTCGGACCGCTGATCGACCGGACGGTCAAGCCGGCTCGGGTCGTACTGTCGCTCAAGCAGCACGTCGGCGCGCCGGCGTTGCCGGTCGTGAAGGCGGGCGATCGCGTGAAGGTCGGCGACGTTATCGGCAGGCCGGCCGACGGCCAGTTGGGCGCGGTCATCCACGCGAGCATCGCCGGGCGGGTTACGGCGGTCAACGAGAGCGTGACCATCGAGGCGTGAGAGGACAATTGGCCTCGGCGTTCGTGCCGGGGTTTGGCCCGTGTGGCATCCGCATGACGTGAATGTCACGGCTCGGGCACTGGACGCGGAGAACCAACGAGATGATCCGTTCGATTGGGATGGTGGAACTGACAAGCGTCGGCATCGGCTGCCTGGTTGAGGACACGATGCTCAAGGCCGGTGCGGTCGAGCTGGTGCTCGCACGGACGATCTGCAGCGGCAAGTACATCGTGGTGGTGTCCGGGGACGTGTCGGCTGTCGAGGCGGCCGTCGAGGCGGGCTGTGCTGCCAGCCAGGAGGGACTGATCGACCAACTCGTCATCCCGAACGTGCACGAATCGGTGTTTCCCGCGATCGGTGGCTCGGTTACGGTGGCCAAGGAGGACATGGGGGCCTTGGGCGTGGTCGAGACGTTCTCGGCCGCCGCCGCGATCGAGGCCGCGGACGCGGCCGCCAAGGCCGCCACGGTTACGCTGTTCCGCATCCACCTGGCGATGGCGCTGGGGGGCAAGGGCTTCGTCCAGATGACCGGTTCGGTGGCCGACGTCACGGCGGCCGTCGAAGCCGGCGCGGCCATCGCCCGCGAGCGTGGTCTGCTCGTCAGCCAGGTTGTAATACCCCGTCCGCAGAAGGAACTGTTCAGCGACTACATTTGAGAAGCTGTCGGCCCTCAACCTTCGGCTTCCCGACCTCGGACTTCATGCTTCAGACTTCAGGTTTGGAGTACTGCGGGACCTCCGCGGGCTACCGCTCGCGGGTTCGCTCGCCCTCCCACACGTACTCGGTATCACTCGTAACAGAGTACCGAGTTCAAGTTCCGATAAGACCCGCGTTCTTCTCCTGCGTGCCCCATTTTGCCCAATTTCCAAGGAGGTAGTTTGGCTAGCCCTAACCTGAATCGTATGTTTTGGACGGGAAGTCCGCGGTGGGCAGTTGGAGGCCCATCGATTCTGCTTCGCCATGCCGGCGGAGGTGTAGAGCCCGCCCCGCGGATAAGCAAGTTCGGATCGCACGGGCCGGACGGCGCCGTCGGCGGAAGCCGGCCGTCGTGTGGCCCGGCGATCGAACAGGACCGTTCTCAAGCGGTTGCGAAGCTCTGTAGGGGGGGCCATCCGACCGCCGTCGGTCTTCGGATACGACGCAATGTTGTTGCGGCCGGTGCGCCGATCGCCCGGGAATTTATGCGCCGGGGGTCCAGGGTCGAATAGCACCCTGCCATTGAGCCTTCCGCCTACGGAATCCCATCGGAGGATGGCCCGCGTTTCGACACGCGGGTTTGCGAACCATTCCCCTTGAGACGTCGCAATCGGAATCCCCATGGAACCGGCGTCTTTCGTCCGGGGACGAGGCCGCGCCTGCGGTACGTCCGGCGACGACGCCATGGTCATTGAGAAGACGGCAGGTGCGGCGATGTCTCGTGATTCAAGAATCGTAGCAGGTGAATTGGGGTTAGTCGGTTTTGTCCTTCTTTGGGTTGGCCTGGCGGGTTGCGTGCCTCCGACGACCACCGGCGACACGCTGGTGGCCGGCCAGATCGTAGCCGGGGAACCCGGCAATACCTGGGACTCCGCCCTGGCGGTCTCGCTTCCCGCCAATGGAAGCATATCCGTATCGGGGAGCATCAGCGGCAGCGGCGACGTTGACGTGTTCGACCTTGGCGCCGTGTCGGCCGGGGATCAGATCATCGTCGAGACCGAACAGAGTTCCGGATTGGACGCCGCCGCGGGGCTCTTCAACGATCAGGAGCAAGTGTTGATCGTCAACGACGATCGCAGTTACACGTTCGGCCGGACCGATCCGTTCATCAGCCATATTATTCGCACGGACCTGGCGCACTGTTATCTTGTCGTTGCATCGAGTCCGTATGAGCCCACCACGGGCAGCTACACGATGACGATTCAGCGAAGGCCGAACCAGTCGGTGCCTTCGCCGGTCGGTCAGGCCGTCCTGCTCGATTTCGACGGGGCGACGGGCGTGTCGATCGGCAGCCGGGCGCCGATCAACGTGCCGGCCTTCAACGCGGCCAGTATCGATTCTCGCTACGCCGGCCAAACGAGCCAGATCATCGACATCATCGAGGAGATGATGCGGGAGGAATACGCGCCGTACGCCATCGATGTGTACAGCACGGCCGAGGGGGATCATCCCTTGGGGGTATACTCCACGGTCTATTTCGGCACGTACGATGCCGCGCTGCTCGGACTGGCCGACAGCGTGGACATTTACAACGCGAGCCACAGCGACGATTGCATCGTCTATACCGATACGTTCCGCCTTTTCATGCCGTTGAACCCGACGCTCCAGCAAATTGCCACGGCCATCGGAAACGTCGCGACGCACGAGTTCGGTCACCTGGTCGGGTTGTATCACACCCGCGACGCAACCGAGGTCATGGACATCACGGGTTCGGCCCAGTCGCTGCTGAGGGACCAGACGCTGCACGACGCGCCGCTCGAGCGCAGCGTCTTTCCGATCGGACGCCAGGATCCCTACCTCCTGCTGATGGCGGCGCTCGGCGTGCGGTCTTGACGGATCGCATGTGACGGCGGCGATAACGGGTCGGTCGTTACTCGACTTTCTTCAGCTCGTCGGATCGATCGCGGTCCAAGTCAAAACGACTGAGCGCCTTCGGGTCCTTGGGTAGGATCATCACGAACCGGTTGCAGATGTCCACTTCCACCTCGCCGCGTTCGATCGTGATGTTCAGCACGTGCCCACCCGTCCGGCGGTTGTCCGTGACGAGGTGCAGGTGGTAGCCCGGGGCGTTGATTCCCTTGACGAACTCGGGCAGCCTGAATCCGACGAGGACACCGCTCGTTTGGTCCATGCGAATGATGGATTGCCTCTTGACCGCCTCGACCAGAGTCAGGTAGGGCTTCGTCTGTGCCGGTACGCTGCGGGCCGTGACATTACGGAACTGCCCGCGTATCCGAATGGCCAATAGAACGTTAGGGCTGGCGACCCGGCGGTCCACCAGTTGTTGCAGCTCCTTGTAGCCGGTCGGCTTCCCTATGGAGGCCGTGAACTCAGGCGTGAAGCGCGCCACGGTCGCGAAGGGGGTAGTGAGCCCCGGTGGCACGGGGTAGGCCATTCCGTCAGCCTTCACCTGGTAGATCTTGCCGTCGACGATGACCATCTCGCCGTCGAGGGCATGGAACGTTCCGATGCCGAAGTCGCCGTGCAGCAGCAGCTCCTTGCACGGCATCTGGCCATCGAACGCCCCGGCGAGCAGTGCATCGATCGTGCTGACCTGTGTGATCGTGTCGCGCGGCGCCGTCGAGCAACCGGCCACAAGGATCGCCGTGCCTATCGTCAACCGCCCGAGTTCGGTTGCCCTCATGTGCATGACTCCTCGACTACGAAGGTGCCCCTGTGGAACATTGTCACACCCCCATGGCTCGAACGGAAGACGATCGAACATCGAGGGGCATTGGTGCGGTTCGCGCTGGGTTGAGCGACCGTCGCCTCGCCAGCCGCCGTTCGCCCTGCGAGGCGCAGGCCGCTACGACTCATCGTGAATTGCCCCCAACCGGCTCAGTGCCATACCCCGCCGGGCCATCTCTCGTCGTCCAGAGACGCATGAACATCTTGCGACCCAGGGGGCGTCGGGCACGGCCATTGAATCCGTTTCCGGTGAAAGGTCGTAGAATGCCTGCCGAGTCACAGCTTTGCACCATGGCTGGGCTCGACGTATATGGTTGTGCGTCCGAGCCTCTTGCGGACGCAGAGTGTTCCCAAGACTTCGAAGCCCGCCTTGATTGCACTTGCAACCGCTGCGGCCCGATCGGTTCGACACTCGTTCAGTATGTACACGCGCTTGAATCCCAACCTTGCCGCGGCATGGATCGCATGGCGACGAAGCATTGTGCCACCGCCTCGTCCCCTAACCTCCGGTGCTAAATGGGTATTGCGCAGTTCACACATACTGTCACCGTCCGGCAGGTCAATCTCCGCCAGCAGACCCTGGCGAGGCATGATCCAGGTCGCGCCGACAACGTGCCCATGTCGACAGGCCACTACGCAGGGCACACTTGAACGTAGCCTTTGTCGGAAGACCTCGGCAAGACGTTGAACGGGCATGGGCTCGAATTCGGGTGGCCAGGTCGCGCAGAGATCAGGCACATCGGCTTGGGTTCCTGTGCGAAAGGTCAGATCGCCGAAGTCGGTAGCGGGCGCCTCTCGGATGTCGTCGTCGGTCAGCGCGCGGCTCGACAGCAGGAATCGCACGGTGTACCCGAATAACAAGCGTTTCCAGGGTCTCAACCATGGGACTCGGTTTCCGATGCGACGGAGCACTCCCCCGTCCAGGTTGGGAACGCTTTGCGGCATAAATCGCCCTCTGTCCCTCCGGTTGACGTCATCATAGCCTGAGGCAATTTGCAGAGGGAACGCGCAAAGCCTTCGCATTACGGGTTGCGGCAAGTTATTACGGGCCGATTCATGGGGTGGCGAGTTCACTCCGGTCGAAGGATGTGGACATCGCCGGGCTCCGTTTCGAATCGAATCATCCGAGCATCGCTCTTCGACACGATCCGATCCGCCGTTCGGACGACGCATTGGCTGGCGTAGGGATTGGCGATTACACACGGGCGGCCCAGGAGGCTGGTGATCCTGACGGGACCGACTTGTCGGCCGGGCTGGAAGGTTGCTTGGACCAGGAATCCGCCCTCGGCCCGAAGCTCGAACTCTCCGGACCAATCCGCGGCCACCGCCGGGATCAGGCGGATCAACCCGTTGTGGCTCTGAAGGAGGCATTCCTGGAGGCCGAACGCGCTCAGCCCGCCGGCGTCTAGGAACGGGGCGACCGAAAGCCGGTCCGGGAAGACCTGCGAATCGTTGCTTGTCCAGCCACCGTATCGGAACCGGTTGTACCGCTTGGCATGCTCGGCGAGCAGCTTGCTCGCCTCGTCGCCCAATCCAAGCCGGGCGGCCCAGATCGGGTCCATCGACCAGCCGTTACCCAACGAGCAGATGCGATGCTCGAACGTCCGTTTGGCGCGGTCGAAGTCCGGCGAACCGATCCCGCTGAGGCCGAAGGGGTAGACGCGGTACAGGGCCGGGTTTTCGGCATTTCGCCGACCGGGGTCCTTGCCCTTGGCGGCGGCGGGGGCGTAGGCATCGACTGTCGGGTCCACTTTGCCGTCTTCGCCCCACACGCCTCGCGGGGGTTCGGGCAGATCGGCCAGGATTTCGTCGCACCTGCCCCGCAATTCGGCATCGCGGCCATAGGCCTCGGCCAGCTTGATGAACTCTGGGAAGATCGCCCGGACCCCATCGAGCGTGTCCGACGGGTCGCGGACGAGCCACCACGTCTCCAGGGCGTTAGCCGGGTCGAGGTGGTAGCGGCCGTCGGGACCCTTTCGCATTAATCCCGCGACGAATTCGCAGACCCCCCGGACAACCGGGTACGCCTGATCGCGTGCGAAGGCCTCGTCGCCGCTGTATCGGTAATAGGTCAGGTAGTGATGGCAAATCTCAAGCCCTGCCGTAAAGAGGAAGCCGACGTAAGGGTTATACAGCTCGAACCGTCCGTGTGGGGCCGTTTTGGGGTCCCACCGCTGGAAATGATCGCCCGCGGCGCCGCGGCCATCGTCCTTGAGGACCCAATCCTCGGCATGACCCCACGGCGAAACCGTTTCGGGGATCCACAACCCGGGGATCCCCCACATCATCCGGGTCTGCTCAAGCAGATAGGGCACCATGCGGGAGTAGCGATCGGCGAGCCCGCGGGCGATTTCGAGTCGGTTGGCCGCGTAGAGGGGCATGTAGGTGAAACGGATCTCCTGGACCCACTCGGACAGCCCCCACGCCCGCTCGTCGCCGCGCATCAAGCCGGGTCCGCCGTCCCATTTAGGAGGGACAGCGCCGCGGCCGACGCAGCCGAGGGTGTACATGTGAACATAGTACGCGCGAACAAGGCGTTCAGCGGACTTGTCGGGACTCGTGACATTCAGAAACGAACGGCTCCAGTACTCGCGCCACCAGGCCTCGTGTTCAGCCCGCAGCGTATCGACCGGAGCCTTCTTCACCTCCACAAGTTCGGAACGGGCGACGGCGAGAGGATCCTGGCCACTGCCGGACGGTGTGACGGCTGCGGCGACGATGATGTGATACCGCGGCGGGCGATTGTCGGGCAGCTTGAGTGTGGCCGTCTGATTGCTGACCGATCCGTCCGTCGGCATGGCCCCCGATACGCCGATCGCCACGGCGGTTCCGCGACCTTTCAGGGGGGTCGTGGGTGTCGTCGAAATAGGCCTGCATGCCCGTGTTGGCCAGGTGCGGGCGGGCGGGCCGCGTATGGATCTCGCAGGCGTGGAGCGTGCCGCCTGAGGCGCCGACCTTCATCGTATCGCGCCACTCGGTCAACTCGATGGTGGTGGGCGGAAGCAACCCTTTGGGGTCAAAGACCTCGATGATGAGGGTTTTTCGCCGGGGGTGCCCCCAGACTGTGAGTTGGACGGGCTCCTTCTCGTCTGCGAGCTCGATGACAACGCGGCCACGGCGCACGTCCAGCCGTTGGCGAAAGAATCGATTGGCGGCCTCTCTTCCCCGGTCACCGAAGATCAGGCGCACGTGTCCGGGGCTGACGTTGTTGAAGAATCGCGAGCCCGGCTTGGCGTCCGGCGGGGCCCAGAAACCCCAGGCGTCGGACTTGGTCAGGTGCAGGTGAAGGTCACCGTCGAACCGGACCATGGCCGACAGGTCGCCGCCGCCGGTAGGCATTGCCTCCCATGGCCGTACCGACAGTGTGGTGTAGACCACGTCGCATTGTGAGACGACACCGTCCCGGACCGGCAACGTCGTTCCCATCGTCAACGACGGCAACATGTCTGCGCTTGGATAGGCAACATACAGGAGGCAATTGAGCAGCGCGCAATGAGACATAGTCGGCTCCGTCTTCTTGGTGTGTTCTTCGCAGGGCGTCCGCGTGCCCGGAAAGCGCCGAGCGCGCATCTTAGGGCGTCGGGATGGGCGACGACAAGGCGTTTTGCGGATGCCGCCGAATGCCGGCCGTGCCGGGCGAGTCGCCCCAAGACGATGCGGAGTTGGATGGCATGCTCGAGCGAAGCGAAGGCCCGGCGCGGACGTGTCGGGCAACGCATGCCCGCGTCGTCGGCCGGCGACGTCGAGCCGGGCGCGGCATCCGACGAAAGATCGCCGTCGGAGACGGCCCCTGAAGGGAAAGCACACGGCGACCCGCTTGACACTTTTTTTCAAAGAAAAGCGGATTGGCGCTGACAAACGACCTTGTGATGACGATAATTGTTCAAAGACAGATTGCATCCTGCATCGGACGCACGATGAGTTCGGCGAAGAGCCAGGAGGGCCAACGGAAGGGTCCGCAAGGGAAGAACCGCGGACCCTACAGCTTTACGGCTTGAAAGGGGAAACACGTTGGGCAGAGCCAAGCTGGTCAACTCGGGCACGTATGATGCGATGCGCAACTGGCGCATCCAGGACTCGCTCGAACTCTACAACATCGCGAATTGGGGCAAGAGCTACTTCGATATCAACGAGAAGGGTCACATCGAAGTCATGCCGCGCGGCGCCACGGGTCCTCGCCTCGACCTCAAGGAACTCGTCGACGCCCTCGTCCGCCGCGGCATCGAATTGCCGATGCTATTGCGCTTCAGCGACATTCTCCGCGATCGGATCGAAACGCTCCACGGCGCGTTCCAGACGGCGATCCAGTCCTACAACTACGCCGGGCAGTACATGGGCGTGTATCCGATCAAAGTCAACCAGCAGCGCCACGTGGTCGAGGAAATCATCCGCTACGGCCGTCCTTATCACTTCGGCCTCGAAGCCGGCAGCAAACCGGAATTGCTGGCGGTGCTGGCCATGCTGGACAGCCCCGACCCGCTGATCATCTGCAACGGTTACAAAGACAGCGAATTCGTGGAAATGGTCCTGCTGGCCACCAAGATCGGCCGGCGAATCATTCCTGTCGTCGAAAAATTCAGCGAGTTGGAGCTGATTCTGGACGCCGCGCGCAAGCTGGACGTCAAGCCGATGATCGGGGTCCGGGTGAAATTGACGAGTCGCGGCTCCGGTCGATGGGAAGGTTCGGGCGGCGACCGCAGCAAGTTCGGCCTGACGATCACCGAACTCGTCCGCGCGGCCGAGTATCTGAAGGCCAGCGAGGCAATCGACTGCCTCCAGCTCCTGCACTTCCACCTGGGCAGTCAAATCACGAACATCCGGGCGATCCGCGACGGGCTCGAAGAGGCGTGTCGAATCTTCGTCGAGCTCGCGAGACTCGGGGGCAATCTGAAGTATCTCGACGTGGGTGGCGGGCTGGCGGTGGACTACGACGGGTCGCAGACCAATTTTCCCAGCAGCACAAACTACACGGTGCAGGAATACGCCAACGACGTCATCGCGCACGCGATGGAGGCCTGCGACAAGGCCGGCGTGCCGCACCCGACCATCGTGTCCGAGTCCGGCCGCGCCATTGTCGCGCATCACTCCGTGCTGATTCTCAACGTCCTGGGCGTGAGCGAGTTCGCATCGGCCGACGTGCCGGAGCATCTGCCGGAGAACAGCCCCGACATCCTCCACGACTTGCACGAGTGCTACAACAGCATCACGCGCAAGAACGTACAAGAGGCCTTCCACGACGCGATGGATTATCGCGACAAGGCCATGACGATGTTCAAGCTCGGCTATCTGTCGCTGGTCGGGCACAGCCAGGTGGAGACCCTCTTCTGGGCCTGCTGCCAGAAGATCCTTCGCATCGTCCGAGATCTGGAATACGTTCCCGAGGAGCTGCAGCCGCTCGAACGGGCGCTGAGCGACACCTACTTCTGCAATTTTTCGGCGTTCCAATCGGTGCCGGACTTCTGGGCGGTCGGGCAGTTGTTCCCCGTCGTCCCGCTCCAGCGATTGAACGAGGAACCGACGCGTCGCGGCACGCTCGCCGACGTCACGTGCGATTCGGACGGCAAGATCGACCGTTTCATCGACCTGAAGGACGTCAAGGACGTCCTCGAGCTGCATGCCCCCAACGGCAAGGAGTACTTGATCGGCGTCTTCCTGACCGGGGCATACCAGGAGATCCTCGGCGACATGCACAATCTGTTCGGCGACACCGACGCCGTCCACATCAGCGTGTGCGACGAGGGCGGGTACCAGGTCGACCACGTCGTGAAGGCCGACACGATTCGGGAGATTCTCAGTTACGTCCAGTACGACAGTACCACGCTGATCAGCCGCCTGCGGCAGAGCGTCGAGGCCGCCGTCCGGGCCGGTCGGATCAGTCTGGAAGAGTCCGCCTACATGCTGAGCCGCTACGAACGGGGACTACAAGGCTACACCTACCTCCGTGAGAATGGAAATGGAGCCATCGAAATGCCCCGCTGAGTGACGGGCGACTCACTGACCAGCCGTCTTCCGCACGATCGCCGCACTCCAATCCTCCGCCAAGCGCAGCTCGACGTATGCCTTGCCGTCGCGGGTGATGGCCTTGGCGTGCTTCGGAACGTCTGCCGCCGGCACCTCGCACCCTTCTTCGTTGAAAACGTGGACTTCGTGGGCGCAAGCGCCCGCCGGCTCGCCCCATCCGAAGAGGCCGCTGCGATTCGTGATGATTCGTTCACGGCCGATGATGTACCCTTCGTGCAGTTCCACGGGCGTGATAGGAAACATGTATCGTGTCAGGTGGACGTGCGTCGGAACGACAGTCAGATCGTTGTACCAGGCATAGACACAGCCGTAGTCGAGGGCACGAAGCATGACCTTGTATGCATCGAGTTCGCTCCGTTCCGTCAGGTGATCGCCCAGCGCGAGCGGCGTGAAGAGCTGCGCTCGGGTGCAATTGCTGATGGAACCCGTCTCGACAAAACGGGGAAACCGAAGTCGGCTCATCGTTCGCGTGTGGGGCGCCCCGTTGCCCACCAGCGGGCCGCGGGCCATGATTCGTTGGGCCAACGCAATCCGCCAGGGTTGACTGAGCAACGTCACCGAACTTTTCAGCCGCGCGATCTTCATCGTCTTGGGATCGATGTCGGCGCTGACGCCGTCCCAAGGCGGGCCATAGTGGTATTGATACGCGCTGTATTCCAGCTCGTCCCAATAGACCCCGTCGCTGCCGATCTGATCCAGGATGATGTCCACGTTCTTGGCGACCTCGCGGCCATAGGCGTTCGTATCCGTGGGGGTGAAGATCTTGTGCTGGGGCCGGCCGTAGTTCGCCTGCGTCCCGTCACTGCGGAGCAGGCGAGCATCGGCGTACCGGGTATCGGACCCGTCCAGCACGTCGATGAAACAATGAAAGTACACCAGGTGCTTTACATCGGGCATCAGACCTCGCAGCCTGGCGATGTGTTGCTTACGGTAGGAATGATCGAGCGTCTGGAAGGCCGTGCCGTGAGGATAGTCGCCCTTGTAACGGGGGTAGTCGATGCTCGAGCACAGCCACCTTGTGTCCTTGAATCGGACGAAATCGGTGAGCTGCTTATCCGTCCACTTGCCGGTCAGCGTCGGGTTGGCCCGGAGAAACGCAAACGTCCCGTCGAACGTGAAGTTCACGTCGCGCAGCCGACGCGCGGCGTTGATAAAGGCGAAATAGTCGGGCGCGGCGGTCAAGACGATCACCCATTCCGACGTGTGGGTGGCCTTGGGCTTGAGGACCAGGTTGTTGTCCGCCAAACCGATCGTACGACCGTCGCTGAAGGTGGTCACGTGCACCTGAAAGACATCGTCCAACGGCATCAGGCCGACGCCGGACCGGTCGGCGGCGCCGAAAACCGTCGGGTTGGCGGAATGGGATGAGGTTCCGGTTTTCGACGCGGGGAACAGCCCGGCCAGCCAGACCTGTTTCCAGCCCGCGCCGCCCAGGCATGAGGCGCGATGCCGCTGCATGAGCGGCAGGTTCTCATTGGTCAGGTTGGTGAACGTGTCGTGAATCACGATGGCCTCGTCGTGGCGATCGATTCTCCGGTCAAGGGTGAAGAAGCGATTGGACGTCCGCTGCCAGTTGGGCTCGGGGGTTGAGAATTCGGAGGTGATGCCGAAGGCCTCGCCGTTACCGAATGACGGGCGAGCCGGCAGAACGATGTGCAAGGTGCCGTCGGGGCGTTCTTGGAACGCGTAGTCCACCCTGTGGGATGACGCCGGTTCGCAGACGGCAAGCGGTCCCGTGGGCGGGCCTTTCTTCTTGGGCATCTCGGCGGGCGATCGAAACTCAATCCGGCCGTCGGCGACGATGAGGGGGTTCTTCAATCCGTGGCCAATGGCGTTTTGAACGACCAGCGTATTGCCCTTCTCTCGCAGCAGGTCGGTCACGCGGAGGTCGAAACTACATACCTTCGCGCGTCGAAAGGCGTAACTCGGGTGCGCGTCGGGCGAGTCGAAATCGGGGGCGTAGCCCACCACGAGCAGATCGCCCGAGCCCATGTTCTGTGTCGTGCCGTCCACGCGCTGCTCAGTGGGTTTCTTGTTCAGGAGGCGAGAGACGTCGAGCGCCCGGCTGTTGAGGGTCAGTCGCATGGCGCCGGTGTAGCCCGCGGGCCGGTCGGTGGCCAGCCTAGCCCTGAGTGTGAGAACCGCCTCGCGTCCTTCCGGCGTACGCGGAGCGTCGAATGTCACCTCCTGTCTCTGATCCGGCGCCAGCTCGAGCCGTCGCGGGCCGGATGCCGACGGGGTGAAGATATCAATCCCCCGTACAACGGTCGGCGTCTTTCCATCCGCGGGCGCCAGCACGCACGGGACCAACCGATCGCGGTTTCGCGCCCACTTCTTTGACGAATGTGTCATCAGGCTTTCCTGAACCGCCTCCTCGCCGTCGGTGTCGGACACGCCGACTTCCAACCCCATCGGCGCACCGACCGTCGGCTTGGCTCCGACCAACGACCAGGGTACGGCGGCCTCAATCGCGTAGCCCTTGTCCGTCTGTCGTGCGGCGATCAGCACGCCCTGGGCGATCATCCCGATGGGTGTGAAGACGACGGCCTCGGGTTTTAGATCGAACAGGGCATCACCCGTCCGCCGGAAGTTGCCCGGGCTGAACCCGAAGTGATACTGTCCCTTGCCTAGTGTCCTTCGCTGAGGCTCTGCATCGGGATCCGCATCGATGTACAGCTCTACATGATCCCCTTTCCAGAGATTCCGACCGCTCTCGGTCTGGCGGAAACGATCGTCGGTCACATCCGCCGCGATGAAGAGGTATTCGTTGCGCCAGGCGAGCCATACCGTCGCGCTCAGATCCGTGGGCGACGACCATTTGTCGCGCCCATGGACGACCTGGTCGGCCTGCTGAAGTGTAAGGGCATTGGGCACGCCGGACCATTCGGCCAGATCGCCGTCGATCGCCGGCGGCGGATCGGGCTTGAGAGGAATACCGCGGGGCGCATCTTGTGCTCCCATCAACGCACCCTGGAGGGACCAGGCGGATGGATGCACACACAACGCCGTCAGTATGGCGGTAGAGAGCTTCACGACGAACCGGCAGCGTGCAGACATCCTATTACTCCTTGGACAAGCATGATCGGTTCGTGCCGAGCTGATTTGACAAGAGACACCGCCGGATGAGTATGCGATCCTGTCAAGCTTGTCCTGTCTGGTCAAGGCTCCCGCATCATACCGGTGTGTCAGCGGGTACTGGCGTGGAGTATCGTCAGACCGACTATCTCGTCACCCTCGTATCGGATGATTACGTCGTTATCCGTCAATTCGCTGTCGGTCGCATGGGACAGCGAGGAGTTCGCCCGACCGGCCCGGGACGACTCGTTCCGCATCTGTCAGCGCCTGAAGCACCGCTTCGCGAAATCCGGCAAGCTCACTGTGTTCCTCCACACTGTGCGACCATCGTTCGTCCGTAAGACGAATGGAAACCCCACCTCGAAATCGCACAGTCGCGGTCAAGAGTCACTTCTTCGACGAGGTCACGCTCCGACCGTTGACGAACATCGTAGAACCTTCGGTCGGAAATGCAACCTGCATTCACCGGCGAACGTGCCGTGGACAGAGCCGCTGGAGGCGGCGATAATCCGGCGGTGGGATACCAGGACAGAGGTGGAAGGATCCATGAGTCACGGTGATGTGCGACCGATTGGCGTATTTGACAGCGGTATCGGCGGTCTGACGGTGGTGGCGGAGCTCCAACGTCAGATGCCGGGTGAGGACATCGTTTACTTCGGCGATACGGCGCGCGTCCCCTACGGCACCAAGAGCGGGGAAACGGTCACCCGGTTCGCCCGCGAGGACTGCGCGTTCCTGCTGCGGTTCGATCCCAAACTGATCGTGGTGGCCTGCAATACGGCGTCGGCGAACGCCATGCCCTCGCTCGAGAAATGGCTCAGCGTTCCTGTCTGCGGCGTGGTGGAACCCGGTGCGACGGCGGCCGTCGCCGCCGCCGGCGGCCGGACCGTCGCCGTCATCGCCACCGAAGCCACTATTGCCTCCGACGCCTACCGCAAGGCAATTCAAGCTCGACACCCCCACCTTCCAGTCGTTCAGAAGGCCTGCCCGCTTCTCGTGCCCATGGTCGAGGAGGGGCGGCGTCCGGACGATCCGGTGGTGAAGCTGGTCTTGTCGGAGTACCTCGACCCGTTGCGAGCCTTAGGCCCCAGCGTCGTCGTGCTCGGCTGCACGCATTACCCGCTATTGAAGCCTGCAATGGCGTCGTTCTTTGGGGGCGGCGTGATGCTGGTGGACTCGGCCGAGCAGACAGCCATGCACGTCGCTCGGATGTTGAAGGGGGCGGGCTCCTTGTCCCCGAAGACATCGGGAGGTACATTGAAGTGTTATGTGAGCGACAATCCCCATCGCTTTCAAGCAGTGGGGTCTCGCTTCTTGGGACAGTCGATCACGGATGTTGTTTGGGTGTCCCCGGAGTTGTTCTTTGCCGAGACGTCTCCAATCAGTTCCGGTGAGTGTCCGGATTAGGGCAACGGCCGGCGCGTTCGTGTCGCTGGTTGTGGCCGCCATCCCCGCATGCGGCAAGAGTCAGGCCGACATCGATTCGGCGATCAACACCAAGATCCAGGAACTTTTGACCAAGCGGACCCCCCAGCAACGGGCGATCGAGGCCATTCAGACCGAAGACGCCGACCAGCGGCGAAAACTGTTGACCGATGTCCTCAAGAGCAACCAAGCGACGTCCGAATGGGCGGTGAAAGTCTTCGCGAGTATCGCGAAGACCGATCCCGACCCACAGGTCCGCTGCATGGCGATCAAGGGGTTGCGTCGGGCCTCGGACGAACGCGTGGTCGAACCGCTGCTGATGATCCTGAATCAGAAGGACTTTCCCAAGGTCGCCCCCGCACCACCGGAGGTGCGATGGGACGCAACGGAAGTCATTAGCTACATGTCGGATTTCGGCTCAATCCCCGTGGACAAGCGGGACTGGGCCCGCAAGACCCTCATCCGCCTCGTGACCGAAGACCCCGATCGCAACGTGCGGATCTGCGCCGCCCACGGTCTGGGCAACTACCCCAGCCCCGATGCCCTCACCATCCTGGTACAGGCCGTGGAGGATCGCGATTTCGCCGTCCGGTACGAAGCGGAGAGGTCTCTCGAGAAACTGACCGGACAGCGACAGAATTATGATGCCGATGCTTGGCGGACATGGCTGGCCGAACACGGCGACGCGATAACGACCACGCGCCCCGAGGGCCAGATCGAGGACACGGCCTGGCAGAACCCCCCGGCACAGAAGAACCTTTGGGAGCGGACGCGCGACGGAACCCGCGACCTGTTTCTATTGTGGCAAGGGGAGCGGAAAGAAGGAACCGAGTGAGAACCCCGCGTGCTGGCACTGGTCTTTGACGGCAAACTGGCCCTGCGAAAGAATCACCCCGACCCGGCGCCGCCCAAGGGCGAAGCCCTCATCCGGGTGCGCTCCGCGGGCATCTGCAACACGGACCTTGAAATTACTCGTGGTTACTCCGGGTTCTCCGGCGTTCTGGGCCACGAGTTCGTCGGGCAGGTTATCAGCGGTTCCCGCCGCTGGGAGGGCAAACGGGTCGTCGGCGAGATCAATTGCGTCTGCGGTCGTTGCGACCTGTGTCGCGGGGGGATGTCGAATCACTGCCGGCATCGGACGGTGTTGGGCATCTCCGGCCGCAACGGTTGTTTCGCGGAGTTGACGGCGCTGCCCGAGCGCAATCTTCACGAGCTTCCCCCCGCCGTCGGCGACGAGGAGGCCGTATTCGTCGAACCCCTTGCGGCCGCCTTCCAAATCATCAAGCAGGTGCCGATCGAGCCGAGAATGCGGGTGGCCGTTCTGGGCAGCGGACGGCTGGGTCTGCTCGCCGCCCAGGTGCTCGCCACAACCGGCTGCCGATTGGTCGTGATCGGCAGGAACGAAACCACACTCGGTTTCTGCGAGAAGAAGGGCATCCAGACCACCCTCGTGAACGAATTGGTTCCCAAAAAAGACCACGACGTGGTTGTGGAGTGCACGGGCAATCCGGCCGGGTTGGAACTGGCGATGCAGATCGTCCGTCCGCGGGGAACAATCGTCCTGAAGAGCACGTACGCCGCGGGGTCGCAGGTCCGTTTGGCCCCGCTGGTTGTCGACGAGGTGACCGTACTGGGGAGCCGGTGTGGACCCTTCCCCGAGGCGATCGGCGCGCTGGCCCGCCGTCAGATCGACGTCTCCTCGATGATCAGCCGAAGCCTGCCGCTCACCCGCGGAGTTGAAGCGATGCACCTGGCCGCCGAGCCGCAGATGATCAAGGTCTTGCTGCGAATCGGCGAGTAGACCTGATCTGCAAGGTCCGTTTTGCGTCATCCGACACCCGCTTGTCGTGTGTCGCCCGGACAACGAGTCGTTGCGAGCTGCCAACACGCGCAACCCGTTGTAGGACCTAAGGCTGTGCCCCGTCGATCCCCTCAAATGGTTCGCGTGTTGAGTCGACGCATCATGTCCGGCACAATCCGAAAGACCTACCCCGTTGGAATACCTGCGGATGGTATCATAACCCATTGTCATATAGTATCTTGTACGATCGATCCGCCGGGTTTTCCGGACCCGCGCGGTGGTACTCGCCTTGCCCAGAACCCCCAGCGAGAGGAAAGGGAGCCTGCCATGTCACGCCACGAACGTCTTGAACAGATCCGCTGGTTCTTCCGCCGAAAGTACAAGATCGTGTTTCTGACCCTGTCAGTGTTCGCGGCGATGTGCTGACCGCATCAGCCTGAGGCTCCATCACACTTCCTTGTATTTCCCCACGCTTTTCTCGCTTGCGGTTCACTCCATAGACAGCTAGAACCACCCTCTCTTGGGAGGTTGGCTTAACCGGTGGTTCGAGTTCTGGTTCAGCTCGTCAGTCTCGCATTGGGGCATGGGTTCACCGACGGGTGCGCCACGATGGTCTTTCCGCTGATCCGCGCCCGCATCGAGACCTTCGGCATGTCCCCGGCGGCCATCGCCGTGATGACCACGATCGTGATGAACATCGCGTGCTCGTTTACGCAGCCGTTCTTCGCCTTGTGGAGCGATCGGTGGGGTGGACGTTGGGTGGCGCTGGCGTCGCCGTTTGTGGCCGTGATTGGGATCGCCGCGGCGATTCAGGCGACGACGCCCGAGTGGATGGTGATGTGCCTGACGGTCTGCGGACTGGCGATTGCCGTCTACCATCCCATTCCGGCCGCCATCGTTGGCGATCTGTGGCCTGCACGACGAGCGCTGTCGTTGGCGATCTTTCTGGGCGGCGGAACGCTCGGGTTGGGGTTGGGACCGATCGTGGTCACTCGGATTCTGAACAGTCACGACCCAGGAAACGCATGGTGGTTGCTCATCGGCTCGGCGCCGGTGACGATCGCGCTACTGGCAAGTTGTGGGCCTGCGCGGCATCTGGGCGGTCACACGCAGACCCTGGGCTCGGTGCGGGAGGCCTTTCGCGGGCGTATCGGCTTAATGATCACGCTGGTCGTCATCAGCGCTCTGCGAGCGTTGACGACAACGGGTGTCAACCTGGGCGTCACGCTCCTGACGGAGCAACAGAAAGCGCCGTTGGCGCGGACGGGAGTCGCCTTGGCCGTCTTTCTCTTCAGTGGAGGCGTGACGGGATTGCTGGCCGGCTTCCTTCACCCCCGGCGAGAACGGTGGATCCTCGTGCTCAGCGCCGTTTTGGGGTGTGTGTCCGTGGTCGTCCTGCCGTACGGCGGCCCGACCACGCTCGTCGTCTGTCTTGCGGTCGCGGGAGCGGCGCTTCAGGGCGTCAACCCGCTGATTGTGTCGATGAGTCAACGGATCATGCCGTCGGGCTCGCGGATGGCCTCATCGCTTGTCATGGGATGGTCGTGGGGCATCGGCGGGCTGAGCGGCATGGTGGTGCCGTTCATCCACCCGATCGAATGGGCGTTCGTCGCCGTGGCGGTTGCCATGATCCCCGCGGCGATTCTGGCGGCAATGCTGCCGGCAGTGCCGACCAGGGGGGAATGAAATCCGGCATCAAGACCCTCGCACAGCTCGGGTAGATCTTCTTAGAGCTGGCTGCAAAGTATCGGAGCGCATCGTATGCCTGAAACGATCGCCATCATCGGTGACGGGGCGATGGCCACCGTCTGCGCAATCCTCCTGGCCGAGAAAGGACATGAGGTGCGCATGTTCACCATGTTCGAAGACCACCTGGCCGAAATGTCGGCCGGCCGCCAAAACCGCCGCTATCTGCCGGACGTCTCGATTCCGGAGGCCGTCCTGCTGACCGGCGATGCCTCGCGGGCTATGGCAAAGGCGACGCTGATCGTGTCGGCGATGCCCTGCCAGTTCATCCGCGCGTGGTGGCATCCGATCGCGGGTTCGGTCCCGAGAGACGTGCCGATCTGCAGCATCACCAAGGGAATCGAGAATCGAACACTCCTGCGGCCCTCTCAGGTCATTCACGACGTCCTGGGTCCCGTCCGCGTTGTCGCCTTGAGCGGGCCCAACATCGGGCCCGAGTTGGCGCGGAAGCTGCCGGCGACAGCCGTCGCTGCCGGTGAGGACGAGGAGGCAGCCGTGTTCGTTCAGCGGACATTCGCCACCGATTGGTTCCGCGTCTATACCAACACCGACCTGATTGGCGTTGAACTGGCCGGTGCAACCAAGAACATCATCGCGTTGGCCGCCGGCATGGCCGACGGACTGGAGGCCGGCTGCAATGCCAAGGCGGCGCTGCTGACCCGCGGGTTGGCCGAGATCACGCGACTGGGGCTGGCGCTCGGCGCCCGACGGGAGACATTCGCCGGCCTGGCGGGTCTGGGCGATCTGGTGACGACCTGTATCTCGCCGGTGGGCCGAAACCGGTCCGCCGGTGAACGCATCGGTCGAGGGCTAACGCTCGAGCAAGTGATGAAGTCGACCGACTCGGTCATCGAGGGGGTGGCCACCACCCGCAGCGTCCTGGAGCTTGCCGGCCGGTGCGGCGTCGAGATGCCCATCACGGCCGCCATTCACGCGGTCCTCTTCGAGCGGCGCGGCGTTGCGGACGCGGTCAACGAACTCATGCGTCGCGAGCTGAAGAGCGAAGACTAGCGCAGCTCGCCATACCGTCCTTTCTCATGGGCTGTTTTGAGATAGTGGATGAAGTTCGATGAGGCCTGGGGGGGCAGGTCGCGATCCGGTGTGGCCGGACAAGGGCTCAGGATCAGACCGCCGCCGTGCGAAGCGGTTGCGAGGGTCTGCTCGACCTGCCGTTCGATCTCGGCGGTGCTTGCGCCGCGGAGTATCTCATACGGAAGATTGGCAATCAGACACACGTGTTCGCCGACCCGGCGTTTGAGCGTGCCCAGGTCGACATCGCCGCCGAGAGGCGGATCGACCACCTCGAGTCCGTCGATTCCCACGTTCGCGAGACGATCCACGAGAGAGCCGAGCCGGCCGCAACTCTGAATGACAAGATAGCATTCCTCGTGGCGATGGATTAGTTCCGCCAGTCTGGCGTGGTGTTCGATGACGAACTCGTCGCATTCCTCCGGCGACAAGTGTCGCATCGCGGGCACCGCGGAGGACCGCAGGGCATAAAGGGAGCCCACGCTCGCCTGGAGGCATGTCTTCAGGCCGTCGGCGACTCGATCGAAGGCGGTCTCGATGAGTTGTCGAATCAGGTCTCGCCGGCGCATCCGCCACTTGGTCAGCGTCTGTTCGTCGATCCAGTCGAGCAATCCGACCGGGTCTTGGAAGCTGATCTGCGCGACGGCGCGGTCCGCCAGGCGAATCTTGGTCGAGAAGAACGTCTCCAGATCCGGTTTGCACGGCACATAGGGAATGGACAGCGCGCGCTGAGCGTCCTCCGGCGTGGCAATCCATCGCTTGATCACCTCGTGCCCTCTCCAGCCCGCGCGAGTCACCTCGGTGATCGGACCGTCGGGGGTGTGGATGATGTGCTCGGTCTGCCCGTTGCCTAAGTCGCGTTGCTCGATCCAGCGATGCCCTGTGGTGAACATGAACGGGGCCGGAAAGACCCAATCGAAGACGACGTCGCCGAGTTGTTGTGCGGCCGAGAGCACCTCGGCATACGAGGGCAAATGGCTGTACCAATCCTCCACGTACGGATTGAGATAGACCAACACCGGCACGCGATCGGGTTTCTCGCACCGCAAGGCCGTCAAGACGCGTTGTTCTACGTTCATCCGAACACACCCGGATCCACCCACCGTCGGCGCCCGCGGTGCGGTGATGGAGATCGCGCCGCGGACCATCCGTCCGCGCGCGTCGGATCGCTGGTGAGGTATTCACCGCGCCGGACAATCCGATCAGCGTACCAGAATACCTTCGGGTCGGGCAATTCACTTGCAGCGAATCCGGCGCAAGGCTTCATTGACGTTCACGGCGCCGGTGATATAGTGGCGCTCATCTTTGGGAGATCCTACCGTGCGGTGGTCACTCGTGACCGTGAGTGTGTCGTTCCTGACGGGGCTGGGATTGCTGGTGAGCGGGTGTTTCTATCGCGAATCTCGCCGACCGTCGGTGGTTCAGTCCGACCGAACGGCGGACTCACCGCCCCGTTCCGTGTCGGCGGTTCAGCCCAATCGGCCGTCGGCCTCAAGACCTCGAGACGTGACGGCGGTTTCGCCGGCCGAACCGGGACCGCCCGCCGCGCCGGCCATCGAAATCGACCAGAACGTGATCGGTGCGGAAGCGCAGCCCCAGCCGATCGAAACCTTTGAGAAGCCATTGCCCGACCGCCGTTTCGCGTTTCTCGTCACGGGCTATGGTGTGGAATCCAAGTCGTCCAACCCGGTGGAGCGAAAGTCCGCCGCGATTGAAGCGGCAATCGTCGAGGCTGTCGGATTGGCCTTGAGAGAAATGCAGCGTGACCCCCAAACGGGACGCGTGCCCATCGAATACAAACTGTCGCCCGGCTCGGGCCTCACCGTATTCGGTCAGTTGGTCGGCGGGACACCGCAAACGGTGATCCTGTTCGAGCGCAAGGGACGAGACGTCGAACTGTGTGCGCGAGCCGGCGTCTTGGCGCATCCGCCGCATGACGCGAAGATCATTCAAGAAATCTTCGCCGCCACGCAGGGACGGCTCGTCCTGCAAGCCACCAGGGCAACCGACCAACCGGGACGATACAGCGCGGATGTGGGGTGCTACCACACGACCGATTCGGGTCCGGCTACCTCTTCAACCGAAAGGAGCGGTCGCGGCCCGATCGTCGGCCGCGTGGAGTAGACCTCGCGCCGTTTCCCCCTCCGTGCAAGGACTTTCTTCCGCACCGGACGGATTCCGCCGATGGGCCGGCGGGGTCGTTGGATTCCGCGGGCCGGGATGAAGCCGGGCCTTGAGACCTTCCGGGTGGTGTGCGCGACCCTCCGTGACGACGTGCTACGCCATGTTCTTAACACGGTTCAGATCGCCGCTGGTCGCGGCGTCGAGGACGGCCCCCATGTACTCGTCCACGAGTTCGGGGGTCAGCTTGACCGGCATGCTCTCCAGCTTGCTGCGAAGCTGGGGGTTCTTCGCGGATTCCAGGCAGCGCCAGATGTGCGAGGGACCGAATCCGGGGACCTCCGACAGCCGAGTGGGAAATCCGAGGGTGGCCGCGAATGCGATCATGGCGTCGGCCACCGCCAGACCGAGGTCTCGTCCCTTCAGGGCTTCATATGCCTTCTTGAGCCACCCGTAACGAGCGTAGAGATCGGCCAACCGGCGAAGCTGCCGTTCGCACGAGGGCGCGAAGAAGACGACGTAGTACGGGTTGAGGATCGAGACGGCACGGCCGTGCGGCAGGATATCCACCATGGAGAACGAGTTCAGATGGGCCCCGTTGGTCGCACCCGTCATGATGGCATAGCCCCCGAGATCGGTGCCCAGGCCCAAGGCGGTTCGCGCCGCCGGATTACTCGGCTCGGCAACCGCTTCGCCCAGATGGCCGACGATAAGCTCGATTCCGGTGAGGGCGATCCGCTCGACCTTGTCGGCCGTCGGACCCCCGGTCGTGCCCAGGTACACCTCCAACGAGTGACTGATGCCGTCGAACGCACCGTCCAGTGTGAAGCCGCGATCCATGCCCACGGTGACGCCGTAATCAAATGCGGCATACGGCGGGACAATGGCTTCGTCGATGATGAGTTTTTTCTGATTCGTGGCGAAGTTGGTCAGATTCGAGTACTTGGTCAGGTGGGCGGCCGAGGAAGACGCGGTCATCACGGCGATCATCGGGAGCAGCGTTGCCTGGCGCGAGGTCAAGGCCCGGGTGACGAGCCCGACGCCGTAGTAAGACTCCAAATCACCCCCCAGCCGGTGAATGACCAGGGCGCCCTTCGCGGCGTCGATGGCGGAGCCGCCGCCGACGGAAATGACGCAGTCCGCCGAGGGCCGCTCCCTGAGACGGTCAACCATGGCGTAGACGTCTTCGACCGGCGAATTCGGCCGCGCCGCGTCGAAGACACCCATCACAACCCCGCCAGCCGAGTGGACCGCGTGGGCAACTTTGTCCATCAGGCCCGTCGATCGAGCCGTTCGGCCGGCGAACACCACCACGTGTTGTCCGAGAGCGGAAGCGACGTGCCCCCCCATCCGATCGATCGCGTTGTTTCCGAATAGGTACCTGTCCCCCTTGAACTCCCTCAGCAAGTGAACCGCCCTGTCGTTGAGTGGCGCCTTCATCGTGGACTCTCCGGAATAAACGCGGAGGGTGAATAAGGGGTCATGATAACCCATTACTCACCCTCTTGCCCGAATGGAGGCAAACGATATATGCGAATCTGTGAATCGGCACCGTGCGTTTACTACGGCTTCCTGCCGAGCCAGACCTCGAATCCGTCGATGGCATTGCCCATGCCGACCATGAGGCCCCATTGCGTCGACATCAGTTGACGAATCCCATAGTTGTCCCAATCACCGAATCCGTTCAGGTTGACCGGCACCCAGTGGATCCCGTCCTTGGTTCGCCACAGGTCGGCGCCGCCACGGCGAATGCTGTCCGGACCGAGCCAACGATCCATGGCGTCCTTGGTTCTCTGGGGCCACTGATCCGGCGGCAGCCCGCCGTAGGCCTGCACGATGTAGTCCATGACTTGGCCGGCATAATCATACGTGCCGACATACAGCCATCCATCATAGACCGCCATGTACCACGCGTAAACGTTGGCGCGGTAGTCAAACCCCTTGGCCATCCCCGACAGCGGTGGGACCTCGTTCGGACCCACCACGCCCGCGGCACGCGTTCCACCGACACAGACCTCGACGTTGTCGTTGGCGTCCACGCGAAGGATCTCACAACCCTCGAGCGTCATTCCCAAGCTGGCGCCGGGCGGGTAGGTCATGGTGCCCAGGTACAGGTGATCGCCGAACGAGCTGAGGCACATGATCCCCAGCGGGTTCGGGTTCCCGTACCCGCCCGCGAATACCCGCGTCCAGTTGCCGGGTCTGGGATCATCCGACTTCCACAGTTCCGGTCCGGCCGGATTGCCGCACGCGGCGTACAGGTGGTCGTCGAACACGGCGATCTGCCATATGCCGGTGTTGTCCGGTACGGTGGTATTGAGAATCTCGTACGCATCACCCGCCGCCGGGACCGGGTCGAACGGCTGACCCGCCCCGCCGTAATCTACATAGAGCGTGTTCGACGTGTTGTACCGTATCGTTCGAGTCTGACTGACGTTCGGATCGGCCGCCGACGTTACCTTGATCTCGTACCCGAGCAGGGAGGCGGTCTGCAGGGTCAGTGACGTGTCGGTAATTGAGCCGGTCGTCGCGCTCGTTACCGTCCCGGAGGACACGGGGGCGCTGTGTACGCCGCCGCCTTCGGCCACGAAACCCGTGCTGCATGCCGGCTCCCAACTGTTGGGATCCGTGGACGGATTGGCCGAGCCGTAGATCTCACAGATGCCATTGTTGGCCACATAGAGCTTGCCCTTGAACACGGCCGATCCGCGCAGCCCGCCGGTTACCCCCAGGCCGCCGGTTGCCATCCCCACCGGAGACGCCCGGACGTAGTTCAGCCCGTCCGTCGTCTTCCACACCAGCCCTTCCGTCAGTGTCATGCCCAGCATGTACAGAGCGTCGTTGAAAACCCGTGCACCACGGAACCCCGCGTTTTGAAGCAGGCTGGGTGAGAAAACGCGCGCCCAGTTCCACTTGTCGTTTGGCTCATCGTACGTGCCGCGATAGACGTAAGAGGGAGCCACGGAGGCCATCAGGTAAGGGCCCCAGTCATTCGCATCCCATAGGTCGTTCCGGCACTGCCACCGGACCGGCGGCGGCGGGCTGTTCGGGGTCGCACCGATCCAGACCTGCAGGCACAGGGGATTCGCGACGGTTCCGATGTACACCTCAGGCGTCCCGTCCCGATCACCGTCGAACTCCTCCATGCCCCACGGATAGCCATTGAGTCGAGTGTCCACGCCGCCGCCGGCGATCCGCCTGAAATCCTCTTGGTTCAACCCACAACTGCCGACTTGGATCAGCCCCATCATCAGCGGGACGCCGGCCAACAGAATGGCCAGGCTCGTGAGTGTCATCCGTTTCTTCATCGTCTGCCTCCTCTGGCGTTGCCCTCGGGCAGGCTCGGCCCGCCGTTTCTTGACGTGTATCCGGCGGTGTCAACCCCGCCCCACAACTTCAAACCCTCCCTGTATCCCCTCTTGGCAAGGGGGAAATGCTGCTTACCCCCTTGATCAGGGGCGATCGAGGAGGGGGCTCTTCGCCCTACGAACGCCTCCGCAGCCTCATCATCGCCGGACCCAGAAGCACCAACGCCAGCGTCGTCGGCTCCGGTATCTCGCCCACACCGCTGAAGTCGCCATGAACGTTGCACAAGGCCGCGCACCCGCTCACATCGTAGTTCAGCGTCAGCGCGTAGTAGGGATACTGGCTGCCTGAGTACGTGTTCATGCTGAACGTCCCCGACTCCGAGAAGCTCAGTGTGATGTCGTCGAAGTCCGCTGAAAACTCCGCCCGAAACGCATACCACGGACCAATCCCCTCCGTAATCGTGATCGGCGACATCACCACGTTGTTCGCCTGCGACTCCGAATACGACGCGTTGAACAGATACCCCAACGGAATCGGACCGGCCATTCCCACGACGTCAATGCTCACGCCCGAATGCACCCTATTCGGCAAACCCGCCCACTTCAAAGGCGCATACACCCCGCCGCCCGCCAGATCGATCGTCGTCGTTCCGCCCCCGTCCAGGTTCACCGTGATACCGGTCGGCGCCAGATTGAACGTCAGCGCGCCGCCCCCACCGCCGCCTCCGCCCTTCAGGTCGAAGAAGATGTCGAAGAACGACTCGACCCACCAGTCGGGGTCGGTGTTGTCGATGTTCATGGTCATGCTTCCGGTCGGGCTCGAACTGAGCGCCAAGAAGAAGGGGTTCGCCGCGATCGGCACGCTCTGCAACGGCACGGTGAAGGTCGAGGCGACCCAGACCTCGTTGGCGTCGTCATAGGTATAGACGCCGCCTCCGCCGCTGACCGAGGCGGAGCCGACCAGCGTTCCGTTCGCGGTCAGCAAGTTTCCCGGTCCGGAAAACGACACGGGAACTGTCACCACCCCACCGTACGTCCCGGCCGACAACACCAGAACGTACGCCAGCGCACTCTCCAGTAGCCGTCTCTTCATGAAGACCTCCTTCCCTTGATCGACCGTGGCATGCGCGAAACGCATTGCCTTTGTCTGTGGACGTGTTCGAAACGGAGCCGCATGGGTTGGTATGCCGGATGTGATGGAGAGCTCTCTATCCCCGTCGCTTCCAAACCCTTCCCCATGCCCCGCTGTTACCGCTTGAGGCAGGCGCCGCTCGTCCTCGCTTGCCTTCCCCCATCATCATACTCAGAATTCCCGCCATCCTTCAATCATATACTTGTGGTGTCTGTGGAGTTGTCGCATCTCAATTATTGGATAGGTACTGGGCCGATCGGGGTGTGATACTATCGAGTGCTCGATCCAATTGAGGGGATCCAACGCGATCGCGGTCACCCCAGCGCCCGGCTTGTTCGGCAACTCACCACGCGTCAGGAAACAGTATGAGCATTGCCTCGCCTTCCGCACAAGGAAGACGGATTGCAGTAAGCGGCGCTCGCCCTGGCCCGGAATTTCACTTGATGATCGTGCCGACGACTTCCACCAGCATGTCCATTGTCAGCGGCAGACCTCGCTGGGCGTAAACCTGCGTCAGAATGGGATTTAGCGCTTTCATCAGGCGATCGGGACCGTATCGAAACAGCACGGCAGCCAGCGTGTCCTTGGCCGTTCGGTAAGGTAACGGATCCTGGAATGGATCGACATGCCCGTCGTAGTAGCCGATGTTGCACTGCTTGGACGGGAGGGTTTCGGACAGGCCAAGTGCGTTACTCTCCGCCCCGTGGTAGGAACCGAACATGTCCATCGCGAGTCCGTGAATGGTCTCGGCGGCCATCCACGTCCCGCTGATGTTGTTGATTCCGCCGTCGTTGTAGTTGCCGGCACAGTGGAAGTCCCACTGTTCGTCGATCATCATGTACATGGCACCGGGCGCATGGATTCCGCTGGTCTTCATGATGAAACCGGGACAGATGGTGCTGTCGGCACCGGGATCCCTTACGGCCGACAGATTCGTCAAGAACTTTCGACCGAGAAGACTCCTCGAGTAATTGAAAACGTCTTGCGTCTTGCGGGGGTCATTCACTCGCTCGAATTCGGGGCAACGGTACAGGTTTGCGAATCGCGTATAGGGATAGAGTGTTCCATTCTGGACCTTAGCCTCCTTGGACGTCCCGGCCCATTGCCTCCAGTCCATGTCAAGCCATAACTTATCCTCCCCCGCGCCGGCAAGGTTCGGTATCAGCCATTGCTCGAATTGCGCGAAGTACAGCTCCGTGTTCTGTCCGGGTGAGCCGAGTTGGTCATAGGATCGATCCTCGCCGCAGGGCATGTATCCGACGCCGATGAACGGTGGCGTCTCATCGTAGTCGCCGGCATAGATCAACATGGCCTTGGTCAACTGGCTCAGTCGCGAGGCGCATAACGTCGCCCGAGCCTGCGACCTCGCTTTGCTTAGCGACGGCAACAGAATCGAAATCAGCAGGGCGATGATCGCCACCACCACCAACAACTCAATCAACGTGAATCCACGACGGCTCCCGCCAATAACGCGCAATCCTCTCTTCATGGCCTCTCCTTCATGCTTGTCTGGCCGATTCCCCAGAAGCCTTTCTCCGCCGGGTGAGGACCCGAAAGGGTACTCGCCGGGCCGAAGACGCCCCGAATCTCAACCCCTTCCCGGAAGTGTCGCAGATGCCCATAAGGCATGTCATGAGAAACATGTGGCATGTCTTTGTTTTAACTTGTTGAAAATGAACGATTTACACTCATATTTCAGTGGAGTCTTCTCGCATTAGACCAACCGTTTCGTCAACTGCATCTGAAACATACCGCAAGGTCATACTTAGAGGTTCGACCGTATGGTATACAGTACATCGTCTCATGTTTGCTGTCAAGGGCAAACATCCTGGCCTCAGCCAATAATCTGCATACCATTCCGCCGCCGCACGGCAATTGGTATGGGCAATGGGTCCTATGTCTCGTGTATAATCCCACCGGAAAGCTGGTACCCTGGGTTTGAGGAGGGCTCCGTGCCCAGTCCCAGATTTGAGAGACTGGATCCCGCCAAGCAGCAGGCCCTTTTGGACGCGGCCCGCGCGGAGTTCGCCCAGTACGGCTACGAGGCTTCTTCCTACAACCGCATCATCGCCAATTCCGGATTGAGCAAAGGGTCGTTCTACTACTACTTTCACGGAAAGGACGACCTCTACTTCACGGTTGTGAAAGACGCCACAGCGCGGTTTTCCGAGGCGATCGGCGACTTCGCCGACGTCAAGAGTGTCGAAGAGTTCTGGGCAGAGTGCACCCGGCTGTATCGTCGACTGTTTCACTTCGGCTTGCAGAACCCGATTCTTGTCGGTGTGCTCAAGAGCATCATCGATCTCAGGCCGGGTCAGATGGCCGACGAGATGCTGAGGACGATGATGGTTAAGGATGTCGACTGGTATCGTGGTGTGATTCGTCAGGGCCAGGCGCTCGGTGCTGTTCGCACCGATTTGCCCGTCGACCTGCTGCTCGCGTTTCTGTTTGCCCTTTTCCAGGCCAAGGGTCGATGGAGCCTACACCAGTGGCTTCAGTTTGGGCCGGTCGATGTGGAGCAGAACATCACGATCATGATCGACGTCTTTCGTCGCGTGGCCACTCCTATCGAACCCCATCACAACACGCTCAAAGAGTCTCAGAGCGCCGTTGCGGCACGAGACACGACCTGATTCCTCGAAATGTCCCGACTCTTGCGCGGCCTGTCCCGGCAGTTGCCGTGCTGTCCGATCTATGATCCGGCGAAATGGGCGGTGATACCGGCGGCGATTGCGGCGGCGATGCGGGCCTGATAGGCCGGGTCGTTCAGCCGGCCGGCTTCCGTACGGTTTGTCAGGTAGCCACACTCGATGAGGACGGCCGGTCGCGAATGTGCGATCAGCACCTTGAAGCCCGCATCGCGGACGCCGCGGCATGGAATGCCTGCCGACTGGAGTGCGGAGGCGATGCACTCGGCCGCGCGGACGCTGGTCGACGAGGCGCCGCGTCCGACGTAGATCGTCGCGCCGGCCATCGAAGGGTCGCGATGCGCGTCGCAGTGAATTGACACGAACAGATCGGCTCGATAACGATCGGCGATCTCCGCGCGATCCTCGAGTTCGATGAATTCGTCGGTATTGCGCGTGAGCACGACATTGGCGCCGCGGTGATTGAGCTGCCGCGCCAATTCCGTCGCGATGCTGAGGTTGATGGTTCTCTCCGGTGCGCGGGAGAGCCCTCTCGCTCCGGGATCCCGACCCCCATGGCCGGCATCGACGACGAGCGTTGCGCCCCGCAGGCCGCGCATCGCCGGATGCGGAGGAGGCGTAACGGGTTTGGGCGGTGGCTCGACGGGGGGCGGTCGTTCCCAGACTCGAGTCCTGACCGGCGGTTCGGGAAGTTGTTCGAGCCCCCCTCTGGGTTCCACGCAGCCCGCGAAGATGACAATAAAGTATAGGGCGGGCGCCCATCGTCCCAGTCGGGCGGCTTGCCTCACGAAGACGATTTTCCCGTCGGGCAATGCGGGGCCGTGCCCTCCCCTGGCTCGTGTGTGACTCCTTCGCTCCATGGTTATGCCCAATCGCGGTGGATTCCCCTGTGCCGACCCGCTGGACGTGCGGTCCTGGTGCAGGCGGGGGGGTACGCCCGGCGGTAGGATAGCCGGAAACGCGGCTGCGGCCAAGTTTCGGCGAGTGTGCATTCCGGATGTCGTTCCGGCAGGCTCGTCTCCGTCGCTTGCCAAAGTGCAGGTGCGCCGTTCTAATGAATGATTTGGGGTGAGTTCATGTGCCAGACTGTGCAGACACTCCCGGCGATCTACTCGCGAATGCCCCGGAATCAGGTACACGAACGGATCGCCCGTCACAGGACGGATCTTGGGACGCGACTCGTGATCCTGGGCCATCACTACCAGTCCGACGAGATCCTTCAGTTCGCCGACTTTATCGGAGACAGCCTGAAGCTCTCACAACTTGCCGCGGCTCAGAAGCGTGCCGAGTTCGTTGTCTTTTGCGGCGTGCATTTCATGGCCGAGTCGGCGGATATCCTGACCGCTCCGAACGTTCAGGTCATCTTGCCCGATTCGAGTGCGGGGTGCGACATGGCCGACCTAGCCACCATCGATCAGGTCGAGCAGGCCTGGCCGTTCCTCGAATCGGCATCGGGGGGCAAGCGGATCGTCCCCGTTGCCTATGTGAACTCCTCGGCGGCAATCAAGGCCTTCTGTGGTCGGCAGGGCGGCGCCTGCTGCACGAGCGGAAACGCTTCCGCCGTCATCGACTGGGCCTTGTCACACGGCGACAAGATCCTCTTTCTGCCTGACCAGCATCTGGGGCGGAACGCACTTTATCAGATGGGCTGCCCACTCGACAGCATGGTCCTCTATCGCGCGACCGAGCCCCGCGGCGGTCTGAAATCCGAAGACGTTGCCGGGGCCACCGCCGTGCTGTGGGACGGTTATTGTCCCGTCCACATGGCCTTCAGCCGGGAGCAGTGCGAGCAGATTCGCCAGGCGGATCGGGCCTGTCGTATCTTGGTACATCCGGAGTGCCGTTGGGATGTATTCCACGAGTCGGACATGGCGGGTGGCACGGAGTTCATCATCGAGACAATCGAACAGGCGCCGGTGGGAAGCCATTGGGCGATCGGCACGGAGGAACATCTGGTCGATCGTCTGGCCCGCCGACACGCCGGGCGACTGGCAATTCGCAGTCTGGCGACCACGCGAGCCGTTTGCGAGACGATGGGTCGCGTGGACCTGCGCCACCTCCTTTGGGTGTTGGACCGTTTGGTCGAAGGAAAGACTGTCAATCGGGTGACGGTGGATGAGCCGACCCGCGGACAGGCCGCCGTTGCTCTGGAACGTATGTTGTCCCTCAAGGCGACGCAGCCGGTGAAAGGATAAGCTCTCAAAGGATTGCTTTCCGTCCGAGTTGTTCAGACGGCGGAGCGCATTGCATACCCAACAGTCAATCCTCCGAAAACACGGAGGGCGGATCTTGGAGGCTTCATGGAACGCATATCCCGTTGGTACGAAGGCGGCGCCCCATCGCGCATCAAGCAGGCTCTCGATCGCGAACGAGAGCGCCAGCTCCGCAATATCATCCTGATTCCCTCGGAAAGCATGTGCATTCCGTCGGTGGCGGAGCTGGTGGGTTCGGAATTCGGGAACATCTACGCCGAGGGCTATCCACAGCCGATCCTCGATCCCGTGCCGCGTGATAGTGCCGTCGATCCCGCCCGTTTTCGGGGTTGGCAGCGGCGTCTGAGCGATCGCCGCTTCTACAAGGGTTGTGTCAACGCGGACATGGTCGAACTGCTCGCCCACCGGTTCGTCGCCGAGGCATTTGCCTCGCTCGACGGCAGCCCATCGTCGAGCGGCATCTTCGTCAACGTCCAGGCTCTTTCCGGCGCGGCGGCGAACAACGCCGTCTATGAGGCGTTGCTTCAACCCGGCGACGTCATCATGGGGATGAAGCTTTCCCACGGCGGTCATCTGACGCACGGTTCGCCTTTCAATATCAGCGGGCGTCGTTTCAAGGCGGTCTCTTACGGCATCGATCCGGCAACGGGTAAGGTCGATTACGATCGGGTCCGCGAGTTGGCCCGCGAGCATCGCCCCAGGCTCATCATCGGCGGGGCGTCCGCCTATCCGTGGGACATCGACTGGCGGGCGCTGCGTCGTGCGGCCGACGAGGCGGGGGCGATTCTTCTGGCCGACATTGCCCACCTCGCCGGCATGGTCGTCGGCGGCGTGTTGAACAATCCCCTTGCCTGTGCCGACGTCGTCACGTTTACCACGCACAAGACGCTTTGCGGCCCGCGCGGGGCGGTGATCGTCAGCGCGTCGCCGACGGTCGCCAAGGCGATCGACGCGGCCATCTTCCCCGGCACGCAGGGCGGACCCCACATGAACTCGGTGGCGGCAATCGCTCGTCTGTTTGAGTTGATCGTCGAGCACCGTGAGGCCTTCAACCGCTTTCAACGGGCGATCGTGGACAACACCGCCTTGCTCGCAAGGGAGCTGAGGGCCCGGGGCTTCGTGCTGGCCTACGGGGGTACCGACACGCATATGCTGCTCGTCGACCTTAAGGTGTTTACCGCGCGAGGCGAGGCGGGCGTGCCGATCGACGGCGAGATCGCGTCTCGGTTGCTTGAGTTGGCGGGCATCGTGGTCAACAAGAACACGTTGCCGGGCGATGAGGTCGCGGGCGAGTCGTCCGGCATCCGCATGGGCATGCCGTGGGCGACGCAACGCGATATCACACCGGCCCAGATCGCCGGCCTGGCAGACGTGATCCACTTGGTCTTGAGCAACGTTTATACCACGCGGGTCTGGGTGCCGGGCAACGCCCAGCGATGCCGCGGCCGGATCGACGCGGACGTCCTGCGCCGCGCCCGAGCAATGACGGATGAGTTGATCGACGGGTTGGGCGACGGAACACGTGCCTCCTTGGCGCCGACCCTGAACGTCGAAACGGGCACGTATGCCTGCCTCGTCGTCCGCGGCGACAAGGCCAGGGCGGGACTGCAACAGGTCCTGACGTGCAACATCGCCGACCTCACCCCCACCGATCCGGGTGTGCTCGGTTTGCTGCTCAATGCTCGGGCGGAGGTGATCGAGAAGGTCTGCGCCTTTGCGCTTCCCGACGAGGGGCGCGAACAACGGTATGCCCTGGTGGTGGAGGCCGCCGGCGCCGCACGGGTGGCGTCTTGGCTCGACGGACTCAGCGACGGATACCTCCTATTCGATTCGGAGGACCTTCAGGCCAAGATCGACGGGCCGATGGTCGTCGAGGACAGCACCGGAAGCGACCTGGCGATTGTGTTGGAAGAAGCGGCCAAACCGGTGTTGTCACTCCTGCCGACGTGCACCGGCCGAACGCTGACGGTCGGACAACTCACGCTCGACCCGACCAGCGGTGTGATCGACTCGTCAAAGCCGTTCTTCATCGGCCAGAACGAATTGCTCCGTCAGGCGAGCACGTCGACGGACCTGGCGTGGCTTTTGCGCTCCTCGGGGGCGTCGAAGCAGCGATACACGTATCAGCCGGCCCCGCTCCCGATCCGCAAGACGGTTCTGAACGACATTCACCGCCGGCTTGGCGGCAAGATGGTCGAGTTCGCCGGTTGGGACATGCCCGTGCATTATCCGCCGGGGATCTTCGCCGAACACCGGGCCGTGCGGACGGCGGCGGGTCTGTTCGACGTATCGCACATGGGCGTCTTCGAGATCCGCGGCCGTCATGCGACGGCGTTTCTTGAAACGGTCCTGGCGGGGTGCGTCAGCCGGCTCGAGCCGGGAATCGCCGGCTACAACTACCTGCTCTATCCCGACGGGACGGCGGCCGACGATGTCTACCTCTATCGCGTCGAGTCCCAGCGCTATCTGTTGGTCGTCAACGCGGCGAACGCCGAACGCGATTGGGATTGGCTGACCGCGGTAAACTCTCGCCAGGTTGTCATCGAAGATCTTCTGCCGGGCGGGACGCTCAAGCAGGTGGAGGGAACCGTCACGCTTCGCAACCTCCGCGATGCGGGCGCCGACAGCCTGATCGACCTGGCGCTGCAAGGGCCGAAGTCGATCGACGTGTTGGCCAAGCTGACCGACAGGCGTGATGCCCGGGTGTTGGACGCACTTGAAATGAACCATTTCGTGCGGGCTCGGCTGAACGGCGCCGAGGCGATCGTTGCGAGGACCGGTTACACGGGCGAACAGATCGGTTTCGAGCTGTTCGTTCATCCCCGTAGGGCCCCGGACCTATTCCATGCGATCCTTGAGGCGGGTCGGCCGCTGGGCGTGCTGCCGTGCGGGCTGGGCGCCCGCGACAGCGCACGGACTCAGGCCGGCTTTCCCTTGTTCGGCCACGAACTCGAGGGCGAGCATCGGGGCACGCTGACCGAATGCGACTATGGATTCGTCCCTCGGTTCCACGTGCCGTTCTTCATCGGCCGGGCGGCTTACATGCGCCGGGTGACGCCGCGCCGGCGAAAGGTGGCCCGGCTGGCCGGTAGCGGGCGAAAGTCGCTTCGACCGGGGCATCTCATTCTGAACGACCAGCGAAAGCCGGCCGGCGTCGTGACCAGTTTCGCGTATCTGAACGAGGCGTTTGACTTCATCGTCCTGGCCTATGTAGACGTCGGGCTCGACATCACGCCGGGCCGACGTATCGAAGGACTTCGCGTGACCGAGTTCGCGGCCGGCGATGTTGACGAGTCCAAGATCGTCGAATTGACGGCCCTGACGCGCTTTCCGACGGAGGCGGAGCGGCGGGGGTGGGGCGGCCGTTAGCCCACGCCCCACATTCGGCGTCTGTCGCGCTCGGGATTCTCTCCAGGAGGGTGAGGGGGTAGAATCGCGGATAAGGGGTGTGATCGGCCCAAAGAGGTTTGCGCGAGAGCCGGTAAATTGATCGAGGGCACGAACGCGAAGATCGACCAAATGGGGGGTGCAACAAGGTTGGCTGCGAAACACGATCACACACTTGATGAGATACTGGCCCCGATCACGGGCTGCCGGCGACCGTTGCTGATCGGACATGTTCGGGCCGATATCGATTGCGTCGGCTCGCTCGCGGCAATGGACCTCGCGCTTCGCGGATTGGGCAAGTCGCCGACGGTGGCCATTCAGGGTGCGCTGGTTCCCCATCGGCTGCAACGGCTGCTCGGATGGGCGGGTGTTCATCCGAAGGAAGACCCCGACGTCGATGCCGCCGACCTGGTGATCGTCCTCGACACGGCCGCCGAGAATCGGTTGAACATCGCCTGCGGCTTCCACGGCGTCACCCACCGGCCGATCGTCAACATCGACCACCATGTGACCAACGAACGCTTTGGCACGTGGAACTACGTCGACGCCGAGTCGAGCAGTGCGAGCGAACTGGTCTTTCTGGCGCTGACGGGGCTCGGCGGGGTGATTACGCCGATGGCCGCCACCATGCTCTACGCCGGCATCCACGGCGACACCGGCGGGTTTTCGTTCCCGAACACGACGCTCCGCTCGCTGGAGGTCGCCTCGAAGCTAGCCGGGGCCGGGGCCCGCATCGACGAGGTCTGTCGGCAAATCCTTCGCTCACAGACCCGCAGCGAATTTGATTTGTTGCGGGTGTTCTACGACAACACCCGCGTCAGCGAGGACGGGCGGGTGGCGTGGAGCACCGCCGACCACCGGGAGATCACCTCGGTCGGTTGCAGCCACACGGACATCGACGAGCAGGTTTCGGTGCCCCGGTCGCTCGAAGGGGTTGAAATCGCCATCCTGTTCACCGAAGGCCTCCCCGGTCGCGTCCGGATCAACTTCCGAGGCGAGGGCGACGTGGACGTTCTGGCGCTGGCCAGGGAATTCGGGGGCGGCGGGCACTATAATTCCGCCGGGACGAACATCAAGAATCGCCCCATCGACGAGGTCGTCGCCGAGGTCGTTGCCCGCGCAGAACGGTATCTGGCGGAGCGGTACCCCCGGCAAGGTGAGCCCATTTGACTTGAATGAGTGAACACGTCCATCGCCAGGGTCGGTCGAGCGGCGACGGTCCTCTTACGTGCGAACGAATGAGGTGAAGCGGGAATGAGCAAGATCGAAAAGGTGGCCATTATCGGTTTGGACTGTGCCGATCCGTACTTGATGTTCGATCGTTTCGTTGACGACCTGCCCGTTCAGAAGCGGTTGATGGCCGGCGGGACCTACGGACGGCTGGAAAGCTGTCTGCCGCCGATCACCGTACCGGCCTGGTCGTGCATGGCCAGCAGCAAGGACCCCGGCACGCTCGGTATCTACGGCTTTCGAAACCGTGCCGATTACAGCTACGACAAACTGAGCATCGCCACGTCGCTCGCGGTCAAGGAACCCCGGATATGGGACCTCCTGAGCCAAAAAGGCAAGAAAGTCATCGTCCTCGGCGTGCCCGGCACCTATCCGATCACCCGTCCGCCAAACGGCGTGATGGTCACCTGCTTCATGACGCCGGATCTCAATGCCGATTACACGTGGCCCAAGGAACTCAAGGCCGAGATTGCCCGCGTGGCGCCCGATTATCAGCTCGATGTCAGCGACTTTCGGACCAACGACAAGGAGCGGCTGGTCAAGCAGATCTACGACATGACGGCCGCCCGCTTCAAGCTGGCCAAACACCTGCTGACGACGCAGCCGTGGGATTTCTTCTGGATGGTCGAGATGGGCCCCGATCGGCTCTATCATGGCTTCTGGCAGTACACCGATCCGCAGCACCATCGGTATCAGCCGGGCAATCCCTTTGAGCACTGCATACGCGACTACCACAAGTTCATGGATGAGCAGATCGGCGAGCTGCTGGGCGTCATGGATCTCGACAAGACGGCCCTGATGTGGGTCAGTGACCACGGCTCTCAGCTCATGCACGGCGGCCTCTGCTTCAACGACTGGCTCATCCAAGAAGGGTATCTGGTGCTCAAGGAGATGCCGACCAAACCGACCAAGTTCGCCAACGTGCAGATCGACTGGTCGAAGACCCGCGCCTGGGGCGAGGGCGGCTACTATGCCCGCTGCTTCATCAACGTCGAGGGGCGGGAGCCCGATGGCCAAGTCCGCCGTCGCGACTACGAGGCCTTCCGCGACGAGTTGATCACCAGGCTCGAGGCGATGGTCGACCACAAAGGCCGGCCGATGGGGACGAAGGTCTACAAACCCCAGGCGATCTACGACAAGGTCAACAACATCCCGCCGGACTTGGTCGTGCTCTTTGGGAACCTCAACTGGCGGAGCGTCGGCACGGTGGGCAACCCGAGCCTCTACACGTTCGAGAACGACACCGGTCCCGACGACGCCAACCATTCCCGGTACGGCATGTACCTCATGCACCATCCGTCATTGAAGGCCCGAGGTCGGGTCGATACGGCCACGCTATACGACGTTGCGCCGACCGTGCTGCGGATGTTCGACATGCCCGTGCCAAAGGACATGCGGGGAAAGAGCCTGATTTGAGCGGCCGTCGTTTGGGGGGCGGGCATCCTGCCCGCCTATTCCGGGCGGGTAGGTCTTCCGCTGCTCTGAATGGCGAAGTCTCGTATGCTGGAAATCAGCCTGAGATGGTCAGAGAGCCTGTCCAGGACCTGAAGGGATGGTATCGCCGGGGCGATCAGCACCCGCCGCACTTCGATGCTGGGGAACTTGCCCAGTGTGTTACCTTTCGTCTCGACGGCACGCTACCGCAGGAGAAGCTCGATCTTTGGAAACAGGAACTCCGAGAGAGGCGGCTCTCTGATGAGGACTACCATGAGCGGATTGAGGAGCATCTCGATTCCGGCATGGGGCATTGCTGGTTACGCGATACACGAGTGGCGCGCCTGATCGAAAGCGCCCTGTTGCACTTCGACCGACAGCGGTACGATCTCGCCGGATGGGTTATCATGCCCAATCATGTGCATGTACTGATCATACCGCACTTATCACATCGTCTGCCTGACATCCTCCACTCGTGGAAGTCATTCACCAGCAAGGAGGCCAACAAGCTCATCGGTAGGAGCGGGACCTTCTGGCAGGATGATTTCTTCGATCGGTACATTCGAGATGAAGAGGACTGGAACCGGACGCTGACCTACATTGCCGACAATCCGGTACGCGCCGGACTGTGTCAGCGCGCCGAACAGTGGCCCTGGAGCCATGTGGGCTGGCGCTGCAGACAAGAGGCTGCAGGAGCTTATGAATCTGCCTGATTGGAAGGGCGTGGCTCTCCAGGCGGCGTGTCGTGTGATTTCTTCTTGAGGCGGGCGATACGCCTGCTCCCCCGGACTGCCATTGCTCCTTGTCCGTCCTGCTGGGTAGAGGTGAACAGTACGCTGGGTGGGCATCATACCCACATATTCTGGGCAGGTGAACCCTTCTGACTGATGGGGGAATCCTTCTGGGGGTGTATCGTGCACTTCCTTGTTGAGGCGGGCGAGACGCCCGCCCCCCGTGACGGCCAAGGCTCCAATGTGACCGCAGTGTGCTCCGACGCGCGCCAAGATGCATCGTCACTTGAAATGGACCGTGCTCGTGCGGTCGCCGACGCGTACCTTGTGCTGTCCGGGCTTGTCGGACGTGAGCGAGAACTCCACCTTGTCGCTCTTGCCGGCGCGGGCCCAAACGAGCTTGCTTTCGGCGGGCTTGTCGTCCACGAAGAGGATCACACGGTTCCCATCGATGGACGTGTTCGCTATCTCGGCGGTCACCGTGACCCTTTGGTCCACTCCGACCTCCGCAGGCGATGGCTGGAGCCCGGTGCATTCGAAGGGTCCGGCGACGTTCCAGCCGCTCACCTCTACCGTCGGCATCTGGCCCGGGTCCTTCGTCTTCAGTCTCGCTGAGATCTCGCGGCGTTCCCCGGGCAGCAGGCACATGTAGTTGTCATTCCAAAAGACCGGCAGGATCTCCTCGCCGTAGGGCCTGTCCGTGATGGCCGCGTGAACGAAGAACGCCAGTTGATCGGTCGGGTTCTCCAGCGTGACACGGGCGATCGTCTCATCGCCTTGAGTCTCGAAACGGTGCGATGAGTTTAGCCTCACCAGCGGCAGCTCGCCGAGCGGGCGGAAGTCGGCCGGCGATTTCACAGAGAGCCAGTAGAAATTGCGTGATACGGTTGCGCCATGGGCATCGGTCAGGTCCAGACGCACGAAGTACACGGGCGTCAGGTCCCGGATCTCAGAAATGGCGAAGAGGTCCTTGTACGATGTGGGCTCAACCCCCACCTTGTCTTGTTTCTCCCACCGGGGCTTCATGGCCATGTCGAACACCCGCGCGCGGACCGTCAGGTTGTCGCGGCTCTCATAGGTGTTGTTGATTACTGTCACCATCGAATCGAGCGGGCTGAGCTGTACGTGCAGCGGCTCGCAGGCGCTCTTGATGTAGTAGTAGCTGACCATCGGCTTGCCGAACCAGTCGTAGATCTGCCACTGGACGCTGGGCCAGCACGCGTTGACCTTCCACTGCGTGAATCCGCTGGTGATCTCCCAGAGGCGGTGGTTGACGGCCTCGAACATCGCGCGATGCGTCTGGGCGGTCAGGAAGTGTCCTTTCCAGCAGTAGTCGGCGACACTCTCAGGTTCGCCGTAGGTGGCCCGGAGCATCTGGTCATACGGCTTGTAGTAGTGATTCGCGCCGTGGTGTGCCCAGGTCTTGTTCAGTGGGAAGGGGACACCTTTCGGGGTCTGCCCGAGGTCGGGGATGAAACGCCGCAGGCTGTCGATCGGCGGCAAGGAGGCCGAGCCGCTTTCCATCATGAACATCCAATTCCGGTTTTCGCGGACCCAGGTGTAGTACTGGGCCGGCTCCTTGCATCCGTAGTCCTTCGGCGGATAGTCATTCATTCCTGTCGGGAGGTCCTTCTTGAACCAGTCCGGAACGTCCTTGCGGTAGTCGGGGAACGAACCCGACGGGATGTGAACGCGCGTGCCGTCGATCGCGAGGATATGCTTGCGCCACATTTCGTAGACGTCCTCTCTCGTCTCGCCTTCGTTCATGGCCATGTAGAGAATGAGCGACGGATGGTTCCGATACCGGTTGATGATGTCGATCGTCCCACGTTCCAGCAGATCGAGGTCGTCGGGATACTTCTTGTCGGGCTGGAAGCAGTAGCATCCGTAGAAGTCCTTGCCGTACATCAGTCCGTAGCGGTCGCAGGCGTCGACGAATGCGTCCGGCGGATTCGGCACGTCTTCAAAATAGATCAGGTTGAAGTTGGCCGTCGTCAGGTAGCGGACCTCGGTGTCGATCCGCCCGGCGTCCCATTCGTACAGGATCTCGGGTTGGATGTAGCCGCCGCGGCAGAACACCCGCTTGCCGTTAATGTGAAACTGTGCCCCGTGCGCGTCGTCGAGCTTGTGAAGCTTCCGAGTGACCTGGCGGATGCCGAAGGCGGTGCGTTCCTCGTCGGAGGGATGCCCGTCAATGTCGAACCGCAGCGTCAAATGGTGCATGAAGGGTTCGCCGCAGTTGTTCGGCCACCACAGACGCGGATTGGCGATGACGAGCTGCTTGAATTGATCGGGAGAGAAGACGACTTCCTTGGTCTCGCCGGGCGCCAGGCCTACCGGCTGTTCGAACGTCGCGCCGGCCTCTCGGATCGTCCCGCGAAGCACGCCGTGCTGGGCGAACGGCGTCGCGTTGACGAGTTCCGCCGACACCCTCAGCCGCGCCGGGCTGGTCCGCGGCAGAGGAAGCTGCGTGACAACGAAGGGGTCGCGGATGTCCACGGGGCCCGTCCAATCGATCGTCACGCCTTGCCAAAGCCCCATGACGCGATCGCGAACCGTGGGCATGCAGTCGTAGCCGAGCGACATGAACAGCGAGACATCCTTGAGGTTGTCCTTGCGAAACTCCCGGTCCTTGCCGAAGACATCGAATTGCGTGTCCGGCTCGCCGGGATGGTCCACGACGTGCGCCCTGACGGCCAGACAATTCGTTTCGCCCGGTCTGGCGAACTCGGTGATGTTCAGGCGATGCCGCGCGAACGCCCCGACCACGCCATTGCGGTCGGCCACCTGCCGGCCGTTGACCCAGACGTCGGCGCGATAGTTGATGCCTTTGAACGTCAGCCAGATCCGCTTGCCCTTCGAGGTGTCGGGCAGTTTGAACTCCGTGCGATACCAGTAGGGATCCCTCCACGGATTCCGCTTGTCGGGCAAGTAGCTGTACTTGAGCAGATCGTGTTTCTTGTTGAACTCATCCGAAGCATCCGGGATGAGCATGTCATCCACGCCGAGGCGCGGGTCGGGGTAGACCTTGTGCTTGACCAGCGCGCTCAAGACGGTGCAAGGAACCGAAATGGCGTACCAGTCGTTCGCGGCATAGCCGACGGCGGACACCGAGGCCGGCTTATCCTCAATCAATGCCGTTGACTTGAGCCGCCAGCCATCCTTCAGGTCCAAGGCGCAGGCTGTCGTAGTGACGCCGGCGTCGCCTCGCACCGCATTGTCAAGCGCCAATGCAAAGACGATTAGAGATAAGGGGCTTCTCACGGCGACGAGACGGTAGCATCCTGACATGACTGTCCCTCGCGAAGTGGTACTCGACGGTCCGTATCCATCTCGGCCCTACGCTGCTCCCAATGAGCTTGTTCCTCGCTTACGCGCGCCTGCCGGTCTACTTCCACTCCACTCTGATGGTCTGGCGCTGTGTGAGGCTGCGGTTGCGATGCCGAACCGAAAGCAACTTGGGATCGAAACCGGCCGGCTCGTCGTTGATCGTCACGCTAAGCCCCTTGAGTCTGCGGGGGACGAAGATCACCGTGGGAAGGCTGCATTCGATGGGGTCATACTCCAACGTAAAGCGTCTATCCTCGTACCGAAGATCGGGATTCCGTCCGGCGATCCGCTGCGGATACACCATGACCAGGTGTTTCAGTTTTGCGTCCGACCGGCCCTCGTCGTCGAGAACGCCGAAGGCCTCCGCCGGCGCCTTGTCGTACGAGTAGTAAGTCCAGCCGACGTGATACGTGTTGAGCAGCCTCAAGAAGTCGTCGAGATACGCGCCGTAGTTCTGAACCTGAGTCGAGATTCCGAACTCGCCGAAAAGCATCGGCGTTCCAAAGGCGACCGCCTCGGCCGCCTTCCGTCTGACCGACGCTTTCATCAGTTCCCTGTTCGTCGGCCCGTAGGGCAGGCCCTCATGACAGAGCGCATCGTAGAAATGCGGGGCATAGACGCAGTCGGGATCCGGCTTGAAGCGCAGTTGGGTCGGCAGGCCGGCGCTCGTGTACATCATCGGCTCGAAGAACAGCCGGATCTTGAATCCGCTCTTGCGGCGCATGGCCTGGACGTCCTCGTAGAACGGACCGAGGACTTCCGCCTCGAAGTTGTTGTTCGGCGAGAACGGCTCGTTCATCACGTCGATGCCGATCACGTTGGGCAACCGATCGACCTTGCCCATTACGTACTTCAACATGGCGATGTACTTGGCCTTCAGCCGATCGCTCTTCCAGAAGTTGTCGTACGCCGCTCGGACGGCCGGCTCGAAGTAAATCGTGTTCCACGGTTGGCGGGGCTTGAACGGGCGACCGCCGTCGTTGATCGTCCACGACGGAAAACCGTTGCCGGTGAACCGCCGGGCGTAGAGATCCTGGTGCACGTCCACCAGGACGTCGATCCCAAGATCGTTCAGCCACTTGAACCGCTCGATCGTCGCCGCGATATACTGATCGTCGTAGAATCCCTCGCGCGGCTCAATCGCCTCCCAGAAGACAAGATAGCGTACCAGGTTGAATCCCCAGTCGCGCATCCGGGCGAAGTCCTCGCGGGTGTGCCAGGGCAGGAAGTCCTTCGCCGCTTTGGCCGCATTGCAGACATTCAGGCCGTGGTAGATGACGATCCGGTTGTTCCTGTCCGTGATGTACGCCGGTCGCGACGTCGGCTCGGCGGCGGCGTGGGCGCCGAATGCCGCAACGACCAACACCATCCGAATCAGCCCGTTCATGAGATCGCCTTTCCGCAATTCCGACTCCCCGTTCCTTTTACGGATTCGATCATGCCCGTAGATTAGGCCATTCCGTGCGACAGGCCAAGGCCTGCGCGGTAGAATCCGCGTCGTACGGAAGGAGAACGAGTGACGCGCCGGGCATCCAAGCTGGATGGAGGGCTTCGCCGGCGAATCGGCCGGTGGTTTCCGCGGTTGCGGCAACTCAAGCGGGCCTTGTTCGGCCACACCACGCACTACATGCTCTTCCGCTATGCCGTAACCGATGCGGACAAGGACGCACCACCCCTGGAACCCATCCATGGCATTTCGTGCCGCGTTGCCGACGAATCCGACATCCCACAGATCGTCTCGACCTGGCCGCGGGAATTTGACCTCCCGACCACCGAACGACTCGAGGACATTCTTCGCCGACGCTTTGCCGCAGGAACGCTTTGCATCGTGTCGTGTCGAGACGACAAGATCGTCGGGGCCATATGGGCCGTGCCGCGGGAGGGGCTGCTAAAGCACGTCGACCTGCCGGACGGCGACCGGATGTGGGAGATGCGCAACGCCTACCTCGTCCCGGAAGCCCGAGGCGTCGGCGCCTACCTGGGTCGGTGGCGGGAGGTACGGCGCCGTGCGGCGGCCAAGGGGATTAGAGGCATCTACGCCGTCATTGAGGTCCGACCCGATCGAGCAGCCGCCCTCGGCGCCGTGCGCAAAGAGGGATTCGAGCCCTTCGGAATGCTCCGCGTCAGGTTCCGGTTCGGGACCGAGACGATTACCTGGCACAGAGCCGGAATGAACGGATGACGGCTTCATGGGGTATGTCCGCGCCGGATCGTCCCTGCGGCGCCGGACCCGGTCGGTACCGGGTTTTGCCGAAGACGGTGCGACACTATAATCTATTCGTGCGGCAAGCCGCGATTCATTCGGGATGTCGGTCGCTGTGACCACGCCGATTGTCCACCACTTCGGGAGGCAGAGGAATGCCCCGCTCCTGTCCGCCGGATCGGCCCGTGGGAATCTTGACACTCCTTCGTATCGTGATCGGATGGCATCTTCTCTATGAGGGCGTCGTCAAGATCCTGGCGACCGGATGGACCGCCGAGGGGTACCTTATCGACTCGACCTGGGTTCTGGCCGGATTCTTCCGTCGGATCGCCGAGTCGCCGGGCGCCCTGCGAGCGATCGATCTGCTGAACATGGGGGGGCTGACGCTCATCGGGCTCGCCTTAGTCTTGGGAATTGTGACGCGACTCGCCGCTTTCTTCGGCGCCTTGCTCATTCTTCTGTACTACATCTCCAATCCGCCGTTCATCGGCCTGAAGGGTGTAATGGGCGAAGGGAGCTATCTGGTCGTCAACAAGAACCTGATCGAGTTCGTCGGACTCCTGGCGTTTGTCGTCTTGCCCGGCACGAGGACCTACGGCCTGGATCACCTGATCGGTACCATTCGCGGACGTCGGCGCACGGGAGACCGGACAACGACCGGGACCGGGTCCCCCATGGTGCAGCCCGTGGCGGAGGGGGCCGACTGCGGTCGACGGACGGTCCTGAGGGACATCGTCGGCCTGCCGGTCCTCGGCGCGTTCGGTTATGCCGTAAGTCGAAAACTCGCGTGGGACAGCCTCGAGGAAAAGCAGCTCAAGGAGGCCGGCGTCCAGGCGATGACCTCACCCACGCTGAAGGTGCACGAATTCGCCAAGCTGGCGGACCTGAAGGGCAAGATGACCTACGGCCGCATCGGAAACCTCAAGATCAGCCGCATGATCATGGGCGGAAATCTCATCGGCGGCTGGGCGCACTCCAGGGATCTCGTCTATGTCTCCAAACTGGTCAAGGCCTATCACACGGACGAACGCGTGATCGCGACCTTGCGCTTGGGCGAGCGGTGCGGCCTCAACACGATCCTGACGAACCCGCAGCTTCAACGGATCATCGGCAAGTACTGGAAGGAAGCGGGCGGCCGTATCCAGTACATCTCCGACTGCGGCATCTGGAATAACCTGCGCGGGGCGCCCAAGATCTCCGTCGACGCCGGCGCCTGCGCCTGCTATGTCCACGGCGGCATGGCCGACACGATGGCGCGCGAGGGAAAAGCGGGCGAGATCGGCGAGGTGGTCGAGCTGATCCGAAAGGAAGGCGTGCCGGCCGGCATCGGCGCCCACAAGATCGATACCGTCAAGGCGTGCGTCGCCAAGGGGATCAAGCCCGATTTCTGGGTCAAGACGTTGCACCACCTGAAGTATTGGTCCGCGCGTCCCAAAGAGGAGTCGAACGACAACCGGTTCTGCGACGAACCCGAAGAGACGATCACGTTCATGAATACGCTGAATCAGCCCTGGATCGCCTTCAAAGTGCTGGCGGCCGGCGCGATCCCGCCGGACGACGGCTTCCGCTATGCCTTCAACAACGGCGCGGACTTCATCTGTGTGGGGATGTACGACTTCCAGATCGTCGACGATGTCAACCTCGTCGCGAACGTGCTGGCCAACGTGACGGGCCGCACGCGTCCCTGGCGTGCCTGATCGGATCGGCCTTTGTGGAGTCGGCCCAAGGCTCATGATGAACGCGTCCGAGAAGGCATTTCAGTCTGCCTCTGAGCCGGTCCGTCCTCGGATCGCTCGTCCGGGCCGATACTCCGGCATGGCCGGCGGTCGAGTGGAGGCCGGCGGTCCGGTTCCGCCCGTTTGCCCTTATCGTCCGCGGTCTCGCCGAAAACTCGTGCCGGGCTCTTGTTTGGTGCCCATCCTGATCCTTGCCGGTTGTGACCGTCCTCCGGAACTCGTCGCCGTTGCGCAGTCGTGGCCCGTCATGGGGACGCAGGCGTCGGTCACGGCGGTGGCCCGGAACCGCGCGATCGCGACGGCGTCGATCGACGCCGCCCATGCGCGGCTCGACGACGTGAACCGACGGATGAGCGACTACCGTGGCGACAGCGAAATCGGCCGACTGAATTCCACGGCCGCCGGCCGGGCCTTGGCCGTCTCGCCCGAGACCTTTCACGTACTTCGCCAAGCCATGGCGGTATCGGAAGCGTGCGGCGGGGCCTTCGACGTGACGTGTCGGCCGATCGTTCAACTCTGGAAAGAGGCCGGCAGGCAGGATTCACTTCCGGATCGGGATGCGATCGCCCGAACGCTCGCTCGCGTCGGCTGGGAGAAGGTCAAGCTCGATTCGACCACCCGCTCGGTAACGTTGACCGTCGACGGGATGCAAATCGACGTGGGGGCAATCGCCAAGGGCTATGGGCTCGACCTGGCCGCGGAGGCCATGCGAAAGAGCGGCGCAATGTCCTGTCTGATTGAGGTGGGCGGCGATGTACTTGCCGTCGGCACGTCTGAAACGGGCAAGCCCTGGCGAATCGGCATTCAGCACCCGTTTCAGGAAGGCGTGTTCGGCTATCTGAGCCTGACCGATCGGGCGGTGGCCACCTCCGGAGACCGGTTGCGATTCATCGTCATCGACGGCAAGCGATACTCACACATCGTCGATCCGCGAACGGGCCGACCGGCGGAACAATCGCCGAGCGTCACGGTGATCGCCCCGACCGGATTGACGGCCGACGCCTGGGCGACGGCTTTCAGCGTGCTGAGTGTCGACGAGGGGCGGCGCCTCGCGACCACGCTGCAGGACGTCGAAGCCCTGTGGATTGGGGGATCCCCCGACGACATCCGCATCGCCAAGACACCCGGCTTTGATCGGTATCTGCCGACAGCGCTTCCCGCCACGACGAAACGGTAACACCGCGAGCGCATTTCACGATGGTTCGTGGCCGTAAGTCGCATGAGAGGGCCGGGCCCCTGCGGAACCGCGGCTCGCTGCCGGGCTTGCCCCCTTCGGCACGAGTCGCCACCCGACGCCGAGCACTGCGGCGTTTCGCGGACAGGTCGACCGGGGTATGGAACGAATTCGACTGAACGTTCCCGCCATCAAGTCCGGGGCGGAGTGAACATGTCCGCGCGGGTCAGGCCGATTTCCTTCGCCATCTGGACGGCATAGTCAAGCTTGCCCATATGGGGGTAGCGACCGTTCGAGCCGAAGGCGAACGTCGCGCCGGCCGCCTTGGCCAGCCTGAGGAACGGCAATTTCGGCAGACGGAGCGAGGCGCTGATCTCCAGCGCGATCCGGCGTTTTACCGCCGTGTCGATGATCTTGCGCATCCGGGCCTCGGTCCACAGAGAGTCATAATCGGCACTCAGGGGAGCCGGCAACCACGTGAGGTTGGCCATGATGTCGATCGGCTCGGTCTCCATGATCCGAACGTGCCAATCGACATACCGATCCACGAATGTCTTTACGTTGCCCAGGTCGGCGCCCTTCTCCCAGAGCTTCATCCGCCGGCCGTTCCTGTCGGGAAACGTCCACGCATCGGTGAGAACGAAGTCCAGGCCGGCCAGCGCCTCCTTCGAGAAGCAGGACATCCAGTCGGTCCACTCGGCCTGAATGCCCTTGTAGACCGGTTTACCGTCCAGCATTCTCAGGTAGCGACGAAGCTCGTCGTCGTTGCTGAGCACGATGGGGTACTTGTTCTCTTTGGTGCCCGCGTGTTCGACGATCCCGAATTTCACCCCGCGCCGGGCGCCGAGCGCCACTACGGCATCAATCGTGCTGTTGTCGAGGTGGACGTGAAGATCGACCAACGGGACGTCCGGGCCCGAAGGTGTCTCCTTCTCGACGGCCGAGGCGGCCGTGGCGGCGCAAACGCCCGCCGCGCTCCGCAGAAAGCCTCTCCGTGTTATCGGCTCATCCATACGGCAACTCCTCCTTCGCCCAAGAGACGACTGCGCATAGCCTAACGAACACAGGCCTCGCACGCGAATCTCGCGATCGAAAGACAACGCCTCGCGCTGCGCATAGCACGGCATCAGGGTCCGCGGTGCCAGACGGGTGTCCTACGTCCGATCCAAAACCTGTCTGACCTTCCTCAGGAGTCCTTTGGGGTCGAACGGTTTCTGGATCAGCTCCACGCCTTCTCTCAGGGTGAAATCCGTCTGAACCATGTCGGCGCTGTACCCGCTGGCGAACAGAAACCGCATCCGAGGAAAACGTTCCTTCAGCCTCATGTGAACCGCATGTCCGCCCAGGTGGGGCATGACGATATCCAGCACCGCCAGGGCCACCTGTTCCCCTCGCTCGGCCGCGATTCGAAGGGCCTCCTCCCCGTCTTTGGCAACCAGCACGGTGTATCCGGCCGCCTCCAAGACGCGGCGACTCAGATGGGATACGGATTCGTCGTCCTCGGCCAGCAAGACGGTCTCCGTGCCGTGTAAGGACGGCTCTGGCGTTTCCGCCTCGGCCGGATCGGCCGAACGTTCGACCTTGGGCAGGTAGACCTTGAACACCGTGCCATGCCCCGGCTCACTGTAGACGGTAATCATCCCGTCATGCTGCTTGACGATGCCGTACACGGTCGCCAGCCCGAGCCCCGTGCCCTTACCGAGTTCCTTCGTCGTGAAGAAAGGATCGAAGATGTGCGGCAGGATCTGGGCGTCCATCCCGCAACCGGTATCCGAGACGCTGAGGACGACGAAGGAACCGGGTTTGGCCCAGGTGTTGGCCCCGCAGTATTCGTCATCGAACCGAGTGTGTGACGTCTCGATGGTTATCGTTCCGCCTTGGGGCATGGCGTCGCGGGCATTCACGCTGAGGTTCATCAGCACCTGTTCGATCTGTCCGCGATCGGCGTGGATGATCCCCGGCGAATGGTCGGGAACGAAGTTGATCCGGATATGCTCGCCGAGTACCCTCACGAGCATCTTCAGAAGCCCGGCCACCACCTCGTTCACATCCAGACGTTCCGGTCGAATGATTTGTCGGCGGCTGAAGGCCAGCAACTGACCGACCAGTTTCGCCGCTCGATCGCCCGCCTTCAGCACTTCCTCAAGTAGCGGACGCGCCGCGTGGGCGGGCTCGATCTCTTGCAGCGCCAGGTCGGTGTAACCATTGATCGCTTGGAGCAGGTTGTTGAAGTCATGCGCCACACCGCCGGCGAGCTGGCCCACGGCCTCCATCTTCTGCGCTTGCCTCAACTGGTCCTCCAGCCGCTTGCGCTCGGTGATGTCTCGGACGGCGGCAATCACACGGTCCGCTCCTCCAATGCGGGACCTGGACAGAGCCACTTCCCCCCAGAAGAGCTCGCCATTGCGGCGCCTGCATCGCCATTCGAACAGTTGCGGTCCTTTCTCGTATGCCTTCTTGACCCATTCGACCGCCTCGACCTGGGAATAGGGCGACTCACCGCTGCTGAAGTCGTTGACTTGGAGGCCGATAGCCTGCTCTCTCGTTACGCCGAACATCCGACACATTCGCTGATTGACATCAACGATGGCCCCGGAAGGATCGTGGACGAACATGGCCTCGTTCGAGGCATCAAATATCCCTCGATAATTCTCCTCGCTGCGTCGCAAGACCTCCTCGGCTCGTTTGCGCTCTGAGATGTCGCGCATGATGGAGGAAAGATACTTTACCTCACCGCTCGCGGAGCGGTGGACCATGATGATTTGCGAGCAGGGGATCTCGCGGCCGTCGCGCGACAGGAGCGTGGTCTCACCCTGCCAGATGCCCTTCTCCAGAGCGGCCGGTATTGCCACGTTCTTGATCAGGTCATACGCCTGCGGGCGATGGGCGTCTTCGATGGCGTATCCGGCGAGATCCTCCCCTTCGCCCAACCCCAGCATCCGTCGGCCCGCCGCGTTCAAGTAGGACAACCTGCCATCCGGAGTGGCCAGTGCAACAACGTCATTCGTGGTCTCCAGGATGGTCGTCAGTCGGGCTCGTTCCTCCTCGGCCCGTTTCCGTTCCGTGATGTCGCGCGACACGTTGGCGAGGTATAGGGGCGCTCCGCCAATCGGGTCCTTGATCGCGAAGGTTATCGCGTGGACGTCCGTCAGTTCACCGGTCTTAAGGTTGCGGTATCGTAGGTCGCCCTCCCACGTTCGACCCTCCTTGAGCGCGGGCAGGAGTCCGGTTCTTACCACGGGCATTACGTCTTCCGCCACCACTTCGAGAATGTGATGACGTGCGGCGTCGGCCGGCTCAATTCCCAACATCGCGCCGCCGGCGCGGTTGAGAAAGACCATCCGGCCGTCGAGCGTGGCGAGATTGATCAAGTCCGCGGTGTGGTGAACGACGGATGCCAGCCTTCCGTGCTCCTCCTCCGCCTGTCTGCGCGTGGCCGCCAACGCCCCCAGCAGAAGGACGGTCAATCCGAAAACGACAACCATCACCCCCACGGATACGAGCGGTAGTCTTCTCCCGAGAAACGGTCCGTAGCCCATGACGGTGGCCGCCAAGGCTATCGCCATCATTAACGGAAACAGCGTCATCGCCTCCCGCATCTCGAAGCGAACCGTGACCCAGATCAGCGGAATGATCAACACATAGGCGATTCCACCAATCGGCACCTTGGTGCCGTCAACCAGAAAGAAGATCAGGGCCGTCACGATGAGCACCGCTGACGAAGCCCCGAGGAACTCCAAACCGGACCGTGTGGGAAGGGGTTTGTGATGGACGCCCCAACAGAGCAGCAGAGGCGCGAAAAGCAGCGTCCCGCTCGCGTGGGCTATCCACCATCGCAGCCAGGCCAGGGGTGCGGTATCCCACCCGATGCGCCCCCCTGCCAGGATGCTGGCTATTCCCCCGGTGGCCGTCAGCATGGGTATGAGGACGACACCACACACCAAGAACACACCCGCGTCCCGAATGCTGCCGAACGGAGGGTAACTCGTGGCCCATCGCTTGATCAGCCGCGTGCCGAACAACGGACCGAGGGTATTCATCACCGAAATACCCGCCGCCACGGGCCACGAGGACCCAAGCGCCAGGGCGTTTGCCAGGATCGTCCCGATGACCAGTCCCGGAGCGCCACGCCATCCCAACATGAGTCCCACCGCCACGGCGATGGAGGCGGCCGGCCAAATCGGCATCGGCAGCACGCCGTAGCTGCTGAAAAAGATCATGTTGAGCTGCGAGACGGACCAGTAGAGCGCCGCGATCAACACGTTGTCGCGGAGAAATCGGATTGTCGTCCGGGCGCGTTGTCCGTGAGCATCAACCGCATTGCGTTCAGGAGCACTGATTCGGTGATGACCCATGGGACCCCTTGCCTTCCTGAGATGCCGCACGAGAGGACCGTGCCGACCGAAATGCCCGCATCCGCAAGACGGATGACTCCAAGCCGGCCATCGAGCTTCGCGAAGCTCTGCCGACCCCGATTACTTCATTATCAGATGCGGAACGAAACGATTCCAGAGGGAACTCCGGTCAGTCACCCGCATTTCCATCCACTGCCTTTGGTGCTACTATTCCAGCTTCTCCAACCTGCCGGCATGCCGTGAGAGAAGGGAGATAGGCCGATGACGTTGTCCCAGCCCGCGATCCGCATCACGCTCCTGCTGTCGTGCCTCGATGCCATAGGTTCGACAGCACCGGCCATGACCGAGGAGGAACTGTGCCGGTTGTACATGGGCGTCGTCGAAG
>CAZQTW010000026.1:0-75753 GCA_964596165.1 uncultured Planctomycetales bacterium | reverse complement strand
GTGTCGGGCTTGTACGGGGCGACGATGTGACCGACATCGGCGGGAGCCAGCGGCTTCTGGGTGAGACGCCCGCGCCGAGTGAGTTCGGGAATGGCCAACGCGTCACGATCGCCGAGGGTCAGCTCACCGCGCCAAGTCAGGACGGCATCTACCACGTGTGGGTGACGCCACAAGAGGTCCGTATCCTCGACGCCAACGTAACCGAGCCGCCGTACAGCCTAACGCCCGACGAGGGCACTGCCGGCCAAGGGTTCTACGTGGTCGTCGGCGACTGCAACTACTACACGCTCGTGTTGGAGGTCGTGAACCCGCTGTATGGAGAGGTCGATGTCAGTCCGAACCTGCCGAGTTACCCGTCGGGGATGGAGGTGACGCTCTCCGCCTGGCCGCACCCTGACAAGCACTTCCAGGAGTGGCGACACTACGACGCGAACGAACCGCTGGATACCAATAGGTTGAACGATCCGTGCTATTACATACCTGATACAAACAACCCAACGGTGGTGGTGATGGACCGAAACCGCGCGATCGGCGCAGTGTTTTCATGCAGCGGCGGCTCGATGGCCATGCTCGCAATGACGCTGGGCATCCTGGGCGTGAGTTGGCTAGTTCGGCGGAGGAGGTAGTGCGCAGGCCGGCTGATCGTCCGTTCGGATCGGAATGCTCGACGGTCACCTCAACAGATGGCCGCAGATGCGGGAGAAGGTCCACACGTTGTCGGGCATCTTCCCGCCGGGCTTGAAGCGTTTGTCGTGATACTTGGTCTGTCGCGCCGACAGGACTTTGATCGCGTTTGGACAGACTGCCGGTGAGTTGAGCCAATACAAGGGCCGGAGCGATTGTGTATCTCGAATTCGAGTTCCTCGATTTTGCCTTGGACCAGTTTCCAGATAGGCATCTTCTCCCCCTAATCCAGAACGACCTTCCGCTTGGGTACGGTATTTGCGGGATGGGGTTCTGCGAATGGGCGTTTGATCCTCTGCTCATGGGCTTGAATCACGTTCTTCGCTAGCGGGTTTCTAAACCGTCCGATATAAGTCGGCCCGGATACGGTTTTTTGGCCTACCCCATTTCCAAGAGAATCTGCTATCTTGTTCGACCCATACTCCGGAAGGGCCGGAGACGGAGATGTTATGTCAGGAGTGATTCGGAATGAGAGTGATTATTTGTAAGGATGCCGCGCAAGTGGGCAAGAGAGCGGCCGATCTGGTCGAGGCCGAGATGAAGTTACATCACAACACGATTCTGGGGCTGGCGACGGGCAGTACGCCGATTCCGCTGTATCAGGAACTGATCCGGCGATGCAAGAAGGGCAAGGGCCTGGACTTTTCGACGACGATCACGTTCAACCTCGACGAATACGTCGGGCTGGAGCCGACGCATGACCAGTCCTATCGGTATTTCATGAATCACCAGTTGTTCGACCACATCAACATCAACAAGAAGAACACCCACGTGCCGGTCGGCATGGTGAAGGGACTCGACGCAATTCAGGCCGAATGCGACCGGTACGAGGCGATGATCGACGACGTCGGCGGCATCGATTTGCAGGTCCTGGGCATCGGCGGCAACGGCCACATCGGCTTCAACGAGCCGGGCAGTTCGCTGGGCTCGCTGACCCGCATCAAGACACTGACCGAGGATACGCGCAGGGCCAACGCCCGGTTTTTCAAGAGCATGCGAGAAGTGCCCAAGTATGCGATCACGATGGGCATCGGCACGATTCTCAAGGCCCGCAAGGTCGTCCTGCTTGCCACCGGTGAGAGCAAGGCCCAGGCCGTGAAGGATTCGCTGGAAGGTCCGGTCAGCGCGATGTGTCCGGCCTCGGCGCTGCAGTTGCACCGCTTTGCCACATACGTCATCGACAAGGCGGCGGCAAGCAAGCTGACGCTCGAGACCTACGAGAATTGATCAGGGGGTCCTTGCCATGCGTTTGATCTTGTTTGACGGTCCCGATGAGGTTCGGGCCAAGTTCTATCCGCTCAGCTTGTGCCGGCCCGTATGGGAGCTCCGGTGCGGCATTACGTCACAGGGCGAAAAGCTGATCGCCAAGACGGGCGCGAAGGACGTGGCCTGTTTTGTCCCGGCCTACATGGCCGCGGCGTACAAGCCGCGAACCACCTTCAAAGTGAACGATCTCGCGGCGCTGGCCGGCGACGATCTCTTCGTCGTTCACGGGTCGGTGAAGGCGGGCACACTGAGTGCGGCCGCCACCGGTCCGAGCGAGGTGGGCCTGATCGGCGACGTGATCGCGTATGTTCGCGTCGCCAAGGGCGATCTGGGCAAGCTCGACACGAGTTCGTTCGACGCCTTTCTGGCCAGCGCCCGCCAGAAGCTCAAACAGGCGACGTGCGAGGCCAAGCGGTTCGAGTACGTCTGGGAGCTGATGCTGGAGAGCCCGCATCAGATTATCGACGACTTCAAGGCGATCGGCCGGTCGGGTATCGAAGGGGTGATCGAGGAGCCTTCGGCGATCCGTGGCGACAAGAAGAACGTCTTCGTGGCCAAGGGCGTCAGCGTCCATCCGATGGTGGTCATCGACGCGACAAACGGTCCGGTCTATCTCGACGAAGGCGTCGAGGTCCATCCGTTCACGCGAATCGAGGGCCCGGCGTTCGTCGGTAAGAAGAGCATCCTGCTCGGCACGAAGCTCCGCGAGGGGTGCAGCGTCGGGCCGATGTGCCGGCTGGGTGGCGAGGTCGAAGAGTCGGTTATCCAGGGCTATTCCAACAAGTACCACGACGGCTTCCTCGGCCATGCCTACGTCGGCGAGTGGGTGAACCTCGGCGCGCTCACGACCAACAGCGATCTGAAGAACGACTACACGTCCGTCGAGGTCATGCAGAACGGCAAGAAGGTCGACACCGGTAGCACCAAAGTGGGCTCGATGATCGGCGATCACACCAAGACATCGATCGGCACGCTGATGAACACCGGCGCGATGGTCGGTGCGATGGCGTTGATCATGGCCACCGGCGAACCGCTGCCCAAGTCGATCCCGTCGTTTGCGTGGTTTGTCAACGGCGTGGTGACGAAGGGCTTCGGTCGAAAGGCCCTCTACAAAACCGCCGCCACGGCGATGAGTCGGCGCAAGCAGCAGTGGACGCCTGCGGACGAGGCGATGTGGGAGGCGATCCACGAGATCACCAAAGCCGAGCGCGACGAGGCCATCAAACGCGGCCGACGAATGTCCGGCTAGCACCCTTGAGGTCACACAGCATGACTGGAGGAGGGCGATCCACCCGCGGCGGATCACCCCCGCCAGGAAGGGTGCCGCGAAGGACGGGGTTTTCACCTGAGCAGTGGGCCAGGATGAACCTTGACAGAACGGTATCGAAGGCGGTCTAGTACTGCAATTTGAAGGGGTATAGAGCGGGGACTCAGCCTTGAGTCCGGCACGAGGAGGAGCAATAATGGACAAGGCGGAAGTTCAGGATCGGATTATCAAAGTAACGGCTAGGGTCTTGAAGGTAGACCCGTCGCAGATTAAACTTACGTCAGACTTCGCCGCCGACTTGGGGGCCGAGTCGATCCAGTCGATCGAATTGGTCGCCGCCTTCGAGGAGGAGTTCGGCATTGAGATGGACGAAGACGCCGCGCTGCAGGTCGCGTCGGTGGGTGCGGCGGTTGACTTCATCTACGATCACATAGCGAAGCAAAAGGGATAAGAAGCGATCCGGTCGCCAGAGAGGTTTGCCAGGGGGGTAAGCACGTTGGCACCGGTCACGGAGGGGGCAGGGCCAAATACAGCTATTTAAGGCATTTGTTGGCTGCAACTCCGTGGTGGTTCGTAGATTAAGGAGAACACGGGGATGGGGCGCGAGTTTTCATTGCAGGACGTGGCCGAACCCAATCTGATGGAAGACATCTTTGACTACTCACTACCCCCGCGCATTGTGCTTGACGGACCGATCTACGAAGAGGTCGATGGGGGGATCGTTCGGTTTGATCCGAACGAGGCATTGGCGCGAGAGCTTTGTGTGACCGACACGACCTTCCGCGACGGGCAGCAGTCGCGACCGCCCTATACCGTCGACCAGCAGGTGAAGCTGTACGAATACCTTGCCAAGGTCGACAACGGCATGGGCGTCATCCGTCAGACCGAGTTCTTTCTCTATACGAAGAACGACCGGACGGCGTTGGACAAGTGCCGCGAACTCGGGCATCGGTACCCCGAGATCACCGGTTGGATCCGCGCCCAGCCGGGCGACTTTCGTCTGGTCAAGGAGGCCAAGCTCAACGAGACGGGCATGCTGACCAGCGCGAGCGACTACCACATCTTCCACAAGCAAAGACAGACGCGCCGACAGGCGTTCGATCAATACATCGGCGTGGTCGAAGAGGCCTTCGAGGCGGGCATCCGGCCCCGGTGCCACCTCGAGGACGTCACACGGGCGGACTGGGAGGGCTTCGTCTTCCCCTTCGTTCAGAAGGTGATGGAGCTGAGCGAGCAGGTTCCGCATCATCTGAAGGCGAAGATCCGGTTGTGCGACACGATGGGCTTCGGCATCACGTATCCCGGCGCGGCGCCGCCTCGGTCGATTCCCAAACTCATCTACAAGATGACGCACGAGTGCGGTGTGCCGCCGGAGCGGCTGGAGTGGCACGGCCACAACGATTTCCACAAGGTGCACATCAACGCGGTGAGCACGTGGCTCTATGGCTGCAATTCCGTCAACTGCACCCTGTTCGGCTTCGGCGAGCGGACGGGCAATCCGCCGCTCGAAGGGGCGATCATGGAGCTGATCGGGCTTCGGGGCTCCTCGCTCGGCCTGGAATTGCACTACCTTACCGAGGCGGCCGAGTATATGAAATCGATCGGCATGCCCATCGCCGACAACTATCCGTTTGTCGGGAAGGACTTCAATACGACCCGCGCGGGAATTCACGCGGGCGGTCTGCGCCGTGACGAGCGGATCTACAACATCTTCGACACGGGCCGACTCCTGCGGCGCCCGCCGCGCGTTGCCATCACCGACAAGACCGGCACCGACGGCATCGCCCTTTGGGTCAACGAGTACCTCGGGACCAAGGGCACGGCCGACGAGGTCGGCGTGACCAAGGTGGTCAAGATCCAGAAGTGGGTCATGGAACAGTACAACGATCACGGTCGCCTGACCACGATCAGCGACCGAGAGCTCGAGGGTCAGGTTCAACTTCATCTGCCGAGGCTTTGGAGCAAGTATCGGGCGGGAAAGTAGGGCAAGGGTGCAGGGTCTGAAGTCCGGCGGCACCGAAGTCAGGGCACGTTGTGAGACCCACCGAATCCTTCACGACGGACCGCCGGAGCGGGGCAAGTCTTGTGAGTGAACACGGGGCGGCCGACGGGCCGCCCTTTCTTATTCCGCGGGCCGTCAGAACGCCCCGGACAAACCGTTCAAGCAACGGCCCGGATGCGCCGGGGGAAGGCCGTCCGTCCGGAGCGTCAACACAGGCGAACGAGACGTCCGTCCTGCCAACCTGTAGCGCCGGCTCAATCAGAGAGCGGAGTTCGGCGGCGTCACTGGATCCTGCCTCAGCATGAGACTCCGCTCGCAGCGAATCGGCATCCAGAGAGCAAGGAATACCGACGAGTGTTTCCGTCGCTTCCCCTTTGGGACCGCTGCGCCCCTCGTCGGTCACTTCAGTTCCGCAAGCATCTCCAGCAGGGCGTTGACGATCTTGGTCGATGCCTGTGCTTCCACGCGGCTTGTTCCCAGCCATGTCTCGTAACCACCCAGTGCGTGTTGCTCGGGTGTGGGCAGGTAGCCATAGGCGCCGTTGGCCAGTTCCATCGTGAAGCTGGGCGTAAACGGGCTACGGGCCTTCAACTCCAGGCCTGTTTCCGAAAAGGTCTCGAAAGGAATCGCCGAGATGCCCACCTCTCCGATTCGGATCGCCTGCAGAATGATGCGAACCGTGTCGGGCGACTCGTGAAGTTGGATCGCCCTTTGGGCATACGTTCGCTCGTGAGGAAACTTGTCGGGGCGTTCCGGCTCGGCGAGCAACTGCTTGGAACGGGCGAGCTGCTCGGCCGTGGGCTTTCGGACGGCCAGTTCCAGTTCTCGCTGCCGAATTCCCAGCGGCACCCAATCGTGCCAGGTGAGATGCCGGTACTGTTGATACACGGCCTCGGCGCACTGATTGGCCACGAAGCGCATCTGCTCGTAAGGTTTCTTCGAAGGACGCGGTTTTGCGTAGTTGATGTTGTTGATGTTGCCGCTGGTACCATTGCTCATCGCCGCGACAAAGGGCGGGTCCAGTCGATCAGCCTGGAGCAACTGCTGGATGCGGTCGGAGAACACGCCGTAGTAGTCGGCTGAGATATGATTGGGCCCGGTCCCGCCCACGTAGTGGAGCGAGTAGTTGGCCAGCAAGCCCAACGGCCGACCGTCCGCCCTTTGGAGTGCGATAAAGGCAATTTGCGGGTCGACCGGCCCGGCCGGCTTGAGCAGTTCCGGCCGGTAACCGGGGTTCATCTTGACCCGGTCCGGCTCGCCGAAAGGATTGAACAACTTCACGTCCGGCTTCATCAGCCAGCGGCGGCAGAACACGTGGTCGGGTTGGTCCACCGTGCCCCAGGCGATCCGCGCCGGCTGGAGGTTGTAGATCGCGCAGCGGACCCCGTCCGCGATGCGATGCACGACGAAGCGCCCGTATTCGCCCAAGTCCTTCTCCGATTTGCTTGGACTGGTCAAGCGTGCGCGGACCGACGAATGCGTATGGGTGCAGGATATCAGGATGCGGTCCGTCGGCAGGCCGGTGGCCTCTTTGACTTGCCGCTTCGCCTCGTCCAGCACGTCCCGTTCGATGTGAAGATTGTCGACGACGACGAGCGCGATTCGCGTGGAACCGTCATCGAGGACGAAGCACCGGGCGTACAATTCATCGTGGACGTACTCGGCAGGCGGCGGGGTCCCGAAATTGCCGACCAGCCCGTCGCCCAGCCACGGCGTGATGTTGCTGGCGGCAACTCCGGCCCGAAACTGTCTCGTTTTCGACGGCGCGGCCGCTTCCGCCCGGAGCGGCGCGCAACAAAGGACCCCGGCCAGCACAACGCCGACGGACCGGAGAAGGAAGCGAGAACGGCAAGAGGGGGCGCAACCACAGGACATAACATTCCTCCATCGTGCGGGAAACCGTGCAGTGCTTCCACTTTGCGGCACCGGGGAGCTGATGTCAATCACGGAGCGCCGTGTCGGCTCGCTCAGGGGCACTCCGTGATCCGGTCCGTTGCCTGTCTCTTTGCGAATGCAAACAGTCCGGACGCTACTGTTGTTTCCCCGACCCTCGATCGGTAACGTCTTGCTCAACATCTGTGACTGACAGGAAACCTGATTCCGCGTGGTGCCGCGGACGCCACGCGGCACCGGCCCTGCGGACGCGATCGACAATCCCTCCGTCCCGCTCAGGCAACCACCGGGCGGATGTCTCCCCTTGTTGAAGGATGTGCCGCTGGTTGGATTACCGGCGATCGGCACGTGCGGCAGCCCACCGCATCCGCTGTTGCCAGTCTCGAAGGCAATCCTCCCGCCAGCGGTTGACCGTCCTGGCGCCCGGGTATCGGCTGCCCTCGTTGAGCTGCGGATCGGAATGGTCCTTCCAGCGATGCGGACCGTGCGGGTCGCGTTCGAAGCGCCCACCCCAGCTCTCGGTGGCGGGGTCGTCGGGGTTGCCCCGCAGCAGGTAGAGCACTGAAGGTGTATCCCCCATCTTGATGTCCTTCTTCTTGCTGAAGAACAGGTCACCCAGCGCTCCGTGACCCTTGACGTACTCGTCGACGAATCGGCGGTTGTCGAGGTCGCCTTCCTGTTTGCCGCCGATGTACATCCCCCGAAAGGTGGTGTCCGCTTCAATCCACCAGAGATCACGGTGGTGAGCGTAGAGGTAGTTCCGGGAGGCGGGGTCCTGGCGAGTATTCCAACTCCCGATGGAGTAGACGCGGATCTTTTCCTTGATTGCGGGTACGTCGTGGACCGCCTGGGCGATGTCGGTGATCGAACCCCATACCAGGATGTACAACGGGCGCGAGTCGTTGCGTTTGGCCTGCTGGATGATCCACCTGGAGCCTTCGGTAGGACCGGTGTGGCCGGCTTCCGGTGCCGGATCGATCGCTCCTTGCTTGGTGATCGCCCGCAACGCGGCTGGGGTCGGGAATCTCGGCGAGTGACTCCTGAGGTTCTCGTAGTCCTTATCATATGCGTCGATGACTTCGAGGATGTGCTTCTTTCGGCCAGCCCCGGGCGGCGAGGAAATGAGCCCCTCGGTATCGAACACGTTGGCATAAACCAGGTAATGGATCATCGACTGAAAGTCGTCCGGGTCGGAACCACCGATGTCGGTGGACACGATGACCCGGAATCGCGCGCCGGTCAGAGCCCCGCCCGGCGGCTTGGGTTCGGCCGCCGAAGACATTGCCGTCGCCAGCAAAACCGACACGGTCGCCGCACACACTGGACGCCCGAGCGCATTCGACTGGTACCGATAGGAGATTCCGTTCTGCGTCGCGACGAGGCCCCGGGTGTGGCGGTTTTGTGGGGAACCTCGCCGAGCGACACCGCTGAATTCATCGAGACACCCGTGGCCGCCTTCACGCTTTCGATGCATGTGATTTCAGCCCCCCTTTGCAGGATCAAGGAAGACGATGTGCGACGGATTGCCGATGGGCGTGTATTGGCCGGTGAAGGAGAGGCCGCCGGTTCTGCGATCCATGCGGAAGATGACGATATTGTCGCCTCGCTGATTGCAGCAATAGAGAAACTGGCCGGTGGGGTCGAAGTTGAAGCTACGCGGGTAGTTCCCACGTGTCCATTCTTCCCCGACATATCCCAGGGTGCCGTTCGGGTCTATGGAGAAGATCCCGATGCTGTCGTGCAGCCGGTTTCCTGCATAGACGAAACGGCCGTCGGCCGACACCAGGATCTCGGAGCAGAAGTTGCTGCCGGCAAAGCCGGGTGGCAGGGTGGAGATCGTCTGCCGTGAGGCTAACCTGCCCGTTGCGGCATCGTAGTCAAACAAGACGATGGTCGAGCCTTCCTCCTGAATGGAATAGAGCCAACGGCCATTGGGGTGAAAATGGAAATGCCGAGGCCCGTCTCCAGATGGCAGCGACACGGCGGGCGATTCACTCGGAGTCAGCACGCCCTTATGCTCGTCGAGGGTCCAGACGAAGATCTTATCCAGGCCCAAGTCCACGTGCAGCACGAAGCGGCCGGAGGGATCGGCCTGAATCATATGGGCGTGGGTCCGATCATGTCCGCTGAAGGCAAAGCTGCCTGGTGGAGCGCTGGTCGCCCTGGTGGGGCCAATCTTGCCGGCGTCGTTCTTGATATCGGTGGCGGTGCCCAGACGACCGTCGGGAAGAATCGGCAGCACCGCGACGGAGCCCCCGAAATAGTTCGCCACCAACAGGAACCGTCCGGACGGATGAACGCTCACATAGGTAGGACCTGCGCCGCCGGAAGGCACGGTGTTGAGCAGCTCCAGTTTCCCGTCCGATCGATTGATGGCGAAGGCACTGACCGTGCCGTGCTTGCCTTCGCTTACCCGGTCCGTTTCATTGGCGGAATACAGGCGGGTTCCGGAGGTATTCAACGCCAGACAGCTCGGACTCGTGCCCATCTCGTGGATGCCAGCGGGCGTCATCGCCCCGGTGTCGCGATTTACCTGAAAAAGGTGAATGCCACGACCATTGCCGGGCGGCAGATCCACCTGGGTTGGCAACACATCGCGGAGCGGAGAACTGAAGGTGCCGACATAGGCGAGGAGCCGTCCGGCGCCTTCAACCGATTGCGCTTGGAGCAAATCATCCATGAGGGGTAGTGTCCCGGTCACTGCGACAGAGGTCTTCAGAAACGAACGTCGGGAACTGTCGATTGGAGTCATGGTGAAGATACCCTGTCTGGTTGAAAGGACAGGTCAGCTCGGGCGGACCTTCGGCGGATTCAGTAGCTTGGCTATCTCCGGCCGGCTCATGTTTTCCGGCGTCACGACGACCACGCCGGTGTCGATGCGTTTCGGCACGGCTCTGCCTGCCTTGAAGTCGACGATGCTCTTAACGCCCTCGTATCCCATCTTGAAGGGATGCTGCACGACCAGTCCGTTGATGGTTCCTTCCTTCATGGCGGCGATCAGATCCGGCGATGCGTCGAAGCCGACGAACTTGATCTTGCCGGCGAGGTTGCGCTGTTTGAGTGCCAGCAGAATGCCCGCGGCGCTGGTCTCGTTGGATCCGAAGAATCCGTCGATCGCGTCGGGGTGAGCGGTCAGGATGTCCTCCGCCGCGGCCTGCGACCTCTCCCGGAGGGCATAGCCCCATTTCTCGTCGACGAGCTTCACGTCGGGAAACTCCTTGCTAAGGGTGTCGCGGAACCCTTGCTCGCGCTGCATCGTGCTGACGCCTCCGGGCATGACCTTGACCAGCGCGACGTTGCCCTTGTTGCCGATGAGCCTGCACAGGGCTCGGGCACCGAGGATGCCGCCCTGGTAGTTGTCGGTGGCGGCGAACGTAAGGTACTTGTCCTCGGACACGTCGGCGCCCGAGTCGAACACGGTCAGCGGAACGCCCTTGTCGTGGGCCTTCTCGATGACGCCTTTAAGCGACTGGCCGTGTGTCGGCGCCAGCACGATTCCGTCAACCTTTCGGCTGAGCATGTCCTCGACAATGTCGATTTGCTGGGCGAACTTGCCTTCGTCGGTCGGGCCCTTCCAGATGATGTCGACGCCGAATTCCTCGGCGGCGGCCCTCGCGCCGGCGTGGACGGCGGTCCAGAAGTCGTGCGTCGTGGCCTTGGGGATGACGGCGATCGTCACCTTGCCTCGAGGCTCGCCGGGCGTGGCGGACGGGGCGCTCGTGGGCGCCTGCTGCCGGCATCCGACGCATACGATCGTGGCCAAAAGGAAACCAATCTGCGTTTTGACTGTCATGGCCATTTGCTCCCGTGTTGGTCGGTCAATACGTTTCCGCAGTCTGTTTCGGACTTCCGCGAGACCGGCCGATCAGCGGTCAGCCCATTCCACGGAATTACGACGGCACGGGAACCGCTCCGAGGCAATCCAAGGAGAATGTCACATGCTGCCTCGACCGTGTCAAGAATGGAGGCAGAAGCGCAGCCGGCGGCGGTGGGGATGGGAGGGGAACCGTGGTCAAGTTTTGACACACGACATCCGTCCCACCGTGTCGGTCGGGCCGGCGAAGACGGGTCCTGCGGCGGCAACGCATCGGTGACGGGCGCCGCCGATGTCCGGACCGACCCAGAAGGGATGGGGTGATCCGGTGGTGAGTTCTAGTCGGAAACGGACGGGGCGGCCCCGCAAACCGTCGGCTGAGACCGCCTGTCAGTCCTCCTTCAGTGCTTCTTTTAATGCCGCCCTGGCCAGCAAGCGGGTCGAATCGAGGGTTGGCAGGGGACAGTCGTCGGGGTCGACGAGTAGTGGGATTTCGGTGCAACCCAGCACAACCCCGTCGCAACCCAGATCCTTCATTCTCTGAATCACCGTGTTGAAGTAGAGTCTGGACGGCTCCGTGAAGACCCCATTCACCAGTTCCGAGAAGATGATCGTGTCGATCCTTTCACGTTCCAATACGTCCGGGATCCGGCAGCCGATTCCGTATCTGCCCAGCACGTTCGGATAGACGGGACCGGTCATCAGGTATTTGGTTCCGGTAATGGCGAGGTTGTTGAGCCCGCGCGCTGTGGCTTCATTCGCAACCGCCTCTGCGATATGAAGCCACGGAATGGGCGAATCTGCCACGACTCTATCGAAGGCCTGGTGAATCGTGTTGTCCGGACAGATCGCAAACCGCGCGCCGATGCTCGCGAGCTTCCGGACGGATGACAGCATCAACCCGGCCACTCCGGCCCAGTTGCCGCAACGGATATGGACCATGTATTCCGCAAGCGGATGGGTGTGCATGGACACCTCAGGGTGCATGTGCTCTCCCATGACAGCAGGCGCCTCTTTGCACAATGTGCGGTAACAGAGCGCCGCACCCTCGGCACTACACGCCACGATTCCGATGTGTCTGCTCATACATCCCCCCAGGCTACTGGCCGGGCTGCGATTGATAGATCAACCGGCCGTCTTTGAAGACGGCCAGGCACCCGCCGGGGATCTTGGTCCACTGCTCGCCCGGTTTGGCGAGGTTGTGGCCGTCGCGGGCGACGACGATCCCGACGGCCTTGTCGGAACCCCTGCCATCGCCGGCGCGGTTGGCCGCGGGCATTTCGCGTTGCACGTACGATACCCAACTGGTCCGCGTGCTACTATAGGCGAACAGGTGGGTCCCGTCCGAAAGCAGAAGGCTGGTGGTCTGCACCTCGTTGAGCTTGGTGATCGTCTGACGCAACCACTCAAATGCCTTCGTATCCCAGGAGTCGATGCCGCGCCGATCGATCTCGCCCAGAATGTGGCAGAACATGTGCTCGGCGCAGTTCTCGCCGTTGGGCTTGAATCGGTCGAGCTTGACGTACGACCAGAGTCGTCTGTCCGCGCCCCCTACGTGGGCCATGGCGTACTCCACACCGCCGAGTTCGCGCGTCCACGGGTGCGTGTTTCGATGTGACGGCTTACCCACGCTGGCCGCACGAAGATGGGCGATGACGAGCTTTGTTTTCAGCAGCCGTTTGTCGATCAGGCATTGTGCGAGCTCGCTTTGGGCGGCCGGAATGGGCTCTTTGAAGACCGTCGCCGAACGGTCCGTGTAGAAGGCGACTCCCCATCCGTCGAAATCCCGCTTTTCGGATATCCGTCGGAACTGCTCGAACAGCGGGTCCAACTGCACCTCCCGGTCGAAGGAAGCGCCCATCAAGTCGCACGCACTCGCCTCGCTGCCGGGGGTAAGGCACGCGGTGAGAATCCAGATGATCCGGACGGTTCGGAGATGTGTCATGATGTGCTCCTTCCGACATCGGCGCCTCACAAGTCCTCAAACGCGGTCCGGTTTACGCCAGCTTGTCGATGGCCAGGGGAAGTAGAGAGGCCAGCGGAAGACGGTGTGGACACGCTCGCGCCGCGGCTTCCAGATCGGCGCCCTCCAAGGTGCGCTTGTGCATTGCGAGTTCGGCGAATAAGAGCCGGGCGTCGTTTCGCCGGCCATAGCTGTCGTGGTACATCAGGTACCGCATGATGTCGGCGATGGCCAAAGACGTTTCGATTGCCGCCTCGCATTGTCGACGACATCCCCCACACCCACCCGGGCAATAGGAATTCGCTGTTGCACGCGCGTAATTGCGCAGTAACGCGTCCTCCGCCACCGAAAGCCGCCCATACGCGGCGGCGGCGTTCTGCTCGACCATCTGCACCGTCGGCATGGCCGACACGATGCAAGTGATCCGCGGATCCTGCCAGACGGCCTTGAGGACCGCCTGGTGCTTGCTGTATCCGGCCTTTTTGAAGGGATTGAGGCGCTCGGAAAAGCTGACCGACGAGGCTTGGGTTTTCATGGCCACCAGGGCGATGCCGGCCTTGTGGCACGTGTCGATGGTCTCATCGAGCGTCTTGTCTCCTCGCATTCGGAAGTTGTATCGAAACATAATCGCGTCGATCCAACCGCACCGGGCGGCCGCGTTCATGACGGCGATCGAATTCTCATTGTGACAACTGAAGCCGAAGGCTCGCGCCTTGCCGCTTCGGACCAGCTCCAGGGCGGCGGCCTTCCATTCCGGGCTGCTCAACACCTCCGGTTGGCTCAAGTCGTGTAGGTACCAAATGTCCACGTAGTCTGTCTGCATTCGCCGGAGCGATTCGGGAACGTGCTTAGTCACGATGTCCCGCGGCTGCCTGGCGTAACCCTTGGTAGTCAGAATGATGCTCTCGCGCGGGACTCTCAGTTGGGAGAGGCTCTGGCCGACACACTGTTCGCTTCGGCGATTTGCGTAGTTCTCGGCCGTATCGAACGATCGGACGCCCAACTCGAGGCACCGTCGGACCAGCCGTGGCGTGTAGGTGTAGTCTCCGCCTTGTTGGAGGATGGGTACGAGGACGCCGCGTCGGCCGAGCGGGCGCCGCGGAAACGGATCGGCGGACGGCAGGGAGGTCGTCGACGGAGGCGCCGACGGTTTGGAGTCGCATCCCGTCAATGCGCCCGCCGCCACGCTTGCTTTGATGAACGATCGGCGCGTCAGTATGCCCTTGCGCGAAGCCATCCGGACCTCCCGCTGTCGGAACAAGCATACTACCGCCATTCACGATAGTCGAGGAACCGGCTCATGCCTGCGAGTCGGTCGGCGTTTCGTCCCGCAAACTCAACCGCGCGATGATCGGGCGATGATCGCTCTCCTGGGAGTCAAGGACGCGGCATTCCTCGCAGTGGAAGTCGGGCGAAGCGAAAATGTAATCGATTCTGAAAGGAAGTCCCCATGTTCGTCGAGTGCTCGCGCGCGCCCCGGTCTTGCGAGCGACGTCCACCATGTGCCGACAGGCCAGCCGATACGCGGGGGTCCCAGGAAGCGTGTTGAAATCGCCCGCCATGATGGCCGGTCCACCCATCTCCTCCAGTCGCTTGAGGGCAAGCGCCACCTGACGATAGTGCTTGGGTATGACGCAGGGGTAGCCGAGCAGCAGCGGTCGCGGGACGGCGGCCAAATGAACGGCCGCCACGCTGAACGACCGGCCCGCAAGCTCGACGCGCGCCGCGAGCCCCGTGGGACGAATGTCCGCATCGCTGATGTCGGTCACGTCGTAGAGCCGACCCGAGGTCATCAGGCTCAGGCCGCACTCGCTGCGGCCTTTCCACACGTGCCGCTGGAACACGTGGTCCATCCGCAGTTCGCCGGCCACCACGTCGGCCTGGCGCCACTCCCAGTTGCCGCGACGATGAATCCACAGTTCCTGGAAGAAGACAATATGCGGTTCGAACTCGCGGACGATTCTCATCCCCTCACGGAGACCGTGACCCACGTAGGTATTGAAGGTCAGCACGCGGAGCGATGGGTTCCGCCGGCCGCCGTGGTCTGCTGGTGATGTGACGTCGACCATGGTCAGCTCGGCAAACGGATGGGCTGGCCGTTGTTCCGCAAGGACAACTGTCCCGCCTCCAAGACGGCCACGACGCGCAAGCCGTCCTTCACGTCGCTGCGGATCGGTTTGCCGTCCAGAACGGCGTCGATGAAATGGCGGCATTCCAGGGCAAGCGGCTCGTCCGTCGGGACGCGCGGGATCACAATGTCGCCGATTCGCAGCGCGATCGCCTCCGCGAAGCTGTCGACGCTCGTCTTAATCTCGGCGCCGCGATCGTAGATGCGAATCTTGTCGGCCGCCTCCATATCGTCGAACGTCACCATCTGCTTTGTCCCGACGATCGTCGTCTTGCGTATCTTGTGAGGGTCAAGCCAACTGACATGAATGTGCGCCAGCCGCCGATCGGGGAAGTTCAGCGTCGCGAAAACCACATCCTCAACGCCCGGTTGGAGAAAACACTGACCGTGCGCGCTCACCGACTCCGGCTCGGTCCCCAACAGATAGCACGCGACGGAGATGTCGTGCGGCGCGAGAGACCACCAGGCGTTTTCGTCCTTGCGAACCACGCCGAGATTGAGGCGCTGCGAATAGATGTAGTAGACGTCGCCCACCTGTCCCGATTCGATCATGGACCGCAGCCGCTGCACGCTGGGATGATACTCCAACAGGTGCCCGACCATGAACTTCAGCCCCGTCTTTCCGACCAACGTTGCCAGTTCACCGGCCTGACGAAACTCCATGCTCATCGGCTTCTCGACGTAGACGTGCTTGCCGGCCTGAAGCGCCTGCCGCGCCATCTCGAAGTGCGAGACCGCGCTGGAGGCGATCGCGACCGCCTCGACGGCCGGGTCGGCCAACACACGCTGAAAGCTGTCGCACAGGGTCGCCTCGCCGAACCGACGGCGGTGACGCGCCAGAACGTTCGGATCCGTGTCGCACACGTACCGGAGTTCACAGCGTGGCTCGGACGCAAAAACCCTCGCCAGGTTCTGACCCCATCGCCCCACGCCCGCGATGGCCAAGGTGAGCCGCTTTTCCGGGTTCATGAACTCGGTTCCTCGTCTGTCCTCAGATTTCGAAAAGGCACTCCGCTCGCCGATCCGACTTACCCTTTATCGACCGACCTCCGGTGATCGTGCACCTGTTTCCGATACTCCGGCCCCGGGCGTGGTGCAACCGCCGCTTGGTCATGTCGATCGCCGGCTTGGCAATGTCGATCCCGATCCAATGTCTGTTCAACCTCTGGGCCGCAACAATGGTCGTTCCGCAGCCGCAAAAGGGATCCAACACCGTGTCGCCCTTCTTGCTGCTCGCCGAGATGACTCGTTCCAGTAGCGCCAGCGGCTTCTGGGTGGGATAGCCCAGACGCTCAGCCGACTGGGCCGAGACGGGCGGAATGTCCGTCCACACATCGGGCACGGCCGCCCCCCGGAGCTCATCCGCGAACCATTTCAGACGAGGCTTGCCGCCGGCCTTTCGTGGCCAGTAGATACGACCGGCGGCATCCAGCGCGTCGAGCTTCTCCTGTATGGTTCGCCCCGTCACCTTGAGCCGACCGAGGATGGCACGGGGCATCGCCCAATGTCGACCGGAGGTGGTCGGGTCCACCCCTCGCCAAGGCTTGCCGCTGTCGCCTTTCGTCGTGCCCGCCCCGGTCAGCGTGATCGCCTGGAATCGCCGGCCGGTCTTGTCGACGAGCTTGAAATGCTTTTCGACGTACGCCCGACTGTGCGGTTTGCGAGCGCCGTACCACCGGTATTCCTTACTCTTTGAATAGAACAGGATGATGTCGTGCACGGGTCCCCAGCGCCGTGCCGAGCCGTGGGCGTGCGTTCGTTTCCAGATAATCTCATTCAGGAAGTTTTCGGGTCCGAACACGGCGTCCATGAGCATCTTGAGGTAGTGGCCGGCTGACGCGTCGCAATGCAGATAGACGCAACCGCTGCGTTTGAGGACGCGATGCAGCTCGACCAGACGGGGGGCCATCATGACCAGATAAGCCATCATCTCGCTTTCGCCGAGGAAGGTGTGGAAGGCCTTCATGACCCGTGCAACGGCCCCCGGCCGGCGGAGGATTTCACGATGGGCGGCTTCGGCGGCCGCATCCCAACGCCAGGTATCGCCGAATGCCCGGATCTCCACGGTCTTTCGCTTGCCGCCTCCCACGAGGTGCCTGACGCCGTAGTCCTGGTCGGAGTTGAAGGGCGGGTCGAGGTAGATGAGGTCGACCGATTCGTCGCGGATGTTCCGCCGCAAGACGTCGAGATTGTCGCCCAGGTAAAGCGCATTCTCAGCCATGACACTATTGTTGGCGAAGGCAGAGGATTTGCAAGCGCTCCCCGAAGACCATGCCCGGGCGGGCGGCGTGGCGGCCTGCGCCTCACAGGCCGAACCAGGAGCCGCGTTCGACCCAAGAATCCTTTTTCGAACGTGGTGCAATACTCACGGCACGAAGCCGAAGGTTCCAGCACGGTGCCGCGCCGTCACGGGCGCGGTCAACATCGATGACGTTGACGAGTTCGGTCGAACCGAGGACGCGGTGGGCAATGGCACAACCCTGAGCGAATGCGCCTTGATAAAGGCAGGTCTACAGGGTATTATGCCGAAAGGCGTTAGGGGTAGTCTACGCAGGGAGGTTCGGCGATTTGGTCATCTCGTTTGATCGCCGATACCCTTCCCAATGCAGGGACGATGGGGGTGAGCCTGCGTTTCCCCTTACCAATACGTGCCGATCGTGCACAGGGGTAATTCCATGATCCGGAGGGTATTACGCCATTCCGTCGGTTTTGCCGTGTGGGCAGGCGTGTTCGGGGTAACAATATCCTGGACCCTTGTGTCGGCCGAGCCGGTCGACGTGTCCACCGCGCAGCGGGTCGGGGCCAATTTCGCACAGACGGAACATCGGCGGGCGGCTGCACGAGAAGCCATGGAGGCACAACAAGCAGCACCTGTTTCGGCAGAACCCGTCGCGCTGACGGATCCCGACACCCGCCAGACGGTCGCCTACGTCGTCCCGCTGAATCCCGGCGGTTTTGTCGTGACGTCCGCGGACACCGACATTACGCCGGTCGTGGTGGTCTCACTTACCGGTACGTTTCCCTTCCAGGAGCACCCTGAGAATCACTTGCTCTACATGGTTCGGACGGACATGGCCTTGCGCTTACAGGCACGGGCAGAGACGCCCGCCGCGCAACTGGCAGCCAACCGGGCAGAGTGGCAGACCCTCCTAGCCGGAGGCGGCGGCGACGCGGCCTCCGGAACCGACGGGCAGACTTGGGGACCGTTCTTGACGACGAGTTGGAACCAGTCCGGCTTCTACAACGACTACTGTCCGGACGATCCTCGAACCGAGCCGGGCTTGCACACCGACGACGGACGGTGTGTTACGGGCTGTGTTGCCACGGCGATGGGGCAGATCATCAACTACTGGAAGCACCCGAGCTCCGTGACGTTTACGGCGGCCGACGACTATACCTCTCGCAATGATCCCGGCGACGGGCGCGGGGAAAGGGTCATACCGATCTCCGCGGCAACGGCGAACATTCCATCCATCGTCTACACGAGCATTTCGAACGATACCATCGCGCGCCTGCTCTATGCGTGCGGGGTCTCGGTCCGGATGAACTACAGCGATGCCGGGTCGGCGGCGTCCACGTCTTCTGTGGGCGAGGTCCTGAAGGCCAAGTGGTCCTATCCGAGCGGTGCTTGGGTCAGCAGCACCGATTCGGGGCTCTACACATTGCTCAGTGCAAACATGCGCAAGTATGCCCCGTGTCAGCTCTCGATCGGGACCTCCATGAGCGGGTCGGGACACTCGATCGTGTGCGACGGGTATCGCGACTCCGACGGCCGCTACCACTTGAACTTCGGCTGGAGCGGGAGCAGCGACGGATGGTACAGCCTGCCCTCCGGAATGCCGGCGGGTTACAGCGTTGTCAGGGGGGCCGTGCTGGACATCGCGCCTCCCTTGCCTCCCGTTATTGTCGACCGATCGACGCGCAAGGCCTTCGAGGGACGGACGTACTCCGAGCGTCCCACGCTCTTGCAGGGGACGCCGCCCATCACGTGGGCGCTCGTAGCGGGGCCAAGCGGAATGACTATCGATCCGAACATCGGTGTTGTCAGATGGTCCGATCCCGGACCCGTCGGCAGCGAGCATTCGGTGACGGTGCGGGCGACCAATGCGCTGGGCAGCGATGAGGCGACCTGGACCGTCCGCGTATACAAGCAAACGAAGCGGTTTGCCGTGTTGGCCGGCGTTTCCGACTATATGATCATCGACGGTCTGAGTTACTGCGACGACGACGTCCGAGATCTTCGCGATGCGTTAATCAAAGATCCGGGCTGGGACCCGAACAACATCGCCGTTTTGATCGACAGGGACGCGAGCAAGGCCGGCATCCGTTCGGCCATCGAGGCGATGGGCGCCAAGGCAGGCCCCGACGATCAATGCCTGTTCTTCTTCAGCGGCCACGGGAGCTACACCTCCGATCGTCCGCCGCTGGACGAAACCGACGGTTATGATGAAACAATCTGTCCATACGACACGTCCCCCGCCGACCCGAACAGCGAAATCCGTGACGACGAGTTGGGCGATTGGATCGGCGCACTTCCGACTCGAAACGTCATTGTCATTCTGGACACCTGCTACAGCGGAGGCGCGATCAAGGCGCCGCTCCCTGAAGGGGCTGCGATCAAGACGATCAATCCGGACGGGCCCCCGCCCGCACCGGGAGACGGTTTCGCCGCCGATCTGAAAGCCATCCGCGGTGTCGACAAAGATGTGGACGATGTCACGGGGGTGGTTGTGCTGACGGCCTGCGATGACTGGGAACTCTCATCGGAGAGCTCGCAACTGAAGAACGGCGTTTTCACCTACTACCTTCTCGACGCCATCAGCAATGCGAATGCCGATACCTCACGCAACGGGATGCTTTCGGCGGAGGAGGCCCACCGTTACCTGCTCCCGCTCGTTCTGACCCAGACATACGCCTGGCAGACGCCGCAGCTATACGACGGCAACGGAACGGCAGAGGCCGAGTTCACATTGTCGGCATATCAAGCACCCATCATCATCCCGATCCCCGACCGCTCGGTTCGGACCGGGCAATCGTATACCGAGTCCCCCAAGCTATTGTATGGCATTACTCCGGTGATGTGGTCATTGGCTGCCGGCCCTGACGGCATGACCGTGAACTCGACAAACGGCAAGGTGACGTGGGCGGAACCGGGTCCGGTCGACAGCGTGCATACCGTAACCCTCCTCGCGCAAAACGAAATCGGGGTAGGGGAAATGACCTGGACGGTGTACGTGCAGACCCCGCCGATCATTGCCGCGATTCCCGATCAGTCGATTATGATCGGACAGCCTTATACCTATACGCCCACGTTGACCAGCGGAAGCCCGCCCGTAACCTGGTCGATGGTATTGCCGCCGGCCGGGATGACGATCGATCCCAACAGCGGACAGATCAACTGGCCACAGCCCACGAGCAACGGCAGTCCGTTCACGTTGAAGGTCCGGGCTACCAACGGCGTGGGCTCCAACGAAGCATCGTGGACATTGAGCGTCAAAGCCGCGCCAAGCATCGCTTCCATGGCCGACGAGCCGAACGTTCCCGTCGGAGCCTACTACACCCGCACGCTGCGACTGCTCGAAGGATCGCCCACGATCACGTGGACGAAGGTGAGCGGTCCGGGCGGTTTGGAGATCAACGCGGTCCGCGGCGTCGTCAGTTGGCCGAAACCCGGCCCCCCGGACACCGTGCACGAGGTCAGGGTTCGCGCCGAGAACGACGTCGGCAGTCACGAGATCGCTTGGCGGATCGGGGTCGTGTTGCCGCCGGGCAAGCCGGTGATTGATGCGATCGCCAATCAGACGGCCATTGTCGGTCAGCCGTTCGCTCTGCAACCCATTCTCAAGCAGGGGACCAAACCGATTACCTGGTCGCTGGTCGAACCCCATGCCTGCCCCGCGGGGCTGACGATCGATCCGAATTCGGGGGCTGTGAATTGGCCCAATCCGGGCCTGATGGGCGACGTCTACACCATCACGATCCGCGCCGCGAATTCGGAGGGGTTCTCCGATTTGTCGTGGCAGGTGAGCGTGGTTCCGCCGATGGGGCCCCCGAAGATCGCGGCGATATCCGATCGAGCATTGCTGGTCGGCGCCAATTATGTGGAGCACGTTCGACTCGACCAAGGGACGTTGCCGGTTCAGTGGTCGCTGGTGAGCGGACCGGCCCGTATGACCATCGATCCGAACGGCGTGGTGCGGTGGTCCGGTGCGACGCAGACAGGCAGTCCGTTCACGGTGACCGTTCGGGCGTCGAACGACGAGGGTCAGGATCAAACGTCCTGGCTAGTGCGGGTCATGACCGCCCCGGTCATCGCCCCGGTGGCGAACAAAGTCGCCGTCGTGGGGCAACCCTATACCGATCCGCTGCAACTCAGCCAGGGTGGCCTGCCGGTGACTTGGTCGCTGGTCAGCGCGCCGGCGGGGATGACCATCGACGCAACGTCCGGCACGGTGACGTGGTCCAATCCCGTCGCGGCGGGCAGCCCGTTCACGGTCATCGCACGGGCGACCAATGATGTGGGTTGGAGCGACGCCTCCTGGCAGGTATCCGTCAAGGCGCCGCCGATTATCCGGACGATCCAAGACCAGACCGTCACGGCCGGCCTCCAGTACGCGTTTACGCCGATGTTGGAGCAAGGAACGGCTCCCGTGACGTGGTCGCTCGTGGTTCGTCCCACGGGCATGACCGTCAATTCAAACTCCGGTGCGGTGACCTGGCCTCTGCCGATTGTCACCGGCAGCCCGCATTCGATCACCCTTCGGGCGAGGAACGCCCAGGGACAACACGAGCGGACCTGGTTGTTGACCGTGACCGAGCCGCCCATGGCGCCGGAAATCCGCGACATTCCCGACCAGACCCTGGAGTTGAATCAGCCCTACGTCGGACCGGAGGTTGTTCTGACGCAAGGCACGCGGCCGGTCACATGGTCGTTGGTGAGGGGACCGGCCGGAATGACGGTGGATCCCGCCACCGGCGCCGTCGCATGGTCGGCGCCGACCACGGTCGGTAGTCCATTCCTCGTCTGCATTCGAGCGGAGAATGCCGTCGGCGGGGCCGAGAAGACCTGGCGCGTGACGGTCAAGCCGCCGATGGCGGAGACGACTCTCGGCGTTACGCCGACCGATGTTGGCCTGCGGTTCGTCGTCGACGGGCAGAGCTACTACGGCGTCCAGAAGTTCAACTGGCAGGCCGGAGGTGCCCATCAACTCTCGGTACCTACTCCGCAGTTTGGTACCGACGGCCTCCGTTACACTTTCGAGTCGTGGAGCGACGGGGGCGGAACGGCGGATCGTACGCTGGTCGTCGGGTCGGCGGGCACGCTGACCGCCAGGATGCGGGGTCTTTCCATTACCGACATGACCATTACGGGGCCGGCGTCCGTTCAAGCCAATGCGGTTGGGCAGTATCGTTGCGAAGCGACCTGGAACACCGGTGCCAAGGGGGACGTCACGTCGGAGGTGCAGTGGCGGGTCTCGTCCGACACGGCGGCGACCATCGGTGCCGGGGGGGTGCTGACGGCAAGGAACGTCCCTGCCGATTGCCCGTGTGAGATTATTGCCGCCTATGCGAAGGACGGGATCAGCAAGTCGGTTCGCATGACCGTAACGATTCTCAAGGTGTCTCAGACATGCACCTTGACGGTCGGCACGTCGCCCGCCGGTGCGACAGCCCCCGTCCGCTCGATTCACAATCGCGGCGAACAGGTTTCGGTCTTCGTGCCGGAACCGCCGCAAGACGGGATGACGTTCGTGGGGTGGAGCGGCGCCGGGTCGGGCACGTCGAATCCGCTGGTCCTTACGCTCAACGGCGACACGGAGGTGGTGGCCGTCTTCACCAAGTCGAGCGACGGATCGTCGGGTTCGCTTGTGCCGAGCACCTGTGGCGTCGGGGCGAGTTTCGCACTGGCATGCTGTCTGGGCGGCATGCTCATTCTCGGCGGCACGAGGCCCCGGAGCCGGCGCGTTCACCGCGACGCATAGCCGGTTCGCCCCAGGAGGCGGTCTTCGAGGCCGATTCGGCTCCCCTGAACCCCTTACGCACCGGCCGTATGCGCTTCGACCGCGCCTATGGTCCTGCCCGGCCCGCGGAAGTATAATCCTTGTTTTGGCCCATGCATGAACCTTCGTGATGCGGTTCCACCGCGTCGGAGACAGAGATGACCGACTTCACCGACCATCCCACGGGGCACTTGGATACGGATGCCGTCCATTGCGGCGAGCGCCGCTGGCTCGGAACCGTAACCACGCCCATCGCCTACAGCAGCACGTTCGTCTTCAAGGACATGGATGAGGTCCTGGCGTACGGAAAGGGGCAGGCTCCGCACTACGAGTACGGCCGATACGGCAATCCGACCCGCGAGGCGGCCGAACGGAAGCTCGCGGCCCTCGAGAGGGCCGATCGATGCCTCCTGTTCGATTCGGGAATGAGCGCCGTGACCGCCACGGTCATGGCGTTGTGCAGCACGGGACAGCATCTGATCGTGACCGATGACGCCTACAAACAGACGCTGCGCCTCATCAGCAAGGTGGTCCCCCGATTCGGCATTCAAGCAACGGTCGTGCCGATGGGCGACTACAAGGCGATGGAGGCGGCCGTTCGCAAAGAGACCGTTCTCATCCTCTCCGAATCGCCGACCAACCCTTATCTCAACGTGGCCGACGTGGACGAGATCGTTCGAATCGCCCGCAAACACAAGGTCCTCAGTGTGATCGACAGCACGTTCGCCACGTCGTACAACCAGAGGCCCTTGGATCAAGGCGTCGATATTGTCCTGAGCAGCACGACGAAGTACATCGGCGGCCACAACGATATCCTCGGGGGCGCCGTGTGGGGTCGATCGGACGTGATCAATCCCATCTACGAGTGGCGGCGAATGACCGGCGGCGTGATCGATCCGGTAAGCTGCTACCTGCTGATTCGGGGCTTGAAGACCTTCGGGCTTCGCATGGAACGGTTCAATTCGACCGCGCAGAAGGTGGCCGAGTACCTGGAGCGCCATCCGAAGGTCCGGCGCGTCTATTATCCCGGTCTTGCCGGCCATCGTCATCATGCGATCGCCAAACGACAGATGAAGGGTTTCGGCGCGGTGGTGACGTTTGAAATCAACGGGGACCTCCAGGACACGCTGGCCTTCTTCAACGGGTTGAAGCTATGCCTGCTGGCGCCGAGTTTCGGCGGTCCGGAGACACTCATCACGCATCCTGCGTTGATGAGCTACTATCGCGAGAGCCGCGAGGAACGCTACGCCCTCGGTATTATCGACGAGTTGGTGCGTCTGTCGGTCGGTCTGGAGGACCCCCAGGACATCATTGCCGACCTCGAGCGCGGGTTGGCTCGCGTGCGATAACCCGAAGTCTGCCGGGCGTGGGCGGGAAAAGACCGCGTCGTCACAGGCGGCGCCGCTCACCCAGTCGGGGATCACGTCGCACTAATCCGGTGTCACCCGGTAGACCTTGTCGTGTTCGCGGGCATGTTCGATGACCTGAATGCCCACGTTCTGACCCACCGTGGCTGTCGGAATGGATTGGTGTTCGAGCTGAATCGACCCGACCTTCTGCGTGAAGTCCGACGTATGCCCGACCACGTGGATCGTGTCGCCGACGTTCAGTTGTCCGTCGGTGATCGCTACGGCGGCCACCTGCGCCTTGCTGAAGTAGTGCGTCACCTTTCCGATGAGGCTCTCCGCCATGATCCTACTCCTTGAGCTGGACGTGTCGACCAAACACCCGCATTATACCTTCGGTTGGACGACTAGAGAACCAGGGTTATCCGCGAGCCGCCGACCGTATCGGGCGGTCTAACCGCGTCGTGTCGACGCGATGGAGCGCGAACTTCGTTCGTGGTGGAACCGAAATCGTGGTCAATGATTCCATGCAAGTCGATCCGATGCATCCTTCCACGGTCCGCTACCTCACCAATCCGGCCATTGCGGAGGAGTATGACGACTACTGGGCCGACAACCCGCTCTTCGCTTGCGACACGCGATTACTGACGCGGTGGTTCAGTCAACCCGGCCGCGTGCTCGATGTGGGTTGCGGGACGGCCAGACACGTCATCCATCTGGCGCGCCTCGGTCACCGTTGTATCGGGGTGGATCTCTCGGAGCACATGATCCGTGTCGCCAAAGAGAAGCTGCGCGATACTTGCGTCCGTGCAACGCTGATCCGGGCCGATATGGTTGATCTTCCCAGCCTCTTTCAACCGGAGTCATTCGACTATGCCCTGTGCATGTTCAGCACGATCGGATTGGTCCGTGGCCGGCGGAACAGGCAAACCCTCATGCGAGGAATCGTCGAACTGCTGAGGCCGGGCGGGCGATTCGCCATTCACGTCCACAATCGTTGGCACGGGCTGACCACGGCCGACGGCCTGTGGTTTCTGGGATCGAATCTCTGGCAGACCTGGCGCGGCCGGGCCGAACTGGGGGACAAGATCCTGTGGTATTACCGCGGCATCCGAAACCTGTATCTCCACATCTTCTCTCGCGGAGAACTGGTTGATCTGCTGACGGGGGCCGGATTGGTGATCCGCGAACTGGTCCCCCTCAATCGCCGGCGGACCGGCGGGCTTCGTATCCCCATTGCCGCGGGCCTACGCGCAAACGGATTCATCGCGCTGGCGGAGCGGCCGGTTTCATGAGCCTTACCCAAGACTTGCGTTCCGGGCCGTTTTCCGACGCCCCTGACGGGGTTGCCGAAGCGGCGCGTGGATCTCTGGGAGGGGTCAGCTCGTCGGCCGGCTGACGGCCACTTCGAAAACCTTGCCGCGCCGGGTTCGACGGACGACGAAATCCACCCCGCCTTCGCGATACACTTCGCCCGGTTTCGGCACTCGATTGATTCGCCCGATCAACCACGACGACACGTCGCCCTGCGGGTTCTCCAAGCCGATGCCGATCCGTGAGGCCATTTCCTGGACGGCAACGCCGCCGCCGACCATCCAGGTGTTCCCCGTCAGGGCGTGCAGCATGCGCGGCGGATGATCGAACTCGTCCTCCAGTTCTCCGACCAGTTCCTCCACGACGTCTTCGAGCGTGATGAGCCCGAGCGTCTTGCCCTTGTCGTCTCGAACGATGGCGATGTGGACGTGCTCCTCGACGAACAGGCTCAGCAATTCGCCGGCTTGTTGGTCGGGCGAGACGAACCGGACCGGCCGGACCACGCCGCGCAAGCTCCAATCGTTCGGATTCGTCCGGGCGTAGTAGATCATCTCCTTGAAGTTGACGTAGCCCACGACCCGGTCCCGATCACCTTCTTCGCAGATGGGGAACCGCGTGTGGGGGTCGAGGTGCGCCGTGACGATCGCGTCCGTGAGCCGTTGGGATGTCGACAGGAACGTGACCTGTTCCACCGGGATCATCACCTGCCCCACGCGCATCCGCGACAAGCGGGACGCCCCACGGATGATGCGTTCCTGGTGCGACCCGATCAACTTAGACAGCCGGGCCAGACCGGCGAGGGCGGTGATCTCATCCAATGAAACCTCAGGCTGTGCCTTCTTGCCACCCCTTTCAAAGGGTCGATTTGCCAACCGGACGACATACGAAATGGGGCGAAAGAAGAACACCAGCCAACTCAACGGCCCGCCGATGATCGGCGCCAGGCTTCGGTTATAGCGGACGCCCAGTGTCTTCGGCAGGATCTCCGTGAACTGGAGCATGAGGTAGGTGAAGACCAGTGAGAAGGCCCAGATCCACTTGTGTCCGTACAACGCGTCGAACCGCGCACCGGCCACGGCGGCGCCGATGGTGTGGGCGGCCGTGTTCAGGATGAGGATCGCGGAAATCGGCTGTTCGATGTTCCGTTTGAACCCGCGCCAGGTCTCGCCGAGGCGAGGGTGCTTTCCGGCAACATCGGCGATCTGGGCCGGCGTCAGGCTCAGCAGGGCGGCCTCCATCAGCGAGCACGCCGCCGAGACGACCAACGCGATCAACACGCTGATGATGAACACAGCCATGTAACGGATCCTCCTCAACGGATCTCGTAGATCCAAACAAACCGACGGTCGTTCAACAGGACCTCGACCTCCTTGTCGCCGTCGACGTCGGCCACTCGGGCGTAGAACCCGTAGCCGTAGTCGTCGGGTCGGCCGGGCACCTCGCCCCAATCCTGGGCGATGTTCGGCGTGTGAGGAAACTCGGCGCACCGCCGGCCCGCCCCGTCGATGACGTAGGGCCAGCCGCCGTCGGTAAAGATGAACAGATCGGTGGAACCGGGTCCTCGACCCGGCAGCATGGTCGTCGCATCGAAGACGTGGAACTTCTGCCGCCTGCACGGTGCGGCCTGGCCGGCGGGGAAGTTCTCCGGCGGCGTCATCCGCCAGAGCTCCTTGCCGTCGACGTCGTAGAGCTGGAAATCGGCGCGCTTGTTGTAAACCAGCACCTGGCGTTCCGCCTCCGGCTTAGCCGGTAGGAATCGCCCGATCCGGCAGTTCTGCGGATGCGTCCCCGTCCGCTCCCAGATGAGCTCGCCGGTGCAGGCATCCAACAGGTACGCCTTGTTGCTCGCCGCCAGGGCGACGCACGTGCGAATGACATCGCCATGCGGGATCCGGCCGACGACCATATAGTCAACGTGCATCTCGCCCGCGTCCCACTTCGCCTTCGGCACGGGCCAGTAGGTCCATTTCGTCGTCAGGTCGTGGTCGATAAGGTTATATCCGATGAGGAATTCGTCCAGGCCGTCACGGTCCACATCGAAGACCTGCGGCGCGTGGCCGGCGCCCAGATAGTCGGCCGTCTTGATGAGCCTCAGATCTGCGTCATAGAACCACGCCGGATTGGCATACTGATGTGGCTTGTACGCGCTCTCGGCGTTCTTGGCCAGGATCGTCCAGTCCTTGGGTCCTTTGCCGGTGTGGGCCACGCGGACGATCTGGGCATTGTCGGCCGGCGTCTTGACGGACCTTTCGATTGTGCCCGTGCGCCCGTCGATCACCATCAGTTCGTCCCCCCGCACGCAAACGACCTCAATTGCGCCGTCGCCGTCGATGTCCGCCCAGTCGACCGCCCGCTCGGCGCTATGCGAGACGAATGGCCGCTTGCCGCTCCACGGCCGGCCCACCTGCCAGAGGACATTTCCCCGGGCATCGGTGGCCGTCAGGCAGAAAAGGTTGCGCTCTTCATCGCTGAACCGGCCCTTCCACGGCGGTTTGTCGAACACCTTCGAGTGAAACATCCCCGGCGACTGGAGCCAAAGCACCTCGGCCTTCCCATCGCCGTTCAGGTCGGTGCAGAACGGAACGCCGCCGAAATCCCCCAGTGAATTCTCCTGAGACAGCGCAAAGGACAGGGTGCGAGTGTCGCGGCTGGTCCCAGATGGGACTTCGGCCGACATGAGTTTGGCGACCCAGCAGAGTGAGAGAAACAATACACCGCTTCGTTTCATCACCGGTACTCTCCTTCCTGTCCGAGGGTGGAAGGTTGATACCCTGTTCAATCCAGACGGATTCCCTTTTCTTCCAGCCACTCCTTCAGGTCGCCCAGTTCGGTGTCGAACACCTCGTTGTCGTAGGCCTCCTCGAGCTTGCCGACGAATTCCTTCACGTCCGCCTTCTTCTCCAGGGCATTGCTGACCCGCTGCTCCCACGCGAGAGAGGCCTTGTGCAGATCCTCCATCTCCACGTCGATGTCCAATATGGCGAGCAGTTTCCTGACGACGGCCTCGATGCATCGGGGGTTGGTGCCTTGGACGTAGGAGGGGATCTCGGCGACGATGCTGGCCATGCGAATCCCCTTGGCGGCGGCGATGCTGATCATGTAGGTCGGAAAGGCCGCGGGCCCCTCGTAGTTGGCCAGTCGCAGGCCGTAATTCTTCATGACCGGTTTCAGGTCGTCGTGTGAAACGCACGTCGTCAGTCGGGGCTCCCGCGAGTGCGGGACCGACCCGCCGTAGCTCCCGATGAAGTAAATCGACGTGACGCCGCTCTGCCGCGCAAACGAGAAGATGCACTCCGCGAAGGCCTCCCAGGCGAGATTCGGCTCCTTCCCGCTGAACAGGATGAGGCGGTTGCCCTCATCGCAGTAGAACGTATTCTCCGGAAACCGCGGCGGTTCAACCGTCCCTTCGACCAGTCGGGCGTGCGGGCGAAAGAGCGCGGACAGCTCCATCGGTCCGGGGAAGTTGTAGATGTAATACCCCTGCGGACGGATCTCGGCCACCTCTTCCGCATTCAGCTTGCCCAGGAGCCACCCCAGGCTGCCGGTCGAGACGTCGCCGCCGTCCATCCAGCCGGAGAACGCCAGAACCATCCTTCCGTCGCGCAAGCTGGGCTGCTTCGAGACCGCCAAACCGGACATCGCCATTCGTCCGCCTCCAAGACGCATTCGTTACCGCGCCGACACGTTGCCAAGACGACCGCAGAACCACATTCGTCCGTCGATTCTCCGGCCGAAGCAATCGGCTCGTTACTGCCCGAAGACTCGCTTTCCACCCACGTACGTGCGGGCGACCTTCATCTCCTTCACGCGATCGAGCGGGCATGTGAGGATATCATCCTCCAGGATAATGAAGTCGGCCAGTTTGCCGGGCTCCAGCGAACCCAGCTCCCGCTCGGCAAAATACAGATAGGCGTTGTTGATCGTGTAGAACCGGATCACCTCGACACGATTCAGCGCCTGCTCGGGGTGCAGCGGTTGATCGAGCCATTTCGCCCGCCGCGTCATCGCCACCCACATCGCCAGCCACGGGTCGTAGAAGTTGTTCGCGCGGAGAGCACCGATCTTCTGCATGTGGTCACTGCCCCCGCCGGCCATCGCGCCGACGGCGAAGAGCGATTTGAGCGGCTGGAACCACGTCAGACGTTCGTATCCGAAGTGGTTCTTCAGCACACGGGCGTCGAGATAGAGCCACGCGGGCTGGATCTCCATGCAGACGCCGTATCGGGCGGCCAGGTCGACCGCCTCGGCGCTCATGAAGTTCGAATGACAGATAACGGGACGTTTCTCATGGATGTCATGCTTGTCGGCCAGCGCCCGGCACGCGTCGATGATCGCGTGAACCGCCCCGTCGCCCACGCTGTGCGCCGCGAACTGGACGTTGTTCTTCATGCAGAGGTCGATGATCGAGATCAGCTTCTCCTGGGGAATGAAGCGGACGCCGCGGTAGTTGGGATCGGTGATGTTGTAGAACGTGCTTACGCCCCACGGCTCGCGCATGTACGCGCTGCCCGTCAGCATGCCGCCGTCCATGTAGAACTTGGCCGCCGGGGCACGAAGCATGCTGTCGCCCTTGTAGAGAGGCGAGGCGGCGATCTCTTTGATGGCGGCCTCAATCTTGTCGAGCGACTGAATCGCATCCACGCCGCAGGAGAGGAACGTCCGGGTCGTCAGCTCATTCCTGTCACGCAGGCGCCGGTAGACGGCCACCTCCGTCGGAGACATGTCGCGTTCGCCCACACAAGTCACGCCGACGCGGTTGTAGTCGGCCAGGCACTTCTTGAGCAACTCCGCGTGCTCCTCGGGGCTGGGCTGCTTGGTCGAAGACACGTGCTTGATGCAGCGCGTGCAACTCCGCAGGATGCCCGTCGGCTCGCCGGTCTGGGGGTCCTTCTCGGCGTGGCCATAGCCGCCGTCGGTCACCTTCCAATCCTTGCCGATACCGCTCAGCTTCAGCGCCAGCGAGTTGAGCGACGCGTCCGGCCCGGTCTGGAAGACCACCGGGTTCTTCGGCGCCGCGGCGTCGAGCTCGGCCCGCGTGGGATAGCGCGCCTCCTTCAGGCGGGTGAGGAACACCTGGCTGATCCAGATCCACTGGCCTTCCTTGAGCACCTTGGCGCGTGACCGGACGTAATCCAACACGTCGGAGATACTTTCCATCTGTGGGATCGGATGGTCGAACTCGGCGATGGCGGCCGCCACGGGATGGGTGTGCGAGTCGATCAGGCCGGGCATGACGGTCTTGCCGCCCAGATCGATGACCTCGGTGTCGGCGCCACGGAATTGCCCGACCGCATCGTTACTGCCGACGGCGAGGATTCTGTCCCCCTTGACGGCCATCGCGCGGTGGATGCCGAACGCCGCGTCCACGGTGATGATCTTGCCGCCGAGCAGAATCAGGTCGGCGGACTCCGCACCGGGCGCCGACGAGCCGCTTCCCATCGCGAGGTACGTGACGGCAATGATCAGTGCATCCGGACATCTTGACATGATGACGATCCTCATGGGGTTGTTGGTTTGAGCCCTCCGGCAAGACGAACCCGGACTATCACCCTCTCCGTAACCGGGCAGTCTGTCCCGAGACAGTGAGAGCCGGTTCGCATTGTGTCAGACTCCGCCGGCAGATCCATGGCTCCCAGCATACCACGAGACACGAACGGCTTGAATCACGGCTCGACGCGGACCGGATTTCGGCTGCTGTCAACACCGACGGTATACTACTACCGTTCTCGATAGGTGGATTTCATGCAAGCGGTCCGCGCGGCATCCGATCGTGAATCGACGTTTCTCCCCTGAGGGAGCGGAGAGGGGGGATGATCCGGTCTGTTCGTGCCCTTGCACGACTCTGATGAGCGGGAGAAGTGAGAGTGTCTCGCCGATGACGCAATCGGTCTCCCACAACGCACGAAAGGAGTCCGACGTGAATGCGCTTGGAGCTGTTTTCCCGATCGTCTTGTCGCTCGGCACCGCCGTGGCTGCCGAATCGCCGCGGCATGAAATCACAATCGGTACCGGCCGCGTGGATATCTTCGACCTGACGCTCTGGAACCGTTATCGAAAGACCGTCAACCATCCAGCCACGATCTACAAGGCCGCGGACATCGCGCGGGCCAAGCGGAACCTTGAGCAACATGAATGGGCTCGCAAGCAGCTCAAGGCCATGGAGGGCGCGCTGCCGCATTGGTGGCCCAAGGACCGGGCCTTCTTTGAGAAGATGATCCCCGCCACGACGCCGGGCGCGGTGATCATGACGATGTGCCCGCGCTGCGAATACTCACCGGTCCACGGACAGTATGAATGGCAGCCGAGCAATCCGGATGTCTTGAAGTGCAAGGGCTGCGGCACGGTCTACCCGAACGAGGAGTACCCCGAGGACATGGTGCTAGAAGCCAAGGCCACCGGCCCACAGCGATTCACCTATTACGGCGGCAAGAGCTGGCACTTCTACGGCTTTCATATCCGCAGCAGTTGGACGGGCCAGATCCGCGCCCGCAAGGTCGAATACATGGTCTCGCAGGCGCCGCGATTCGCCACGGTCTACGCCCTGACCGGCAACCCTGAGTACGCCCGCATCGTCCGAAGGATCCTGCTGCGTTTCGCGGAGGTCTATCCCAACTACCTCGTCAAATCGGGCTACGGCGAATACGCCGATCTGCCGCCCAAACTCGCGGCCATCTCGCTCAACAAGCTGCCGGTCGACGAACTCACGCTGCCGCCCAACAAGCCAAACCGCAAGCTGCACCCGGGCTATTGGATGACCGGCCGCGCCGAGGACACCGGCATGGAAGGCATCTATTCGGCCCATATGGCGCTTGCCTACGACCTGACCTGCACCGCCGTCGACGAAAGTGGAAAGCCCATTTACACCGACGAAGAGCGCGAGCGCATTGAGCGAGATGTCCTGCTGGAAAGCACGTATCTGCTGATGGCCGACCCGGCATTCAACAACAAGTCGATCTCCAACCGCCGCGGCGCCGCCCTGGTCGGCGCATGCGTGGGCGACCCGATGAGAGTCCGCTTCGGCCTGGAAGGATTCGAGCACATGGTGAACGAGTGGTACCTGTTCGACGGTAATCCGGGCGAGACGCCCGCGTACGGACACATGACGCTCAACGGGATCGTCCCGATGTCGGAAGGACTCCTCGGCTACAGCGACCCGCCCGGCTTCAGTCTCGACGACCGGCGGATCGACGCCCTGAATCTCTACGCCGGTCCGGCCTATCGGGCGGTCTTTCGAGCGTTGGTTGATACGGTGCTCCCCGATCTTCACTACCCCGCGTGGGCCGACTCCTATTTCACGACGAGACTGTCGAGCGAGTTTGCCGAGATCGCGGCCACTCGCTATCCGAGTGGCCACACGGCCGCCATCCTCCAGGCGACCTACGGCGGCAGTCTGGATGACAAGGGAAAAGAATACGCCCTCTTTCGGCGCGATCCGGCGCTGAAGCCCAATCCCCCGGAGTTTTCACTGTCGAGCACGTGCTGGCCGGCGTGGAAGACGGCGTATCTACGATTCGGCCGGCGCGGCGCGGATGGCACGGCGATCTTGAGCAGCAGCGATTGGGGCAACCATCACCACCACGACGCGACAAACCTGCACCTGTTCTGGCGAAACCGGGAATGCCTCACCGATTTCGGCTACTTGTGGGATTCGCCCTATGCACACAACACGCGACGGACACTGGCGCACAACACGGTCTTGATCGATGAGAAGGACCAACCCGGACCAGGCCGACTGGGGTCGATCCATCTCTACGATGGAGGCGGCGCCGTTCAGGTGGCCGAGAAGTCCTCCACGGCCTATCCGGATGCCTCGATGTATCGCCGAACGATCGTCACGCTGCCGTTACCCGACGGCAAAGGATATGCCGTGGCCGACTTCTTCCGCGTCGCGGGCGGCAAGACACACGATCTGGTCTATCACGGTCCCAACGAGTCGGCGAAACTCGGCGCGCCGGCGACTTCGGCGACGGACAAGCTCTACGATCTGAACGACATTCAAAATGTGAACCCCGTCGAGCTCTGGTCGGCCGCGTGGGACGTGGACAAGAAGGTGCGATTTACGGCGGTCAACTTGCCTCAGCCGGGTGAGAAATGCTACGTGGCCAAGGGCTGGGGTTCGCGCGATCGGGCCGATACGAAGACGCGGACCACGTACGTTGTGCGCCGGCGAAGCTTCACGACACCCGGCGGAGCTTCTTATTTTACCACGCTATATGTGCCCTCAGACACCGATGCTCCGGCGATCAACGCGCGCCGCGTGCCGCTCGCAGGAGACGGCGTGGGGATCTGGATTGCGACGCCGCAGTACCAGTGGTGGATCCTCTCTCAGACGCAGCCCGCGCCCCAGGCCGTCCTGATCGAGGGCGACTCGCTCCGGACCGACGGACTGATCACCGTGTACCGGCGCGATGGGAAAGATCGGCAGCTCTATCTACTCGGCGGCACGTTCGCCAAGGCCGGCGGGATCGAGGTGCGTCACGCGCCGTCGATTGTGGCCAAGATCGCGAAGGTCGAGCGCGGTCCGGCGGAATCAGGCGTCATCATTCAGACCGGCGCCGCCGATCCGTCGGCGCTCAGGGGCTTGACGCTCATCCTGAAAGCAAAATCGTTCCAAACGGCGTTTCCCATCCTCGACGCGGCGAAGGGCGGCGAAGGCCTGGTTTGTCTCATCACTCGCCGCGCCGATGAAGGCTTCGAGCCGATCGAGGCGGATGAGGCCGTCATTCACAGCCGCTCGGCCCGTTAGGGCTTTGGCATCGGCAACACTTCGGAGGCTTCGGCAGTTACGAACCTTCAACAGGCTGACCGCTATTTCGCACACTCCAGCGGCCGAAGCAGCGAATGGCCGGCGAGCGGCGGATCCTTCTCGTTGGGTCGAGTGGCCGTAATCTCTTTCTGGCTCAGGTTGTTCAGATCGAGGCCGAATCGGTCCAGGATCGTCGGCGTGATGTCGGCTCGATCGCCGTTGCGACAGACCTTCGGGTCGTTCGTCGCCAGGAAGACGCGAGAGGCCGCCAGGTGGTTCTTAGTGCCCTCGTCGAAGCCGTGGTCGGCCGTGACGTAGATCAGCGTGCTGTCGTAGAGCTTCAGGTCCTTGACCTTCCGAATGATCTTGCCGGTGCAGGCATCGCACGACACGAGGGCGTCGTTGTACTCCTTCGAGTTCTCGCCGTATTTGTGGCCCTTTTCGTCGCCCTCGCCGAAGTGAACGAAGAAGAAGAATGGCCGGTCCTTGTACTTGTCCAGAAGTTCGATGGCTTTATCTGCAACCTTCTCGTTCTGGAGAAGTCCGAAGATCCACTCGTCGCAGCCCTTTGAGGTATAGAGATATGGCTTGCCCGGCGTGACCAGGTACCTCACGCCGTTCTCCTCGACGGTGTAGCTGCCCAGATCGAACGCCTGGCGCTTGCCGGCGGCGCGTTGCGCCTTCGCCACCTCGGCAAGAGGCATCTTTATCGGCGGATCGTTCTCGCCGCAATTCTTGCGCTTGCCGATCACCGCGACGGCCACGAACGTGTCGGGGCCGAAGTGCTCCTTGAGCCGTTCGAAGATGCTCAATCCCTTGGGAATCGGCTGGTATTTGGCGTCGCTATACACACCGGTTACGTTGGGATCATAGCCGGTGAGGATCTGTGTCCAACCCGCCTTGGTGTCGGTGAAGCCATGGATGTCGATGTCGACCATCTTGCCCTCGTCGGCGAGCGCCTTGATGTTCGGTAGCTCGCCTCGTGAAAGACATTCCTTGACGTGTTCGCGCTGGGCGCCGTCCCAACCGATCAGGATGACGTTCCTGGGCTTGCCGCTCCGATCGACCTGCGCGGACGCAGCCGCCGCCAACGCGCAGACAACAACCCAACCCGCCCTCCAAAACACCGTCTTCCGCATGATGTACTCCTTGGATTGGAACTCTCAGCACCTGCACCTATTATGACGAGTGTGCGACGCGACATCCATGTATGTGGGGTTGGTGGACAGGTCGTTTGGGCCGTTCACACAGCCGCACAATTCCTTGGCAAGGTCAAATGCGGTAGGCGCGGTGCGATGGCGCGATCGCTTCAGGTGCCCTTCGATCGCCTCTCGAACCACGGTGGATTTCGTGGTTCGCCTCCGCCGAGCTTCTGCTTTGAGCTCGGCGTGAAGCCGTCCCGGAATCTTGCAGGTTATGGTCGTCATACTCCCCATGGTACTACCCAATGCAGCAATGGGCCACACCTTCCTTGCGCAGAGACCTGTCTTGTCCGGCGTGAAGAAAAACGTGTTGTCCCCCAGAACAGACGACATACCGGCAAGAAGTGCGTGACCGGCCTATGCCGTGCGCGCGAGTTTGACAACGGCCTCCTTGGCTGTATCCTTCGAGTCCACGGCGTTCCCGAACAAGGCTGTTCACTGAAGCGGCCTGCAAGAAGACGACCGCCCTCACACGTCTGATCAGTCATTCGGGGCGGCCACCGACCAGCAGAGGAGACCAGCGAATGCGCAAGCACACCCGTCGCGACTTCCTGAAGGGTACCGCCCTGACCGGCGCGGGCATCTGGCTGGCCGGAAGCGCGGGTTGCACCGGGCCCAAGTCCGGCCTGCCGGCCGCGCAGGCACACCGGGCCAAGGGCACGTACAAAAAGAACGCCAAGCTCAACGTCGCCGGCGTCGGCTGCGGCGGCAAAGGGCATAGCGACATCGTCAAGTGCCACAGCGAAAACGTCGTGGCGCTCTGCGACGTCGACTTCACTCGCATGGCCGGGGCGATCAAGCGATTCCCGAACGCCAGGAAATACCACGACTGGCGGGTCATGCTCGATGAGCTGTGGAAGGACATCGACGCGATCACCTGTTCGACCACCGACCACATGCACGCCCCGATCTCCGTCACCGCCATGCGAATGGGCAAGCACGTGTACTGCCAGAAGCCGCTGACCCACGACGTGTGGGAAGCGCGCGTGATGGCCACGGTGGCCAAAGAACACAACGTCGCTACCCAGATGGGCAACCAGGGCATGGCGCTCGACGACTACCGAACGGCGGTCGAGACACTTCAGGCCGGCACGATCGGCAACGTGACCGAGGCGCATTTCTGGACGGACCGGCCGATCTGGCCACAGGGCGTGCGGCGGCCGGCGGGCAGCGATGCGATCCCGGAAGACCTCGATTGGGACCTGTGGATCGGGACGGCCCCGATGCGGCCCTACAAAAAAGACTTCTACCATCCATTCGCCTGGCGGGGCTGGTGGGACTTCGGCACCGGCGCGCTCGGCGACATCGCCTGCCACACGTTGCCGGTGGCGTTCATGGGACTCGACCTGAAGTCGCCGACAACCGTCGAGGCCGAGTGCTCCGGTTTCGACAGGGACAGCTTCCCGACCTGGAGCATCATCACGTATCAGTTCCCCGCCCGCGGCAAGTTGCCGGCGCTGAAGCTGGTCTGGTACGACGGCGGCGCGAGGACACCCCAGCACGCGCTGGACAAATTGAAGGGCCTAACCCAAGGCGAGCCGTACGGCCGGAACGGCGTCGTCTTGGTCGGCGACAAGGGCACTCTCTACCGACACCTCGACCGTGACGTTACGACGGCCCTGCTGCCCAGGAAGAACTTCGAGGACTGGAAGCCCGGCCCGCAGAAGTATCCCCGACTGGGCGATGACGAGAAGGAGTGCGACCAGCACCACACCGACGAGTGGATCGCGGCCTGCAAGGACCCGAAGAAGACATGCCTGTCCGACTTCCAGTTTGCCGGTCCGCTGACCGAGGCCGTCCTGCTCGGCAACGTGGCCCTGTACGTCGGCAAGAAGATCGAGTGGGACGGCGCGAACGGCAAGGTCACGAACTGTCCCGAGGCCAACGCCCTCCTCCGCCGCCACTACCGAAAGGGTTGGGAGGTGCCGGGGTTGGGATAGTCGCTGGGAGAGAGCTACTGCTGCCTTGCGAGGCCTGGATGCCGTACCTCCGAGGGCTACGGTTCCCCGTTTCTTACCCCAACCTGCAAGTTCATCTGTGTCGAGGCGGAAGCTATTCCGAAGGTCCTCGCAGTTGTCGCTTCACATGAATCCGTAGCACTCGCGGTTCGTCGTGCAACTCCCTACCGGCGGAATGAATTCGCGCGACTCCGGTGCCGCGTCGTCACATTGCCCCAGCCTGCGCACCGGACAAAGAGGCACCGCTGCGGGATCATCGGTCTCGCGTCCGACCGCTCCCTGACGGTCGCGGCTCCGATTGGCGGGGCGACAGTGACCGGCGGTTCCTCTGGCGGCGCGTGCCGAGCCGTCGTACGCTATGCGGAGCAATGCGACCACCCGACGCGTGCGCGGAGGGAGAAACATACCATGAGCATGACCCGCAGGGCGTTCATGAAATCGGCCTCGTTGGGATCCGCCGGTCTGACAGTGGCCGGCCTTTCTCGATCGTTGCCTGCCGCCAACGAATCGGAGGTAAAGATCAAGAGCGACTGGCTCAGACGCCGTGCCCGCATCTACTGGTATGACCAGTACGCCCTGAACGAACAGGATGCTGCCTTCGCCAAGTACGATCCGGACCGCATCACCGAGGAACTCGTGGCCACCGGCGCGGACATCATCGTTGTTTACGCGGCCAACCAATTCAGCATCGCCTACTATCCAAGTAAAATCTGGCCCCAGCACCCGAATCTGAAGGGGCGGGACTACGTCGGCGACCTGATCGCCCGGCTTCGCGATCGGGGCAAGAAGGTGGTGGCGTACATCAATTGGCTTGAATCGCGCCATCCGGAATGGAACACCCTCCCACTGGGCACCGAGGGCGATCCCGATCACGGAGAGATGCCCCTGGTCGGTTGGGCCGACCCGTCGAACGCGGACAAGCGCGTGCAGCGCGTCCCCGGCGGGCGCTGGCGACACCCGTGCATCAATTCGCCCCGGCGCGAGCAGGTAAAGGCGGTCGCCCGCGAGATCCTCGAACGGTACAACCCCGACGGGTTTCACCTCGACATGTACCACGCCCAGGGCGCGTTGTGCGTCTGCAGGTACTGCCGCCCCGAACTCGAACGCATTTGCGGCACGAGTCGGATCACGCCTCAGGCGGTCACGGCCCACTGGCGCGAGTATATCGACTGGAAATGCCGACGGAGCGCGTCGCTGATCGCCGAGTTGACCGCCATGGCCCACCAGCACGGCGCCATCGCCTGCCACAATGCGGGCACACCCCTTCACGTGCCGGCCATCTACGGCGTCGGCGAGGAATGGATGCCCCACGTCGACGTATATGTCTCCGAGATCTTCTCGAACCTGTACGTGCCCAGCACGACGGTTCGTCTTCAGCGGGCGCTGGGTTTGCCGTCTTGGGAACTGCTGACGTCGGCGCCGCCCCACTTCGCCCACCTGTCGATCCCGGCCGCTGGGTGGAAGATGAGCGCCGCCACGTGTAAGGCCAACGGCGGCGAGGTGCTCGGGCCCTGCGGCGTCGGTGCCTACCCGGACACGACGACCTCCAAGCGACTGCTCGAGACCGTCAAGGCCGGTTTCGACTTTTTCATGCAGGATGCCGACTTGGCCGAAGGCGCCGTCTCGGTTGCCAAGATCGGTCTGGTGTTCTCGTGGGCAACCCAGAAGTATTTCAAGAACGGCGCGATGAACTGGGCCGAGGAGATCGGCGGCTGGTCGCGCCTGATGATGGAGGAGCACCTGCCGTTCGATTTCGTCATCGCGGAGAAGGTCGGTTCGGCGGCCGACCTTATGCGGTACGATTTGATCCTCCTGCCGAACACGGCGAACGTGAGCGACACGTTCTGTTCGGCCCTCACGGAATACGTGCGGGGCGGCGGGCGGATCGTGGCCGCAGCCGAGACGTCCCTGTTCAATGAGAAGGGCCATGCACGACCTGACTTCGCCCTGAAGGATCTGTTAAGCGTATCCCACAAAGGATCGTTCGAGGGCAACTTCGCCATCGAACGACCGCGGGAGCCGGAACCGGCCTTCGGAATCTTCCAACAGGTTGCGACGTCGGCGAAGATTGTCGCTCGACAGATCGCGGTGGATCCGGCCGGTTCCGTCGCCGGCGCACGGGATCCGCTTCCCATGAAGCCGACCGAGTGGCCGGTGGTCGTGCTCAATTCGGTGGGCAAGGGAAGCACCGCCTATGTCGCGTTCGACGTCGGCCGGATGTACTCGAACCATAACCTGCCGCACATCGCGTCGTTCATGGTGGACGTGATCGATTCAATCCTGCCGAGCCGCCAGATCGTCGTGAAGGCGCCCCGAAGCATCGAGGTCACGGTCTTCCGGCAGGAGGCCAAGCAGCGCACCATCATCCATCTGGCCGACCATACGCAATCGCCCAACGACATGACCCGCATTACCGAGATCGTGCCGGTCCGTGACATCGAGGTGGCGCTCGATGCACCGTATCCCGATCCGAAGGTCACCGGTCGAGGGTCCCAGGTCTCATCAACCGCGGACGGCAAGCGGCTGAAGATTCGGCTCTCCACGGTTGATGCGTATGCGGCCATTGTGATTGAGTCCAACAGGGGTTAAGAACTCCAGGGAGGTATTCACGTGTCGAATCCCGGTCGTTTGCAGGCTCGTCTGTCGTTGCAGGTCGTGTCCGCCGTATGCGTTCTTGTCGCCGTATCCCCCGCGGTGTCGGCAAGATCGTTGGAAAAGGCGTTTGTCGATCCGCCGGACTCCGCACGTCCGCACACGTGGTGGCATTGGATGAACGGCAATGTGACTCACGAGGGCATCACGGCCGACTTGGAAGCGATGAAGAAGCAGGGGATCGGCGGCGCGCAGATCTTCAACGTCGATTGCGGCATCCCGGCCGGACCCATGGGTTTCATGAGCCCGGCGTGGCGGGCGCTCGTGAAGCACGCCGTGCGGGAGGCCCATCGCCTGGGAATCGAACTGTGCCTGCACAACTGTGCGGGCTGGTCGTCGAGCGGAGGACCGTGGGTCACGCCGGAACTGGCCATGCAGAAGGTGGTCTGGTCGGAGACGTTCGTGGAGGGGCCGGCGCGCGTCGAGAAGATCCTGGCGACCCCGTCGCACAACCTGAAGACCTATCGTGACATTGCGGTGCTTGCATTTCCGACGGTGGACGGCGATGGCGTACGGATGAGCGATTGGGCCCCGCGCGTCACGACGAACGCGGAGGGAGTCGACGTCAAGAACCTACTCGACGGAAACAAGGATACCCTGGTGAGCTTTCCTATGACGAAGGGCTCTCCCTTGCTCATCGGCATCGAATGTGCCAGGCCGATGGTCGCAAGGACGCTTCGTCTGGTGCCGGGCTCGGGACGGAACAGATGCCGGGCGGAACTGCATGTTTCCGACGACGGGACGGCGTTCCGATCGGCGACGTCATTCGACCTTCCGAACGACGGTCGGGCACGGGAAGCGATGTCGATCCACCTGGAACTGCCCGCGCTGCGATTCTTCCGGCTCGTCTTCACTACGTCCGATGCTCGCACGACGAAGCTCCCGCTGGGCGAAATCGAGTTGACGCCGCAGGTGCGTCTGGATCATTGGTATCAGAAGGCCGGGTTCGATCGCATGGACAACCCGGCGCGAGATGTGCGGACGCGGGTCTCGCCCGAGTGTGCCATACGCAAAGCCGACGTCCGAAACGTCCTGACGAACATGGACGGGGCCGGTCGACTGACCTGGGAGGCACCGGCCGGCCGCTGGACGCTGCTGCGAATCGGCTACACGCCCACGGGTAAGAACAACCACCCCGCGCCCAAGCCCGGCGAGGGGCTCGAATGCGACAAGATGAGCCGGGAGGCGGCGGAGGCCTTCTGGAAGGGCGGCGTCGAGCCCATCTTGTCGGATGTCCGCCCGTGGCTGGGCAAGTCGCTCAAGCATATTCTGATCGACAGCTATGAGGTGGGTTCGCAGAATTGGACGCCCACGTTTCGCGAGGAATTCACGAAGCGGCGCGGCTATGACCCGCTGCCGTATCTGCCCGCAATGACCGGCCGGATCGTCGAGGGGATGGATGTGACCGAGCGCTTCCTGTGGGATCTCCGCCGGACGATCGCCGACCTTTTCGCGGACAATTACTTCGGCCACTTTCGAACGATGTGCCGGCGGAACGGGCTGTTGCTGTCCGTCGAACCCTACGGCAACGGCGGGTTCGACGACCTCACATCCGGTGGCCGGGGCGACCTGCCGATGACGGAGTTCTGGATCGGTCAGGGGCCCGACCCCTCGGGCGGCAAGCTGGCTTCGTCGATCGCCCATACGTACGGCAAGAGGTACGTGGGCGCCGAATCGTTTACCGCTTCATGCGACGTGGGGCGATGGATGAACGACCCGTACTCGATCAAGGCGCTCGGCGACATGATGTATTGCGGCGGCGTGAACCGTTTCATTTTCCACCGATGGGCCCAGCAACCGTGGCTGGATCGTCTGCCCGGCATGACCATGGGCCCCTGGGGAATGCACATGGAACGGACGCTCACATGGTGGAATCAGGCGCACGCCTGGCTCACGTACCTGGCGCGATGCCAGTTCATGTTGCAGGAGGGTCGGTTCGCCGCGGACGTGTGTTACTTCGCGGGCGAGGGCTCGCCGCATTCGCTGCCGGGCCGGAGCGGCCTGACGCCCGTGTTGCCTGCCGGATATGACTACGACGGCTGCGACGCGGACGTGATCCTCACGCGGATGACCGTCACGCGCGGCAGGATCACGTTGTCGAGCGGCATGCAATATCGCGCGCTGGTGCTGCCGCCGAGCGAGTACATGACCCCCGTTCTCCTGAGGAAGATCCGGAAGCTCGTCGGTGACGGCGCGACGGTTGTGGGACCCAAACCCAAGGCATCGCCCAGCCTGACCCACTACCCGGCGTGCGACGACGAAGTGAAGAAGCTGGCCGGCGAGCTCTGGGGCGATTGCGACGGGAAGACCGTCAAAGAACACGCGTTCGGCAAGGGAAAGATCATCTGGGGCAAGTCGATGGAGGAGATGTTGGCGTCCTTCGACCTCCCGCCGGACTTTACGTGCAAGGAGGGACTGAAAGAGGCCGCCGTATCCTACATTCACCGCCGAATTCGAAACGACGATGTCTACTTCGTCGCCAACTGGCGCCCCCGCAGCGTCTTTTACGAATGCACGTTCCGTGTGGCGGGCAAGCGCCCCGAACTCTGGCACCCGGATACGGGCGCGATCGAACCGGTCGCCTTCTTCACGGAAGCGAACGGCCGCACGAAGATCCCCCTGTGCCTGGAACCGCGCGGATCCGTATTCGTCGTGTTCCGGGAATCGTGGTTCAGGAAGGATCGGCTCGTGGCCGCGCGAAGACATGGCACGAACGTACTGGAGCCGAAACCCCCGGCTGCTTCCACGCTGGAGATTCGCAAGGCGGTTTACGGGGTGCTTTCGGCCGAAGCGCCTCCTGAGACCGTTGACGTCACCCAAACACTCATTGACCTCATACGAAACGGCAGGCTCGAGGTGAAGGCCGACAATTCGCTTGCCGGTGATCCCGCCCCGAACATCCTGAAAGAACTGCGCGTGGTATACACGTACAACGGCAAACGCGCGGCGGCGACGGTCGCGGAGAACGAAACCCTGAAGATCCCCGAGGACCCCGTGCAAGGGCAGGCTACCCTGGAGATCCACAGGGCGCTCTACGGCGTATGCCCGCCCGAGATACCCGACCCCGCCGCCAAGCAAACGGTGGATGTGACGGCTAAGCTCGCGGGCATGGTCAAGAACGGGCGCATTTCGGTGGTCGCCGGCAATGCCCTGGCGGGCGATCCCGCCGAGAACGTTGTAAAGCAGCTTCGGGTCGACTATGCGGTGGACGGTGTCGCCAAGAGCAAGGTGGTCAGCGAGAACGGACTCCTTGAGATTCCCGAGGTCGAAGGGGCGGCCGATCGCATAGCCGAGCTTGCGTTTGCGGGCAACAGAGGAGTTGTCTTACGGGCATGGGAGGCGGGGACATACAAGCTCCAGACGGCGTCGGGACGTACGTCCGTCGTAGAGATCGCATCGGTCCCCGCGGCGATCGATGTTGCCGGACCCTGGGAAGTGCGTTTCGAGCCCGGCCGCAACGCCCCGGCGAGCGCACGATTCGATACGTTGATCTCCTGGACCGACCACGCCGATCCGGGAATCCGGTACTTCTCAGGACGCGCGACCTATTCGACGACATTCGACGCGCCGGCGAATCTGCTCGCCGGGGGCAACGCGATCTTCATCGACCTGGGCCGCGTAATGAACATCGTTGAGGTGCGACTCAACGGCAAGAATCTCGGTGTGCTCTGGAAGCCGCCGTTCCGCGCCGACGTGACGGGCCTCCTCAAGGCCGGCACGAACCTCTTGGAGGCGGACGTCGTGAACCTGTGGCCCAATCGGCTCATCGGCGACGAGCAGCTTCCCGACGACTGCGAGTGGAATGGCGACGGCAGTCTGAAGAAATGGCCGGAGTGGTTCCTGAAAGGCACGCCCCGCCCCAGCGCGGGCCGCTGCACGTTCACCACCTGGAAGCACTACAAGAAGGATTCGCCGCTGCTCGAATCGGGCCTGCTCGGTCCGGTGAGGCTGAAGGTGGCCGTGGACCGGCAGGTGAAGTGGTAGTGAACCAGGACGGGTGATCATCTGTAAGCCAGGATGTATAATTGAGGAGGCTGGGAGAAACGGCCATGGGTATGACACTGCCGCTGGATCAGATGACTGTCGATGAGAAGCTGCGGGCCATGGAGGAGATCTGGGAGGATCTGTGCCGTGACGAAGCCGCGATCCCTTCCCCCCAATGGCATCGCGATGTCCTGGAGGCACGGGCTGCACGGTTGGCGAGCGGGTCCGAAAGCTTCAGTGATTGGGAAGAGGCGAAAAGGCGTGTCCGCGAGCCCAGGTCATGAGGATCGAGATCCTTGTCTCGGCGCAGGACGACCTGATCGCGGGATATAACTTCTACGAAAACCGCTCTCAGGGGCTCGGCAACTACTTTCTGGACTCCCTCTTCTCCGACATCGACTCCCTTCGCCTGTTCGCCGGTATTCACTCGGTCCATTCGGATGCTATCACCGGATGTTGTCCAAGCGGTTTCCCTTCGCTGTCTACTATCGAGTCGAGGGGGACGTGGCGCGCGTCTATGCGATTCTCGACTGTCGTCGAAATCCCAATGGGATTGCCGATCGCATGACGCATCTATAGCAGGAATGAAACGAGACGGGCGCACGCCCGCCTTTTCCTTGTCGGTTGGTCCCAAGGGAAGAACTCATGCTGAGAAGACCACTATCGCTGACGTTGGTCGTGGCATCTTGCGCAGGCTGGATGGTGCTTGCTGTGATGGCCCAGGCAACGGATTCCCCCTCCGTCCGTATGCCCGAAGGCGTTACGCCGGTCATCGTGGCCTGGTTCTGGCTGGACGAGGCGTTTCAGCCCGACGGGTACAAGCCGCTTATGAACATGATCGCGGAGCACTCCGGCGCGAGCATGCTCATGACCAGCATCCGCGCGCTGAAGAAGGAGGTGACGGACGCGGATGTCCGCGCCCAGGTCAAGGCGGCCGCCGAGTACGCGGCGACGATGGGCATCAAGATCGTCATGGACATCGACGTTCGCTTGGCGCGAGCGGCATTTCAGAAGGCCTATCCGGATGAGCTTCAGGAGATGCTCCGCCTCCGCGAAGTGGAGGTGAAGGATGGCCCCGCGGTGCTCCGCATCGCCGGCGACGACCTGAACGATCATTACACCGCCCGGACAACGCACTACATCCCACTGGCCGGCCGGTTGGTCCGAGTCTATTCGTACGCGCGCGGAAACGAGGGCATCGACCCGCGGACGGTGACGGACATTACAACGCGATGCAAGGCAACGGCCGCTACGGACAAGGAGGTCGTCGTCGAGGTCCCCTCCGACGAGCAGACCCGAAACCGCAGGGCATGCGTCATGGTGTCATTCACGCACTTCACGCCGGACGTCTTCGCGCCGCACCTCGATGCGTTTCAGGCGAGGATTCTTGAACAGTACCGGGATACCGGCATCGTCGGGGCGTGCAAGGACGAGTGGGGCTTCCCACCGTGCTTCGACGGCTGTCCGGCCAAGAACGACTATTGGTACTCGCGGTTCATGGCCGAGGCCTATGCCCAACGAACCGGGGGGCGCGATGTGTTAAGGGACTGTCTGTTGATGACCTTCGGCGAACAGGGGCGCCTGCCCGAACGCCAGGCGGCGATCAATGCCTTCATGGAGATGTGCATGCTCCGCAACGGAGCCATCGAGGATCACTACTACCGGACGATCAAGAAGGTCTACGGAGCCCAGGGCGTCGTCGCGACGCACCCGACATGGTATCCGTATCCCGGCACGCGGGAGTTCAAGAAGAACGGCCTTCACTGGTGGATCGCCCCGCGCGACCTGGCCCAGACCGACGAGGTCACGCCCTTCTGCGCCCGCACGTCATTGGCCAAGAAGTGGAACAGCCCGCTGTGGGTCAATATGTACTACTCCACCCACGTGGCGGATTACGAGACCGAGTTGTGGTCCGAGGCACTCGCCGGCGGCCGGATCGACTACCACCCGCAGTATCCGAGCCCGGACCCCCGCAGGACGTTTGCCGAGGGGTACGCCGTGCTGTTCCGCGGCGGCCTCATGCGTGGCGACTGCCGCATCCGGATGCTCAATTTCATCACGCAGTCGCCGTTGGACTGTCCGGTGGCCGTCGTCTTCGGCCACGCGTGTGCGATGAACTGGGCGGGCCCTTCCTATGACGACGTCGGTATCGGATTGACGGATCGTTTGTGGGAGGCGGGTTATCCGGCCGACCTGATTCCGTCAAGCGAGATCTGGAACGGATCGCTGAAGATCGACGACGACGGCTTCGTCCGATACGGTCCGCAGCGATACCGCGCCGTGGCCCTTTATCACCCCGAGTTCGAGCGACCGACGACGGCGGCGTTCTTCCGAAAGGCCGCCGCCGGCAAGACGTCGCTCTATCGCGTCGGGTCGTGGACGACCGCCTTCGACGGCAAGCCCTTCGAGGGGGACACGGCACTTGGGACTCCGATGGCCGTCGCCTCCGATGCGGACGCCTGCAAGAAGAAGATCGTCGAACGGCTGCGCGAACTCGGCGTCGAGCCTCAGACACCCGCCAATCGGCACCTCGTGGCGTTTAACAGACGAAGCAGCGCCCCCCAGCGAAGCGGTCGCTGCCGGCTGATTGACGGCACGGAGATCCTGGTCGCGGGGACCCAGGATGTCTCGGGCGACCCCATCCGGACGACGATGAAGGTCTCCGGAAGCGATGTGGTGGTCGACGCGATCGGCGTCGTGGGCGTGCGGCTGGGGCGCGACGGTCGACCGGCCGCGCTCGCGGCCGGCGGGCTGAAGCGATTGGAAGTAGGGGATTTCAAGATCGAGCTACCCGACCGGACGGACATCGCGCTCTGGCGAGACGTGCAGGGGAGGTGGCGGGGCGTGCTCCAGGGCTGGAACGGCACGGTTCCCAAACCCTTGGCCGCACTCACCGACCAATGGCAACGACTGGCCATTCCCAGACCGTTGCCGTGATGGGGTTCGCCGCAACGCCCGCGTTGTGGACGGGCTCCGATTGATAGACTCCTCGTGGCGCCCTTCTCGGTTCAGGTGCGGATGGGCGGCACCGGTTGAAGAGGGCCTACGTCACGAGCCGAAATGAACCTGCTTTAAGACTCACTCGATCGGTTGCTTCGATCGGCGCCGGGTGTCGTCGCCCGCCGGTTGGCCGCGGCCGTTGGCCATCGGGTTGCCGTTCGAAGCCTTCCGTGCGAACCACTCTCGCAGAATCTTCTCGGCCGGCTTGCCCTTCGGCGTGTAGTTGTAGCAATCCTTGCCGCCGCCGTACGTCGTCCACTCCCACCAGATCACACCGCCCACCTCCGGGACCTTGTCCCAGGCCTCCATGAATGCCTTGTAGCAGGCAGCCTGCTCCTTGTGCCCGTTCTCGGTGGCGGTCTGCTTGTAGTAGTAGTTCCACGGCTCGATCGAAGCACCCTCCTGGCTGCACCAGCCGACCTCGGTGAAGAGGATCGGCTTCTTGACGCTCTTTTGCCAGTCGAGGATGCCGCGTTTGATCGGCTCCCACGCCTTGACCATGGACTCCACCGTCGGATTCGGGTCGTCCGACAACTTGTAGTACGACGTCATGCCGATCAGATCGAGCTGATCCCAGAACTGGACCGGCTGATAGTGATCCCAGTTCGCCGAGTAGCTCAGCTTGCCCTTGTACCGCGCGCGGATCTGCCGGATGACTTCGAGCCACTCGTTGGTGTGCTTTTCGGCACTGACCATCTCGCTGCCGACCATGAGCACTTCCACGTCGTTCGCCTGGGCAATCTCGGCGAAGTGATTCATCACCGACCGGTATTCGATAAACCATTTTCGCCAGCTCGCCGGCTGGATGACGCCGCGCCACTCGGTGCCGACGGGGTCGGCCAGGAGGATCTTCGGCGCCAGGATCACCATCAGGCCGCACTCCTGGCGGGCAATCTTCAGAAGCTCCTTCCATTGTTCCGGCGTGGGGGTCTTCTTGGGGTCCATGTAGATCGGACCCGTTGTGGCGTTCTTCTGGTAGGCGTCGGCGCCGATCAGGACGGTGTTGGCGCCCAGTGCGGCCACCTCGCGAATGAGCGGTCCGAACATCTCGACGGGCTTATTGCTTGTATCGACCTGGATCGCCAGGCCATGGTAGTGAACGGGCGACGTGACGGAACCGCTTGAACGCTTTGAGCTCGTCGCGGAGCGATCCGCGGGAACCTCGGCATGGACGACCCCGCAGAGCATGCCGACCGCACAGATGGTCCGCAACAACGGCGATGCGGCCGGAGCGCCGCGATTCGGTGACGGCCGAACGTACGAGGCTGCAAGCCGCGGCCTCGACCCTCCGACGGTGGATCCGGAACGATGTTTCGCGATGAGAACTCTGTCGGCGATCAGATTCATAGCTTTGCAAGACTACCCCGTTTCTTGAGTTTGGGCAGAAGGCTTACACCGTCAATCGGCGGATGGTCCGCCAATCGATCGGACACACCCAGCAAATCCAGTATAGTCGGCATCACGTCGCAAGTTCTAGCTCGTTCGACCTTGGCGTTCCGGGCGATGCCGGGACCGGCCCAGACCATCGGGACCAACAGATCCTCGGCGGTGATCGAGCCGTGGCCGGCCCGCTCCACCGACGCAAAGCCCCACCCATCGGCCGCGAAGAGTACGATGTCCCCCGCCCGATCCGAGTCGAACATGTCGCAAATCTGTCCGGGTACGCCCGGCGATCCCGTGCGAACCGTTGCGGCCAGCCACTCATCGGCCGTGTGGAAACCGCCGTCGATCAGCCGACGGGCATTCTCATCACTCCGGTAACCCAGCGGGTCGTTCCCCTCGCGAATCGCGTACCGGTAGGATGCCGCGGGCGACGTGCCCCTTCTCGTCACAACGGCCACGCCGGCGGTGCCGTACAGAGCGGCTTCACCCTCGCGGACCGGAACCGCCGCCGCCAATACGGCTTGCTGACTGCCCAGCCATCGGGCCAGCGTCTGAACGGCAACCCCCGGCCCCTTGTTGGCGAGCGAGTAGGCGGTTGCGCCCTCCACTTCGGCCGGTCTGTCGGCCCAGTTCTCGGTAAACCGCAAATAAATCGCGCACCTGCGCCCGCCGTCGCGGGCAATGAGCGTGTCATACCGGTCGAGGTGCGTCTTCCTCTTGTCATAGTCCGTTTCCAGCTCGGGCCAGTGCCACGGTGATTTCCGGCCAAACTGTCGCCCCAACACCCTCGGAACGTCCAGGCGTTTGCCCTTCCTTGTGGACGCCATCCCGTGGTCGCTCACCAGCACGAGGTGGGTCTGCTCGAACAACCCCACTTCACGCAGGCCGCCGCAGATACGGCCGATCTGGTGATCCGCATTCCTGACGGCGTACTTGTACTCCCATCCGTCAACACCGTAGCGATGCCCATACTCATCGACCGCCGGGAAATAGACATGGATGAACTTCGGCCACCGACCGTCCGGCCGGACGGATACCTCCTGCGCTATCTCCTCAAACCGCAACGGTGGCAGGCGATCGGTCCAGTCGAGGAAGCCCAGCCACCATGTCACGGCGCCGGTAACAAGATTGTCGTAGGAGCGGCCGGCGCCTCGCCTCAGCGGCGATTGAATGCTTACGGTGTAGCGATCGTTCAGAAGCTCATAGAGAGTCGGCCCCATCACATCCTGGTTGATGCGAGAATACGTCTCGCTGTAGCCGTAATCCTGATAGAGCATTCGCCCCCGGTCAAACCACTTGTTGCCCAGGACACCGTGATGACCGGGATAGCGACCGGTGAGCAGTGTGGCCGTGTTCGCGTAGGTGATCGTCGGCAGGCACGAAATGGCATCCTCGACTTCGGTCCCGCGATCGGTCAGGTACGTCTTGATGTTCGGCAGTTCTCCCGCGGCAAGCCACTGCCGGAACAGATGGCGATCGAGGCCGTCGATGAAGAACATGACGACTCGAGGGTTCGGACGGGCGACGTGATCCGACAGCCTGATGTGGAGCGGACCGTTACAGCCGGCCAGGCCCGCTGCCAGGAGCGCGAAGGCAATTGCATGGCGCGGAGGAACCGCCCGCGTGTGCGACGCGCGAAGACCGCTCTGCCCGATGTGATGCCGCCGGATCACGGGTGTTCGACAACGCCCCAGAAACATGGTTCCACACCACCCACAGTCTAACGCAACAAGACCTCGCGGCCGGTCTTGTGACTGCGGTACAACCCGTCGAGGATCTTAATCACCGCCAGCGTCTGCCGCGGAGGGACCGGCGAGGGCTTGTTGTTGACGATCGCATCGTGAAACGCGGCGATTTCAGCCTCGTGCCCTTGTATATTCGGCCGGTTGGCGATCCTGCTTTCCAGGATGATCTTGTTCTTTTCCGTCACGATTTCAAGGTGGGGCCATTTCGCGCCCGCCTTGGTCCCATAAATCCACGTGGCGACCTCGTCCGGGGCGTGCATGTTCAGCATCCAACTGGCTTCAAGGCTCAACGCCGCACCATTCTTGAATCGTACCAGACCGACGGCGAAGTCCTCCACCGTCATGTCCTTCGGATCGTAGTGGCCCCAGGTATTGTAGATACCCGGCGTCCGCGCGATCTTGCAGGGCGCGATCCCCGTCACGCTCACCGGCTCGAAGTTGTCCATGAGGTACATCGCCAAGTCGAGTGCGTGTACGCCCACATCCAGGCATGGCCCGCCGCCGGACTCCTTCTTGCTGATAAAGACACCCCACGCCGGCACGAGACGGCGACGATTGTGCCAGGTGCGAGCGTAGTAGATCTCGCCCATGTTCCCCCCGACGATCCACTGCTTCAGCGCCTGACTTGGTCCGTCCCATCGCATGTGCTGGGCGCACATGAGCAGTCGTCCGGCCTGGTGCGAGGCCTGGATCATCCGGACAACCTCGGCCGGCGTGACGGCCAGCGGCTTCTCACAGATCACGTGCTTCTTGTGGGCGAACCCGGCCAGGACGGCCGGCGTGTGTGACATGTTGGGCGTGCAGACGTCCAGCACATCGGCCGGACAGGCAGCGGCTTTGCGGACGTCCCTGAAGACGTTTGGTACTTCGAACTTCTTGGCAAACTCCTCCACGGCCTCTCGACGACGATCGCAACAACCCACGATCTTGACGCCCGCGATCTTCTTCCACGCATTGGCGTGCACACCACCCATTCCACCGCAACCGACTATGACCACCCTGACTTCACGCAACGCCATGTCTGTTGTCCTCGAGTTCGATAACGGATCACCCGCACCTTGGTCCGGCCGGCACAAGGCAAAGCGGACTAGTCTAGCAATCGCCCGCACGCGATCAAGCCTCTATCCATGATGACCTTATGAGCGAACCTCAGGATGGGCGAAACGCGACACAAACAGCGATAAGCGAAGAACAAGAGAGAGACAGCCCGGCCGCGAGCGGTGAAGCCTTCTCGCCGAACAACTTGCGTCCACATCCTTCAATCACTAATCTGAATTCCGAATGGGGCATGTCCGCGCCGCGGCATGAAGGCGCCGAGCCGATCGGTGTTTGTCTCTCACTTCCGAGGAGACGGTCTGATGCGCATCACAACGAGAATCCTTCTGGGCTGCGTGCTGGTGGGAATCCTTTTGCCCGTGACCGCGTGCGTCGTAGCCCTTTACTACTTCCACGCCCTGGCGGACCTGGCCCAAAGTCCCGACACGACGCTCGCCGCTCGGTACGCGAACCAAGCCGGCCAAATCGTAATCATGCTGACGACGATTGCGGCAATCATGTCCGTAACGCTTGGTCTTTTCATGGGGCGATCAATAGCCCTGCCAATTACGCGGCTGACGACCCAGCTTCGCGATCTCCGGGCGGGACACACCACTTCCGCAACCCCCCCACCGCCGGTCAACGACGAATTGCGGGGACTCTGGCAAGCCGTACAAGATCTTGCCCGGGCCGGCCTGCCTTCCGTCGGCTAGCGGAACCTCCGGATGACGACCAACCCGCCTGCCGCCGACATCGCGAGAATCGTTGCCGACCCGACGGCGCCGCACTTGAACACCGCCACGATCTGGCGGTCTTGATTCAGGACGATCTTCAAGGGGTTGTTGGCGTCGGAGACGACGAAATTCGCATCTCCGGGATGATTGGGATCGTGGATCTGCCAGCACGAGAAGAATTCGTTGGGTTCCGCGACGGCGGTCAGCGTTACCTCGGTGCCGGCGGGAAACTGCGGTTGGTTCGGATCCGTGGGCTCGGGACTGATCGTCACGTGTCCGCGTTGCGGGTGGTTGATCGACACGCTGAGGCTCACGGTGGGCGGAACCTGAGAGACAATCCAAGAGGCGTATGAACTGACGCGAAGGTCGCCGCCAATATCACCGTAGTCCGGGCACTTGCCGTCACCGTCGTCGAATAGTGTGGTGTGGATCCCCGCAATACACAGCGTCCCGTTGACGCTCAACAGCGTCGGACCGCCGGAGTCCCCGGGGGCCATCATCACTTCCTTGGAGGCCCCCAGAGTCCGCCCGCCCAACGGGCCATAGCCGGTCGGACCGTCAAAATCCATGCGGAAGATATCGGGATTGTACACGTAGAACTCATCGATGCGGTTGTAGCCAAACCGTTTTGTCCCTCTTGGATATCGGACCGAATCGGGGCCCGTGGTGCCGGTGCCGCTCACCCCGTACCCGACCAGAATGCCTGTCTGACCCAACTCCTGCGCATTCGTGTAGAGAGGATAGCCGGGCAGCTTGGTACTCCTGTCGAGTCGGCAGACGGCGATGTCGGCCGCCGGGTGAAGATGCCTCGCGACCACGTTGTACGTCCGGACCCCGTCGGGAAGATGAAGCTTGAACGTGTGATCGGAGGCCATGCCCGCATTCACGACGTGCCCGGCCGTCAGGATGTGCCAGGGATCGATGAGCACGGCCGTCGAACCGCCCGGCTGACCCATGTAAATCATGTTCCCCACCATGTCGTAGTCCGACGGCGGCGTAACGATGTGATCGTTGGGTTCATCGCTGACCACGATCGCTCGGAGGGGATGACTCGTGGCCAAAAAGCATAACAATGCGAAGATCGTTCCCCCGTTCACCCTCCCTGCGGCACGATTCATTGGCCAGTCCCCCTCCACCCTTTGTTCGAAGCCGGCGAGGTCGGTCTCCACCCGATGACAGCGTCCTGATTATAGCGAACCCCGCGGCCGAGTTGGAGCCCATTCAACGCAACATGGGGCGACTTCCGGCCAAGACTCATGCCGCGATAATTCCGAAATTCGATCCTCCACCCTGCGACAATGCGTGGGGGCTACACAACCGGCACGACTCATGCGATTGACGGATGGGTCGTGGAACCCGTTCACGATGCCGCTCGACGAGAGGCAATCCCCGCGATTAAGCTGTCACATATGAGAGCACTCATGACAGTCCGGGCGCGGAGTTGGCTCATCCCGATGGGGGTCTGGCTGGTCCTCGCGGAACCGTCTGCCGTTGCGCGGACGGGGGCGGCGTCCGGATCGTCTGGCGCATCTCCCGCGACGCGTCCTCTCAAGACGTATCGAAATCCCATCATTGACCGCCTCGGGCCGGCCGACCCCGCGGTCATCCGGTACCAGGGCAAGTACTACCTGTACCCCACGCTGGATGGAAAGGGATACGACGTCTTCGTCTCGGATGATCTCGTGCATTGGGAACAGAAACCCAAGTGCTTCACCGACCCTCGGCGCGGCGCATGGGCACCGGATGTCTTCCACGACCGGCGGGGAACGGGCAGGTTTTACCTCTATTACACCGTGAACAGGCCCGGCCGAGGCAAACAGATCGGCGTCGCGGTGGCCGATCATCCGCTCGGACCGTTTGCCGATCGAGGCACACTCGCGGACCATGCCATAGACGCACACCTTTTCCAGGACGACGACGGCGCGTGCTACCTCTATTACGTGGACCTCGTCGGCGGATTCAAAATCATGGTTCAGCCGATGGCGGATCCGCTCACCAAGAAAGGTCAATCGCAAGTTGTCATCCGGCCGACCGAGGCATGGGAGAAACGCAGAGGGTCCGTGACCGAAGGGCCATGGATGCTGAAGCACAAAGGGACCTACTACCTGATGTATTCCGGAAGCGGTGCCGACGGTCCCGACTATGCCATCGGGTATGCGACGGCCGTCTCACCCGTGGGGCCGTTCGGCAAGTACCGCGGCAACCCGATCGCCAAGCGCGGGGGCGGGGTCTTCGGCCCCGGACATCATTGTGTCGTAACCGGTCCCGACGGCAGGCTGTGGATGGTCTACCACCAGCAGAACAGCGAGAAGGTTGGATGGAATCGCTTTCTCGCCATCGATCCGTTGTGGTTTGACGACGCAGGCATCCTGCATGCGAAGACCACGAGGGGAACGGATGAACCGGCGCCGTGAAGCGATGTGTGAACACCTCCCGAGAAGTCAGAATCCAGGAGTCAGTAATCAGAAGCCCTGGTTCGGAGCGACAAGCGATGCGCCGGCACTGGGTAACGATGATATTCTCTGGCCTTCCAGGACATAAACGCCGGCCGATCCCTTTGCCGCAAACAGTTGTTTCCTCTTGCGCCCCAATATGTTAAGCACGACGGGCGGGCATGCGCTGCCGTCTTGGCGTTTCGTAAGCCAACTCGGGACCGCCGCGAAATATTCTCACCGCTAAGAATAGACCTGGGCAATGGGCGGTCATATCATACAGAGATTGGCCGCCAAAGTCCGATATCGATAGCGGTTAAGTACGGTGCGGTCCAATGATGGGGATGGGGGAGGTAATCCCACCAGCGCCGGAGTATGGAATACTTGTCCAAGTGGGTTTAGATGGACCATGCAATCCGTGTGGACGCCAAGACTAGTGTCTTTCCGCGAGTTCGCCCGAACCCAATCTCTTGGAAAGTACCCCAAGCTAAGGACTTATAGATTTGACATGGCAGGGCACAAGCTGAGGCCCGGCCGTCCTCAGTACGGAGCGCCCTCAAGGGCAGTTTCTGAAGGAGAGGTGGTCATGACATTCCGGTCGTGTCCCACAAGCGGGCGGAGGATCGGGCTTCGCTCGAATCGTCTTGCCTTCGCTGGAATCGTCTTGTTCAACTTCGTCGTCGTCGGCGTGTTGGGTGGGGCCGAGAACGCCGTTTACTACAACGCCGGACAAGCGGTTCCGATCGTCAGTTCCGACGCGATGGTCACGATCGAGTTGGCGCCGGGCGCCGACCTGAAACAGGTGGCCGCCGATCTGGCTGCCAAAGGCATGACCACGTTGATTCTGGCTTCGCCCAACCCGAACGTACCCATCCGTTTGGTGCCGGTGTCCGGAGGGGTGAGCGCCGAAAAGATGGCGCAGCTCCGTTCGATCGCCGGTGTGCGACAGGTCAGCAAGCTTTATGTCGACCCGGCGACGAAGCGCAACCGGATCGTTACGGACCGGATGGTGGTGGCGTTCAAGGAGGCCCTGTCCGAGGCGCAAGCCGGTGCATTCCTTGCGAACTATGGCGCGACTGTCGTTCGGCCGATGGAGGGACTGAGCGGCACCTACCTCATCAAGCTGAGCGATCCGAGCGGGGATGCCGTCGCGGTGGCCGCCGCCATCGCGGGGGACACACAGGTCGCCTATTGTCATCCGGACTTCATCGCCGAGATTCAACCTGCCGCGGTCACTATTACGGATACCTACTACCCGCTGCAATGGCATCTTCACAACACCGGTCAAGGGGGCGCAACGGTCGACGCTGATGTGGACTGGCCGGAGGCGTGGAACGAGGTGACGGGGCTCCCGCAGCTTGGAAGCGTTGTGATCGCCATTCATGACGAAGGTCAGCAGAGGAGCCACGAGGATCTCAAGGCCGGCTACCTGACGGGATATGACTTTACTGACAACGACACCGATCCGACGCCGGGGTTTCCCGGCGAGAATCACGGGACCGCCGTTACGGGAGTTGCGGCAGCACGCTTGAACGGTTTTGGTGTAGTGGGTTCGGCCCCCACCGCCCGCTGGATGGGCCTTCGATGGGGATATACTGAATCGGACCTTGCCGACGCGTTCCTGTTCGCGCTGGCCAACGGCGCCGATGTGATCAACAATAGCTGGGGACTGCTCTACACGGAACCGTCCGACGTTCTCAAGAATGCAATTCATCAGGCTGCGACCACCGGACGTCGTGGGAAGGGCATGGTCGTCATCTTCTCATCAGGAAACGGCTATGGGACGATTGATTTCGTTAGTCCGATCGCGGGCTTGGCCGATGTCATCGCCGTTGGGGCCTCCAACTGTTTCGATATCAGGTCGCCTTATAGCGATACCGGTCCTGAGCTTTGTGTTGTGGCACCCAGCAGCGATGTCGATGATCCTTTCGCGCTTGGCATTACGACAACCGACGTGATGGACGAGCCGAACCTCCGGTTACCCACGAAGGGTTACAATGAGGGCGGCGTGAACATCTACGGGCTTCCTGAGATCCCGGACGGTAACTATACGAAGAACTTTGGTGGTACGTCGAGCTCCGCGCCGCTGGTATCGGGCATCGCAGGGCTCATCGTGGGCATCAATCCAAACCTGTATGTGGACCAAGTTCGTCGGATTTTGGAGCACACGGCCGATCAGATCGATCTGGCGGGGGGCACCTACGACATCGTTACCGGTCACAGTGAGGCGTATGGCTACGGCCGGGCCAATGCGTATCAGGCCGTCATCGCCGCGAAGGAATCGTCCGCGAACGGCAACAAGACCTGGCCGCCACCGGTGAAGAACCTCTCGCTGACCGGGACCAGCACGGTCCTGCTGACGTGGAAGAACCCACAGAGCCTTCCGGCCGACGAGGTCGCTTCGGTCATGGTCATTCACAGCACGCTTCCGATCACGTGGACGCCGTCCGGGATGCGGATGGAATCGCCGCAGAACTACGTCGTGGGCGACTATGTCGCGCCCGGCGTCCAGGTGGTTCAGAACTCCATGAGTTCGACGTACTCCGCCGACCCCGGGCAAGGTCAGCACTACTATGCCGTCTTTGTTCGCAATCCTCAGAACCGCTGGTCGTGGGGAAGAAGCACCGGCACCGTTCTGGGGCCCAAGAGCGCGCCCAAGGCGAGCGTGTACGCGACGCCTCGCACGGGGCCGGGCCCGCTGACCGTGAATTTCGCCGCCGGGGCGTTTGATCCCGACGTCGAGAACACGGTGTTCAGCTATGTGTGGGATTTTGGCGACGGTACAGGCGCCGGAAACGTTCAGTCCGTCACGCACAAATACAATCTGGTCGGGACCTATATGGCAAAGGTAACGGTAACGGACGGAACCGGCCTCTCGGGCCAGGCGCAGATGATGATCCAAGTGACGGAGGCGGTCGGCAAGCCGCCCACGGTTCGCATCAGCATTGACCCGGGCTACTCCGCGGACGGGCCCGCGCCCCACGTGATTCGGCTTCGCAGCGTAGTGGTGGCTGCCCCCGGTACCACCATCGATCAAATCCTCTGGACGTTCGGCGACGGCGCGACGGCCGTCGGACAGGTGGTGGAACATACCTACTTGAATGCCGGTGCGTATCCGGTAACCGTTCGAGTCACCGACAGCAAAGGTCAATCGGCGATGGCCTCGCTCATGTGTAGTGTCTCGAAGGCGCCCGCGAGGACCAGCGATACGAGCAATGCCGATCCATGGGACCTCGCATGCCTATGTCCGACATGCGGTTCGTGTGGGTCGGCCGGGACGCCCATGCTGGTGGCCACGATGCTTGGCTGGGGACTGTTGCACCTGGGCCGCCGACGGAGGTAGAAGTAATCCCTCCGGGACGGTCGCTCGGTACCGGGGGCGCATTACAAAATAGAGCTTGAAGGGGCCATGTGCGGCCCCTTTTCCTTGCGCACGCGGCGAGGTCGGAACGGTCCGTGACCGCGTGCAACGATTCCTCGGACAAAAGCCCGAGGTGCCTACAAAGCCGCGGCCCGACGGTTCTGCAAGTGGGGCTTTCCGATTGATGGGTTCCGTGCAATCACCGCGTCGAGCCGCCCCGATTTCGTGCGATAGCGGGGCATATCACGCGATCCGTGGGACGCCCGCCGTGGAGCATGAGGACGGGTAGACTCCAGGTCCGGGATCGGTCCAGTTGACGATTTCGGAAATCCCCTGTTGCCGCTGACGATCGGTGTCCTTCCACCGCAGCTCTGCGAAGCGGGCCTTGAGCCAGAGACGATCGTCGAGCGGAACGTCGATCAAGTCCAGGTTTGCGCCGCGGTCGATATGAATCGCCTCGTAGCGGGGCACGCTCAACCGCATGCGAATGCTTGGATACAGCGCCTCGGCCAGCTCGAAGACGCGGGCGCGGAGATCCTGAGCCACGGGGGCCAACACCGCGCGGTCCAGGATACGTTCCGCCTTGTCCATTGCCACAAGCGAATCGACAAGCGGTGCCCGCCGAAACACGTCCGCCGCCTTTTCGAGAAATGCCATCAGATGTTTCGGTTCAAGGCGTCCGGGGTCGCCGCTGGGTACGAATACCGCATCGACGCGCGGCAGCTTCAAGTAGACCTCGCCCCATTCCTTCAGGGCAGAGTCGACCGTCGCCGGCTGGGCGTGGTCCACGCCCAGCGCCGAATGCCAGATCCACACGTCAATTCCGTAATCATCGGCAAGCTGCGACATCTTCCGCATCATGCCGATCTGCGGCCTGACGAAATGGGGACTGCTGGTGCCAACGTCGCGCGTCTCCTCACTGTTCGGAAAACGCCCACGCACCGTTTACAGGGAGACACTTCCGCGGACCGAAGGCGCGACGGGAATTGTCGCATGGGCAGTCCCATCAAGGCAATTATAAACATGCTCGCGCCGACGGCTTGGGTATGGCGTCGGACACACATGCACCGAGCCGCGATGGTCCCGGCGCATGTTGCCCCGACGAGGGCAAGGGCTTGCCCTTGGCCATCGCGACGGCATAATGGCGGGTGTCGAAAGGCGTCGTGACACGGATGTTGACCGCGATCGAGGGGAGCCGATCATGCCCGAGTTCGCCGATGTTTCACGGATGATTCACTTCGATTTCCACATGCCCGATTTCGTCGAAAAGGTGGGACATGCCGCCGATTTCGACGCGATCGTCGCCACACTGAAAAAAGCCCGTGTTAACGGCATCGCCGTTTTCGCGAAATGCCATTACGGCAACGCCACGTACCCGACGGCCCTGGGCAACGCCCACCCGCACCTGACGAAGGACCTTGTCGCCGGGATGATTGCCGCGTGCCGCCGCGCCGGCTTGCTCGTTCGCCTCTACTACAGCGCGGCGATCGACGAACGCATCAAACGCCTGCATCCCGAGTGGATGCGTCGCTCGGCCGACGGGGCAATCGGCACGAAGGTCTGCTTCAACAGCCCCTACGTTGCCCAACTGACCGAGCCGCAGGTCCGCGAGATCGCCGAACGCTACGATTTCGACGAGATCGTGTTCGACTGTGCCGCGAACGCCAATCTGGCGCCGTGCTATTGCGATCATTGTCGCGCCGCGTATCGGCAAGCATCGGGCAGTGATTTGCCGACCACGCCGGGCAACGGCGAGTGGGGTCGGTATGCCGCCTGGTTTCGGCAGGTGGGATATGCCTTTGAGCAGCGGATGGCCGACGCCGTCCACGCTTATCGTCCGAACGTCCGCGTCGGCTTCAACTGGGCGTATTCGACGCGGATGCCGGAGCCGCCGCGGGAGTACGTCGGCTATCTGACGACGGACCCCGCGCCGAACATGCTCGCCTACAGCCTGGAGGGGCGATACCTCGCGACGCTCGGCGTGCCGTACGAGATCATGACGCCGCGGTTCATCGAGCACCGGGGCGACTGGACGATGAAACCCGCGGCGGTTCTGCGGCAGGAGTTCGCCACCGTGCTGGCCAACGGGGGCACGTGCATCCTGGGCGACACGTTCTATCCCGACGGCACGCTCGACCGGGGAATCTACGCCTGCGTTCGTCGGGTCTTCGATTTCGTCGCCGAGCGCGAAGGGCTGACGCGCGGCGCCACGCCGGCTCGGAACATCGCCGTGCTCCACAGCGCCAGCACGTCGTATGGCATGGGCACGCAACTCTTCGGCAACGAAGACGCGCTGGTCAAGATTCGCGGCGCGCACAAGATGCTGGTCCAAAGCAACGAGCACTTCAACATTGTCAACGAACGGACGCTCCGCGACACGATCGCCGACTACGTGGGCGTGATCCTGCCCGAGCAGGAGGTTCTCGCTCCGGAAACCGTGGTCGCACTCTACAAGTACGTCAACAAGGGCGGGACGCTGATCGCGTCGTATCCCTTTCCTCGCGAACTCGACTGTCTCATGGGTGTCCGGTTCCACGGGCCGGCGGATTCCCGGTGGGGCTACATCGGCTCCCGATCCCGCAGACTCGGCCGCGGCGTTCACGATATGCCGTTGGTGGTCCACGGCCGGTTCGGGTTGTTCGAGGCGCAGGCCGCCAAGGAGCTCGCCGAATACGTCGCCCCCTCTGCCGTGGCGGGATTCGCGCCGTACAACTGGCAGGAGCCCCCGCCGCAGCGACGTGGCGGACCTCCGGCCATCACGATTCACAAGACCGGCAAGGGGCGCGTGGTCATGATCGCCGGCGAAATCTTCGCCTCGTATGCCCGGCACGATTACCCGGAGCTTCGCAAGCTCGTGGCGAATCTGGTGCGCCGCTCGATGAAGGAGCGACGACTGCGCGTCGCGGCGCCGCCCTGCGTCGAGGTCGTCCACTGGTGTCGCGACAAGGCCGACCTGATTCACCTGGTGAACGGTCGGTACGAGATTCAGAACGGTCCGCAATGGTCGATTTCGGAGGAGGCCGTTCCCGTCTGTTACATCCGCCTGTCGGTCCTGCGGGCCCGCAAGCCGAGGTCCGCCGTGTTGCTGCCGCAAAAACGCCGCCTCACGTTCACATATCGCCGCGGACGGGTTACACTCACCGTCCCGCGACTCAAGACGCACACCTGTGTCGTCATCGAATGAGTCCAACGGATGTCGGCGCGGCGTCGGCCGCGAAGGTTAAGCGCATTCGCCGAATGCCGACCGATTCGGCGAACACCACGGACGGAACAGCCGTTCCCCAGAGGGCTTATGAAGCCGGAAGATCTGCTGAAGGACCTGACCGAACCGCAAACCGAGGCCGTCACGCACCGCGACGGCCCGCTACTCGTCCTGGCCGGCGCGGGCAGCGGCAAGACGCGTGTGATCACGCGGCGCGTCGCCTACCTGGCGCTGACCGGCGCGCGGCCGAGCAGCATTCTGGCGATCACGTTCACCAACAAGGCCGCCAACGAAATGCGCGAGCGGATCCGGGCGACCGGCGTCGGTCGAGGCGTGGTCGTCGGCACGTTCCACGCCGTGTGTGCACGCCTTCTCCGCGAATATGCCGATCTGACGGGCATCCCGTCGAACTACACGATCTTCGACACGGCCGATCGGACGAAGGTCATCCGCGATGCGATGGTCCGGGCGGAGGTGGCGGCCGACACCTTCAGTCCGTCGTGGATCGAATCGGTCATCAGCCGCGCCAAGAACGAGCTGAAGTCGCCCGACCAGTTCGCCAACGATACCGTCGACTGGTCGCTCAAGACCGCCAAGAAAGTCTACGCCGCCTACGAGGCGCTGCTCCGTGAGCAGAACGCCCTTGACTTCGATGACTTGCTGATGCGCATGGCAATTCTGCTGCGCGACAACGAGGAATTGCGGACGCGGCTCGAGGATCGGTTCCACTACGTGCTGATCGACGAGTACCAGGACACGAACCACGCCCAGTACATGATCGCCCACCAGCTCGCGCTGCAACGGCAGAACATCTGCGCCACCGGCGATCCCGACCAGAGCATCTATGCCTGGCGCGGGGCGGACATCAAGAACATCATGGAATTCGAGCGGGACTATCCCAACGCCCGGGTCGTTCGGCTCGAACAGAATTACCGGTCGACCAAGGCGATTCTGTCCGCCGCCGGCAGTCTGATCTCACGCAACCGGCATCGAAGGGCGAAATCGTTGTGGACGGAGAATCCGCAAGGGGCCAGGGTTCGAGTCGTCGACTGCCCCGACGCCGAGGACGAGGCTGCCTTTGTGGCCGAGACGATCGACCGGATGCGAGCCGAGCGGCCGTGGGGCCACTTCGCCGTGTTCTACCGCGTGAACGCCATGACCCGGGTGCTGGAGGAGTATCTCCGCAAGGCGAAGATCCCGTATCAGATCGCCCGCGGCGTCGAGTTCTACAATCGCAAGGAGATCAAGGACGTCCTGGCGTACCTTCGCGTGATCGTGAACCCTGCCGATGAGGTGTCGCTGCTTCGCATCATCAACGAGCCTCCCCGCGGCATCGGCAAGACCACGCTGACAAGGCTGGGCGACGAAGCGAAGGCGGCCGGTCGCACGCTTTTCGAGATGTGCGGTCAGGCCGGTCGGATCGAGGCCGTTAAACGGTCGGCCGGCAGGATCGCGGAGTTCGCCGCGATGATGCGGCGCTTTCAGGACGGTCCTCAATTCCCCGTGCGCGACGTGCTCGAGCAGGTCCTGCTCGAGTCGGGCCTGCGGAAGCAACTCGAGGCGGCCGAACCCGACGGCGATCCCATCGCCAACGTCAACGAGCTGATCACCGCCGCCGCCGAATACGACGCCCTCAACCCGGAAGGCACGCTCGCCGAGTGGTTGCACGAGATCAGTCTGGTCAGCGACGTGGACTCGGTCGAGGACTCCGCGGGCGCGGTGACGCTGATGACGCTTCATGCGGCCAAGGGGCTGGAGTTTCCGGTCGTCTTCATCATCGGGCTGGAGGAGGGACTGCTGCCGCACGGCCGGGCGACCGCTCCGAACGCCAAGCGCGATGAGATGGAGGAGGAACGGCGGCTGTGCTTCGTCGGCATGACGCGTGCCCGCGAGGTGCTGATCCTCACACACGCCGCCTACCGAATGCTGCGTGGCCAGACGACGCGCATGCCCGAATCGCGATTCCTGGATGAACTCCCACCGGAGGAGATCGAACGTGAAAGCCGCGAGAGCAGTGAGGACGAGAATCCATGGCAAGGCTTCAAGGGCCGGCAGAACGGCGGTGACAGCGAGGGTCAACGATACCGGTATGAGGACGTTGAAGACTCGGGGCGCTCGGTCAGGACCTCGCTGGGGTACCTGCGTAAGGGTCAACTGATCCGGCACCCGATGTTCGGTGTCGGGCGGCTGCTGTGGATCGACCCGGTCGGCCGGCGAACCCGTGCCGGCGTACGATTTGGCAACGGGGTTGAAAAGACGCTTATTCTTGAGTATGCGAAGATCCAAATCCTCGACACCGACTGATCTGGCGTACAGAATGGTCGGGACGGCCGGGGCCTGTGCGGGGCTTTGCCGTGAGGGGATGCAGGGTGTAGGCGCGCCGACGTGTTTGGAGTGTGATCCATGTCCGCAAGCAACGACGTGCTCCGTTTGTACTACAAGAACGTTACGGCCTCGGCCGTGGGCCCGGAACACGGCCTGAGCGATGCCGATATCGACGGCCTGTCGGCCAAGATCGCGTCCGTCGTCCAACGCATCGAGGGCGAACGAAAGCAGGGGAAACGCCGGTACCGGGAGCTGCCTTACGACCAGCAAATGCTCGCGACGGTTGAGGCCGCCTGCGAGCGGCATCAGGGCAAGTACGCGAACCTCGTCGTCTGCGGCATCGGCGGATCGGCACTGGGCAACATCGCCCTCCAGACCGCCCTCAACCCCTATACCCACAACCTGATCCCGGACGCCCGGCGCGGCGGCCCGCGGCTGTTCGTCCTGGACAACGTCGATCCCGTCCAATTCGGCGAGGTGCTGGACGCGATCGGTGATCAGCTCGACAAGACGCTGTTCAACGTGATCAGCAAGTCCGGCGAGACGGCCGAGACGGCTGCCCAGTTCCTCGTCGTCCGCGACCTGCTCCGCCGGCGACTCGGTAAGGACGGTCCCAAGCGGCACATCCTAGTGACGACCGACGCGGCCAAGGGGACGATGCGGTCCATCGTCGACGCCGAGGGCTACGAGTCGCTGCCCGTGCCCGACGGCGTCGGCGGACGGTTCAGCGTCTTGTCGGCGGTCGGCCTGTTCAGCGCCGGGATGTGCGGCATCGACATCGAGGCGCTGCTTGCGGGGGCGGCCGCCATGGATGAACGTGTCAGGAAACCCGAATTGCGGGCCAACCCAGCCGCGCTGATCGCGGTGATTCACTATCTGCTCTATCAGCGGGGCAAGCGGCTTCATGTCATGATGCCCTACAGTTCTCGCCTGAAGGACCTGGCCGACTGGTATCGTCAGCTCTGGGCCGAAAGCCTCGGCAAGCGCAAGTCGCTGGACGGCGCCGACGTCTACGCCGGTCCGACGCCCATCAAGGCGCTCGGCACGACGGATCAGCACTCGCAGGTGCAGTTGTATCGCGAGGGTCCCAACGACAAGGTGATCACGACGCTGGCCGTCGAGGAGTTCGATCGCGACGTGACGATCCCCCAGACCGATGCCGTCGTCAACGCCATGGCCTACCTCGGCGGGCAGAAGATGAGCGCGTTGCTGAACGCCGAGCGGCGGGCGACCGAACAAGCCCTTGTCGCCAGCCAACGACCGACATTGTCCATCCGGTTCCCCAGCATCACGGCGGGGACCGTCGGACAGTTCATCTACCTCTACGAGGCCGCCACGAGTATCGCCGGGTTGCTCTTGAATATCGACGCCTACGATCAGCCGGCCGTCGAACTGGGCAAGATCTATACGTTCGCCCTCATGGGCAAGGCCGGTCAAGAGGCCACGGCGAAAGAGCTGAAGGCAAAGCTCGCCGACGATCCGGCCTACTTGGTGTGAGGCATATCCGGCGCCGCTCCGTTCCGCGACTCGGGAAGACTTGCGCAGGCGCGCAGAGGAACGAGTAATTCAGTCTGTTTGTCTGCGTTCTCCGCGCCTCTGCGTGAGACAGACCGCATCGCGGTTGTTCGAAGCGACGAGCCTTGGGTACCGGCTACTCGGTCACCAAGCCAATCGTCACGATCTCGTTCGGCCGGGCGGTTACCTTTACGGTGCTATCGGCTATTTCCAGGGCGTCTCCCGGGACTTCAAGACAACTTGCCTTGTAGGCGCGAATGAGGCGACGGCCCTTCGGCAGCGTGAATCGCAGCGCGCAACGCGCCGGCTTGCCGCGCACTTCCAGCAGTCGGACGATGACTCCATCGCCCGACTCGGCCTGCTTGATACAGCTGACGATGAGCGGATCGCCCCCCACTTGGACGAGTGAATCCGTCGCCGACCCGCCGCCCTTTTCGTCGGGCTTCAACCACACGGGTACAAGCGGATAGAACGGTTGCCAGGCGAATTGCGTGGTCCGGACCGCATCGGGCGGACCCGCGTAGCTGGTCAGCCGATATCGGAACAACATCGTGCCCGACTGGCCGGCGCGGAAGTTGGTGCACCAGTAGTTGTTCATGGGCCACGAGTAGAGGTGGCCGTTATTGAAGTCGATCCTGTCCGCCCACTGGTAAGCGTTGAGGCCGCCGGCGAGGACGAGCGGCGCTTCGACGGGCGCCAGCACGATCCCGTAGCCCTCGGCGGCTACATCTACCCAGTGCTGGATCGCGTAGAAGTCTTGGCACGAGTAGGTAAGTTGGTCCTTGCCCGGACGCATGCTCGCATTGGCGATCTGGAAACGGATCTCCGGTGTGCCGGCCTCGAACGGAAACGCAACGTAGAGCCCCTCGGGCTCGAAGATCTCCTCCTTGGTCACCCCATTGATGATGTCTACCATCTTCAGGTCGTTGTAGAGACGCATGCATTGCCGAATGGTCGGTACGGTGGGCAGCGAGGTTTCGATGACCATCTCCCGGAAGACCGGGCCGGCCGTTTGGGAAATGAGCTTGCCGCCCTTCGGCACCACGCGGCTGAAACGCGAAGGCGTCTTGCGGTCGATGGCGTCGCGGCCGTCGAGAGATCGTTCATAGATCGGCTGATTGCCGAGGTACGCGGCGTTGGGGTCCAACAATTCGCGGTTGAGGTCCTTGTCGTACCAGCTCTTCAGCCCGCCGACCTGTGGGTCAGCGACGATGCGATAGAACGCGTTTTCGAGCGTCCCCTCCGGACCGAATGAGGGCGTCGCACTGGATGCGGGGCCCGACTCGACGTTGAAGACGGCGTAGCCGACGGGCGGAATGTTCGTGGCAATGAACCAGGCCTGTTTGCCGTCGGCTGAACGTTGGAGCGGCAGGATCTTGCCGTCACGGGCGTCCTTCACGGCGACCCCGCCCTGACCCTCGAACGGCGTGCCGCCGAGCGACAGCTCGACGACGTCGGTCCGTGGCCAGGCGAGCGTGTTCCAGACCACGAAGGAATTCGCCGCCTTGGACGACACGCCTCGCGACACCTCCTCCAGCGCGCGGCGGTAGAGGTGGTCGCCGAGTCGTTTGGCATCGTGGGCGTACGCCGCCTTCCACTTCCATTGGGTCAGCGTCTTTTCGCTCTGGGGTTCCGAGATGCTGCACGATGCCCCCCAGGTGTGCTCGTCGAAGTGGATCATCTTGTCGTAGGCGGCATCGATTTCCCTTCGCGGATACTCGACCTTCGGATCAACCAGCCGGGCGAGCGTCCAGAGGGTCTCGGTGGCGACCAGTTGGTCATGGAGCAGCCGCACGATGCCGTTTTCATGGGCCGAGCTGGCCGGGCCCTCGGCCCACCAGCTCGGGATGTCGCCTCGGTAGGTCTTACACTGGGCGCCGTGGCGAGTCTCAAGTGGTTCCAGGAATTCGCGATTTGTCGCGACGACGACCCTGGGCCAGAGGTACTTGTCGTTCCACGCCCGCGCGTTGCGGCTGGTGTTGAACTCCGGCGGCAGATTGTCGCCGCCCATTCGCAGTTGAATGTCGTCAAAGGGGTACCCAACGCCTTCATTGCGGCGGATGACATTCAGGAACTCGCCCTCATGCAGGCCGGGGGCACGGAAGAAGTTGCCGCTGCGATAGCTGTCGGTGTACCAGAAGAAGACGCGGCTGCCCTCGGGTCCTTCCCAGTAGAACGGGCGTTGTACCGCGCCGGGGCGATACCAGAGGAATTGCCCGCGGATCGAGTTGGCGCGGAACGACACGCGCGAGATACCCGCCTCGCGAAGCAACTGCGGCAGCGCCCAACCGTAGCCGGGGACGTCGTTGATCATGGCCGTGTCGATCGTGACGCCGTACCGCTTGCGGAGTTCCTGGGCGTAGTAGAGGCAGCGGATCTCCTCTTCGTGGCCGACGACCTCCGTGGGCATGTTGAGGTAATAGCCGCAAATCTCGATCCGCCCCTGCTTGACGAGGTCCATGAACCGGGCGACCTCGGCCTCGCTGTGGCGTTCGATGTAGTTCTTCATCAGGCCGGTGACCTCGACGGTCCAACGGTAGCGGCTCTCGGCGGGCCAATCGGCGGTTTCGGTGCAGTATTTGACCGCCAGGTCCATGTCCTTGCTCAGCCGTTCGATGACCTCGGGCTGTGAGTGCGTGTACCCGATGTCGTAGTGCGTATGCGGTGTCATGTAGATCGTCCACCGGCGGACGGGCGTGACCTCGCCCGTGGCCTCCAGCGTCTTGCCGATGGCGGAATCAAAGGTGACGTGAAGCTCGGTCGCCTGGGTGGGTTCCGATACCAGCAGCGGATACGCGCCGCCCTCGAACTGGGCCGGCTCGACGGATAGGGTCTGGCTGATGCCGCCGCAGGAGAACGAGAGCTTTCCGCCGACGGGCTCCGGCTTGCCCAGCGCCGTGGTTCGCACGTTGATGCGACGCAGCGGGCCGTCCTTGCTCTTGAGGACGAACGGTGTAGGCTCGATTTTCAATTCGAGTGTCTCGCGGATCTTCTTCTCGCGGTCGGCCTTCTCCTGCTTCAGCTCATCTTTGAGCACCGCGACGGCGGCGCCGGTCCAGATGCTGACGTTCTGGAATTCGACTTGGGTGGCGTCCTGCGCAACCAGTCCGACACCGCCCGACTGGCGCTGGGACACTTGGGCGCGGAACTGCCATCCGGGTTCCTGACCCGCGGCGGGCCAGAGCTTGCCGAGGATCAGGTCGTCGATAACGGCGGCCTTCATGCGATACCACGTCCCCGCGGTCAGCTTCAGGGCGCCGGCGCCGCCGGGTTTCTGCGTCGGCTTGCCCTTGACGTATTCCAGGAGTTCGAGCGAGTCGATCCGGTCGTAGTAACGGAGGACCAGGCAGGTCTGGTCTTCCTGCGCCCTGAGGACGAGGCCGACGTTCCCGCGGTTGCCTGGTCCGACACGGACCTCGGTATCGATCATCACGTCGGCCACGGGCGGAAGCTTGGCCAGACGCGCGGAGTTCTCGTCCTTGCCGGTGCTGCGAAAGACGTCGTCGCGGACGCCCCATTCGCCGGGACTGAAGTAAGGTGCCCATCGCACGTCGCCGGCGGAGAAGTCTTCTCGCAGCGTCGGCGCGGCTTGCTCGGCCGGACAAAGCGTGTACCAGGAGGTCGCGATCAAGCTCAGCGTTGCGGCATGTCGCCAAGTCTTCATGTTCATCTCCCGACTGCATTTCAAAGGCGGTACCGGGCTCATCTCGTGAAGTTCAGGACGGCTCGGGCGATATCGAACGCCGCCTGGGGCCGGCCGAGGCGCCGTGCGTTGGCCTTCATCGCCTCCAGCCGCGAGGGGTCGCCGAGCAGGGTGTTCAGTTTGTACGGCAATGCGGCGATGCTGTTGATCTTGATGGCGGCGCCATGCTCGAGGAGGAAGTCGCTGTTGCGGCTCTCCTGCCCGGGCACCGGGTTGACGATGGCCATCGCCGCGCCGCGGGCGAGGGCCTCCGAGGTGGTCAGGCCGCCGGGCTTCGAAACGACCAGGTCCGCCAGCAGCATCAACTCGTCGATCTGATCGGTGAAGCCGAGGACCTTGGTACGGTGCCGCGAGGGTGACTTTAAGGCTTGCAGCCTCTTTCGGAGTCCCTCGTTTCGTCCGGCGACCACGACGACTTCGCAGGGCACTTCCACTTGCAGGATTGCCCGGTAAAGCTGTTCGACCGGTCCCACGCCGAATCCGCCGGCGAGCTGCAAGAGGATCGGCCGGTCGCCGCGAAGGCCTTGGTGATCGAGGCAGGCATCGCGATCCTTGGGCTTGCTGAAGACCGGGTGGATCGGGATGCCGGTGACCGTAATGTCGCCGGCCGGCACGCCCCAGTACTCGAGGTAAACGGCGCCTTCCTCGATGGCGGTGAAGTAGTGCTCGCAGGGCCGGTGGACCCACAGACGGTGGGTCTCGAAGTCCGTCGTCACAATGAAATGCGGTATGTCTATCCGATTCTTCCGGCGCAGCGAGGCAATGATCTCCGCCGACAGGAAATGTGTGTTGACGACCAAATCCCACGGCTCGCCTTCGAGCAGGCGGGTGAAGCGGGTGAGGTTCAGCCTCTCGAGTTTGACCCGTAGTCGATCGCTGCGGCTGCGCGGCGAACGCGGCTGGTCCATCAGGTCGTAGAGATACCCGAGCAACTGCGGCGCCTTGCCGATCAGATCCAGATAGGTCTGAGCGTAGATCTTGCGGAAGGTCGCATTCGTGAGCGTCAGAACGTCGAGGTTGGTCACCGAGGCGGTCGGATCGAGCTCGCGCAAGGCCAATTCGATCGCCTGGGCGGCGCGAAGGTGCCCCGCTCCGACCGACGTCGACAGGATCAGTACGCGCATGGATGGAAGCTCCCTTCGTGTGACCCCGAACGATCCACCCTCTCCTTCGGTTTTCGCATTGCGGTGTTACTCGATTCGCTTCGCCGCGATGTTCAGCGTGCCCTGATGCAGGATGAGCCGGTTCACGCTTCCGTCCTTCTCCTTGATGAATTCAATCTGGGCGTCGACTTCCTTATAGAAGAACGTCGTCTCAGACTCCGGATAGACTTGGACCCGCGGCTGGTCGGTAAGCCGGATCATCAGCTTTCCGTCCTCCACCGTCACGTCGAACACCTCGCCCACGAAGTTCTTGTACTTCCCAACGTAGGTCTTGAGGATCTTGGCATCAATCGGCACCTCCCGTTTGGGTGCCGGAGGCTTGTAGTCGGGCCCGAGCTTGCGGGCGGGCTGTCTGATCCCGTTCTGAAATAGGACGAGGCCGGTGACCTTGCCCTGGTCGTCCTTGACGAAGGTCAGTTCGGCCTCGACAACCTTGTAGAAGAACACGTTGTCCGACTTGGCGTAGACCGGGCATTCGGGTTGGCCCGTGAGGCGAACGAACAGGCCATTGCCTTCGCGCCGGACGCTGAAGACCATGCCCGGCAAGAGCTCGTAGTACCCAACGTAAGAGTCGAGGATGCTCGCGTCCACCGTGCGCACCTCCTTGATATCCGGCAGGGGGAACTTGGGCTCAAGGATGTGCAGCGCGATGGGGTCGGTCTGGCTGCCGTCGCTACCCACGTTCGAAAGCACGACGACGCCGAATGTCCTACTCGGGACGAATCCGCAGAAGCTCCGATAGCCGCCGGTCCCGCCGTTATGCCAGATGATATCCGTGCCGTGTTTCGTGTTGACATGCCAGCCGAGAAGGACGAACTGATTGGGGCTATCCGTCGGGCGTCGCGGTTCTTGAAGCTGAAGCCGCATGGCCGGCCTTAAGGCGGTCTCGGTGAGGCCCATGTTGGCCGCCACGAACTTCAACATGTCTCGGACCGACGATCGGATGGCGCCGGCGCCCTGGAGCACGTTGAGGTCCCAGTTCTTAACGGCGCTTCCGCCGCCGTTGTGGCCGGTCGCCAGGCGCTTGCGCAGGTCGTCGGAGAGCGTGATCGTCGTGTCGGGCATGCACAGAGGCCTGCAAATACGCGTCACGATAAGGTCCTCGTACGATTTGCCCGCCGCACGCGACAAGGCGTGTCCGAGGAGTCCGGCCCCCACATTCGAGTATTCATACTTGCTGCCGATGTCCCGCTCGAGCTGGCATCCGTTCAGAAACGCGTAGAGCCGTTCGGGAGTATAGTCGGCGTAGGGATTCTCAGGATCCTTCGACTCGAAGTTCGAGGGCATCCGCGGCAGGCCGGAGGTGTGTGTGGCCAGATGCCGCAGGGTGATCTTCTTGTCGCCGCGTGACGGAACTTTGACCCCCTCGGGCATGTACTTCTCGACCGGATCATCGAAGCCGACAACCTTGCGCTCGACGAGGTCGGACAGGAGGAGCGAGGTGAAGACCTTAGTGACCGAACCGATCTCGAAGATGGTGTCCGGATCGACCTTCTCGTCGCCGTTGGCCGAACGTTTTCCGCAACAAAAGAAGGACAACCCGCTGGGGTCGATCACGCCGACGGCCATGCCGACCGCCCAGCCGCCGTCGACGAGTTGCCGAATGTGCCGCCGCACATCGTCCGGGACAACGGGACCGGACGTTGCGCACAACGCCGGAGACGCCGGGAGTGCAACCACGAGCGACGCAACCGCGCACACCAGGATACGGTGCATGAGAGCCTCCTGCAGAATTGGGGACAAGCGCTTTTGTTCGGCTTCGGGACCGATCCTATCGGAGCGGTTCGACTTGGGCGCTATGGGAAGCCAAGACCTTCCCTGTCTCGCCACCCGACTTCCATCGACCGCTGCCTCATGGCCGCTCTGATTCGGCCGACGACAAGCACGACGAACCATAGAGGAAGTCCCGCTACCTGCTGAGGGTCAGTCGGAACCCCTCGCCGGTCACAATGGACGAATCGACCACCGGCACCTCGCCCGATTCGGGCAGAACAATCTTCATGGGCGACACGTCCAGGATATCCTTCTTGACGTCGATACCGGGCATGACGTTCATGATCTCCATGCCTCGCGGCGTCAGGCGGAACGTCCCAACGGTGGTCACATAGAAGATCTTCTTACCCGTCTTGAGCGCTTCTTGCCCGTTGAACGTGATCTCGTCGACCTTGTCGATGAACTTGATCTTGCCCGGCTTGGCGATGCGGATCTTTCCGCCCGACAGGTCGTACTCAGCCCGATCCATCCAACTGGTGACGAACATCACCATCTTGGCGGCCGTGGTCAGATCGATGAAGCCGCCCGGTCCGACGTAGTTGATGGCGCCCTTGCCGCGATTGGAGACGTTGACGTTGCCCGCGCTGTCGACCTGCAGCGCGCCCAGAACCGTCACGTCGAGCTTCTCATAGCACATTTTGAAGACTTCGGCGGACGACAGGATCTTCTTCGGACAGATCGCCGTTCCGAAGAAGACGCCCGGCGCGGGCACGCCGCCCATGACGCCGCTTTCGGTAAACAGCGTGATGTCGTTGAGCACCCCGCCTTCGTACATCAGCCGGCAGGCCTCTTCGGGCAGGCCGACGCCGATATTGACCAGGCTGCCCTTGTGCGCGTGTTGGGTAAACGTCCAAGCCGCCAGCCGCGCCAAGGCAAACTCGGGCGGCGTCCGTCGCGGCGTGATCCCCAGGACCGTATTGATGAACCGGACGCGCGGGATGGCCTCGTCCAAGGGCATGGTGCTCTCGGTGGTAAACATCGGCCAGTAGCGGCGGTGCTCGATGCCGGCGCCCTGTTCGGCACGGCGCCAGACGACGATGGCGTCGACGTCGTCCGCCGGCAGGGCAACCTCCCCCCAACCCTTGTCGACGATCAGACCGACGTTGACGATGACCTTGCCGCCGTTTCGACGCGCGGCTCGCGCCAGTTCGCGGCACTCGGCCAGCATCGCGGCGTTCTTCAGATAGATCGTGCCCTCGCGGTCGGCGGCCGGAAGGTTGAACGCGGCCACATTGATCGGCGGGATGCGATAGCAGAGCCGATCGCCGTCGACGGTGACGAACTGCTCGGCGGCACCGTCGGTAACCGGCGAGCCGCGACCGACGCGAGGATCAATAAACGTTCCAACCCCTGTCTTGCTCGTGATCGAGTACTCGCCCTCTCCTTGCGCAGCCAGCAGAAAGGCGAGAGTGCCTTGCGGCATCGTCTGCAATTCCAGGTGGCCCTCGTCGGCCAACCTGAGGAGTGACTTATACGTCTCCAGGTGGCCGGCGATCATCCGCTTGACCAAGCCGGCGTGACCCAGCTCCTCCAACGTTCCGGGGATCTTGCCGCGTCCTCCGATCCCGCCGATCGCCAAGACCGTCAGGTCGCGCGGGTGCCCGGTTTCCTTGAACAAGTCCCGGATCGCATAGTAGATGATCGTCGGACGATGGCCGCCGCCGAGGCCGGAGAACCCCACAACGTCGCCGTCTCGAATACACGTCGCGACCGCCTCGCGCGGTCCCATGAACTTGGGATTGCCCGGCACCGTCACTTGGTACTTGGTATTTTGGAGTGGCCATGACAGGCGCCATCGGGCGATATGCAGCAGAAGCCCCGCCTTGGTGAAGATGTTCATCCTCGAACCGTCCTCCGCACAAACAACACGGGCGAGCCCGCCGCCGAAGAGATTGCAGCCACCCTCCGGCCCCCCAACTTCATCGGCGAACACCACTCGCCCTATTGCCTACACGTGGTTTCAGAACCCTTGTGGGGGTGCCACGGGCGGCTTGTCCGCCCGTGTTTGCCCGGCTTCCTGACGGATTGCACCCGCAGCAAGCTGCGAGTGGCACCCGAGCACCCGCACAGGCGAGGATTATAGCGTGACGGGCCGGTTGGACCCAAGGGGCGACCGTGTACGTTGGGCCTGTCCTACTCGAACGGCAGCCACTCGATACCCTTGGGCGTGGTGCGGAACCGCTTGGCGCGGATGCTCGAGCCGGCCCCCTCTTCGTAGTAGACAATCAGGATCGTGCCGTCCTTCAGCGTGACCATGCTGGGGTAGGCCCCGATCACTGTGTCGACGATCACGTTTGGGCTCCACGTCTTGCACTCGTCCAGGCTGTAGTGCAGGCTCGTGTTCGGCAGCCGGTGGGCCATCAGGATGATGTCGCCGGGCGCCCGGTGCAGATAGTGGCAATGGCCGGGAAAACCGAACTGCTTGGCCGTCGACCACGTCTTGCCGCCGTCCTTGCTGATCGACCAGGCGGAAATCTGAGCCCCTCGCAGCGCGGCGAAGATGCTGCCGCCCTTGAGTTGGATTACGTCGGTCTCGGCGTCGAGGCGCATCCCGCCGTTCGGGATGTCGATCGGCCGGCACCACGTCTTGCCGCCGTCTTCGCTGATCGTCACCGCGCCCCAGGCCGTCCCTTTCTCTTCGGCATACAGGCCGAGCATCAGCCGCCCGTCGGGCAGCTCGCGGATCGGCGATGAGCAGTAGTAATCCTTGGCGACCTGCTGCGGCTCGGTGTCCCACGTCTTGCCGCCATCCTTGCTGGTGACCATCCACGAACCCAGACCGTCCCACGATGTACTTCCCTGCTTGGGCTTCAGCGTGAAGAAGCTGCACACCAGCCGGCCGTCCTTGAGTTGGACAATCGACGGATCGCGGTCGTCGTAGGGCCCGTCGAAGAGCGTCTCGGCCTTGGACCACGTCTTGCCCTCGTCGGCAGACGTGCAGTAGCTGATGCGCCCGCCCTTGGGAAGCTTGTCGTTGGGCATCGCGACGTGGCCATAGCCGGCGTAGAAGACAGCGATCAGCCGCCCATCGGCCATTCGGCAGACGTCGGGGAAGGCCTCGTAGGCCCCCGCCCCCGCGTCAGTGCAGACGTGCACCCACAGCCTGGGTCGTTTCTTCATCTCCCACGGCTTGGCGAGTGAGGCCTCGACGCCCGTCACCTCGACGTCCTTGACGTGGCCAATCGCCTGGCTGGCGTAGAAGCCGATCAGCCCCGGTTCACCCTTCGCCTCGGCCTCATAGAGGAGCTTATCTTCGAAGGTAACGCCGACCTTGTCGCCCCTGCGTTCGAGCCTGAGGGCGTACCACTTGCCGGGCTCATGTGCGGCGGCGGTCCGCTTGATTTCGCGCCACTCCTCGTCCGCGTCGCTGCGGCAGAGGATTGCCGATTGCCAGTCTTTCTGGACGTACGTGAAGGTAACGGAATCCGTCGACCCGATGAGGAATCCAACGGCCTTGACGCCTTCCGAGGGTTCGACCATGAACTTGGCCGAGATCGCGACATCGCCGAAGGCCGGCGCCTTCAGGAATGCGTAAACCGGCGAGTCGCGCCCGTCGAGCCGCAGTTCACCGTCGGCAATACCCGCCAGCTTATCGGTGAACTGCCATTGTGCCACCGCATTGGCGGCCGCTAGATCGACCTTGATCGTCTTCTGCTCGGCGGCCACACACACGACGCCCAGCAAGCACCAGGGTCCGATCATCCACAATGCCGACTTGCTCAATCGCGAGTCCAACATGTCTGTTCTCCAGATTCCGTCGGAAAACGCATTCTGTGCCGATCGGGATCTTATTGGGTCCCCTGTCGAACCCGCAATACCCACGCAGTGCCGGCAGAGCGTGCGATGCGCGTTGAACTGTGCGTCGTAACGCATCTCCAGCTCTTGGTGAGGGGGGATTGAGAGGGGCAACAAACTTACCTCTCCCCTTCAGGACCACGTCATCGCTCCGGCGGTTCTTGTGCCTTTGGGCGGCTGGTTTTCTGTCGCCGTGAAGAGGCACAAGAAGCACAAGACAGAGAGGGGGAAGTGCGTCTGCGTCGTGTGACACACGCCCGGACATACCCTACTGCTCTACACAGTCAGGGTTTGGTCGGTTGTGCTGCGTCTCTCACGGGCACGGTTTTCCGACCTCGACGACGATGGTCCGTTTGAACGAGGTCCGC